>NZ_JACHGL010000001.1 GCF_014207505.1 Leuconostoc carnosum
CCCATCCCGAACACAGAAGTTAAGCTCTATCACGCCGAAAGTAGTTGCCGGATCGCTGGCTGCGAGGATAGGAAGATGCGGTGCCGTACATAGGTTTAATTTAGAATGTTTTAAATAACATTCTTTTTTGCTGTACTATGAGCTTTATATACTTTTCCCTAGAAATTTGTTATAATTGGAGTATTCAGTTTCTAGTTTAAGGAGGGTAGCGCGAGTATGGTTGTTACATTGTTTTTATCACCAAGTTGCACTTCTTGTCGCAAAGCTCGACAGTGGTTAGAAAGTCACAACATTGCATATGTAGAACGTAATGTAAAAAAAGATAAATTAAGTGCTGATGAAGTAAAGGCAATACTGCGTCTTACGGAAGATGGTACAGAAGAAATAATATCAAAAAGATCAAAAGCTTTTTCACAGTTGAATTTAGATTTTAATACTGTTTCTACTAATGAATTTATTGATTTAGTAGTACAACATCCATCTTTATTAAAGCGACCAATTATGATGGATGATAGTCGAATTCAAGTTGGTTATAATGATGATGACATTCGACAATTTTTGCCTCGAGAGGTTCGCCAACGTGAATTAGTTTTAGCTACTATGAGATCAGATTTTCGGGAACAAACAAAAAATTTGGTGATCGAGGAAAATTAAAAGAATTCAAGTTTTCTATATCACTTACATATACTTATTTTGTAATGTGAAAGAAAGGTGGGGTTATATTATGGAAATGGAACGCATTAATGACAATACAATTCGTGTTATGATTGAAAATGCTGATCTTAAAGAGCGTGGTGTTTCGGTAATGGAATTGTTAGAAAATCACGATAGAATCGAATCTTTTTTCTACAATATTCTTTCGGAAGTTGATACTGAGCATGACTTCGAAGAGGATGATCAAATTACTTTTCAAATTTTGCCCAATCGTAATGGTTTAGAACTCTTTATTTCTAAACTGGACGATGATAATGAAGTCGGCGATGTCATCAATAATTTGATGGCTTATGCCAAAAATAAGTCTGATAAAGTTGATGAATTATCTGAAGAACGACGTACAGAACTAAAAAATTCGGATGAGAATAAAAAAGTAGCAGAGAATGTTCAAACGGCAAATTCATCTGCTGCGGCTACTATTATCACTTTGGAACTACCAGAATTTGAGTCAGCTATTTCCGTAGCGTATGTCATTTCAGACAGTGAAATTTTATCAAATTTATATCGCTATGACAATGTTTTCTATCTTACGTTGAAATTTCCAGCTGGAGTTACTTCAGATGTAATATCAATACAGAAGGCTTTAGCAATAGAGTTTGCTAAAGAAAGCACAATTCAAAGTGATGTATTATATGAGCATGCTGAGAAGGTCATGAGTAGTGATGCTTTACAACAAATTAAAGATATATTTTAAAAGCGCAAATCAAGCGTTTTTTTTGTTATAATATAAGAGTTCAATTTATTAGAAGAGGTATTGTATGAATTTATTGGTTAGTGTGATATTAGTTATTGTATTGTGGATTTTGTTTGCTGGTGGTAGTTGGTTGTGGATTTTTTTAACTGCCAAAAAAACAGGTAATTTGGTTAAAGCAGATGAGTTTGCGAAACGCATAACTGAAGAAAACGGCCAAATTGTTGATGTTCGTGAATTATCAGCATACAAGCGGTCACACATTATGGGTGCTAGAAGTATTCCATCAGTTAATTTCACTCAAGGAAAATCTGGTTTGCGTAAAGATCGCGACATTTTTTTGTATGATGACCGTTTAAAAGAGGTCACTCGTGCTAGCAAGTCCCTCAAAAAACAGGGATATGATAAAAATAAAATTTTTATTTTACGTGGTGGCTATAATCAATACCAAGGAAAAACAACAAAATAAGTGTCTTAAACTGAAGTTGAATATTTCGACTTCAGTTTTTTTATTACAATAAACTAAAATCAATTTATACTGTTATTAATTATATTTGAAGTATATATGAGAGGCTGTTATTTTCAGAAAACAAGCGTATAATTAATAGTGTAATGTAAGCGCTTGCAGAAGGAGAACAGTATGCAATATATTAAGTATTTTAACCAGGATGCCTATACGAATATCGCTATGGATGCCTGGTTGTTAAAAAATTTAAAACCAGAACAACCTGTCTTTTCATTGTGGCAGAACAAACGTGCTGTTATTATTGGTGAAAATCAAAATACATTTGCAGAGGTGAATTCTGATTATATAGATTCACATGATGTTCAAGTTGTTCGTCGTGTGTCAGGTGGGGGAGCTGTTTACCACGATTTAGGTAATATTTGCTTTACATTCTTTGTTCCAGTGGCTAGCAGCGCAACTGTTGACTTTCATCAATTCGTTCAACCAATGGCCGATGCTTTGAAGTCTGTTGGAATAAATGTTGAAATCTCTGGCCGAAATGATTTAGAAATTGCCGGAAAAAAAGTGTCTGGAAATGCCCAACGTTATGCAGGTGGTTATCTCATGCATCATGGCACCTTGCTTTGGGATATTGATGTTGATGCGATGGTTCGTTCTTTAAATGTTGCGGATGAGAAATTTATTTCAAAAGCGGCTAAGTCCGTGCGTGCTCGTGTTGGTAATATTAAGGACTACGCACCGGCAAATTTAACGATTGATGAGTTTATTAACAAATTAATGTATTACTTAACTGATGAAGGGCGAGATGGCGAATTTGAATTAACGCCTGAGCAAAAAGCAGACATTTTAAAACTACGCGATGAAAAGTTCTCACAGTGGGCTTGGAATTATGGTAAAAGTCCCAATTTCATGTACAACAATCACGCTAAGTATAATGGCGGTAGCATTAATGTTCAAATTGATGTGGATAATGGGTTCATCACAGATATTAATTTCACAGGTGATTTTCTTGGTGTGCGTGATTGGCGTGAAATGAAATCCGATCTAATTGGTATACCGTTTAAACGTGAGGTGATTACTAGAGTTCTAGAAGATAATAAAGATGGTCAATATTTTGGTAGCATTACGACGAGCGAATTATTAGAAACATTTTTCCAGAAGGATGAGGTAAAAACTAATGGCTGATATAACTGTAAATAATGAAACAATTCTCGATTTTACCAAGCAATTAAAAGCACAAAATGATATGTTTCCGGTTCTAAGTATTTTAAATAATAATGGAGATATTGTTGATGAGGAGGCATTGAAGAGAGCCGATTTGTCAGATGATGATTTGATCAATATTATGAAACGTATGCTATTAAGTCGTCAATTAAATATTCGATCCACAAAACTAGCCAAACAAGGGCGATTTGGATTCTTTGCACCAACAGCAGGGCAAGAAGCATCACAAATGGCATCGTCTTATGCTTTCAATCATGATGATTGGTTAATGCCTGGGTACCGTGATATTCCTCAGATTGTTGCCAAGGGGTGGCCGATTTGGAAAGCTATCTTATGGTCAAGAGGTCACGCCTTAGGAAATGAATTTACAACCGAAGAAGGTGAACCTGTTAATTCTTGGATGCCACAAATTATTATTGGTGCACAATATGTTGAAGCTACTGGTATTGCTTTGGGACTAAAGAAACGGCAAAAGGATGCTGTTGCTTATGCTTATACTGGTGAGGGTGGTAGTTCGCAAGGTGACTTTTACGAGGCAATCAATTTTGCTGGTGCCTATAAAGCTAATGCTGTATTTTTTGTACAAAATAATGGCTATGCTATCTCAACACCGAGAGCGTTACAAACAGCAGCGCCACATTTAGCTGCAAAAGGTTGGGCAGCTGGTGTACCTAGCGTTGTGGTAGATGGTAATGATCCTCTTGCGGTTTATCTTGTCGCTAAAGAAGCACGTGCTTGGGCAGTTAGTGGGAACGGACCGGTGCTGATTGAAACCTTAACTAACCGGTTAGAAGCACATTCAACAGCTGGTGATGACCCATTACGTTATCGTAAGCAAGAAGATATTGATGCATGGTGGAAGAAAGAACCACTCATTCGTATGCGTCAGTTTATGACAGAAAAAAGTATTTGGGATGAAGATAAAGAAAATGCTTACATTTCTGAAGTCAATACATTAATTGATGAGCAAATCAAAATTGCTGATAAAGTTGATAAACAGAAAATTTCTAATTTCATTAAGAATACGCTTGAAGTACCTGGGTATGCAATGAAAGAACAAATTGCTAAGTTTGAAAGCGAGGGAAAATAACATGGCTGTGAAGAGCTATATTGATGCCATCCGTGAAGCGATGGACTTGGCATTAGAAAAAGACAAAGATGTTCTTATTTTTGGTGAAGATGTTGGTGAGAACGGTGGTGTATTCCGTGCAACTGATGGGTTACAAGCAAAACATGGTGAAGATAGGGTGTTCAATACACCTTTAGCTGAATCAGGTATTGGTGGGTTAGCTATTGGTTTGACAACACAAAACTATCGTCCAATTATGGAAATTCAGTTTTTTGGTTTCCTATTTGAAGTGATGGATTCAATTGCTGGGCAAATGGCACGTAATCGTTTTCGTTTTAACAACACACGTAACTTCCCAATCGTGGTACGTTCTCCTTATGGTGGTGGTACTAAGACGCCTGAAATGCATGCTGACAATCTTGAAGGCATTGTAGCCCAAGTACCAGGGATTCGTGTTGTGATGCCCGCTAATCCAGCTGATGCGAAAGGACTATTACTCAGCTCAATTGAATCCAATGATCCTGTGGTATTCTTGGAGAATTTGCATTTGTATCGTTCAGTTAAGGGAGAAGTTCCTGAAGGATATTACACAACGCCTCTAGATACAGCCGCAATTGTACGGGAAGGTAAAGATTTATCAATCATTTCTTACGGTGGCGGTGTGCCGGTAGCTGTCAAAGCCGCTGATGAACTAGCCAAACAAGATATTGAAGCTGAGGTTCTTGATTTACGGACAGTATCACCATTGGATATTGAAGCTATTGGTCAAACCATTCAAAAGACTGGTCGTGTTGTTGTTGTCCAAGAGGCACAACGAATGGCAGGTATTGGGGCAAATGTGATGGCTGAAATCTCAGAACGCTTTATACTAAGTTTGAAAGCACCAATTGGTCGTGTTGCAGCACCAGATTCTGTATATCCTTTTGGACAAGCAGAAAATGATTGGATGATTAAAGCTGATGACATTGTGGCCAAAGCATTGGAGGTTGTTAATTATGACTGAAATTTTTAAAATGCCTGATATAGGCGAAGGTATGGCTGAAGGCGATATCACGTCATGGTTAGTCAAAGTCGGTGATCAAGTTGCAATGGATGATTCTGTCGCTGAAGTTCAAAATGATAAATTGATTCAAGAAATCTTATCACCTTATGCGGGAACAGTAACCAAGTTATTTGTTGAACCTGGCACGACGGTCACGGTAGGCGATCCATTGATTGAATTTGATGGGGATGGTAGTGATGCAACGGAAACTGCTGAAAATGTCAGCTCTGATACAGTGTCTGTATCACCTGAAACAGCGCCAGTAGAAGATACACAGACATCACAAACAAGTGAAAAAACACAACCTGTGGCAACTGAAAGTGTCAAAACTGCTAATGGGCACGTGCTAGCGATGCCTTCGGTACGTCACTTAGCCTTTGAGAAAGGAATTGACTTAACTCAGGTACCAGCAACAGGGCGCCATGGTCACGTCACGCTTTCCGATGTTGAAACGTTTAATCATGCGGAGTCTGAAGCACCAGTAAGTATTGCACCAGAAGTCGCGTCTGAAGAAACTAAAATTGCTGTGGAAATACCGGAAACAGTACGTGAAGGTCGTCAACCAATGACCCCAACTCGTCGCGCTATTGCTAAAGCAATGGGAACACAAAATACGACTGTTCCTGCAGTTACAAACTTTGATACAGTTGAAGTTAGCAAATTAGTAGCACATCGTAATACATTTAAGGCACAGGCCAAAGAAGATGGTATTCGATTGACTTATCTAGCTTATGCCATTAAAGCATTAGCAGCAACTGCTAAGAAATTCCCAGAGTTAAATGCCAGTGTTGACATGGAAAGCCACGAAATTGTTTATCATGAAGATGTGAACATGGGTATCGCTGTGGATTCGCCAGCAGGTTTGTATGTACCAGTAATTAAGCATGCTGATCAAAAATCTATTATAACAATTGCCAAAGAGGTTGTGACATTAGCTGAGGCAGTACGAGATGGTTCGATTTCTCCAAAACAGATGCAAGGTGGTACCATTACAATTTCTAACTTAGGTTCGGCACGTGGTATTTGGTTTACACCAATTATTAATACGAATGAAGCGGCTATTTTAGGACTAGGTTCTATTGTAAAAGAACCTATTGTTGATGACAATGGTGAAATTGCGGTAGGTCAAAATATGAAGTTATCGCTAAGCTATGATCATCGTTTGATTGATGGCATGTTAGGACAAACAGCACTGAATTACTTAAAGCAGTTGCTAGCTGACCCAGCATATATGTTGATGGAGGTTTAATTATGGTTGTTGGTGCACAAGCACGAGATATTGATACAGTAATCATTGGATCTGGACCTGGTGGCTATGTAGCTGCTATTCGTGCAGCAGAATTAGGCCAAAAAGTGACCTTGGTTGAACGTGATAATATTGGTGGTGTTTGCTTAAATATTGGGTGCATACCATCAAAAGCATTAATTAATGTCGGTCACCATTATCGTGAAGCAATTTCTGATACGCCATTTGGATTAAAGACGACAGAGACATCATTGGATTGGTCTAAGACACAAGACTGGAAACAGAATACAGTTGTCCATGCGTTAACTTCAGGTGTTGAAATGTTGCTTAAAAAGCATCAGGTTGAAATTATCAAAGGGGAAGCAACTTTTAATGATAATGAAACAATTAATGTTGTCCAAGAAGATGGGCATGAATTATTTCAATTCAATAATGCGATTATTGCCACAGGATCTCGGCCGATAGAAATTCCTGGTTTCGTATTTAGTGGTCGCATTATTGACTCAACTGGTGCCCTGTCACTGCAAGAAATCCCTAAAAAATTAATTATTGTTGGTGGCGGTGTTATTGGTTCTGAATTAGGTGGGGTATATGCCAATCTTGGTACTCAAGTTACCATTGTTGAAGGATTGGATCACACACTTAATGGCTTTGATAAAGAAATGACAAAACCTGTTTTGGATGATTTTAAGAAACAGGGTGGTGAGATAATTACTTCTGCTACCGCTAAATCCGCAGTGCAAACAGATGATAGTGTGACGTTAACTTACGAAGTGGCTGGTGAATCACAAACAGTTACTGGTGATTATCTCTTAGTTGCTGTTGGTCGACATGCTAATACGGATAATCTTGGTTTGAATAATACTGATGTAAAATTAACAGATCATGGGTTAATTGAGATTGCCAATAATATGCAAACTAGTGTGCCACATATCTACGCTGTAGGTGATATTACTGCTGGACCGCAATTAGCTCATAAGGCTAGTTTTCAAGGGAAAATTGCAGCAGCAGCGATTTCTGGTGATAAACAAGCTCGTGATTTGCATTATTCACTACCGGCTGTTGCCTATACGCACTTTGAGCTAGCAACGACAGGTGAAACACCTGAAACGGCAAAAGCCGCTAATTTAGATGTGAACATAGCAAAGTTCCCGTTTGCGGCTAATGGTCGTGCCATTTCAATGAATGATACGGTTGGTTTTATTCGACTAATTAGTGACAAAAGTACGCGTGCTTTGTTAGGTGCTCAAATTGTCGGACCAAGTGCTTCTGATTTGATTTCCGAATTGTCGTTGGCAATTGAAAATGGGTTAACGACAACTGATATTTCACTAACGATTCATCCACATCCTACTTTAGGAGAAGCAATTATGGATACGGCAGAATTAGCCGATGGCTTGCCAATTCATATCTAATAATAATATAAAATAAACAAGCCAGCACGATTGTGCTGGCTTGTTTAAGATAGTAGTGGGTTAAAATGGCAAAATTTAAAACAAATGACGGTGTTGCATTGGATTATCATATTTATGGTGAAGGGCAACCAATAGTGTTGATTGCAGGTTACTCAGGTAATCAGGCAACTTGGTCATCACAAATTAAGGCACTTGTTTCAGCTGGTATGCAAGTCATTACTTACGATCGGCGAAATCATGGTGAGAGTGCCTCGGTTGCGTATGGTATGCGTATTTCACGGCACGGGCAAGATTTAGCCGAATTAATAAGTTTTTTGCATTTAAATCAACCGATTTTGTTGGGGCATTCTATGGGAGCTAGTACAATTTGGGCTTATATTTCGTTGTATGGGGATGACAATCTACGTGCAGTCATTACCGAAGATCAGGTGCCAAAAATGTTACGTGATAGCAATTGGCCATTTGGATTGCTCGATGCTGATATCAGTACGCTTGTCACAGTAGCAAAGCAATTACCACAAACGAAATTAATTCAGGTTGATATCCCTATTGATATTAAACGTCAAATTGGTAAAAACTACCGACCGTTTGATTTTGTTTACAATGAACCATTACTCATAGATAGCATAGTCCAAGATTGGCGTGATGTTGTCAGACGAGAGCATGTACCGCATCTTTTTGTTGCGGGTGATAAGTCACCATTATGGTCCGCTGAACATGCGCAGTTATCAGCAGAGTTAACACAGTACGGGGAAAGTTATGTGATTGCAGACGTTGGACATATGCCACATATTGAAGGGGCCAATGAATTTAATCAGATCGTCTTAAAATTTATTGACCAAGTATAAAATAAAAAACTGAAAGGCGGATGTTGACTAACAATAAGTTAATCAACATCCGCCTTTTGGAAATATCTCATAATCACACGATTACGGATTAATCAACCAGCAGTTTCAATAGCAGTAACAATTTCTTCCAAAGATTGACTACCAAAAATAACATTTTCATTTTGATTAATCAGCATAGCTGGTACACTCATAATATGATGGGCTTCACGTAACTCTGGGAACAGTTGTAAATCAATCATTTCTGCTGACACGTTGGGGTTAATTGCAGCAATGTGCTGGCAAGCAGCCACAACGTCTGGACAGAAATGGCAAGTCAATGATATGCCAATTTCAATTTGTGTTTTTGGCAAATGCTTAATACGTTCAATAAGTTGTGTATCAATTGTCTGTCCTGGACCAGCCATATTATAAACAGCTAGTACCAATGAATTCAATTCATGACCTGTGGGAATACCACTAAATTTAATACCAGTTGGTTGGCCGTCAGTCGACACTAAGCTGAAATTAGGGAGGTGTGTCACATGCCATTTGTCTAACATTTCATCTGTAGCAGCTTCTATTTGCAGTGTCATGTGCGGACTCAATTGGCTAAATTCTGTTAAAAATGAAGACAATTCATGACTTTTTTCTGAAGCGTCAGTCAATTGATGCAAAATAATATCATGATTCAGTTTGTCAAAAATTGGTTGTAGTTGTTGTACCAATTCATTGGTAAACCATTGACCTTTATGCATTGGTAGCTGGGTATCATGGTCAGATATTGTGCTTGAAGGACCAGATGTTGGTTTTGATTCGGTTTTTTTAGTAGCTGTTGACCGGGTAATAGGTACATGCAGGCGATGCTTTTGCGCAGAAACGTAAATTTCAGCGCTTGTTGCGGCACTAGCACCATCGGCAGCAGCAGTTACAATTTGACGTAATGGTTTAGAGATCACATCTCCAGCTGCGAACACACCTGGAATATTGGTTTGCCCTTGCTGGTCTGTGATAATATATTGGTCATCATCTAGTATGATGGTGTTTTTGAATAATTCAGTTTGTGGATCAGTACCAACATAGATAAACATACCAAACGTATTATCATCTTTAGTCACATGATAGCTTGTTTCTTCATGTGTTTTATTATTAATAAAAGTAGCATCGGTCAGATAATTTTGTCCAGTAACTGATTTTACCTCGCTATTTGGCCAGATAGTAATATTTGGATTTAAACGTGCGCGGTCAGCGGTTAATGGTGGGCAGGTGAAATCATCAGAACGCATAACTACTGTGACATGACGTGCAAAACGTGTGAGATAATCAGCTTCTTCAGCAGCAGCATAGCCGCCACCAATGACAAAGACTTCTAAACCACTGAAAAGTTCACCATCACACGTTGAACAGTAGGCAACACCACGACCACGAAAATCCTGTTCACCTTTGAATCCGATTTCATGTGGTTTGGCACCAGTAGCAATAATGATGCTACGTGCATGGTACGTCGTTGTTTTACCAGTTACCGTTTTAATATCTTTGGGATCAAAATTATAATCAACTACGGTATCAAAAGTGAATTTGACGCCAAAATCTGTGGCCTGTTGTTTCATCTTATTAACAAGCGTTGTACCGTCTATCGTTTCGACAGCGGGGTAGTTAGCGACGGTTGAGGTTGTTGTTACTTGGCCGCCAATTTGGTCGCCTTCAATGATCAGTGTATCCATTGTTGCACGACCAGCGTAAATGCCTGCTGATAATCCAGCTGGACCACCACCAATGATGATTGTGTCATAAATGTGGGGTTCTGTCATCATGGCTCCTTAATTATAATTTACCAACTAAGTCAAGACTTGGTGCAATTGTGTCTTCACCTGGATGCCAGTTAGCAGGGCAAACGCGATCACCATGTTCGGCCACGAACTGTGCAGCTTCTAAGGTACGTAGAATTTCTTCAGCGTTACGACCAATACCCATATTATTGATTGTGTATGACTGAATTTTACCTTCAGGATCAACAATAAATACTGCGCGGTAAGCCAATCCAGCATCTTCATCTAAAACATTGAAGAAGCGTGCTAGTTTACCAGCAGGATCGGCTAGCATAGGGTACTTAACTTTAGCAATTGTATCTGTTGCTTCAGCCCAAGCTTTGTGTACAAATTCACTGTCTTCTGATACAGAGTAAATTTCAGCGTTAATATTAGTGAAGGCAGCGTAGTGATCTGCTAAATCACCGAGTTCTGTTGGACATACGAATGAAAAATCAGCAGGGTAGAAGAAATAGACACCCCACTTACCTAATGTATCTTGCTTGGTCACTTCTGTGAGTTCACCTGCGTGATAAGCATTCACTTTAAAATCTGTTACTTCTGTATCAATAAAATTAGTTGGCATAACTTTCCTCTTTCTTAGTTTATAATGATTCTAAACTATCTCTAGTATACAGTGTTTTGAAATGAAAAATCAAGAGGTAATTATTTTTTTTCGTCATCAAATATATTTTTGACTGATTGGTCAATAAATGATATAATTTATTTATGGGAAGAAAAAGAAATTTTAATCAAAATGACATTATCGATAAGATGGTACAAGTATTCATTATGCATGGCTATGAAGGGACATCATTAGATGATTTAGTTCAAGCAACCGGCTTGTTACGTGGTAGTTTGTACAGTGCATTTGGTAGTAAACAAGGCATGTTTATTGCGTCATTAGAGAATAGTTTACAACAACATGCTGATGACGACATCGTTTGGCAGCTCTTATTGGTTGCCATGTTGGAATTAACCTCAAGAAGTGAGGCAGTCAGAAAGATTGTAAAAGATTGGTATGACACAAATTCCCATGAAGATATAGCATCAGAGTTAGGGCATCAATTGTTAGCACATAGTGGTATTTTTGAAGGAGAAGATAATCATGGAAAATAAAGTTGAAATTCAAGATGGTCAATTAATTGTTGTGCCGCAAGGGGTTACAAAATTAGCAGCAGTAAAAGATGAAATAATTGTGCCACTTGACCATATAGTTGGGGCATCAATAGATACTGGTATTTTAAACGACAGGAAGGGACTGAAAATGCCGGGGACAGCTATGCCAGGATATTGGGCGGGATCATTTCATAAAGATAGTGAAATAACATTTTTTAATGTTAAGCAATCCAGTACGCCTATTGTGATACAACTGAAGGATGATAAATATAGTCGTTTAGTATTGGGTACGGAAAACCCACGAAATTTAGTTGAGTTGATTAATAATGCGATTTGAAGTTTAAATAAAGGCACCATTAAAGTGAATAAACTTTAATGGTGCCTTTATTTAATCAATCTGAAATTTTTTTATGTTTCTTAAGGAGAAGTAATAGTAGTAATGAGAATACTGGAATGATACTCATTGTTTGGTAGACAGACATAAAAGCTTGCCTAGATTGTGTTTTTAAGTGCCCTTTAATGCTAGTAATGGTTTGTTGAACCGTTTTTTCATTAATTTGTTCTTGTTGTCTGATTTTAGGGAGCGCAACTTTGGTGACATTATTTTTAATATTTTCTTTCAGAGGTGTAGGGAGTTGCGCAACAGTGAGGTGTGATTGGTTGGCAACATGGCGTAATTGCTTTTGGTAAACAGACTGCAATGCGACACTTTCTATTTTTGAGGGATTAGTATTCAGGTTAATGGTTTGATTAGCATTGGTTGTACTTGAACTGTTGGTATCTAATTTATCATTAATTTTTTTAGTAAACTTGTGCTTTAGTGGGGTAGCTAAACGAGTTTTATTGATTTCTTCGTGTGCGTATATTAACGTTGATTGTTTTGCCGTTTTCATATTGTTGGTGAGAACAGATGTAAATAGCGCAATAGCTATAATTAAGCCAACTTGTCGTAAAATATTAGCCACACTATTAGCATCAGTTAGCTGACTACCATGGAAATCGGCAGCAACTAGAATATTTGCCGTTGCGGCAACTAATCCATAGCCGATGCCTAGTAAAATAGCAGCCGTGATGAGTGTATTATAATTATTTTGTAAGTTTAAATGCGACATGAGATAGTAACTAACAGCAATGATGATAAAACCACTACCAATTAATAATTGATTACTTATTTTTTTAACGATCATTGACGTGAGAATAACGGTTATCATGACGGCAATCGAATAGGGTGTAATTAATAATGCAGCATGCAGTTCGGATTCACCCTGAACTTTTGTTAACATTGTTGGTATTAGAATAACCATGCCACCCATAAAGTAATTGCTTAATAGTAATGCTAAACTGGCTGCCTTAAAATCATTACGTTTAAATAATTTCAAATTAATCATTGGAAATGCAGTGTGGTTTTCTTGTAATAAGAATAGTACAAATGCTGTTATAGCAATAGTGAGGGATGCTAGGGTAGTAATAGAAGACCAACCCCAGTCATTACCCTTAATCAATCCCAATGATAAAGTTGTCAAAGAAACACAGCTAAGAACAGTACCAATCCAGTCAATTTTCACAATACGTCGAGATTCGTGTTTGATATTCAAAACAAATGGGTAGACGAGTAACAATATCAAAATGAATGGGATATTGATATAAAACACCCATCGCCAATTGCCATACTGGGAAATAAAGCCACCAACAGTTGGACCAACAGCTACAGCGAGACCTTGTGCACCGGCCAACGCAGCAATCACTTTGTTGCGATTTTGGTCGCCACCTTGTTCAAGACCAATAACCATACTGGTAGGTATAATAATTGCAGCACCAATACTTTGTATACCACGCGCAATTAGCATGACAGTTAAATTGGGTGACAGACCAGTTATGAGAGAACCTAAACCGAATGTCATTAGACCAATAAAAACGAGCCGATTTCGTCCAAGCTGTTCAGCGAGTCGACCAAAAGGAATAATGAGTGCAGCAAAGACAATTGTGTAAACGTTAACTGTCCAAGAAAGATCTGAAAGGCTCTCGTTAAAAGCGCTTTGTATCTCTGGAATAACAATGGTCATGATTGATACATCCATCATACAAAGTATATTGGCAATCAATAGAATGGGTAAAATAAATTTAAATTTTTTCATTTGCAATTTTCCTTACTTTTGTTAGACTAAAAGTGTCTCACGTGCGACACTTCCATAATTGAGTATAAAGTTAAGAGTTGATAAATACCAGAATAATAGTGGAAGTGGCACAAAAATGAAAAAGTGAGGCGGAGGGATAAGTAGAATATGGATGGACATCAAAAGTTAGTTTTACAGTCAAAAGAATGGTTGCTGAAAGCTTTGTTTGAGTTAATGCAAGACAAATCTTTTCAGGATATATCTGTGACCGAAATAGCTGAAGCAGCTGGGTTATCGCGCAGAACGTTTTATCGTACTTTCAAAGATAAACAAGAATTGTTGGAGGTTTATGCTGATGAACTCATTCACGAATATATTGAAGCATTAGATCAAGTGAGCGGTCAGATGATGAAATTCGATGACATTGTGCAATTATTTTTTGAGTTTTGGGCACAGCACCGTAATTATGCAAGGGTATTAATTCAGCAAGATTTATTTTATATTATCTTTCATAAATGGAATAATCACGCGTCTCAGATATATCAAAAGTTTCACGCACCTTGGCATATTACTGGTACACCAACAGAAATTAATTACGTACTAGCCTATTCTATTGGCGGACTTTGGCAGATATTGGAAATATGGTTAATGTCAGAAACCCCAGAAAAACCTGAACAGATAACAAAAACAATGATGAAAGCACTTGATAAACTTGGTACAGTTGGCCGGTTTGATTGAAATATCATATTTAATTTAAAAAAATTGTCAAAAGTAAAAGCCTGTCAATCGCTAACACAAGTTAGTGATTGACAGGCTTTTAACTGTTATTATTAAAATTTTAGTAACGTGATTGGTGCGCTGCAACGCTACGACGGATAGCCTGCTTTGACACTTCTTCATGATGTTCTTCCGCTTCTTCAGCTGGCTTGATAACTGTTTGGTGGTAGCTAAGTGCTGCCGCGGCTGCTACTGCTACTGAACTAAGAACGCCAACAAATACACCTGTTTTAAATGAGTTCATAATATTGTTTTCCTTTTCTTAAGTTTCTCTAAAGTCTATTATCAACTATTTTAGTATATTTGTAAATGAATTTAGTATAATTAAGTTATGAAAATGAAAACAAATATTGTCGCTCATCGTGGTTACCGCATAGTGGCACCAGAAAATACAATACCGGCATTCCAGGCGGCCCTTGCTTATCGGCCAGATATGTTGGAAATGGATGTTCATCGTACAAAAGATGGGCACTTGATTGTTATTCATGATGAAAAAGTAGATCGCACAACTGATGGCACTGGGTATGTTAAAGATTTAACTTTGGCTGAAATTAAGGCATTAGATGCGGGTAGTTATAAAGAACCAATCATGCAAGGCGTAAGAATTCCAACATTTATTGAATTTTTAAATTTTTTGCGTGATATTGGTTTTGAGCAAACATTATTGTTGGAAATAAAGACGGATCACGTTGATTATCCCGGTATTGAACAAGAAGTATTGGATATGGTTGCTAGCTTTCAACCAAAGTATCGTGTGATCTATCAAAGCTTTAATTTAACAACTTTGAAAAAAATTCGCCTTTTAAGTCCAAATGCTGATATTGCTGCACTGGTTTTTTGGGCAACACCAAAAGTATATTGGTTAAAAATACGAGGTGTTTTTGACTATATTCATGCTGATATTCGTATTTTAAAACAGAAACCGACTATTTTTTGGCGGGCAAAGAATCATATGCGGACTTGGACAGTAGATAATGAAGCGGATATGCGTCGCATTTTTAAAGCGGGGTTACAAGGAATTATTACTAATCAAGTCGCTTTAGCAACAAAAATTCGTGCAGAAATACAAGGGGATGACAATGACAAACAAACTTAAAATATTAGTGATTGCTGGGCCAACAGCTTCTGGAAAGAGTGATTTAGCTATTGCGATGGCACAGCAATTTAATGGTGAGATTATCTCCGCAGATGCTTTACAAGTTTATCGTCATTTGGATATTGGCACAGCGAAGATTAGTTTGGCAGAGCAACAGATGGTGCCACATCATTTGATTGATATCTTAGATATGACGGCGAGTTTCTCCGTCGCTGAATTTGTGAAATTAGCCGATCAAATCATTGCAGATATTGTGTCACGAGGTAAGTTACCAATTATTGCTGGTGGGACTGGCTTTTATGTCAAAGCGTTATTAGGCGAGCAGGTGCTCGATTTTGTCGCGAGTGATCCTCACGAAGTTGACATGTTAAAACAGCAACCATTAGCGGTGCTTGTAGATGAGCTAAAGTTACGCGATGAAGATTTGTCTCAACGAGTAGATTTGCACAACAAACAACGGGTCATACGTGCGATTGAAATTTCACGTCATGGTCAGCACGATAAGCCCATTCAACGGCCACAATATGATGCCTGTGTGATTGGTATTGACTGGCCGCGCGAAGTGTTATATCAACGCATTAATGCACGTGCGCAAGACATGATTGATGACGGGATCTTGGACGAAGTGTGTAAGATTCTTACAGCAGGCGGTGAATCATTGCAGGCTGGAAAAGCGATTGGCTATAAGGAATTTTTCCCATATTTACAAGGACATGTGTCATTGTCAGAAGCCATTACACAATTGCAGCAAGATTCAAGACGCTATGCGAAACGGCAATTAACCTACCTCCGTCATCAAATACCTGGTTTGATATGGGTGCAAGGGGAAACAGCACAAGATGAGTTAACGAATCTGCTTAAAAAGTGGTTGTAAGAAAAAATCAACGCAGCATGCTGCGTTGATTTTTTAGTTAATTCAGAGATTGTAATTGGCGTATTTGTTGTAGTTGTAAAGTTTGTGCTTGATTAATTTCACTATATAAAATGTTAGCCATAGTATCAGAAATTCGATTATCCATGAGTGCTTGTTGGACGAAATTATATTCTGATTGGAATGCTTGCATATAAAAACCATTATCAATATCTGGTTTATCTTTTTTGTAATCACGTTTAATGATAGAAAAATAATGATTTATTTCATGGCGGACGTAATCGATATACTGATTATCGGTATACTGGTCATCAAGTCGTTGGCTTAAAGTATCATCTAAGTAAGCATCTACTGCCTCAATCACATCATAATTTAGTTCCAGCAGTTCATCTCTGGTATTTAGCCAATCTTGTCGCTGGTTTTCATTTTGGGATAGCCAATTTTCCTGTAATAGCATTTTCTGCGTTTTTACTAGTTTTTTGTTCTGATGGTACAACTTCGTATGTTTATATTGATTTTGGAACCGTTGTTTAGCAGATTGTAACATGGCCTTTGGATTATGTGGATGAGCGGCAGGATAGAGACGATTAATTATTTTTTGATAAGTATCAATGACCGGACGAGTGTAGTGATTATTGACTTGATCACTATTAAGATATGTTAAAACAAATGTTTTTGTTTGGGAGAGTAAGTCTTGATAATTCTTGAGCATTTCTTGTCTGTCATTGATTCGTATAAAGCCTTTTTGAGATTGTAATTGTTCTGTTAATTTTTCACGAACATCATGATCATTAATATTTTGATGTATTTGTAATATGGCGTAATCGACCATTTGATCGCGTGTATGATTAAGTTCGTTATCCGTAAATGACTGGGCTTTTGATGGTAATAGGATAGGAAGCAAAACAGCACTAATTAACATACTAATTAAGATAACAAGTGTGGCGACGATAATGAGTTCTTCTCGATAAGGGAAATTTTGACCCCCAATTTGAGTTGGTAGTGAGAAAGCCATTGCTAGCGTCACCGTGCCATGCACACCACTAATGGCAAAAAGACGCGCATTTAAAGTATGATGCTTGTCACTTCGATCACCAAAGAAAGCTGTTGTATCTCGATCATCTGCGTTTTTTGCCCACAGGAAGCGGACGATGAACATTGTGAGGTAAATTAAAAGTGCTAAGACAACTAATTGTAGTGACAACCGAATGCCAATATTCGTTACTTCATGCCAGACGGATCGCAGCGAGATACCTAGAATGAGGAACACGATGCTGTTTAATATATTAGAAATAGTATGCCAAACGGCTGACTGTGTTAATTGCACACGAGTAGATGTTAATCGTAACTTACTTGATTCCCAATTATGAACAATACCTGTTGCCACTACAGCCAAAATACCGGATGTGTTGAAAAATTCAGCAAGTAAATAGACAGCAAAAGGGGTTAATAGGCCGATTGGTAGAATTGTTGTTTCAGGATCGCTGGCTCGGAAATTTAACGTTGTTCGAAGCCAAACAAGCGCAAAACCACTGATGATACCAATAATAACACCACCGATAGCAACGAATAGAAAATGTTGTAAGCCACTAAAAATAGAAAACGAGCCTTTTTCTAGAACGGATAGCGCGAGGTCTAACATCACCAATCCAGTGGCATCATTAAATAAAGATTCGAGTTCTAATGCTTCGTTTACGCCTTTTGGCATCGAAGTACCAGACGTGAGAGATTTAACAGCGACAGCGTCAGTTGGGACCACGATAGCGGCCAAAGTAATCGCTAAAGGGAAAGTCCATGCAACTTCGATGCGATTTGCAATGATGCCAACGGCTGCTGCTGAACCAATCGCCAAAACAACAGAAAGTAAAAAAATAACTTTAAATCGTTCTCTTATTTTTTTAAAAGATTGCCTTTGACCATCCAAAAACATTAGTGGGGCAATAACCATAAGCATAAAGAATTCAGGCTCTAGTTCAAAATTTTTAAATGTTGGGGTAAAGGACAAACAGATACCAACAATGATTAGAATAAATGTTTCTGGAATTTTAGGTAAAAAAGGTTGAATGATGTTGGTACCAATAATACCAATTAATAGTAATGCCAAAGTATATAAAATAGTCACGTTATTTCCTCTCGTTAAATGATTAATCGCAGTTTTGAGATTGATTCAGTCGTTGAAAACAACAACATAGGATAATTATAACAAACGCCGTTTTTCACTGTATGTTGATACCGTGTAATCGGACAAAAGTGTATAATGAAATTATTCTAGCATTAAAAAGGAGTCACCATGGCAGAATTTGAACGATTGTATAAGAAATTTCAACCTGATCATTACAATATCTATTTGGATATTAATCGTCAGAACAAAATTTTTAGTGGGAAAACAAGTATCACTGGAACTGCGAAAACTAATCAGATTGCAATACATCAAAAAGATTTGAAAGTCAGTGCGGTTAAAGTAAACGATGTTGATGTGTCTTTTACACTAAATAATGACATCGATGCGCTTAACATCGACTTACCTGAGACAGGGAAAATTACACTAACAATCACTTATTCTGCACCACTAACAGATACAATGATGGGGATTTATCCATCATATTACGAAGTGAATGGTGAAAAGAAACAACTGATTGGCACACAATTTGAAACAAACTTTGCGCGTCAAGCTTTTCCGAGTATTGATGAACCAGAAGCCAAAGCAACATTTGATCTAGCAATTAAATTTGACGAAGAAGCTGGCGAAACCGTATTAGCCAATATGCCAGAAAATCATGTTGAAAATGGCATCCATTATTTTGATACCACTTTACGTATGTCAACCTACTTAGTTGCTTTTGCGTTTGGGGATCTACAAAGCAAGCAAACAAAAACAACAAGCGGTGTTAATATTGGTGTTTATGCAACCAAAGCCCATGAAGATAAAGCGCTTGATTTTGCTTTAGATATTGCGAAACGTTCGATTGAATTTTTCGAAGATTTCTACCAAACGCCGTATCCATTGTCACAATCTAACCAGTTAGCATTACCTGATTTTTCAGCTGGCGCTATGGAAAATTGGGGATTGGTAACTTATCGTGAAGCTTACTTGTTACTTGATCCGGATAATACATCATTACAAATGAAACAAGTTGTTGCCACTGTGATTGCTCATGAGTTAGCACACCAATGGTTCGGTGATTTGGTTACAATGAAATGGTGGGATGATTTGTGGTTAAATGAGAGTTTTGCCAATATGATGGAATATGTTGCGATTGACGCGCTTCAACCAGATTGGCATATTTGGGAAACATTCCAAACGAATGATGTTCCTGCTGCATTGCGTCGCGATGCAACGGACGGCGTACAATCAGTTCATGTTGAAGTCAACCATCCGGCTGAAATTGACTCGTTATTTGATTCTGCTATTGTCTATGCTAAGGGCGCTCGTATGTTAGTGATGGTGCGTGCTTTAATCGGAGATGAAGCCCTTCGTGAAGGGTTAAAAAACTATTTTGCGGCACATCAATATCACAATGCAACTGGATCGGATTTGTGGCAAGCATTGGGCGAATCATCTGGTAAAGATGTGTCAGCTATTATGCATTCATGGTTGGAACAACCGGGCTACCCCGTCATTCATGTTGCAGTTGTTGATGGTCAATTAACACTATCACAGCAACAGTTCTTTATTGGAGAAGGTCAGGACGTTGACCGTCAGTGGCAGGTACCATTGAATAGTAATTATGATAACGCACCTACTATTTTGACAGAAAAAGCTTTGTCATTGGGTGATTATGATGTTTTGCGTGCAACTGCAGGGGAACCATTTCGTGTCAATGTCGGTAACGATTCACATGTTATTGTGCATTATGATGACACCTTATTACGTGACATTTTAACTGAGGTCGATCAATTAGACGCTATTTCACAGTTACAGATTTTGCAAGATTTACGTTTGTTGGCTGATGGTAGTCAAATTTCTTATGCGGATATCGTACCGTTATTATTACGATTTGCTCATAGTTCGGACACAATCGTAAATGACGCACTTTATCGTGTCGCGGGAAATCTACGCCAGTTTGTATTGCCTGATAGTGAGGATGAGCAAGCACTGAAGCAATTTTATGGCAAACTGAGTGACCAACAGTTTGAACGTTTGGGTTGGCAGGCTAAAGAAAATGAAACTGCTGATGATCAACTGACACGTCCTTATATTATTTCTGCTGCATTATATGCTGAAAATACTACTGCAATTGCTCAAGGACATGCTATTTTTAAAGCGCATGCACAGAACTTACTCACCTTGCCGGCAGACACGAGACCTTTTGTTTTACGTAATGAAGTACAAAATTTTGGTCGTGATGATCTACTTAGCCACCTTTTATCTGAGTATATTACTAGTTCAGATGCTAGCTATAAACAAGATTTACGTGGTGCCATTACCAGCACCAAGAATTTAAAATTCATGACAGAGTTAGTAGCAAAATTTGAAGATGCTGATGTGATTAAACCGCAAGACCTACGTGGTTGGTTTGGTAGCGTCTTGAGAAATGCACAGGGTGAGCAAATCGCTTGGGATTGGTTACGTCAGGAGTGGGGATGGCTTGAATCTAAGGTTGGCGGAGACATGGAATTCACAACTTATATTACTGTGGTTGCTGGTATTTTGAAGACAGCAACACGATTGGAGGAGTTCAAAACATTCTTTGAACCTAAGATTAATCAGCCAGGACTGACACGTGAAATTACGATGGATACACGCGTAATTAGTACTCGTGTGGCGCTAATTACAGCTGAAAAGGCAGCAGTTAATGCGGCTATCATTGAAAATAACTGAGCCAAAAGAACACCTGATGATGATCGGGTGCTCTTTTTATGAAAGAGAATAAAAAATTGTATTTGAAAAAATGTTTTGAGTGTAATAATGATAAGCGTATGAAGTGTTTAGATATTTTAATTGAGTTAAGCGAGATTCCTATTATCAATTTTTAATTATAATGTTAAACGTTTAATTGTGTTTTTTGATGATGTATGGTTTAATATTTAACAGACAAAATAAAGATTGCCGGTGAGCGATCATTTTGAAGGAGAATATAATGGCAATAAGTCAGGTCAGTAATACAGCAGAGGATGCCGTATCCAAAAAGCTAACCCAGGAACAAAAAGTTGTTTTGGGTTCGACGACACTAGGGTTTACCTTAGATCATATGGATGCGACTTTCTTATCATTTGCCTTAGCACCAATGATTGCTGAGTTACACATCAGTGGCGCACAAGGTGGTATCATTGCTGCAATGTCTAACTGGGGTGCATTATTAGGGAGTGTACTATTTGGTATTTTGGCAGACCGCATTGGTCGTGTACGCGTTTTGTCGTATACCATTATGTTAGTCACGTTTGCCACTGTAATTTTGGCATTTTTAGATAATGCATACACGATTTATGGGTCACGTTTCTTACTTGGTATGGGAACTGGTGGTGAGTATGGTGTGAGTATGGCACTGATTGCTGAGAGCTTTAAGGCCAACCGAGTCGGTAGGGTGAGCTCTATTACGGCCATTGGTGGACAAGTAGGTGCTATTCTGGCAGCCATTTTAGCAACACTCATTATGCCATCTTTTGGTTGGCGTGGACTATTCATGATTGGCTTCTTACCTTTGATTGTCGTTTACATTGTGCGTCGTCATTTGAAAGAAACACCAGCTTTTGAGCAGTTGCAGGCAGATTATAAGTCTGGGAAGAAGAAGTTCAGCTTTAAATTCATTGCTAATACGCCCAAGCGTGCTTATACGTCACTTGTTTTGATTATTATGCTAACCATCCAAACATCTGGTTATTATGGTTTGATGAATTGGTTGCCAACAATTATGCGTAAACAATTGGGGATTACTTCAACTGTAACAGCTGGATATGTCAACTTGGGCATGATACCAATTATCATGGGAATGGCTATTGGTATGCTGACATTTGGAACAATTTTAGACAAAATTGGACCGCGCCAGGCATTTGCAATTTTCTTAGTTGCTTCTGCATTAATGATATACGCTTTCACTTTCGCCTATAATATGTGGACGTTAACTATATTAGGTGCAGTCGTCGGTTTCTTCTCTAATGGTATGTACGGTGGTTTTGGAGCGGTTATTAGCCGTTTATACCCCTCAGAAATTAGAGCTACGGCAGCTAATACCCTTATGGGTTCGGGAAGAGCGATTGGTGCTTTTTCTTCAGTAGTTATTGGTTGGATTATGGATAACTATAGTGTTGGTGCAGTTATGCTGAGTTTGGCAGCAATGTATGTGGTTAGCTTGCTATTCATGTTAACTATTCCTGATTTTAAAAAATTAGGAACAAGTAGTTACCAACATTGAAATATTAATTAAACGTCATGAAACCAATTAGTATATCTATTTGTCAGATAAACTAATTGGTTTTTTATATGCCTATAAACTTAGCCAACTCTAGAATCATTGCTATCAAAAAATGAGATATATTATGGGGATGTATTTTTATTGTATAATGTCATTAATTAAAAAAGGTGTAAAAAATGACAAAAATACAACAATACGGTCAACTAAATGTGGATAAAGCAACAGAAATATCAGAATTAAAAACAATTGGGTTCTATCATGATAATTGGTCTGATCAAAATATATTCGAAAAACTAATAAGACGGGCTTTGGTGACATATCATGGTGTGGCCGCTGAAAACGAGTGGTTACGTGAACATCTTGCAACATCAGAAACTGATGTATTAACTTTTTTTGAACAAGAAGGCATACTGGATAGACATATTTTTTATACGATTGCGGCTCAGTTACTTGGTTTTGAAGCAGAATTAGCTGTCCATAATTATGACGGAAAAAAATTGTTTGAAAAAATTGGTTTAGAAACGGTGGCCGTTTCTGATATTTATCATGCTTGGTATATATTATTAAATACCCATACTAAAAATGGCCTTTTATGGATTGATGACTTAGCTAGTCATGGTTACTTTGAAGCTAATAATCAACGTTTGTTATTCAATGGTAAATCCATGGTGACATATGATACCAAATATTTAATTCAAGAAACAGTTTGGGTTGAAACAACTGTTGATTCAGATGGAGATGGGCGACTAGACTTAATCCAAGTTGATATCCAAAGACCGAACACAACGGAAAAATTACCAGTTTTATTTACTGCTTCACCTTATTATCAAGGGATGATGGTGCAAGAAAACGACGCTAAAATACATTCGGTTAATCAACCGTTAACTCATAAAGCAGTTAGCCATGTCACAGGGGATATGGCAAACAATAATGAAGAACTGACGAGCGACATAAAACCTCGAGTTGTCAGCGGGCAATCAACAAAAGCCACGAAAACTTTTGTTGATTTAGCTGGAAAACCCTGGGACTTAAATAATTATTTCCTATCTCGTGGATATGCTGTGGCCTATGCTTCTGGTGTGGGCACGCGTCATTCTGATGGTATGCAAGATACTGGCTCGCCAATGCAGGTTGAATCGATGAAAAATGTCGTAGAATGGCTAGCCGGTGATCGTGTCGCTTTCACAGATCGAACGAGCCAAATTGCAATTAAAGCAGATTGGTCAAATCATAAAATAGCGATGACGGGAAGATCTTATTTAGGCACCTTGGCTACAGCAGTTGCCACAACTGGGGTTAAAGGATTACAAACGATTATTTCTGAAGCTGCTATTTCAGATTGGTATCAGTACTATCGTGATAACGGATTAGTTATTGCACCAGGAGGTTTTCCTGGAGAAGATATGGATGTTTTAGCGGAATTAGTTTTTAGTCGTATGAAAGACCCTGCTGATTGGCTTCGGAACAAAAAGCAGTGGCAGTTATTTCAAGAAAATACTACACAACTTCAAGATCGTCAAACAGGTAATTATAATGCCTATTGGGATTCGCGCAATTATTTAAATCACACGAATCAAATTAACATCGATATTGTTTCAGTTCATGGTTTAAATGATTGGAATGTCAAGCCGCGGCAAGTGTATCGTTTATGGCAAGCTTTACGTGATAATGGTCATCATAACAAACTGATTTTGCACCAAGGACAGCATATTAATATTAATGATAATGCGTCATTAGATTTTGCTGATCAAATGAATTTATGGTTCACAGAGAAACTTTTAGGTGTTGATGTTGGCGCGACAAATATCCTACCAACAGTCACATGGCAAGATAATACACAAGTCCAAACTTGGCATAAATTAACAGATTGGGGGGACAACTCGCATGAAAAGACTTATCATTTCACAGCTAATCAACTAGTTTCTGAACCAACAAACGGTACCTTATCGTTTACCGATGGCTTACCGGAGGGGCTTTTTAAGCAATATACAAAGAATTTTAATCAGTGGCGTGAGCAAACTTTAAAGCAAGCACCGGCATTAGCAAATACACAGCTTCATTTTAAATGTGAGACTTTATCTCAGTCACAGTTTATTGATGGAGAGACTATACTTAATTTGCGTGTGAAATCGTCACAAAATGTAGGTCTTATTAGTGTCATGCTAGTTGATTATGGTCTGGATAATTACTTGAAACCTAATTTAACTCGCCAGAATGTAGCTATTGATCGTGGTATGAATTTTGCTAAGACACCTTTGCAAGAATTTGAAAGTCAAAAAGGACAGTACAAGATGATTAGTATTGGTCATATTAATTTGCAGAATCGGCATAGTGCTTGGCAAAATGATGATTTGTTGGTTGATGAATACGTGTCAGTTAAATTAACATTACAGCCTACGATGTACCGACTTCGTGCCAGTCATCAGCTAGGCGTTATTATATATGCTACTGACTTTGAAATGACAATCCGAGGAAATCAGGCTATTACTTATACGATTGATCTTGCACATAGTAGTCTCATGTTACCGATAAAATAGGTGCCACTGTGACTACTGAGTGGGATATAATTTATGATTAAAAAAGCTAATGACTAGTCATTAGCTTTTTTAACTCTCTGGATTAGGTGTTGTTAATGCATTATTATGAATGTAACTACGGAATGTCTTAAATGTATCGGCAAATAATTCATCAGGCTCAATATTGAGCATTTCTTTTGGAAAATAGAATCGGTTATCAAAAGATACTTGACCCTTAATGGCCGCAACTAGTGGTGATAATTCTGATAATTCACGATGGGTACCATCACCTAATACGAAGTCAATTTGCGTACGTGGTTTAGCGACATTTGGTTTGTAGTCGTCATAAGGTAAATCAAAAGCATCATTACGCGCTGTATAGTACTTTGGATTGTAGCCTGCAATATTAACTAATTGTTCAAGATCTTCTAGCAGTGGTGCTGTCTCGTCGTTAATAACGATTGATTTCAATGGCCAGCGGTCTAAAAATCTTCGAGAAAGGTCTGATAGTATTGGATCAGGATGGTTTCGCCACATCGAAATATATGTCATGAACACGTGATCATCAATTTGTAAGTAATCGTGAACAGTTAATGGTTGATCGTTAAATAAGGGGGTTAGCAGTGGTCCCACAAAATCTTTTTCATGTGTATCGCTTGCTGTAAATAGCTCATGTGCTCTGTGTAATAGATGCTCTAACAAAACCTCCATACCACGTGATACCGGGTGGAAATAGACTTGTAAATACATCTGGTAGCGACTGACAACATAATCTTCAACGGCATGCATGCCACCAATGTCAAAAGCGATACCGTTAGCTGTTGGGCGCATTGTACGTAAAATACGATCAATATCAAATTCTCCGTATTTTGTTCCTGTGAAATAGGCGTCTCGCAAGAGGTAATCCATACGATCTACATCTAACTGACTAGAAATCAGTTGAACAACTTGCGGATTTTCGTAAGTTTTTGCAATGACGCTAGCTACTTTATTTGGAAAATCTAGTGATACTTGGGAAAGCACTTGATTAATTTCTGTATCACCAACAATAATCTCGCGTGTAATGGCCTCATGATCAGTACCAAATAAATGCTCAAAAGTATGTGAAAATGCCCCATGACCAATATCGTGTAATAAAGCAGCGACTAGCGTTAGTAGGCGTTCTTCAGGTTGCCAAAGGCCGTCATTTGGTGATTTTGAGCGATAATATTGTTCAAAATATTCTGTAATACGTCTGGCAATTTCGTAAGCACCAACTGAGTGACCAAAACGTGAGTGTTCAGCACCATGAAAAACGGCACCAGTAATACCAAGTTGCTGAACGCGACGTAATCGTTGAAACTCGGTGGTGTTAATTAAATCGAGTATGATGCGATCCTGTACATGAATAAAGTTGTGAATAGGATCACGTAAAACTTTTTCTTTTGCTAATTTTTCTGTAAACATAAGCTGCCTTTTTGTCTTTCTTATATTATAACCCAAATGATTAATGAAAGGAGGATGTAAAATGGCCTTGTTATTGGGAGAAAAAATAAATAAAAAGTTGAATGAAAGCAAAAAAACAGCCTACTGGCTATCAAAAAATCAGATGTTTCATTTTGGGCATTATATCCAATTTTGACAAACAAAAGACAGAACCCAATGTTTTCTACTATGTAGAAGTTAGTTAAAGCTGTTTCAAATGATTGAGATGAAATTTATTTAATGGGGTATGACGTCTGGGATGAAGGTAATTCTTACTCGGCATACTTAGATGAGTGCAGGAATTCTGTGAAATATAAATCAGGAACTTGGTATGTTCTAACTGTTGATGGAGAGATAGTCAGCTAATAGTTTACGATAGATAGCGCCTTAATGGTTGATTTGTTTGCACAAAAATTATTCTCACTAATGAATGATGTGAGATGACTTACATAACACGATCTGAATATGTCGCTAAACTGTTCATTTTTTATACCTAACTCATGGCAGGGCGGACTGACGTAACAACCGCGGGAGGGAAAGTATGAACACAGAAGATTAGTGGCTTCAAAGTATGACATTGAGCTACTTTACAAAGTAGTGTCTATAAATGGCAAACTGGGCAGGTTATTAAAGACTTTACGAAAAACAAGCAATTATTTAAGATATGTGCTATAATTAATTTATTGAGCACAACAGAGAGTGTACTCAACAGTCTAGCAGAATACTTGTCAAATTATTAGTTACTGGTTTTAATATCATATTTGATATATGTTGAATGATACAGAGAGATCTTCAACCTCAAAAATATTAAGTTAGTTTAGTTAATCAATAAATTTAGTTTTGTAATGTATAGAAGTTTTTATCAAGAAGCCTGTTAGGCTTTTTATTTTGTTATAAATATATGCTGATAGAGTTACATATTTATGATAATATAAGCAAAAGTCAAACTGGGTTATCTGGTTTGGCTTTTTTTATTTTCCAATAATTTTAGCAGACGCTTCTATTTTAATAATCATGTCATCATATAATATTATCGATGAACATTATGAAAGTAGATGATGAATTGACTCAGAATTTAAGTAATATGTTCACAATAAAGCGCAATATATTGTACTGGGTTCGCATTGTGTATCAAAAGTATTCTAACGCATATAAAAACACTGAAAAAAGAAAAATAAGTTATAATATATTATTAAAGGAAATAATAATAAAAAGCCATTTAATTTGTAGGATTACAATAATATTGGCTTCAATTTTAGATAATGATTATGATATTTTTCACTATATATTATGACTATTGTCTCATTGACAATTAAAGGATACGTGATTTAAGGGAAAAACTATGACGTTAACCACAAAAAATGATGTTGACATTAAATTAAAAACAACGATTACGCAAGACAATGAGTCAGAAACTTTCACATTTGATACAGTCGGAGAATTAATTGTTAAAAATCAGACTATATTCTTGCGTTATACTGAATTAATTGATGGGCAAAATCCTACCAATGTGTTATTTAAAATTGAAAAAGAACATGTTCGATTAAACCGTAGTGGCGATAGTTTAACTAAGTTAGCCTTTGCACATGAGAAACGCCTACCGGCACATTATGAAACAACTATTGGTCAAATGAATTTAGAGACGCATACAACAGCCATGCGAGTTAATATGGCCCCCACAGCGTACTCGGGCACAGTTGATATTGATTATGAACTTTATGCAAATGATATTATTGCTGGAGAATATAGGATTCGGTTGCAATTTAATCAAATATCTAGTAAACTTAATTAGTTAGAAACTCGAAAGGACGTGCAACTATGGCACTTACACAATTTGGCAATCACCCAAAAGAAGAATTAGCGTTGGTTGAAATTGCATCTGCAATCTTGGAAGAAAATAAAGCTGTTATGCCATTTAGCTCATTAGTTCAAGAAATTCAAGAATTTTTAGGCATTGATTCAGAGACGTTTAAAGAACGCCTCTCACAATTTTATACTGATTTGAACACAGATGGTTCATTTATTTCTTTAGGAAATAATGAATGGGGATTACGTGCATGGTATCCAGTTGATGCCATCGATGAATCGATTCATGAAATTGATGATGAAGATGTGATACCAAAGCGTAAGAAGTCTGTTAAAAAGGTTAATGTCTTTGCTGATTCAGCAGCTGATGATGATGTTATTGACTATAATGATGATGATCCTGAAGATGAAGACTTCGGAGAAGTTGAAGAAGAATCAGTTGATCATGATACGACTGATTCTGAAGTTGAAGTTGACGATGATGAAGATGAAAATGACGTTAAAGTTGGCGATGATGAATCAATTGATGATAATTTGACAGAATTGTCTGGCACAAATGATCTTGATGATTTGAGTGACGGTGATATTGAAAAGTAATGATTTAGAAAACGCTGCTGATGTAGCGTTTTCTTTTTTTTGTAAAAAAGCTTATTATATCAACATTTGTCAGTGATATTAAAAACGTAATTAAAAAAAATTTCAAAAAGGGTTGCATTTTTTAACAAATGTCTGTAATATATATAAATGTGCTACGGCATGTTTGCTCCTTTAACTCAGTTGGTTAGAGTAGGGGATTTTTAATCCCAAGGTCCTCGGTTCGAGTCCGAGAGGGAGCACTGATTTAACAATCAGGAGACCTTTGGGATATTCCATTAAACAGGTATTATCAAGTTCAACTTGGTAATACCTGTTTTTTTATTGTCGTTAAGATAGTTTCAGTATTGTTCATAAAACTGTTGCTGGCTAATAAGCGATATTTGCAAAAAGAACAAAATCATAGTATCATTGGTACTAGCGTTGAGGCGGACAAGTAGTAAATTTATGTATTTAAGAGACATCATGGTTGGTGAGAGTGATGATACATTTTTATGAAAACTACCGTTAAAGCATAATATGAGTAGGCGGAAGCTGAAATTATTGTCGGTGTAATTGGTCGTTAACCTAATTATTGTTAAGCGGTATGCTGAGTCATACTTAAAATTGGGTTGGTACCGCGCAAAAGCGCCCCTAGAGAATAGTTTCTAGGAGTGCTTTTTTTACAGCTTTTTATTTTTGGTTATAAACGTGGAGGATTTACTACTATGACGGAGAAACACAATAATAGAGAATTAAATCGTGATTTGTCATCTAATCAAATGCAAATGATCGCCTTAGGTGGGACCATTGGTGTTGGATTATTTATGGGGGCTTCTTCAACCATTAGATGGACTGGCGTATCTGTCATTTTAGCCTATGCACTTGCTGGTATAATTTTGTATTTAGTCATGCGTGCGTTGGGAGAAATGTTGTATGTTGATCCAGCTGTTGGCTCTTTTGCCAATTATGCGACAAAATATATTCATCCTTTAGCCGGTTACCTGACGGTATGGGCGAATGTGTTTCAGTGGTTAACAGTTGGGGTCTCTGAGACGATAGCCGTGGGCATGTACCTTGATTACTGGTTCCCTAACATTCCTGGTTGGGTAACTGGCATTGTGGTGTTAGCAACGCTAACATTAGCCAATTTGAGTACGGTTAAGGCCTATGGGAATCTTGAGACCTGGTTCTCAATGATTAAAGTGGTTACGATTGTGTTGATGATCATTTTAGGATTTATGGTAATTTTGCTTGGCTTTGGCAACGGTTGGCAGCCTGTTGGTTTCTCAAATTTGTGGACGCATGGCGCATTCTTTGCTGGTGGATTTAAAGGCTTCATGTTTGCTTTATCTATTGTGATCACATCGTACCAAGGTATTGAAATTATTGGGATAACAGCTGGAGAAACAGCAAACCCCAAGCATGCGATTGTTGCAGCAATCAAGTCGATTGTTGCACGTATATTAATTTTCTATATTGGTGCTATCTTTGTTATTATCACGATTTATCCATGGAATCAGTTAGATCAAGTTGGGTCACCTTTTGTGGAAACATTTTCACGTGTGGGGATAACTGCAGCAGCCGGTATTATTAACTTTGTGATGATGACAGCTGCAATTTCTGCTTTGAATTCAGGGATGTTTAGTTCGAGTCGAATGCTTTATACGTTAGCTTTAAGTAAGGAAATTTCACCCAAATTTCTAAAGTTATCAAAGCATCGTGTGCCTACCTTACCAGTGTTAGCTATTTCAGGTGGCATATTCTTAGGAATTATTTTAAATGCCTTGTTACCATTATTTTGGCATGGTAGCGCCAATATTTTTGTGCTTGTCTATTCTGCTAGTACTTTGCCTGGTATGGTGCCATGGTTTGTCATCTTGTGGAGCCAAATTAAATTTCGACGAGAAAATAAAGCGCATATGGCTGAGCATCCGTTTAAGATGCCATTTGCCCCGTTTACTAACTACTTTGCTATACTCATGCTATTAGTTACGTTAGTCTACATGGTGATTAACACAGATACACGTGTGCCATTACTTATTGGATTCATATTTTTAGTTGTGATGTCTATTATTTTTTTCATGACACATAGAAGCCGATCTACTAATTAAATACCATATTTTAGCAGAATCATTAAAGAAATGATAAAATAAACAAAGATAATTTGAAAAGAAAGGTATTCAGAGCCAAGTAAAACGTTTGTATAAAGCGCATATGCATATCTGGATGATAAAATCATGAAAATAGCAATAGATGCAATGGGAGGGGATTTTGCGCCATTTGAAATAATTAAAGGTGTTGAAATTGCCCGTGATCGTTATAAAGATATTGAATTCCAACTATATGGTACCGAAGGTGAAGTCAAACCTTTAATTCAGAATTGGGAACGTATTGAGCTTATACCAACAACTGAAGTCATTGCTATGGGTGATGAACCAGTTAAAGCTATGCGCCGGAAAAAAGATTCATCAATGGTACGTGCAGCAATGGCAGTTAAAGAAGGCCGGGCTGATGCACTATTTAGTGCTGGCAATACCGGTGCACTCTTATCGAGCGCTATCTTCCTAGTTGGTCGTATTAAAGGTGTTGATCGACCTGCTTTGGCTACGGCTTTACCAAGTTTTGGTGGTAAATATGATCACTTTGTTTTCATGGATCTAGGGGCTAATGCAGATAGCAAGCCTGTACACCTTTATCAATATGGTATTCTTGGTAGTTTTTATGCATCGCATGTCTTAAAGATAGATGAACCAAGTGTACGTTTATTGAACAATGGTGCAGAAGAAGACAAAGGGGATGAAGTTCATAAAACAGCTCACCAACTGATGAAGAATTCACCTTCTTTTAACTTCCTTGGTAATATTGAAGCACGTGATTTACTTGATGGCACAGCCGATGTCGTTGTCGCTGACGGTTTTTCAGGTAATGCTGCATTGAAAGCAACTGAAGGTACGGCATTAATGATGCTCAAGCAAATCAAGCAATCTATTTTGGCAGCTGGTTTACGTGGTAAAATAGGTGGGGCATTGCTCAAGCCTGCTTTTAAGGAAGTGCAAAAGAAACTAGATTATAATGAAGCTGGTGGTGCCGTTATTTTGGGCACTAAAGCGCCTGTTGTTAAGACACATGGTTCTGCTAAAGCGACAGCTGTGGCTAACACAATGGGACAAATAAAAACCATGGTAGATACACAATTAATACCAGACATTCAACAATATATTAATGCGCACACTGAAGAGCTACGTGCAGGGAATGATGCATTGAGTGAACAAACAAATGATTGATTTGTGTTATACTAAGCACAGATATTTTTTAAATAGATGGAGATATTAGCAATGGCTATGGAAAAAGAAGCGATCTATCATATGATGGCTGATGAGATTGCGACCCGTTTTAATGTAAAACGTGAAGCGATTACACCTGATTTAAATCTTTTGTCGGATATTGATGCTGATTCAATTGACTTTGTTGAATTAGTTTTAGAAGTTGAAGATATGTTTAATGTTGAAATCTCTGATGAAGATGCAGAGAACTTAGTAACATTACAGCAAAATGTTGATTATATTTTTGAACATCAGAATTGATGTTTTATCCAGCGAACTGAAACGGTTCGTTTTTTATTAGATATAGGATGTGGTTGATAATGAATCAGGAACAACTACAAAGCATAGTGTCACGAGTCTCTATTGATTATTTTGGGCAAGATTTTCAACATATAGCAAGTTTTAACAAACGTTTACGTACAACAGGTGGTCGATATTTGCTTGAGACCCACAATCTTGAATTCAATCCTAAAATGACTGACTTGCCTGAGTTTGAGGGCATTATAAAACATGAGTTGGTGCATTATCATTTACATTTAAGACATATGGGATATCAGCATAAAGATGCAGATTTTAAAAAAGCACTCAGGCAAGTTAACGGAATCCGTTTTGCACCGCGCTTAGCTGCATCAGGTTCAAAAACTAAGCATACCTGGCTATATGCTTGTGATAATGGGCATCAAATCATTCGTCATCGACGTTTCAACGTTGATAACTATCGTTGTGCGCGATGTCAAACACGGGTACATTTATTGGGGGAAGCTAGTCAAGTGTAGCCTCTTCAGGTATAATGATAGGTAAAATGAAAGTGAGAAGCTCATGATTCAATTGATCCTATCCGACCTCGATGAAACATTATTAAATGATAATGGTTCAATTAACAAGAAAAATATTATTGCAGTACAAGATTTTGTTAATAATGGGGGGTATTTCGTCCCAAATACTGGGCGTTCATATAAATCTGTTTTTGGTACTTTGAATGAACTTGGTTTGAATAAGGCAACACAATATGTTGTTTCTTATAATGGTGGTGCTATTGCAGCCATTGAACCAGACGGTGGCGAAAAAATCATTGCACAACATGGTATGACTTTAGAGTTGGCTGAAAAAATATTTACGCTAGGTCAAGTCCAGTCAGACGTTGATACACATATTTATACGCTGGATAAGCTATTCATTTACAATATTTCACCAGCTGATAAACAATACATGCAAGATCGCCATGTACCTTATACTGAACTAGATAGTGATGATTTGTCGTTTTTGAAAGACGAAGCACCAATTATGAAAGTTATATTTGAACATCATGAACCATCTGTTCGTGAAAGGATTGGGGATGTTGTGACTGGTGATGTTGGTGATGATGTGTTGCTTACATTTAGTTCTGATCGTTATGTTGAATTCAATCCGAAGGGTGTTGATAAAGGGAGTACTGGCTTAGAATTAGCGCGCATCTTGGGTATTTCTCGCGACGAAACGGCAGCTCTTGGTGATAGTCTCAATGATGCGGCACAAATAAAAGCTGCTGGTGTCGGTGTAGCAGTGGCAAATGCTAAACCAGAAATTAAAGCAATAGCTGATGTCATACTGAATACAACAAACAATGAAGCAGCGGTTGCTGATTTCATTGAAAACTATGTCGGAAAGTAAACAATTTGTGATGAAACATATTTTAGCTCGTGTCATTGTTAGCATGATAATTTTTATAGTTTTTGTGGGTATATTTTTACTCGCTTATTATCAAAACTGGCACTTAGGCATCACAGTTACCGTGGTTGTTATTTTATTAATAGCTGTCAATATAAGTTATGTTTGGTTATTTTGGCAACAGCGTAAACAGAATTTAACTAATGAAGAGGATGAATGAATTTGCTTGATTTAACAGGAGAGCCAACCCCAAAAAAATTAGGAAATCGGATATTAAATTTTATAATTATTGTCTTGCTATTAATGCTGGCACCGATATTTATCGCTGTGGCGTCTGCTGTTAATGTGATCTGGCAACAGGTACTGAGCATTATTGTAATGATTATTGCATATAGCGCTGTCGGTTATTATGCCTATCGTCTGCTTAAAAAAACAGCCAATCAACCTGTTTTTCACAGAATCGATATTCGAAATTGGCGACATATTTGGTATATTATTGGCATGTTTATTTTGATGATGGTTGTTCAAGGGGTAATTATCAATTTACGTGTCGCAATAACAGGTACATCAACGACTGAAAATCAGGCTGCTATTGAGGCATTAACTAAGCACATCAATGTTGCTATGATTGGTACAATGATTTATGGGGTGCTTTTAGCACCCGTTGTTGAAGAACTAATTTTTCGTGGATTAGTTATTAATTATTTTTTTCGCCAATCATGGTGGTGGGCAAGTATTATTTTGTCAGGTTTTTTATTTGCCGTGCCACATACAATGAATCTATCAACGAATATTGCTGATTTATTAGCTTTTATGATTTATATGAGCATGGGCATGGTGTTAGCTTATGTTTATAAGAAAACTGGAGATATCCAAAGTAACATAATGATTCATTTTTTAAATAATTTGATATCTATGATACCGCTATTGTTTTTAGCTTTATCATAGATATAAAAAACCAAGCTGATGGGGCTTGGTTTTTTACTAAAATTGTAATAAATCTTTTGGCGTTTCCGTGAAAGGTACGAACCCATTCTTGCTCATATAACCCGAATCTTCAATGCGAACACCAGCAACGCCGGGTATGTAAATACCTGGTTCGATGGAAAAGACCATGTCTTCCTGTAATTCAAGATTATTGCCAGCCATAATTGAAGGGAATTCGTGAACTGAAGTACCTAAACCATGTCCTAGACGATGTGAGAAGTATTCGCCGTAACCGGCTTTAGTAATGACATCACGAGCTACTGCATCTAAATCACTAGCTGTCATACCAATTTTAGCTTTGGCCTGTGCTGTGCGTTGTGCTTCTAGTGTGACCGCATGTATTTCTTTTGCATTATCGCTAACCTCCCCAAATGCCACAGTTCGAGTGGCATCAGAAGCATAACCTTCGGTGATAGTCCCTAGATCAAATAAGGCTAGCTCACCAGACTTGAGGCGACGTGTTGATGTCGAACCATGTGGATCAGCCGCATGATCACCAAACTGAAGTAAAGTATCAAAACTCATGGCTGGTACACCAGTCTTTTTTAATTGATATTCCAACTCTGCTACGGCTTCGAGTTCAGAAATATTTTCAGCTAACGCTTCGAAACCAAAATTAAATGCACGATCAGCATCCCGACCGGCTGCCAGCATATGTTTGATTTCAGCAGGCGTCTTTATCAAACGTAAGTGATTGATTTGATCCGTCACATCTGCATCAAAGGTTGCTTCAGGAAAAGCCTTTTTCAGCTCGCGTAACCGTGTAACCGTTAAATTATCGCCCTCAATGGCGAAATGTTTGCCATTAGTACGCGCTTTAATATGTTGTGTGAGTATTTCCCAAGGATTTTCTTGATCTTCATAACCAAAAGCAGGGTAATGCCAACCACTTTCTTTTATGCTATTAACTTCCAACGCTGGACCAAATATAAATGGGACGTTATCTGTTACAATGACCAAAGCCAGCACACGCTCGATGGGATCAGATTCAAATCCAGATAAATAGGCAATATCGTGGAAATTTGTCAAAATAGCGCCACTTAGTGAGGATTTTTCGAGCCAAGTTGTAAGAGCTGCAATTTTTTCTGTATTCATAAAATTACTCCGTTCTGTTTGTTAATCATATTCTATCACTTTGACTAGGATGTGTCTTTTCTTGTAACAAAAAGAAAATACGATGAAAACTTGTAAAAATAGCGTTGTAAGCGTTTGCAATTCTTGTTTTATTTGCTATAATGAATGGAGGTATATTAATATTAGAATTGTTTTTTAACGATAAAATCAATAAAAGAAGGTCAAATCATGCAAAAAAAAAGCTCAGCAACAATTTATGATGTCGCTAATCGTGTCGGTGTTTCATTAGCAACAGTATCACGTGTCGTTAATGGGAATAGCAATGTTCGTGAATCAACGAAACGTAAGGTGTTAGATGCTATTGAAGAGTTAGGTTATCATCCTAACGCTGTAGCCCGTGGCTTGGCATCAAAGAAAACGACGACAATTGGTGTCGTCATGCCAGATGTGACAGATATGTACTACTCGGAATTAGCTCGTGGTATTGACGATGTTGCCAATATGTATCACTATGATGTTTTACTTACAAATACGGATGAAGATCCAGTACGTGAAACCATGGCTGTGAATAATTTGGCCAGTAAACAAGTCGATGGCATTATTTTTATGGGTAATGAGTTGGATAATGAAATAATTAATACCATTATTGGTGTTGATGCGCCTGTAGTATTGGCTGGTTCAGTCGATGAAGCAGGTAAATTACCAAGTGTCAATATTAATTATATTGACGCTGTGAAGGAAGCAACTGAAGCAATTATCAAAAATGGTCATACTCGTGTGGCACTGGTTACTGGACCCATGACACATGCGATTAATCGTTTACACCGATTGGTGGGTTACAAGGCAGCCTTAGAAGAAGCAGGACTGGAATTTGATGAGAGCTTATTATTTTCGGCACATCAAGATTATGCTTCAGGGTTACAAATAGCTGAAAAACTGTTTTTGGCTGAGGCTTCAGCAGCTGTGACATATGATGATGAAATTGCGCTTGGTATTATGAATTACATGCGAGAACACGGTAAACGGATACCCGAGGATTTCGAAATTATTACAGCTAACGACACGAAGTTTACGATTATTACGCGTCCACAATTGACATCAATTGGGCAACCTAAGTATGATATTGGCGCAGTTGCCATGCGTATGTTAACGAAACTCATGAATAATGAGGTAATTGAAGAAACACAAGTACAATTACCACATTCCTTAGAACGACGAGGTACCACAATTAATCCGAACCACGTCATACAGTAAACTAATTGAAATGTTATTGAAATGATTGACATAATTTGTTAATGAAAGTAGACTATAATGTGTAGTTTACTTTTTTATTTTGATGGTAAAGTAAATATTAACTATTGGGGATTTATGGATACTAAATCATGAAAAATAAAACAAAACGTTACATTACTGGGTTTGACGGGCTTCGCGCGTTAGCAGTTATTGGTATTCTCTTATTTCATTTAATGCCAACAAAAATTTTCGGTGGTTGGTTGGGTGTACCACTTTTTTTTGTGATTTCGGGATACTTAATCACAGACTTGTTAATTCAGGAATATGATCGTACAGGTGGAATTGCACCCTTGCAATTTTATAAACGGCGATTAAAGCGTTTATATCCTGCTTTAATTGTTATGCTGTTGATTACAACAGCGGTTATATTATTATTTGATAAAGAGTTAATGTATAATTTACGTTATATTATTTTGACTAATGTCACTTATACTTATAATTTTTGGGCTATTAATAATGGGCAATCTTATTTTCAACAGTTTGCTGGGGAGTCACCGTTTACACATCTGTGGTCGTTAGCCATTGAAGGTCAATTCTATTTTATTTGGCCATTTATTGTGTGGTTTTTACTCAAAAAGAACTTGAAAAAGTACCATATTTCACTTACTTTGCTTATTATTTCAATTATTAGTGCACTTTTGATGGGGATTTTATACCATCCTTCAGCAATTAATCGTGTGTATTATGGTACAGATACACGAATATTTGCGATTGTAATAGGTGCGGCACTAGCTTTTGTTTGGCCTTCAATGCGATTGGCTCAATATCCTAAAAAAGAAACACGTCGTTATTTGAATGCTATTGGTACTGGTGCATTTATCATGATGGTTGTTGGGATGATTTTTTTGAACGGGCAGGCAGCTGCAACCTACAAAGGATTGATGTATTTATTTACTTTGGATGTGGCGGTGCTTGTCGCTGTTACAGCTCATCCAGCGTCGTGGTATTCTAAACTACTAGATCAAAAGGTGTTGAATTATTTAGGCACACGATCATATAGTATTTATTTATATCAATTACCAATCTTTATTTTTTATGAAAAGTTCATACCACACTATCAACCAACACTATTTCATATGGTCATAGAAGTAGTTCTTGTTTTTCTGGTCAGTGAGCTGAGTTATCGTTACATTGAAAATGTTTTTCGTTACGGCGTACAGTGGCACCAAGTGAATGACTGGTTGCTGCGATCACGTAATCGCTTTTTCATAGTAACTACGCCAATCACCGTGTTCCTTTTGTTTATTGCTTTTGGTTTAACTGATAAACGCGCTGGGCTACCGCAACCACCAACTCAGTTACAACAAAAATTAACGAAGAATATCACTGAAGTTGACAAGCGCAACAAATTAGCTGATCAGGAAGAAAAAGCGTCTAAGCATGAGAAAAAGATGGGTGTTTCTCAAAAATTATCAAAAGAAGACCAAAAGATTGTCTCTGATTATCACGTTAAGCCAACACAATATTTAGCTTTTAAATCCATGTCATTTACTGCAATTGGTGATTCGGTCATGTTAGATGCTGGACCTTATTTACAAGATAGTAATCCCAAAATTCATGTTGATGCAGAAGTTGGTCGGCAAGCCTACCAAGCAACAGATATTGTTGCAGAGATGGCTCAGAATGATAAGTTAGCCACTAATGTTTTAATGGGGTTAGGGACGAATGGCGATATCAAACGTCATGATTTAGATTTGATGATGAAAAGTATTGGGAAGAAAAGACAAGTTTATTGGATGAATAATTTTGTTCAAAGTAAACCATGGCAAAATAGTAATAATCAAATGTTAGAAGCGGCGCAAAAAGATTATAAAAATCTACATGTGATTGATTGGTATAGCTTAGCCAAGAAAAATACAAATTGGTTAGCTGATGACGGCGTTCACCAAGGGCAGATTGGGGATTTTAATTATGTTCGGTTATTGATTGAGAAAACTGCCGAAGTTAATCATATTAAATAAAACATCTTCGGATGTTTTTTTATTTTAGAGCCATTGAGACAGAAAATAACTTGTAAAATAGATGTATTTAATTTAGAATGGTTATAAATAAAGATTTTAGGGGGGATCTATGTTTAAAAACATACGGCAATTAACACCATTTTCCTTGGGACTATTGTCGATAGCTTTTATCATGTCAATCAGTCAATCAACAATGACAACAGCTTATCCAATTTTGATGGCGAGTTTTCATGTGGATGCGAGCACGGTACAGTGGTTAACAACTGGGTTTATGGTGGCGATGACTTTAGTGATGCCACTTAGTCCTTGGTTATTGGATAATATCACATTAAAAACATTGCTAAACATTATTGTTGCAGTCTTTTTAGTTGGTACAGGAATTGCTATGGTAACACCCAGTTTTGCAGGGATTATTATAGGTCGCCTGTTAGAAGGTATCGCAGTAGGTGCGCTATTTCCCACATTTCAAAGTGTTATCATGGAAAATACTGATAAAGAAAAACGTGGTGTGACGATGGGGGTAGTTGGCCTAGTTATGGGTTCCGCATTAGCAGTTGGTCCAATTATTTCAGGTATTGTTTTGCAATGGATTTCATGGCGTGCATTATTTGCGCTATTTTTCATTGTTCTAGCGATATTAATTATCAGTTTACAGCGCGTGATTCAAAATACACATCGTATTAAACGGTCGAAATTTGATTGGTTGTCTGCAATAACACTTATCGGATTTGGTGGTGTATTATATGCAATTGCCAGTTTACCAACGAGTGGGCTAACTGTCTTTTGGTGGCTAGTGATGGTTGGGAGTTTAGTTTTATTGGCGTTATTTGTTACTCGTCAACTTAAATTAAAGCAACCGTTTTTAGATTTAATGGTTTTTAAATATCAAGGATTTATACCTGCAATGTTGCTAACTGGATTATCTTATTCGGGGTTAATCATTGCAACAGTCTTGATGCCGCTTTTTTATCAGCGCGTTTTTAATTTGACACCGCTTTGGTCGGGGCTACTCATGGTGCCCGCAGCTGTATTCCTGAGTCAACTGAATCCACGTGCTGGACGTTTATTAAATCAAATTGGTTTGAAAAAACTTGTCTATTTGGGCATGACGATGATGATCATTGGTTACAGTTTACTAGGTGTTTTTGGTACTCAATCTTGGATTTTTGGTTTAGTGGCAGCCATGTTGTTAGAAGGTGGTAATGCGTTTATTATGATGCCTGCTGTAACAGCGGCTAATAATGCACTGCCAAAACATTTAGTGAGTCATGGTACGGCCATTGTGACAACGATGCGTCAAGTTATTGGTGCAGGAAGTGTCGTAGTTGCTTCAATTTTGGTCACGACATTTAATCAATCAATGACTATTGGTCAATCACTTTCTTTGACAAGTGGTTGGTTTATATTGGTACCAATAATTGGCTTGTTGATGACTAAATATATTCGTGAGCACAAATAAAATATGATTATTCGTGTATACTTCTCTAAAAAAGACTTTACAGTCTTTTTTTATTAACTTAAAATAGAGAGTAGAAACGAGGCAGATTATGACAACATTATATCAACATGGTACGTTAGCGCAACTTATGGCCAAAGAAATGGCAGGTACCATCACGATTCAGGAGTTGAAAAAGCACGGTGATACCGGTATTGGCACTCTGGACGGATTAGATGGTGAGGTTATTTTTCTGGCAGGTGAGACATATCAAGCAGATAGTACCGGTACTGTTAACCATATTACAGATGAGTTAACGACACTGCCATTTGCAACAGTCCATTTTGATGAATTAGCAACAAGTTCAGAATTGAATTTGAACAAAGTAGCATTTGAAAATCTTTCAGATATATTAAGTAATCAACAAATTACCAACGTTTTTTCTGCATTAAAAGTACATGGACAATTTTCGCGTGTACATGTTCGTATTGCACCCAAACAATCAAGACCATATCCTAGCCTATTAGAAGTGGCACAGATGCAACCAGAGTTTGAGCGAGAGAATGTTGCTGGCACGTTGTTGGGTTATTATTCACCAGCTGTGTTTGGCGGTGTTTCAGCACCAGGTTGGCATTTGCATTTTCTATCAGATGATCATACATTTGCAGGTCATGTATTAGATTTTTCAGCTGTTTCAATCATTGGTACGTTACAAATATTTGATGATTTTATTCAACATCTACCTGTTGAAAATTCGGCCTTCCGATCAATTAATCAAGATATGTCTGGTTTGCATGAAGGTATTGAAGCGAGCGAAGGTGGTAAACGATAATGGGACAAAAACCATTAGTAATTGGTGTGACTGGCGGCTCAGGTTCCGGTAAAACAACTGTAAGTCGTGAGTTGGTGGCGCGTATTGCTGATTACCATCCAGTTTTTCTACAGCAAGATGCTTATTATCGTGATCAATCTGATAAGCCTTTTGCAGAGCGGATTAAAACCAACTATGATCATCCTGATTCATTTGAAACAGATCTTTTCGTGGCTGATTTACAACGGTTATTGCGTCATCGGTCGATTAATAAACCAGTGTATGATTATGAACAGCACACACGTTCGAGCGAAGTGATTACTGTAGCACCATCTGATGTGATTATTGTTGATGGTGTATTGTTGTTTAATGACAGTCGCGTACGTGATTTATTAGATTTGAAAGTCTATGTTGATACAGACGATGATATTCGTTTCTTGCGTCGTTTGGAAAGAGATATTGAAGAGCGTGGGCGTACAGTTCATGGTGTGATCGAACAATATTTACAAACGGTGAAACCAATGTATCATCAGTTTGTTGAGCCAACAAAGCGTTACGCTAATATTATTGTCCCTGAAGGTGGCAAAAATAAGGTAGCTATTGATATGATTGCTAATCAAATTTTAGCTATGTTGAAAAAATTTGACTAAAAAAGCATTGTTGCCACATCTTTTTGAAGATATGGTAACAATGCTTTTTAGTGTTCACGAGTTTCTTCAATGACATCGCGCATCGTGTCAACAACTTCTTGTGTTTCGCGCGATAGTTGTGAGCCGACAAGGGTAAACAATGTATCAATAATAGTAATCTGAGCAATTAATGAACTCATAGATTCACTCCGGAAATTGACTTCTTCTGCCAAAGATAACAAAACAAGATCGGCTATTTTAGCAAGTGGTGATTCTGGAAATGATGTTATAGCAATAATTTTAACATGATTTTCATGCAATTTTTGTGCAATCAAAAGTGTATCTTTGTTACGACCAGAATGTGAAATAATAACGGCTACATCGTGTTTATCTAATCTAACTGCTTGCATGAGCTGTACATCGTAATCCGGATGAGCAATCACATCAATTGGTGTACGAAGGAATTTATGGTAGGCATTAAATGCTACTAATGAGGAGCCACCGATACCAAAAAATCCAACACGGTGAGCCGTAATAAGTTCATGGGTTGCCTGGTCGAGTTGCGCTGCTGTGAGACTATCAATTGTAGCAGATAAGGCATTTTCTGCACCACGAAATACTTTTTTGGCGATGGCAACAGTATTGTCGTTATCAGAAATTTCACCAAAAAAATCGGTTGGCGTGTCTTCTATCATCGCATTTGCCAGTGTAAATGAAAAATCACGAAAAGAGTCAAACCCAATTTTTTTAACAAAGCGAGAAATGGTCGCTGTTGAGACGCCAGAACCATCAGACATTTCTTGGATATTGGCTTCTTTAGCTGCCAAAGTATGATTGATAATAAAATTGATTAACTTTTGTTCAGTTATATTATATTGTTTACGTTGTGCCCGTAATTGGGCAATAATATTATTTGACATAATGTTCTACTCCAATAGTTTAATAATACAAGATACGAAAAGAATTTTCAATATTGGGGTTGCAAAGTGTAAAAAATTTTCATATAATTAAGTAGTAATAAAAACACAGAAAATAAAGAGGTATGTAAACAATGAAGTTTGCGATGATCGGCCTTGGTAAGATGGGCTTGAACTTGGTTAAGAACGCCGTTGATAACGGTCATGAAGTTGTTGCGTTTGATTTAAACGCTGACTTCGTAAAGGAAGCAACGGATTATTCTGACAAAATCGACGGTGCATCAGACATCGACGATATGTTGTCAAAGTTGCCTTCACCCAAAGCTGTTTGGGTAATGGTACCAGCTGGTGTACCAACAAACTCAACGATTGATACTTTGATTGAAAAGATGGACAAGGGTGACATCATTATTGATGGTGGTAACTCTAACTACAAGGACAACTTGGAACAAAACAAGCGCACAAGTGCTGCAGGTATTAAGTTCTTCGATGCCGGTACTTCTGGTGGTATGAGTGGTGCTCGTAACGGTGGTAACTTCATGATTGGTGGCGATGATGCCGAAGCATGGCAAGTTATCGAACCATTGTTCAAGGCAATTGCTGAAGAAGATGGCTACTTGTATACAGGTCGCTTGGGATCAGGTCATTATTTGAAGATGGTCCACAATGGTATCGAATACGGTATGATGCAAGCTATTGCTGAAGGTTTCGAAGTACTTGAAGCTTCACAATTCGACTACGACTATGAAGCTGTTTCAAAGTTGTGGAACCACGGATCAGTTATCCGCTCATGGTTGATGGAATTGGCCGAAGAACAATTTGCCAAGGATCCTCACTTGGATGCCATTGCTGGTCGTATGCACTCATCTGGAGAAGGTAAGTGGACAGTTCAAGAATCACTAGATCTTGATGTACCAGCACCAGTTATTTACCTATCATTGGCAATGCGTTACCGTTCATTGCAAGATGATACATTTACTGGTAAGGTTGTTTCAGCTTTGCGTAACGGCTTCGGTGGTCATGCAATAGATTCAGCTAAGTAATATAAAAACAGTTCTATTCAGGAACAATGCTCCCGCTAAGGGAGCTTTTTCTGTCTTGAAGAGCATTTGAAGAACGGTTATCAATTAAACGAGGTGAATTATGGATTATATGATTGGTGTTGATCTTGGGACAACATCGACAAAGGCTGTGTTATTTGATGATAAGAATCAAGTCATTGCCACTGTCAATAAAGGGTATCAACTTTATCGTGATAGTTCTGATATGGCTGAAGAAGATTTAAATGAAATTTTTGAAGCATTTATTGATGCACTGGGAGATATTGTTCGTTCAGCCAATTTAAAAGCTGATGATAAAATTACCGCTGTTTCATTTTCATCAGCTATGCATTCATTAATAGCATTTGATAAAGACTGGCAACCACTAACGCGTGTTATTACGTGGGCAGATACGCGTGCTGTCAAATATACAGAAGAGTTAAAAAAATCAGGTTTAGGCCAAGAAATTTACGCCAAAACAGGTACACCGATTCATCCGATGGCACCATTGTCTAAGTTACTGTGGTTGAAAGCAGAGCATTCTGATATTTATAACAATGCAGCGCATTATTTAGGTATTAAAGAATATTTATTCCATCGTTTATTTAATGTTAATAAAATGGATATTTCTATCGCATCTGGTACAGGTTTATTTAATATTTTTGATTTGGATTGGGATGAACAAGCATTAGCAGTTACAGGTTTGCAAAAAGAACAGTTACCACAACCTGTTGAACCCTATGAATATGAAACGAGTATGGTGCATGAATATGCCACAGTAATTGGTATTCCTGATGATACACCATTTGTATATGGTGCTGGTGATGGCCCATTATCTAATTTAGGTGTTAATGCTGTTAAACCAGGTGTTGCTGCCATTACGATTGGTACGTCTGGCGCAATACGCGTTGTGTCGGATAAACCAGTGATTGATCCAAAGGGTCGTACATTCACCTATGCGTTGGATAAAGATCATTGGGTCGTTGGTGGTCCAGTTAATAATGGTGGGGATGTATTCCGTTGGGCACGTGATAATATGTTTGATGCTGAGAAATCGACAGCTGCTTTGTTAGGCACTGATGCATATGATTTGATGACACAAATTGCTTCGCGCGTGCCAGCTGGTTCGGAAGGGTTAATTTTCCATCCGTACTTGGGTGGCGAACGGGCGCCTATCTGGGATGCTAATGCACGTGGTTCATTCTTTGGGTTGAACCATAGTCATACACGCGCACATATGTTACGTTCAGTTTTGGAAGGTATCACATTTAACGTTTATATGGTAAGTTTGGCATTGGAAGAGGTTGTTGGTGGATTGACATCTATTCAAGCGACAGGCGGTTTTGCGCGTTCACCATTATGGCGTCAAATGTTTGCTGATATTTTTGAACAACCAGTAACTGTTCCAGAAGCTTTTGAGTCGGGCGCTTTAGCAGCGGTCATTGTTGCCCAAAAAGCCTTAGGTAAGATTGATGATCTCTATGATATCGAACAATATATAGGGTCATCAAATACTTACCAACCTAAGCCAGAAAATTTTGAAGCATATCGTGAATTAGCACCAATATTTATCCGGTTATCACGCCAATTACAAACAGAATATGAAAATATTGCTAATTATCAACGTAAACATGCAAAGTAAAAACAATTTTTAGGGAACATTACTTGTTTTATATCCGTTTATCATAAATAAAAAATAAATTAGGAGAAAACGTATTGTTACGGAGATACGTTATATGTAAATAACATGGAATTTGTCATGTTGATTGTTTCAATTTTAATTCTGCTGCTCTTGATTGCAAAATTAAAGTTGAACACATTCGTTGCACTTATTATTACTGCCTTTATTTTAGCGCTATTACTGGGTATGGAACCTATGAAGATTCCAGATGCAGTCTTAGGTGCAGAAGGTGTAGGAAATATTCTAGGACCAAACTCAGTCATCTTCATTTTTGGTGGGATGATTGGTCGATTAGTCGCTGATGCCGGTGGATCATATCGTATTGCAAAGACATTGATTGACTGGTTTGGCGTTAAGCGTTTGCAATGGGCTGTTTTGATTGCGTCATTTATTATTGGTATTTCAATGATATTTGGTGTTGGTATGGTCTTGTTGATTCCGATTGTGTTTGCTGTTGCCATTGAGGCGGGTGTACCTTTGCTGTATCTTGGTATTTCTATGACAGCCGCTTTGTCATCAGCACAAGGTTTCTTGCCACCACAGCCAGCGCCAACGGCTGTTGCCTCTGCTTTAGGTGCTAACATTGGTATGATGTTGATTTTTGGTTTGATAGTTTCTGTCATTACAGCAGTTGTGGCTGGACCAGCATTTACAAAATTAGCACAAAAATATGCACCAGACGCTTTTCAGTTCAAAACAGAAATTGAAGCTGTTGGTCCTGTGAAGGAATATGATTTAAAAACAACACCTAATTTTGGTTTGTCGGTCTTAACTTCTGTATTTCCGCTTATATTCATGATTATTGCTACAATTTATAAGTTGATTTATACAGGTGGGATCACACCGAAGAATCCAACAATGGCTGATCAAATTGTTGAATTTGCAGCAAATCCAGCTGTTGCGATGACAGTTGCCTTGGTTTTTGCAATCTTTTCAATGGGTACTTGGCAACACAAGTCTATGTCTGAAGTTGGTAAGTCTTTAAACTCAGGTATGAGTGCTGTTGCTGGTATTTTACTTATTGTCGGTGGTGGTGGTGCATTACGTGGTGTCTTAGTGACATCAGGTTTGTCAGATAAAATTGCTTCCACGTTCCAAGCCGGTGGTGCTATGAGCCCCATTGCTGTTGTATTGTTTGCTTGGGGTGTTGCAGCGATTTTACGTGTATCAGTTGGGTCAGCTACGGTTGCTGGTATGACAGCTGCTGGTATCGTTACTGGTATCTTAGCCGCAAACCCAGGAAATACCTTGTTACCAGTCTTCGTTGCGTTGGCGATTGGTGCTGGATCATTAATTGCATCACATGTTAACGATGCTGGATTTTGGATTTTCAAAGAGTTCTTTGATTTGTCTGTCAAACAAACTTTTCAAATTTGGACAGTGCTTGAAACAATTATTTCTGTGACTGGTTTGATAGTTATTTTGATTTTGACTACAATATTTGCCTAAATAAAAAAGCTATTCCTCTGGGAATAGCTTTTTTATTGCAATATATTAAATATCTTGTCCTGACTAACCAAAATCAAATAAACACTTGAGAAAAAACAAATTTTTGAGGTGACCATCTGACTTAAGTATTTTACATTTGAAAATGCTTTTTATTATCAAATTCCAACGAAAACAAAGGACACATTGTTAGACCCTTTAAATATATGGGAAACATTGACAATAAAATTAGAAAATGTTAATATAATCAAGTAACTTTTATAAAGTTGAAGGGGATTTAAACATATGTCAGAATCAAAAATAAAAACAGGATGGCTGCATAAAGCAACGCCAGCTAGTTTTGCTAGCAGTGATAAACATTTACGTAAAACTTTAGGTGTCAAAGAAATGCTGGCTTTAGGTATTGGTACAATCGTATCAACAGCTATCTTTACCCTACCAGGCATTGTTGCGGCTAATCACGCTGGTCCAGCAGTCGCCATTTCGTTTGTGATTGCAGCGATTGTTTCAGGGTTAGCTGCATTTGCTTATGCTGAATTCGCGTCAGCCTTACCATTTGCAGGGTCGGCCTATTCTTGGGCCAACGTTGTCTTTGGTGAAGTGTTTGGTTGGATTGCCGGATGGGCACTTCTAGCAGAATACTTTATTGCCGTGGCCTTTGTTGCTTCAGGTTGGTCAGCGAACTTTAAATTATTTCTTAGCTCACATGATTTAGCGTTACCACCTGCACTGGCAGGATCATTTGCTGCTGGCAATGGTGGGGTCATTGATCTTGCCGCATTATTTGCCGTTTTGATTGTGGCAGTGTTGCTATGGCGTGGTACGAATACAACGGCTCGTGTGGAAAATGTACTTGTTGTTGGTAAAGTATTAGTTATTTTGATTTTCATTGGTGTTGGATTAACTGCTATTCATCCAAGTAATTACGTACCATTCATTCCAGAACATAAGCCTGGTACTGGATTTGGTGGATGGACAGGTATCTCGATGGGTGCATCTCAAATTTTCTTGGCATATATTGGTTTTGATTCAATTGCTGCTAGTTCAGCAGAAGCGAAGGATCCAAAAAGGACAATGCCACGCGGAATTATTGGGTCATTGATCATTGCGACAATATTGTTCGTAACAGTTTCACTTGTCTTGGTTGGTATGTTCCATTATTCTGACTATGCAAATAACGCTGCGCCCGCTGCGTGGGCATTGTTGCACTCGGGTCATGAATTTACATCTAACTTGTTGTCAATTGTGGCATTGGTTGGTATGTTTACAGCGATTATTGGTATGATGCTTGCCGGATCACGTTTGCTTTACGCTTTTGGTCGTGATGGTTTATTGCCAAGTTTCTTAGGAAAAGTCAATGATAAAGGCTTGCCTAACAATGCTTTATTGGTATTGTCAGTTATTGCAATTTTGATTGGCTCAGTATTTAGCTTTACCGAATTAGCTGGTTTGATTTCTGCTGGTACATTAATTGCATTTATGATTGTATCACTTGGTATTTACGCATTGCGCCCCCGTGAAGGTAAAGACATTCAAGAACCAGGATTTAAAATGCCATTTTACCCAGTTATGCCAGCATTGGCAGCGTTGGGATCTGGATATATTTTCTATGAATTAGATAATCAAGCAAAACTATACGCTTTTGGATGGTTTGTCCTTGGCCTAATTATTTATGCCGTATATGGCGCTAAACATAGTAAATTGTCTCAAAAGTAAATTGACAAGAAAAGTCCTGATTCTACAGGGCTTTTTTTGTATATAAATTTAAAAATAAGTAGAAAAGAGTTGGTAAATATGTCGAAAAACAAAGAGATTTTAGATGAAGAGAAAAAGCATGTAGCAGATGCCACACGAGTTAAATATTTTGACATTGTAATCGATCATGGTCAAGGTGCTAAAATTACAGATGCAGATGGTCGTGAATATCTTGATTTACTAGCCAGTGCAAGTGCAATTAATGTCGGTCATTCTCATCCTAAAGTGGTTGAAGCGATCACTGCGCAAGCTAAAAAACTAATTCAATATACGCCGGCTTATTTTGCCAACACAACAACGGCTGAATTAGCAAAAAAATTGGTAGAATTGGCGCCCGGAGATTTTGATAAACAAGTAGTATTCGGGAATTCTGGATCAGATGCTAATGATGCAATTATTAAATTTGCGCGTGCTTATACAAAACGTCAATATGTTGTGAGTTATACGGGCGCCTATCATGGATCGACCTATGGTGCGCTTTCAATTTCTGGTGTTAGTTTGAATATGACGCGCCATATTGGACCATTATTGCCAGGCATTGTCAAGGTGCCATACCCCGATAGAAGCCAAAGATTAGCAGGAGAAGATGAAATAACCTTTTCTGAACGCTTATTTAAAGCATTTAAACTCCCTTTTGAAACATATTTGCCTGCAGATGAAGTGGCATTAGTTATCATTGAACCAATTCAAGGTGATGGTGGTATTATTAAAGCACCGCAGCATTACATGGAGTTAGTATATGAATTTACACGGCAACATGGGATTGTTTTTGCGGTTGATGAAGTGAATCAAGGGCTTGGTCGTACTGGAAAAATGTGGTCGATTGATCACTTTGGTATTGCGCCGGACTTGATGAGTATAGGAAAATCAATTGCCAGTGGCTTACCATTGAGTGCTGTTATTGGTCGCAAAGATATCATGTCAAGCTTATCAGCTCCAGCTAACGTTTACACAACTGCAGGAAATCCGGTAACATCAGCAGCGGCTTTGGCTACTTTAGATGTCATTGAATCAGAGCAATTAGTGGCACGCTCTCATCGTCTAGGTGAAGTCGCACGACATTTTTTTGAACAAGAATCGCAAAAGCATGCATTTATAGGTGATGTGCGACTATATGGTTTGAATGGTGGTATTGACATTGTTGATGCACAAGGACAACCAGATGATGAGGCAACAACTAAGTTAATTTATCGTATCTTCGAACTTGGAGCGATTATGATTAGCTTACGGGGCAATACGTTGCGTTTTCAACCACCACTTGTCATCACAGAAGAGGAGTTGTCCCAAGCTTTTGAGATTATGCAACGTGCCTTTGATGAGTTAGATAATGGTTTGTTAAAATTACCAGAAACAGATAATCATATTGGTTGGTAATCGAATGATTTGAAATGATACACGCTTAAATTAAAATATGGTACAATAACTATGAACTGGATATGCAACATTTATAAGCGATACTCAGAAATGTGTTGGTTAATGAAAAATACACGCAATAAAGGTTGTGCTCCCAGGATAAATCATGACTGAAAAGTCATCGCGCCTCAGCGTTATGAGCTAATTAAGGTAAAGATCAAAGGTCATTACAAATTGCGGTGGTACCACGGTAGCTCGTCCGCATTTTGTAATGGTTTTTTTATTTTTAAGGAGAAAAATAATGAAAGAACTCACGTCATCTGAAATTCGGCAAATGTTTTTGGATTTCTTTGCGACAAAAGGGCATGACATTGTGCCGTCAAAAAACTTGATACCACAAGATGATCCAACATTACTATGGATTAATTCTGGTGTTGCGACACTTAAAAAGTATTTTGATGGTAGTGTAATTCCTGAAAATCCACGTATTGCTAATGCTCAAAAAGCTATTCGTACAAACGACATTGAAAATGTTGGAAAAACAGCACGTCACCATACACTTTTTGAAATGATGGGTAATTTTTCTATTGGCGATTATTTTAAAGAAGAAGTGATTCCTTGGGCTTGGGAATTATTAACCAGTCCTGAATGGTATGGTTTAGATAAGAACTTACTTTATGTGACAGTTTATCCAAAAGATCAAGAAGCTAAGCGGATTTGGCAAGAAAAAACTGATTTGCCAGATGGACATATTTATGAAGTAGAAGATAATTTTTGGGATATTGGTGAAGGCCCTTCAGGCCCTGATTCAGAAATTTTCTTTGATCGTGGCCCTGCATTTCAAGATCTACCAGACAATGATCCAGAAATGTATCCAGGTGGTGAAAATGAACGCTATTTAGAAATTTGGAATATCGTCTTTTCACAATTCAATCATCTACCTGGATTAACAGATAATGCAAAGTATCCAGAGTTGCCGCATAAAAATATTGATACAGGAATGGGCTTGGAACGTGTCGTGACTGTTTTCCAAAATGGTCGAACGAACTTTGATACTGATTTATTTTTACCAATTATTCAAGCAACAGAAAAATTGTCTGACAAGATTGCTTATGATGGGACTAAAGATTCAGAAACAAATACTAGTTTTAAAGTTATCGCAGACCACGTGCGTGCTATAACTTTTGCAATCGGTGATGGTGCCTTACCTACAAACGAAGGTCGTGGTTATGTGATTCGACGACTGTTACGCCGCGCGGTTTTGCATGGTCGTAAATTGGGTATAAAAGGTGAGTTTTTAACTAGTCTTGTGCCTATTGTCGGTCAAATTATGTTCAGTTATTATCCAGAAATCACAGATAATATGACTAAAATCCAAAAGACGATTGCTGCCGAAGAAAAACGATTCAATGCAACCTTGACAGGTGGTTTGGTATTACTCAATAATGTTATTGATACGGCTAAGCAAGCTGGAGAAAAACAGATTTCAGGGGTAGATGCATTTAAACTATCTGATACGTATGGTTTTCCTTTAGAATTAACGCAAGAACAAGCACTAGATGCTGGTTTAACAGTTGATGTTAATGGATTTAATGAAGCATTACAAGCACAACGTATCCGTGCTCGGGCTGCTAGAAATAATAACAGCAGTTCAATGGGCGTTCAAAATGCGGTATTAACAGATTTGAAAGTGGCTTCAAAATATGTTGGTTGGACGACTACACGTGTAGAACAAGCACAAGTAGTTGCTATTATTGGTCAAGATGAGCAAGGAATTGATGCCTTATTAGATTCAGCTCAAGCCAATAACCAGTTACAATTTGTCTTTGATAGTACACCATTTTATGCAGAAATGGGTGGTCAAGTAGCAGATTTAGGAGACATTTTAAATGATAAAAATGATGTGATCGGTCATGTCGTTAATGTACAACGCGCACCAAATGGGCAACATATTCATACTGTCGATGTTTTAAGTGATATAAATTCAGGGGATCATGTTAACTTACGTGTTGATTTGGCTCGTCACATAGCAGTATCTCAAAACCATACGGCAACACATTTACTTGATCAAGCATTACGTCAAGTTATTGGTGGCGATGTACATCAGGCTGGCTCACTTGTGGAACCAGATTATTTACGTTTTGATTTCACGCATGAAGGACCGGTCAATCCAAGCACATTAGATCAAATTGAATCACTTGTTAACGATGAAATTGCTAAAAATTTACCTATAACATGGGTTGAAACAGATATTGAAACGGCTAAGAAGATGGGAGCAGTTGCCGTTTTTGGTGAAAAATACGGCAAACAGGTTCGTGTTGTGTCAATTGGTGATTTCAATAAGGAATTTGATGGTGGGACACATGCCAACTCAACAGCAGAACTTGGTTTATTTAAAATAGTATCTGAATCTGGTATTGGTGCTGGTGTCAGACGTATTGAAGCAGTCACAGGTTTGCCAGCATTAGCTATATATAAATCAGAAGAACAAGCCCTAAAAGCGATTGCTTTGCAGCTTAAAGCACAAAAGTTAACAGATACACCAGAAAAAGTTGCAGATTTACAAAATGATTTGAAAGCAGCACAACGACTGGTTGAGTCACTGGAATCTAAACTGGCTAATGCAGCTGCTGGTGACTTGTTCCGTGATGTGAAGACAATTAATGGGCACACCTATATCACAGCTCAACTGCAAGTTTCTGGTATGGATGGCTTACGTCAAGTTGCTGATAATTGGAAAGAAAGTTATCCATCTGATGTATTGGTATTAGCAGCAGTAATTGAAGAAAAGGTTAGTCTGATTGTTGCTGCTTCACCTAATGCCAACCAAAAGGGTATCAAAGCAGGACAATTAATAAAGCAAATTGCACCACTTGTCGGTGGTGGTGGTGGCGGCCGTCCTGATATGGCACAAGCAGGTGGTAAAAATGCTGCTGGTATTAATGATGCCTTTACAGCAGTAGGAGATTTCTTAGCTAATTTATAGACATCATCACAGTAATTTATGCTGAATCACGGTTTTTGTCATATGATTGTCATAATTTTCTTGTAAAATAGATGATATGATTGGCAAGAAAAGATAATAGCACCAATAGCTTATAGAAAGGAGCGTGTACTATGTCAGTAAACGACGAAACAACAATATTTGATTTTGGTAACCAAATGCCAAAAGATATTCATGATACATTAGAGATTGTTTATAATGCCTTAGAAGAGAAAGGCTATAACCCAATTAACCAAATTGTAGGTTACTTGATGTCAGGAGATCCAGCTTATATTCCACGTCTCAATGATGCGCGTAATTTAATTAAGCGCCATGAACGTGATGAAATTATTGAGGAACTTGTGCACGCCTATTTGAAAAAATAATGCGGATACTTGGATTAGATGTAGGTAGTCGAACAGTTGGCGTAGCGGTAAGTGATCCTATGGGATGGACAGCTCAAGGCGTTGAAATTATTCGAATTAACGAAGATGAAGAGCAATTCGGTCTTGATCGATTAGGTGAGATTATCAAAGAAAAACAAGCCAATGGGGTTGTTTTAGGCTTACCTAAAAATATGAATAACAGCGAAGGCCCACGTGCTAAAGCTGCGCGTGATTACGCAAAGATGGTAACAGAGAAATTCAATTTACCAACAGATTTTCAAGATGAACGATTAACAACTGTTCAAGCTGAGCGTATGCTCATTGAGGAAGCGGATGTATCGCGTAAAAAGCGTAAGCAAGTGATTGATAAAATAGCAGCTGAATTTATTTTACAAAATTATTTAGATGCAAATGGTAAGTTGACAAAATAATCGCTGACAACGTTTCTATACGAAACGTTGTTTTTACGTTATAATGAACTTATTAAACTTGAAGGGAATGTAATTGTTATTTTGCAATAATGACAATTACTTTTAAAATAATGGCAAATCCAGAAGAAATACAAAAAATAACTTTAGTTGATGAAAATGGTGATGAAACACTATACGAAATATTGTTTACTTTCCATTCAGAAGAGTATAGTAAAGACTATATTTTGCTAGTTCCGGAAGGTGTTGAGGACGACGAAGAAGTTGATATTCAAGCTTATATTTTCAATCCTGATGAAAATGGCGATGCTACAGAAGAAGACCTTGTCCAAATTGAAGATGACAAGGAATGGGACATGGTTGAAGAAGTGTTGAATACTTTCTTGGATGATGATACTAACTTTTCATAAACAGAAAAAACGCGAGAAGCGTTTTTTTGTTACATTTTTTTAACAACTTTATTTCTTATCAAGTGATAAACTATATACAGAGGAGATATTCACATGTATGTGAGTCTCTTGAATATGAAATATATACTGAGATAGTGCAATCATTCAGTATATTCTGGAGGAAAAGATGGTTACTTTAGTAGGCATTGTTGAGCTGGCACGTTTTCAGTTCGCAATGACAACAATTTTTCACTTCTTTTTTGTGCCAATGTCTATCGGACTAGGTCTCGTTGTATCTGTTATGGAGACAATGTATGTTTTCAAAAAAGATAAGATATATAAAGACATGGCGCAATTCTGGGGGAAAATTTTCTTATTGAGTTTTGCTGTTGGTGTTGCCACAGGATTGATTCAAGAATTTCAATTCGGTATGAATTGGTCGAGATATTCACGATATGTTGGTGATATATTCGGTTCATTACTAGCTATTGAGGCGTTAGTTGCCTTTTTTGCGGAATCAACATTTATTGGTTTATGGTCGTTTACATGGGACCGCTTCAAGCCAGGTCTTCACGTCTTGTTGATTTGGATTGTTACCATTGCATCTGGTCTTTCGTCATTATGGATTTTGGCAGCTAATTCATTCATGCAAAATCCAATTGGCTATGCGATTGATAATCATCAAGGGCGTGCAGAATTAACAAGTTTTGGCGCTTTAATTACCAATAAACAGCTGTGGGTACAGTTTCCGCATGTAATTGTCGGTACATTTGTTACAGCCGGATTTCTTGTTGCGGGTATGTCAGCTTTCAAATTATTGAAATTAAAGAAAAATGATATACAAATACCATTTTTCAGAAAATCAATCAATATTGCGCTGGTAATTGGTTTAATCGGTGTCGTTGGTGCCTTGATTACTGGAGATCGGCATGCGTTTGATCTGCAGTCAATGCAGCCAATGAAATATGCTGCTATGGAAGGTGTTGATGAAACTATCACATCATCTGAACGTAAAGATAAGGCACAACCTTGGTCGTTAATTTCGGTTACTAATCCAGATACTCACAAGGTCATTGCTAAAATTGAAATTCCATACGTATTATCTATTTTAGGTAATCACTCATTAACAGGTGGGAATACAACTGGAACCAATGAACTGGAAAAAGAGTTCCAAAAGAAATATGGTAAGACGCATAGTGATATTAAAAATTACTATGTACCAGAAAACACATTATTTTATGCCTTCCGCGTGATGGCTGTTGGTGGTGGTGGCTTGATGATGCTAGGCGTTGTTGCCCTGTGGATGAATCGTAAAAAATCAAAGTTAATTCTCACTCAGCGTTGGTTCTTATGGATTTTAGGTATTACTACGTTTATACCATTTGTGATTAATACAGCTGGTTGGTTAGTCACTGAATTAGGTCGTTATCCTTGGGTTGTCTATGGGTTGATGCCTATTAGTGATGCGGTTTCACCTAATGTCTCGGTTGCATCATTATTGATTTCTAATATCATTTACTTTTTGACATTTGCGGCAATTGGCGGCATTATGATTTGGTTATCACGTCGTGTGTTGCATAGTGGACCATCTGCTGAGCAAGAAGCGGATGATGCGGTAGAATCAAGAGATCCTTATGAGCATTTGATAGAAGGGAGCGAAGCTTAATGACTACATTAGAGTTAGTATGGTTTATTTTGATTGGTGTCTTGTGGGCAGGTTTCCTTTTCTTAGAAGGATTTGATTTTGGCATTGGGATGCAGTTCGCTTTTAATGCGCGTGATGACAAAGATCGTGAAGCTTTATATCAAGCTATAGGACCTAATTGGGATGCTAATGAAGTTTGGTTGATAACTGCTGGTGGGGCAACTTTTGCTGCCTTTCCAGGATGGTATGCCTCGTTGTTTTCAGGATTTTACTTAATGTTGTTTATTGTGCTGTTATCATTGATCTACCGTGGCGTTTCATTTGAATTTCGTGAGCACATGCCAACGATTCAAGCAACACACTTATGGGAACGCTTAATTGCCTTAACATCATTTTTGGTACCATTTTTCCTAGGTATGATTTTAACAGCAACTGTTTCAGGTATGCCGATTGATGCACATGGTGATCTATCTGCTAGATTCTTTGATTATGTAACACCAATGACACTTGTCGGTGGGGTTGCCGTTGCTTTGATGAGTTATGTGCATGGCTTGAATTATACACGCCTGCGCATCGAAGGGAAAATTCAGCAACGTGCTTTGACACAATTACGATACCTATATCCAGTTTTGTTAGCTGGTGAAGTGATATTTGCAGTATTATTGTTTTTCTACACCGATTTTTATCAAACAAAAGCGATGTGGACAATCATCATTTTGGCATTTATTGTCTTAATTACTGTTTCAGGTTGGTACATTGCATTGAAGAAACAACATGAGATAATACCATTTATATTATCCGGTTTATCATTAGCTAGTGTTGTTACGCTATTATTTGTTGGGTTGTTCCCGCGTGTTATCGTGGCAAATAATCCAATACACAATCTAACGATTGTATCTACTGCTTCATCAGCGTATACATTAAAGCTAATGACAATCGTTGTATTAACAGCTTTGCCAATTACTTTAGTGTATCAAATATGGAGTTTCTGGGTATTTCGCAAGCGAATAATCTCACATAAAGTAGTTGAATAATACTGAGCGGAACGTTTACAATTAACATGTAAACGTTTTTTGATTTTATAGTATGATCAATAAGTTATCAAAAATAAATTTGTTTAGGAATAAAGATAAGTGATCGATAAAAGGTTATTTCAATTAAATGGGATCATTAAAACGCTCATTGGGCTAGTATTGATGACGGGATTACAAGGGTTGTCCATTCTAGCACAAGGTATTTTTTTAGCACGTGCTATTGTTGGATTTTGGGAAGGACAATCCTTAAGTGGTATCGGAATAGACATAATTTCTTTTGCTGTGGCATTTTTAATGCGTCAATTATTAATCGTATTAAAAAATCAATATATGTCACACTTTGCTGATCGTGCTGTTGAAACGTATCGTGTCCAATTGTTATCAAAATATATTGAAATTGGTCCAAGTGTTATTGCCAAGACAGGAACAGGAACGGCAGTAACCACGCTTGGTGCTGGCTTAGACAATGTTAAAAACTACTTTCAACTTTTATTAATAAAAGTATTTGATCTGAGCATTATTCCTTGGTTAATTTTAATTTATATTTTTTACCTGAAGTGGGAGCAAGGTTTATTCTTATTACTCATTTTCCCAGTTGTCATTATCTTTTTTATTATTCTAGGTTTAGCAGCACAAAGTAAGGCAGATGCTGAATTTGCTAATTTTAAAAATCTGAACAATCGATTTGTTGATGCACTCCGTGGGTTACCAACACTTAAGCAGTTAGGCTTGGCAGATTCTTATAGTGACGAGATTTACAATATTTCTGAAGATTATCGTAAAACAACCATGCGCACATTACGCGTTGCAATTACATCAACTTTTGCGCTAGATTTCTTTACAACACTTTCCATAGCAGTCGTGGCTGTCTTTTTAGGATTTGATTTATTAGATGGGAAAATGGCACTATTACCAGCGTTATCAATTTTGATTCTAGCACCAGAGTATTTTTTGCCATTACGTAATTTTTCTGATGATTACCACGCGACTTTGAATGGTAAAAATGCTTTGACTGATGTAATGGATATTCTTGGTAAACCAAGTGTAAAGAATCGGCATAAATTGTTGCTAGACCAATGGCGAGCTGATAGTGAGCTCGAATTAGCTCAGGTTAGTTATGGCTATGAGGATAAGTTAGTCCTCAAAAATATTGATATACACATCAAAGGGTATCAAAAAATTGCTATCGTAGGTGAAAGCGGTTCTGGTAAGTCAACATTATTAAATATTTTAGGTGGTTTTTTACAACCCAATACTGGAGAAATCAAACTTAACGGGCAAGATTTACCACATTTAATGCAATCAGATTGGCAAAAGCAGTTTTTCTACATGCCACAACAACCATATATCTTTCATGACACATTACGTGGCAATATTAAATTTTATGCGCAACATGCAACCGATAAAGGTATACAATTAGCAGTCGTTCAGGCAGGTCTTACACAATTAGTTTCTGAGCTACCGAATGGGTTAGATACAATTATTGGTGAAGGTGGCCGGCAACTATCAGGTGGGCAAGCACAGCGTGTGTCACTCGCACGTATGTTGCTTGATGATCAGCGTCAAGTATTACTATTTGATGAACCAACGGCTCACCTAGATATTGAAACAGAATATGATTTAAAACAAACAATGGCACCTATACTAGATTCACATTTGGTCTTTTTTGCTACACATCGGTTGCATTGGCTTGATCAAATGGATTATGTGATTGTATTGCGTAATGGAGAAATTGTGGAACAAGGGTTGCCACAGAATTTATTAGACAAGCCAGATAGCCAACTGAATATATTACGTCATGAGTTAGGAGGTAGACAATGAATAAGCTCAAACAATTACTATCTGATGATCATTGGATTGTGCCATTTTTAAAATTTCAAAAAGCAGGTTTGTTTTGGTCGATTTTTTTGAGTCTGCTAACAACTTTGGCTGCCGGTGCATTGATGTTTGTTTCTGGCTATTTGATTTCTCGAGCAGCGCAACGACCAGATAATATCTTGTTAATTTATGTACCAATTGTTCTGACGCGTGGTTTTGGGATTGCACGGCCGGTATTCCGTTATACGCAACGTTTAGTATCACATAACTGGGTATTACGTGTGGTTTCACAAGCACGCAAACGGCTATATAGTAGCATGGCTAGCCAAGCGAGCAGTATTCGCGGTCGCATGCAAACAGGTGAAGTACTCAGTTTACTGGCTGACGATTTAGATCGACTACAAAATTTGTATTTGCGAACTTTGTTTCCGTTAGGCGCAGGAATATTGTTATATATATTTGTGAGTTTGGCTTTTGGTATTGTTAATTGGTTGTTTATGATTTGGTGGTTTTTGGTATTAGCAATCATTTTAATTGTAATACCTGCTATCAGTTTTGTAATTAATCGGCCGAGAGTACATCATCAGAAAAAGTTGCAAAATAAATTGTATACAGATGCAACGGATGCAGTTTTAGGATTACAAGACTGGGTTTTATCTGGTCGGCAGAATGATTTGGTAGCCTATCAGGGTCAAGTGATGTCAGAGTTGGCAGATACTAAAAACAAAGAAATGCGCTTTGGCTGGTGGCGAGATTTTACCATTCAAGCATTGGTGTTGATATTAGTCATTACTACCTTACTTTGGGCTGGTAATCAATTTTCTGACAACCACGTGATGGTTAACTATATTGCAGCCTTTACACTAGCTATTTTTCCACTTGTAGATAGTTTTATTGGGGTTAATCAAGGTGTTAGTGAAGCATCATTTTATGAAGATAGTATTGAACGTTTGAATGATTTACCATTACCAACGGTCATGTCAGACAGCGTTTCCCATATTCACAATGCTACCATCAATTTTAAAAATGTTACATTTAAGTATGATGAACAATTGATAATTGATCAACTGAATTTAACCATTCATTCGGGTGAAAAAATTGCCTTATTAGGTCGTTCTGGTGCAGGTAAGACAACATTATTGAAGTTGCTTTCTGGTGATATTGAACCAAATAATGGGACGGTGACCATTGATGACCAACCAACTATTAATTTGCAGCAACAATTATCACATATTGTTGCTGTGTTAGATCAACAGGGTTACTTATTTAATACCACCATTTTAAATAATGTGCGGATGGGTAATGTTGATGCGACTGATGAACAAGTTAAGGCAGCGATTAAACAAGCTGGCTTACAAGCATTGATTGAGAGTTTGCCAGACCAATATGAAACACAAATGCAAGAAGCTGGCGCACGTTTTTCTGGTGGAGAACAGCAGCGTTTTGCATTAGCACGTATCTTATTACAAGATGCACCAATCGTTATTTTAGATGAACCAACTGTCAGCTTAGATCCTAAAACGGAATCTGATGTTTTAACACAAATTTTCACGGTGTTACATGATAGAACGATTATATGGGTGACACATCATTTAACGGGCATTGATCATGTTGATCATGTGTATTTTCTAGAGTCTGGTAACTTTACATTAGCGGACACACCCGAAAAGCTCAAAAAAACATCACCACGCTTCCAACAATTATTAGCAATGGATGATTATTAGTACCTAATTGGTTTAAGAAGATATGTCACGTTGTGTTCTCTATTAACATGAGTTTTTAATAAAAAGCCTTATCTTCGATGAGATAAGGCTTTTTTAACTGATAAAATCAATATGTTATTAGTAATTGTACTAGAACATATTTAACTGATTATGTGATAATATGAATGAGTTAATAAAAATCAACTACAACTATTTAATATCTAATATAACTCATGATGTAAAAATATATAGAAAGGATACTTTTTAATGATGGCAAAAAAAAGACGCAAACGTTCAAAAAAGCAGTTGAAAAAGTTGAAAAAATTAAATTTCTGGATATTAGTCAGTAGCATTATTATATTAGCAATCTTAGCTACTTTTGTATCACAAACTGTGATTTACGAAAGGCAACAAACAGTCAAAAAGGGTGATATGACACGCGAAAATAAAATTGCATGGATTAACCAATTAGCGCCTTACGCAAGGCAACTGCAAGAGAAATATGGTGTAATTGCTTCAATTAGTATTGCACAAGCAATTTTAGAGTCTGATTGGAATACGTCAACTTTAGCATCTAAATACAATAATTTATACGGTATCAAAGCAGATGCTGGACAAAAAAGTGTCGTTTTACCGACACAAGAATTTGAAAATGGGCAATGGGTAACTATTCAAGGACGATTTGCTGCTTATGATTCGTGGCAAGATAGTATGAAAGCGCATGCGAAATTACTATATCATGGCACGAGTTGGAATTCAGCACAATATCAACATGTTTTAGCGGCTAAAGATTATAAAGCTGCTGCTGTTGCTTTAACGCAAGATGGTTATGCGACTGATCCAACATATGCTAAAAAGCTAATTGATGTTATTCAAGAATGGCATCTATCCAGATTTGACGTGCCACAAAAATAACTAGGTGTCATGTCTTTTTTATTGTTATGTATACGAACTAATGTTCCGTATAGAAATCTGGTATAATGAGAGAAGCGAATTTACACTTTAGGAGTAACTATGTCAGTAGAACAACTTATCAATGGAATGAATGATAAACAGGCTGAAGCCGTACAAACAACCGAAGGGCCTTTGTTAATTATGGCAGGGGCAGGATCAGGAAAGACACGCGTTTTAACACATCGTATTGCACATTTAGTACAAGATTTAAATGTGTTTCCATGGCGTATTTTAGCGATTACATTTACAAACAAAGCAGCAAAAGAAATGCGAGAACGTATTGGTAACTTGTTATCTGAAGATGTTGCTCGTGATATTTGGGTATCAACTTTTCACGCTTTAGCGGTACGCATTTTGCGACGTGATGGAGAAAGTATTGGGTTATCTCGCAATTTTACAATTATCGATACGAGTGCCCAACGAACATTAATGAAGCGCGTTATTAATGATTTGAATTTGGACACTAATCAATATGATCCACGTGCAATTCTAGGTATGATTTCCAATGCTAAAAATGACATGTTACGACCAAGAGATTATGCAAAGCAAGCGGACAATGGCTATCAAGAAACCGTTGCTGAAGTTTACATTGCTTATCAAAACGAACTGAAGCGTTCTCAAAGTGTTGATTTTGATGATTTAATTATGTTAACGATTGACTTATTTCAAACAGCGCCTGAAGTTTTGGAACGCTATCAAAAGCAATTTGAATATTTACACGTTGATGAGTATCAGGATACTAATGATGCGCAATATACGATTGTTAATATGTTGGCAAAGCGCTCACAAAATTTGGCGGTCGTTGGAGATGCTGACCAATCAATTTATGGTTGGCGTGGCGCTAATATGGATAATATATTAAATTTCGAAAAAGATTATCCTGAAGCACATAGCGTGATGTTGGAACAAAATTATCGATCAACACAAAATATTTTAGACGCAGCTAATGCTGTGATTAATAATAATAATGAACGTGTGCCAAAAAATTTGTGGACCCAAAATGGTAAAGGTGACAAGATTACCTATTACCGTGCGCAGACCGAGCGTGATGAGGCTAACTTCATTTTGTCAAATATTCAAAAATTACGTGATGATGAAAAAATGGGGTATAGTGATTTTGCTGTTCTATACCGTACTAATGCACAATCTCGTAACATTGAGGAAGCTTTAGTAAAAGCTAACATGCCATATACGATGGTTGGTGGGCACAAGTTCTATGAGCGAAAAGAAATTTTAGATATTATGTCTTACATGAACTTGATTACCAATCCTAATGATAATGCTGCCTTTGAGCGTGTTGTCAATGAGCCCAAACGTGGGTTAGGTGCTACATCGTTAACTCGTTTGCGTCAGTTAGCTACACGTCTGAATGTCTCTTATATGACGGCGATTGATAGCATTGAACTGGCACCGGATATTTCAACAAAAGCTACTTCTAAATTTTTGGCATTTGCTGACATGATGCATGATTTACGCCAACAATCTGAATTTTTAAATGTGACAGAGCTTGCTGAAATGGCAATGACGCGGTCGGGTTACCGTCAAATGTTAGCTGAGAAAAGCGATCCAGATAGTCAAGCGCGTTTAGAAAACTTGGAAGAATTTTTGTCAGTGACAAAAGAGTTTGATGATAAATACAACCCGGATGATCCTGAATCTGTTGACCCTATGACAGATTTCTTGGGTTCAACAGCCTTGATGAGTGATTTGGATAACTTTGAAGAAGGTGACGGGGCTGTGACTTTAATGACACTCCACGCTGCCAAAGGGCTTGAATTTCCAGTAGTATTTTTAGTGGGGTTGGAAGAAGGGATTTTTCCTTTGTCACGTGCTGTAATGGATGATGACTTATTGGAAGAAGAGCGTCGATTGGCCTATGTTGGTATCACGCGTGCTAAAAGAAAACTATTCTTAACAAATGCTTTCTCGCGGCTGCTTTACGGTCGTACACAAGCCAATGAGGCCTCACGATTTATTGAAGAAATTTCGCCAGAACTACTGGACACACAATATGCCAGCGCTACGGGTTCACGTGTATTACCTTTTGATCGTAAAACACAAATGGCAACAAGTACAGTATATAAGGCAACGCCAGTTACAAAAGTTACTAATGGTACGACGGATGGCAATAAAACAACATGGTCATCTGGTGATAAAGTTTCACATAAAAAATGGGGTATCGGTACTGTTGTATCGGTTACAGGAGATGCTAATGATCAAGAATTGAAAGTTGCATTTCCTTCCGAAGGGGTTAAACAATTGTTGGCAGCCTTCGCACCAATCAGCAGAGTGGATTAATTAAGATGCTGTTTGTCTGGAATTTTAAGTGCTATTAAAATGGTTATTGTTAGGATGAATGGCAGTGACAAGGGTAGGAGAATAATGTTACCAGAATTTAACCCAATTGGACAATTAACAACGCAAGAGGCACAACAAGAAATAGCTAAATGGCAAGATGAATTGACACAATATGGCGTGGCATATTACGAAAAAGATGCACCACTTGTGGAGGATTATATTTATGACGCTATTTATGCACGATTAGTTGACTTAGAATCAAAATTTCCACAATTTGTAACACCAGATTCACCAACACAAAATGTTGGTGGTGCTAATAAATCAAATTTACCAAAAGTCATACATCCAGCACCAATGTTATCTTTAGGGGATGTATTTAGTTTGGCGGAGTTAGATGAATGGGATGAACGAACAACTAAGTCTTTAGGTTTTCAGTCTGCTTATAATTTAGAATTAAAGATTGATGGGTTAGCAGTTGCTTTAACGTATGTTAAGGGCCGATTAATTCAAGCATCGACAAGAGGCAATGGTATGATTGGCGAAGATGTGACGACAAATGTTAAAACCATTCAAACTATTCCACAAGTACTGCAGGAGCAGCTAACGATTGAAGTGCGTGGTGAAATTTATATGTCAAAGGCCAGTTTTGCGGCACTAAATTTACAACGTGAAGTTGATGGATTGGAACCATTTGCTAATCCGCGTAATGCTGCGGCCGGATCATTACGTCAACTTGATGCTAGAATTACTAAAAAGCGTGATCTATCAGCTTTTGTTTATTACACAGCAGAACCAGAAGTTTTGGGTGTAACAACACAAAGTGGGGCTCTAAAACGTTTTGCAGAACTAGGATTACCGACTGATACCCATAATCAGGTGGTTACAAGTATGCTTGATGCAGAAAATTATATTGATCAGTATACAACCCAACGTGATGATTTATCTTATGGTATTGATGGTGTAGTTGTTAAAGTTAATCAGTTAGATAATCAGTTGGATTTAGGAAATACTGTTAAAATTCCACGCTGGGCGATTGCCTACAAATTCCCTCCAGAAGAGGCATTAACAGTTGTGCATGATATCGAATGGACTGTTGGGCGAACAGGTGCAGTGACGCCAACTGCTGTTATGAATCCTGTCCAATTAGCTGGCACAACAGTGCAACGGGCTAGTTTACACAATCCTGATTATCTTAATGCAAAAGGTATCCGTATTGGGGATACTGTTACATTGCATAAAGCAGGTGATATTATTCCAGAAATTGGACAAGTTATTTTAGATAAACGGCCCAATGATAGTAAAATGTATGATATACCAACTATATGCCCTGCCTGTGGATCAGAATTAGTTCACTTGGAAGGTGAAGTGGCATTGCGCTGTATTAATCCAGCATGTGCTGCCCAAATACAAGAAAGCTTAACACATTTTGCTTCACGAAATGCAATGAATATTGATGGTATGGGCCCCCGTGTTATTGGACAGTTATTAACAGCCAGTTATATTAAGGATGTAGCCTCTATTTATCAATTAAATAAAGACCAATTATTGTCACTAGAAAAATTTAAAGAAAAATCAGCTACAAATCTATTGGCCGCTATTGAGCAATCTAAAGAAAATTCTTTGGAACGTTTGTTGTTTGGTCTTGGTATTCGAATGGTTGGTGCTAAAGCTGCGCGGTTAATAGCAGAAAAATTTCAGCATTTATCAGCTATTTCAGAAGCAACAGTCGAAGATATTTCTGCTATTGACGGTATTGGATCAGCAATTGCGGGTTCGTTGGTGCAATATTTTGAAACACCACAATCTCAACAATTAATAGCTGAATTAAATGAAGCAGGTGTGAATCAAACGTACTTGTCAGATGTATCGATTGATGAAAATTCGTTCTTTTATGGTAAAAGAGTTGTTTTGACTGGTAAACTAGAGCAAAATAGTCGTCCAGTCGCAACTAAATGGTTACAGGATCATGGCGCAAGTGTGACAGGTTCAGTATCTGCCAAAACAGACTTATTGATTGCTGGAGAAGCCGCAGGTAGTAAGTTGACAAAGGCTAACGAACTTGGTGTAATGGTATGGACAGAGCAAGAGTTTGTTGATACACAATCAAAAGAGGATAGTAACAGATGAGACGTATAGGTTTTCGAGGATACATGATAATTGCGGTGATTATTGCAATCATCGCTGTTGGTATATTGTATTTTTTTAATATTAATCGTGTGGCACCTACGGCTACGAAAAAAACAAGTGGTGTACAAATCACTCAGAGTGCTTCTGGACAATACCAAACAGTGATTAAAAATGGCCGTTATTTGGTGAGTGCAGCAAGGGGTATTACTGCTACAGCTGAGCCGAATAATCTAGATGTTAAGCACTTTGAATCAAACTTACTCGGTTTAGCAAAAACACATTTTAAAACAAGCCAGTATATTTTCCAAGAAGGTCAATATTTATCTTCAGATAAGGTAACAAATTTATTGGATCGGAAAAGCTCAAGTAATGCTGATGGCTTAAATCCAGAAAATAATGGTAAAACTGGTGATTCACGTAACCCAATTTATGTTCAAACACTGACTGAGCAAGATTTTATGACCAAAGATGGTAATGGGTTAAAATTAGCAGGTATGGTTATTGGTGTTGCGATGAATACGCAGGATGAATATCAAAAAGAAAAGTACGGGGCTACATACACGCAAGATATTTCCGAGGCCGATCGCATAGCCTATGGTAAAAAAATCGCGCCTCGTATTATTCAGCAAGTTCGTAAGCAATCTGGTGTCTCAGAAAAAACGCCTATTGTGATTGCGATGTACGCTAATGCTTCTTCTGATTCATTAGCACCCGGTAGCTTTTATGCAGAAGCTACTAGTAACGAGGGTAGTAGCTTAGAAACATGGTCGGATATTGATAATAAATCAATCGTTCTGCCAAAAGAGTCAACTGATACTTCAAAGCTTGGTAGTGATGAGAATAGTGGTTTTTCTAATTTTAAAAATGATATTGCTAATTTCTTCCCTAATATTGCTGGATCAACAGCTGTGGCCAATTTTAAGAATGGTACGCTATCCGGTATGAATGTTACTGTGACCACTCAATTTTATAGTCAAACAGAAATTGATAGTTTTACTACGTATGTGGGGCAAGCTGCATTAAAGTATTTGCCAAATAATGTGCCAATTCGTATTGTTGTTCAAACAGCTAACGAAACGCAGGCAATTTTAATACGTAATGTTAATGATAAAACATTTACTACAACGATTCTTGATTAAGCATAGTTCGCTATGCTTTTTTTGTATATATGCATAAAAATGGTATAATTTAACTATGTCTGAATCACAAAAATACCTCACAATTAGTGCATTAACTGCTTATTTAAAGCGTAAGTTTGATGCCGATCCTTATCTAGAGAAAGTTTACATTACCGGTGAAGTTTCTAACATTGGTCGTCGTCGAGGACGGCATTTATATTTTTCAATTAAGGATCCAAATGGCAATGCAGTTATTTCGGCTACTATGTTTTCGTATGCCAATCGTATTAAATTTCAGCCTGAAGAGGGGATGAAAATTAATGCAATTGGACGTATACAAATTTATGAGCCTAATGGCTCGTATGCCATTATTTTAGAACAGATGACGCCAGATGGTATTGGTGAATTATTTCTGGCCTATGAACAATTAAAACGTAAGTTACAAGCTGAAGGATTATTTGATTTACCAAAGAAACGCTTACCACTATTTCCTAAAAAAATTGCTGTGGTAACTTCACCTACTGGTGCGGTGATAGAAGATATTGCCCGTACAGCACAACGCCGATTTCCTAGTGCGCAAGTGGTGTTATTTCCAGCTGTCGTTCAAGGTGAAAAAGCTGCGCCGACAATTATCAAACAGATTAAACGGATTGATGCTTCGAGTGATTATGACACATTAATTGTTGGTCGTGGCGGCGGTTCAATTGAAGATTTGTGGGCTTTTAACGATGAAGTGTTGGCACGTACAATTGCGTCAGCTACAATACCTGTTATCAGTTCTGTTGGTCACGAGACTGACAATACTTTGGTAGATTTTGTCTCTGACCATCGTGCGGCGACACCGACAGCAGCGGCTGAATTAGCGACACCAGTGACATTAGAACAACTCGTCACGCGTTTTAATGAATTGCAATTACGATTAAATATGCGCATGAAACAACTGATTGATGTGAGACGCCAACGTGTTGAGCGTATAGCCGAACATATTATTTTTCAGCAACCAGATCGCTTATATTCGGGATATACTCAGAGATTGGACCAATTATCATATATGTTATTGCAAACAATGCAGCAACGTATTCAAAATACGCAACATCAATTTATGACACTGATACAGCGCCAACTACAATTACGGGCACATTTATTACAGCAGCCACGTGATACTGTTAATCTGTTAACAGCAAAATTAGATTTAGTGAGCCCATTAAAAATATTAACAAGAGGTTATGCTATTGTTGAAAATCAAGGTGATGTCGTCAGAAAAATTTCTGACATCAATGTTGATGACGATATTAGTGTCCGTTTTTCAGATGGTATGGCAACTGCTAAAATAGTAGAAAAGAGAGCTTTAAAAAATGAATGAAGAACCAACTTTTGAAGAAAAATTACAGCAACTAGAAAGTATTGTGAGCCAACTAGAAAAAGGGGAACGTCCGTTAGAACGTGCGTTAGTTGATTTTCAGAATGGCGTAAGTTTAGTAAAAGATTTACAGACCACATTAAAAAATGCCGAAGATACGTTAGCAAAAGTGATGGATGATAATGATAATCTAACAGATTTGGAATTGACAAATGACTAGATTAACAAACTTTCAAAATGACTGGTTACCAAAAATTGATAACCAATTAAATTTAGATTTGGAAAAAGTATCAAGTGATGATCATGTTGTAGCCATGTTAAAATATGCTGTGCTGAATGGTGGTAAGCGTCTACGACCATTATTGACGCTTGCGATTGTAGATAGTTTTGATCAAAAAATAACACCTAGCATTTTAAAAGCAGCTACTGCAGTTGAATGGGTGCATTCCTATTCGTTAGTGCATGATGATTTGCCTGCAATGGATAATGATTTGATACGTCGCGGTCAGCCGAGTGTGCATGCGCGTTTTGGCGAGGCAGAAGCAATTTTAGTGGGTGATGCTTTACTAACAGGTGCTTTTGATGTTGTGGTGACGGCTAATGATAATGCGAATGAAAATGAAGCTATTGGATCTGACGAGTTACTGGCCATGGTGCAGAACTTATCGCATCAAGCAGGTGGTTCGGGTATGGTTCTTGGACAAGTGCATGACATGCAAAATCATAATGCTCAGGGGGCATCGGATAAAGATTGGTTAATAAATGATGTTTATGTACCAAAGACTGCTGCACTTCTACAATACGCGGCGTTATCAGGTGGCCGATTAGCCTATTTTTCCGAAACTGTTGAACATACTCAGACAAATCAAGACTTATTTAACATTGGGCGTCATTTTGGAATTGCTTTCCAAATTCAAGATGATTTAGATGATTTTGATCAAGATGACCAGGAAGATGTGGGTTCTCTGCCACATCTAATCGGTGTAGCAGCAGCAAGACAACAGCGTGATCAATATTTGGCAAAAGCAGGACAGTTATTAACTGAGGTATCAAAACGTGAAACATCATTCGATCGTACATTATTAGATGATTTTTTGAACTTGATTGGAGATAAAATATGAGTGCTGTGGATAAAGAGCGCGTTGACATTTTGTTAGTGCAGCAAGGGTTGTTTGAGTCCAGAGAACAAGCCAAACGTGCAGTAATGGCTGGTGAAATTCTTGGTGAAAATGAAGAACGGTTGGATAAGGCAGGCCAAAAAATCCCAGTGACCACGGAATTGCATTTTAAAGGTGAAAAACTAAAATATGTTTCACGTGGTGGCCTGAAATTAGAGAAAATATTAGAAAATTTTGATGTATCAGTTAAAGATAAAACAGTGCTAGATATTGGCTCGTCCACTGGTGGCTTTACCGATGCATCACTACAAAATGGTGCTAAACTAGTCTATGCATTAGATGTTGGTACCAATCAACTTGCTTGGCGATTACGTTCTGATGAACGTGTTAAAGTGATGGAAAATACAAATTTTCGTTATTCAAAACTAGCTGATTTTGAATTTGGACAACCAAATTTTGCCACGATTGATGTTTCATTTATATCTCTTGGCTTAATTTTGCCACCTTTATCAAACATCATCACAATGGGTGGACAAGTTGTTGCTTTAATCAAGCCACAATTTGAAGCTGGACGAGAAAATGTCGGTAAAAATGGAATTATTAGGGACCCATCAGTTCACAAACAAGTACTGCAAAGTGTCGTGCAGATGATGGTTTCGGATGGCTTTTCAATTGACGCATTAACTTATTCACCAATAAAAGGTGGGCAAGGAAATATTGAATTTTTGGCCATTATAAGACGTGATGAGGTACCTGTAATTAAATCTGATATTGATGTTGATCAATTATTAGAACAAACTTATATGCAATTGAATCAAACAGGAAATAATGACAATGAATAAAAAAGTGCGACAAAAAGAATTGTTGACATTAATTCAGAATCAACAAATTGGGCGCCAAGAAGATATTGTTGCCTATTTTGAAACACTAGGTGAAACAGTTACCCAAGCGACAATTTCTCGTGATATCAATGAATTGAGTCTGATTAAAGTACCAAATTCTCATGGTGGTTTTCACTATCATTTGCCAAAGCAAGATGATCGGCCGCGTTTACAACGCTTAAAGCGCGCTTTACAACAAAGCTTTTTAAGTCAACGCGCACAGCGGGGTCAAATTATGATAAAAGTACAGCCAGGAAATGGGCAACTTATTGCCAATTTGTTTGAACAAGTACAGTTTCCAGAAGTATTTGGTACTTTAAGTGATGATGGTTCTGTTCTCGTATTATTAAAAGATGGTGTATTACCCGCTCAGATGACAAATATTATACAGAAACTACTTGAAAAATAAACGAGACATAGACGGGTTAATTTGATGATTGGAACAGTATGTTAGAAAATCTTATTATTGAAAATTTTGCGATTATTGAAAAGGTGAATTTAGAATTTGACGGTGGAATGAGCGTCTTAACTGGTGAAACAGGTGCAGGAAAATCAATTATCATTGATGCTTTGTCGATGCTAACTGGTGGCCGTGCGAATTCTGAGATGGTGCGCCACGGTAGTCATAAGGCAGTTTTACAAGCGGTTTTTAGTGTACCCAATAATACAGATTTGCTCAATGATCTTGATCATAATGGTATTACTATCGAAGATGGTGAGTTAATCATTTATCGTGAATTAAACCAAAATGGACGTAGTACTATTCGAATAAATAGTGTTTTAGTTAATTTGAAAACATTATCTGCTATTGGGCAACATTTGGTGGATATTCAAGGACAAAATGATACACAACAGCTATTAAATAGTGAAGAACATTTGCCCTTGCTGGATGCATTTGGTGGTGAAAATCTTGCAATCGTTAAGCGGCAATACGCCAAGTTATTTAATGATTTTCGTTCAATCACGCAACACATTAGAAAAATTCAAACATCACAGCAAGAAATAACGCAACGACTAGATCTATTGCAATTTCAGCAACAAGAACTAAATGATGCCGCATTAGAAGCGCATGAAGAAGAACACTTACTAGATTCACGCGGTAAACTGATCAATTTCAAAAAAATTGCTGATCGTTTGCAGAGTGCGCAAACTGCGCTTAATGGCGATCAAGTTGGGGCTGTTGATTTGTTAGCAGAAGCGATGCATGTGTTGCAAGAAATTTCAGAATACGATGATAATTATGCCGAATTAGCAACCACAATTGCAGATAGTTATTACGTCGCTCAAGAAGTTGGACGTGATGTTGATGAGCAGATGGGTCAACTAACATATGATGAAACAGAGTTATTGCGTATTGAAGAACGGTTACAGTTGATTCATTCTTTGGAAAGAAAATATGGAACAACGGTCGCTGATGTTCTAGCTTTCCAATCAAAAGTTGATCAGGAATTATCAGCTATTGATCATGATGAATACGATATAGAACAACTTCAGATAAAGAAAAATGAATTAAGACAAGTTTTACGTAAACAAGCTATTAAATTACGAGAAGTCAGGCAACAAGTTGCCCGAGATTTAGAACAAAATGTGAACCAACAATTGAGTGACTTGTTGATGCCTGGTGCTGAATTTGAAGTACATTTTGAACCAATTGAAGGTTTTGTGTCATCAGGAACAGATAAAATTGAATTTTACGTTCAAACAAATATTGGTGAAGGTATGGCGCCGTTAGTTAAAATTGCATCTGGTGGTGAAGCTGCGCGATTAATGTTAGCGTTAAAAACAACATTTGCTAAGCAACAACATATTATTTCAATTATTTTTGATGAGGCAGACACAGGTGTATCAGGTCGTGTTGCTCAGGCAATTGCAAAAAAAATGATGACAATTGCTACTGATTCACAAGTATTAGCGATTACTCATCTACCACAGGTTGCCGCGGCCGCCACACACCATTTTTTAATTTCAAAAGCAACTGAAAATGATCGTACCATCACTAAAGTACAGCATCTTGATGAAAATGGACGGGAACGTGCGATTGCAATGATGTTATCAGGAGATAAAATTACTGATACTGCACTTGCTAATGCCAGAGATTTACGTCTTCAGGCAACTGATATAAATTAACACATAAAAACGATTGAGTTATTGGCTCAATCGTTTTTATGTGTTAATTTTTTAGATCGCGTTTAATGTGCGACAACCACCAAGAACAAAATGAACAGAACAGCTAACGCGTACATTAAGGGATGTACTTTTTTTCCGCGTCCAGTTGCAATCATAGTAATGGGGTATAAGATAAATCCAAGAGCGATACCATCTGAAATTGAATAAGTCAGTGGCATACCAATGACAATTAGGAAAGCAGGCGCAGCAATAGCAAAATCATCCCATTCAATTTGGCGAAGGCTGCTAGCCATTAACACACCGACAACAACTAAAGCAGGTGCAGTAACTTGTGATGTTACGACTGTCAAGAGTGGTGAAAAGAACAGGGCCAGTAAGAAAAATAGGCCAGTAAAGACACTTGTTAAACCAGATCGACCACCAACTGCAATACCTGATGACGACTCAACATAAGCTGAAGTTGGAGAAGTACCAATAACTGCACCGACAGTCATTCCCACAGCATCAGCCATTAATGCACGACCAGCGCGGGGCATTTCATTATTTTTCATGAAACCAGCTTGTGTTGCTAAACCAATCATTGTACCAGCAGTATCGAAGAAAGTAACAAGTAAGAAGGTAACAACAACTGTGACCATCTGCAAAGAATTAATATCACCGATATGCATCACAGCAACACCAAATGTAGGCGCTAACGATGGTGCAGATGAAACAAAGGCTGTTGGTAAATTGATTAAACCAAATAGTATACCAGTAATTGAGGTAATAACCATACCAATGAAAATAGCCGCAGGCGTCTTACGCGCTAATAAGATAAAGGTAACAATAATACCAAATATTGACAACAAAGATGTTGGCGTTGTTAAATGTCCTAATGATACCATAGTACTTTTATTGGCTACAATTAAACCAGCGTCATGTAATCCTATAAATGCGATAAACAACCCAATACCTGCAGCAATAGCAAGCTTTAAATTCTGTGGAATAGTGTTAATTATTTTTTCTCGAATTTTAAAGAAGGTTAGTACCAAGAAAATTAAAGCAGCAACGAAGACACCAGCCATAGCTGTCTGCCATTTAACACCCATGCCGATAACAACTGAATAAGCAAAGAAGGCATTGACACCAAGACCGGGTGCAATAGCAATAGGATATAGAGCAACGATACCCATAAACAATGTTGCTACAGCTGATGCGATGGCTGTGGCGGTGAAAACAGCCCCTTTGTCCATTCCTGCATCACCCAGAACCGAAGGGTTGACGAATAGAATATAGGCCATTGACGCGAACGTCGTCAGACCAGCAATGAACTCTGTTCGAACTGAAGTATTCAATTCGCTGAGTTTGAAATAATTTGCAATCGCAGACATGATTGCCTCCCAAATATATTGTAACGATAAACGTTCTACTTAATCATAACAACATTAATCACGAATTAAAACATAAAGGGACCTAAAAAATAATATAAAAAGAGTGTTTTATCCGGTTTTTAAAAATGAAAGCGCTTAAAAAGCGAACTCAATTTCATAATTGTTCGTTTATCACTGATGTACTAGCTTTTTTTAGTTTTTTAACCATTTTAATATATGAAGGGATCATAACAATGACCGATCCAGTCCACGCTAGCACATTCGCTAAACTTGCACCAAAGAATCCAAAGGGACCGACGAGAACAATTGCAGCAACAGTACGCATCAATAATTCAGCAATACCAGCATACGTCGGTGTTTTTGAATCATTAAGTCCCTGTAAGACATAGCGAATAATAAATAGGATTGATAAAATGTAATAAAAGGCACCATTTGCCCAAAAATATTGTTGTGATAATTTCAAGACGTCGTGTTGATCGGCACCCACAAACAACATGACGGCATAGCGACCAAAAGCAATTTCAAGAATGCCCATAACTAGCCCAAACCCCATACTCATGTACAAAGCATGTTTGACACCAACTATAATACGTTGATATTGTCCAGCACCATAATTTTGTGCCGCAAAAGTTGCCATCGTAATGCCAAATGACATCAATGGCAAGGTAGCTACTTGGTCAATACGTTGTGCGGCAGTTGTTGCTGCAACAGCATTTGTACCTAAGGTATTTAATGCACCTTGTAAAACAAGCGCCCCAATAGCAATGATTGCGCTTTGGAAACCCATTGGTAGTCCGGCGCGTAAGTGAATGCGCATGTCTTTAATATCCCATCTAAGATCTGTACGTTGTATTTGTAACATAGGGGTGAATCGATAAATATGCCAAAAACTCAGTAATGCTGAAATGAGTTGTGCTAAAACAGTAGCGATAGCGGCACCCGCAACACCCCAATGTAAGCCGAGAATGAACCAAAGTTCAAGTATAACATTAGCAAACATACCAACAATTAGATAATTAAGTGGTGAGCGTGCGTCCCCAATTGCACGCAAAGCATTAGCTGTGACATTGTAGCCCATAGTGGCAAAAATACCACCAAGAATAATAGCTATAAAAATAAGGGAGTCATTAAAAATATCATCAGGTGTTTGCATCAGCTTTAACAAAGGATGAATGAGTAGTAAGCTGATTATGGTCACAATAATAGTCATGAAGGTAGAAACAATAATTGTTGAGGCCATACTTTTTCGGACACCAGCAATATCACGAGCACCATAGCGTTGAGCTGTAATGATTGATAGGCCAGCAGTAAATCCTTGCACAAAACCAATGATTAAAAACATAATGGATCCGGTCGCACCAACAGCAGCTAATGCTTTAACGCCTAATGTTTGGCCAACAATTAGCGTGTCGGAAAAATTATAAAGCTGTTGAAATAAGTTACCAATAACTAGAGGTATTGTAAAAAACAGGATTTGCTTGGCAGGCTTGCCTTCGGTTAAGTTGCGCATAAATATCTCCAATATCATCTGACTAAATAAAATAAAGCATACAGGATATTCTAACTGAATTTTGCCATGTTGACTAGTAATTTGTTTGATTTTTAATGCTATAATAAAAGTAACACAAAAAACGAGGGAGTTAACTTATGGTCGCGCAACTTGTCTTGGTTCGCCATGGGGAATCAACAGCTAATCGTAATAATGAATTTACGGGGTGGACGGATGTTCCTTTGACACCTAAAGGTCGCCAGCAGGCTAAACAAGTTGGGCAGAAGTTAGCTGAGCGCCAAATTCTTTTTAATCAAGTACATACTTCTTATTTGCAACGTGCAATTATTACCGCCAATATTATTTTATTTGAAATGAATCAATCTTGGTTACCAATGACTAAAACTTGGCGTCTTAATGAGCGTCATTATGGTGCTTTGCGAGGGCTTAATAAAGATCTTGCTAGAAAAGAATATGGTTTTGAAGCGGTAGCCTTATGGCGAAGAAGTTATACAGCGGTACCGCCACTATTAACAAAGGTGACACCAGATCGTCGGTATCCTAACGGATTAGAGCCGTATGGAGAAAGTCTTAAAATGGCTAGTGATCGCTTGTTACCTTATTGGACTCAAGTGATTGAACCAGCACTTAAGGCTGGAAAAAATCAGCTGATTGTTGCTCATGGTAGCAGTTTACGTGCACTGGTTAAGTATTTAGAACATATTAGTGATGAGGATATTGATGGGCTAGAAATTGGTAATGGGGAACCGATTTATTATACTTTTGATGATGAATTTAACATAAGCCAGCGTCATTATTTATAATGACACCGCTCATGTTACAGTAAAGGAGTAACTACTGATGAATGATAAAACTTGGGCGCGTATCAAAAAGTACACTGAACTACAAGGCACATCAGGTCAAGAGCACATTGTGCGTCAACAATTTCGTGATGAACTGGCACCGCTAGTAGATGAAGTTAAATATGAAGGCTTGGGTGGTATCTTTGGTGTTAAGCAACATTTAAATAGCCACGCGCCACGCGTCATGTTTGCTGCGCACTTGGATGAAGTTGGCTTCATTGTCACAGATATCTTAGCCAGCGGAGCCTTACGTGTAGCTGCAATCGGTGGTTGGAATGCTACAGTTATTTCTTCTCAACGTTTTACATTATTTACATCACAAGGTGAGTATCCTGTAGTATCGAGCTCGGTATCACCTCATTTACTTCGTGGTGGGACAAAAGGACCACAATTACCAACCGTTGACGATATTTTATTTGATGCAGGTTTTGTCGACGGTAATGAGGCAAGTGCTTATGGTGTTCGGCCAGGTGATTTCATTGTACCAAAGGTAGAAACAGTCTTAACTGCAAATAAAAAACGCGTGATGTCTAAAGCATGGGATAATCGTTTTGGTGTCGTGACTATTTTAGAAGCACTTGAAGCGCTTAAGGCCGAACAAACACCCAACACTTTGATTATGGGTGCGGATGTACAAGAAGAAGTAGGACTGCGTGGTGCACACGGTGCGGTCAACCTATTAAAGCCTAATATTTTCTTTGCGATTGACTCTAGTGCCGCTGATGATGTATCCGGTGCGGCACAACATCAAGGGGTATTAGATCAGGGCACATTATTGCGTGTATTTGATCCAACTGTGGTGATGCCAGTACGATTGAAAGAATTCTTGTTATCAACAGCTGAAGATAATCATATACCTTATCAATATTTTGTATCGAAAGGTGGCACTGATGCAGCTGCTGCACAAAGTGAATTAACTGGGATACCATCAGTTGCTTTAGGTGTCGCTTCGCGTTATATTCATACACATCAAACGGTGTGGTCAATTGCTGATTTTGAAGCAGCCAAGGCGTTTGTCGTGGCAATTGCAAAAAATTTAGATACCACAAACTTAAAGACAATTATGGGCGATTAGTGTTTTATGTTCAAAAAACTGCGAAAACTAGACTATTGGATAGCCGTACCGTTTACAATACTCAGTATGTTGGGTGTTGTTATGGTTTTTTCGGCAACGCAAGGTTCAGCTGCGTTGGGTAATTTTATCAAACAGGCGATCTTTGTCATGATTGGGCTGAGTGGTGCACTATTTTTATACCATTTTAATTTAAAACATTTACAAAATGTGCGATGGCTTAAATCAGCAATGTACATCATTATTGCGGCCCTCATTATTGCTAAGGTGATTATGCCAGCAGTCAATGGGGCACACGGCTGGATTAATTTGGGGGTGATTACCCTACAACCAGCTGAATTTCTAAAGTTAGCAATGATCTTGTACTTTGCTTATTTCTTTTCTCGTTATCCATGGAAGAGCAATACGCGATGGGCCTTACAATCAGTTGTTAGAAACCATATCTTGTGGCCGCCGATAGTCGCTTTAGGCCTTGTTTTTATCATGCCGGATAATGGTAATGGTTTGATTACTTTAGTTATCTGTTTTGCATTATTGTTAGCTTCAGGTATGTCAAAACGAGCAATTGCTATCGCGGCAGCCGCTACTGGATTGGGATTTGGCTTTTTACAACCGCTTATTCGATTATTGAACCACACGTTTAATTTAACAAGTAATGATCACTACGTATTTTCACGATTAACTAGTTTTGTTAATCCTTGGGATCCAAATGCTGCTGATGCTAGCCGGCAACTATTGTACGGTTATTATGCCATTGCTCATGGTGGTTGGTTTGGTGTTGGTCTTGGGAATTCTTTAATTAAGCCTTACTTACCGGAATCTAATACTGATTTCATCATGGCTGTCATGGCGGAAGAACTCGGTGTAGTGGTAACTACTATCGTGCTTCTTTTGGTGTTAATATTAGTTGGGCGTATGGTGATTCTTGGTATTCGCCAGAAAAATCAATACTATCGATTAGTCTTATTCGGTATTGCAACACTCCTATTTTTACAAACATTTGTTAACTTTGGTGGTGTGCTTGGTGTGTTACCAATCACTGGTGTTGTTTTTCCATTTATTTCTGGTGGTGGATCATCGTATATCGTTTTTAGTGCAGCCATCGGATTAGCACTTAATATTGCAGCAACTCAGAAAAAAACAGTTGATATTCATCCAGGGGATGTGATTGCTAGAAAGGATTATCAATGACATTTGAAATACAGCCGCGGCGTGCATTATATGTCTATTTAAAAAATAATCGCCACGCGACACAATTAAAAAAATTTGGTCATCTCACTTATATCTCACGGAAAATGGGATTTGCAACGATTTATGTAGATGATGTTGATATTGATCAAAAAATTAGTAAAATTAAACAGTATAAGTTTGTAGGAGAGGTGTTACCATCACCACGTCCAGATATTGATCCTGATCTAGGTGACCTACATGATGACATTTTCTTTGAAAGTTACGATGAAGAAAAAAATAATGAGTAGTTATGATTTAATATTATGATTTTAAATCTATCGTATGCTTATTAAAGAAAGGAAAGTGAGTTGATATACGGCAATGTTGTCAGCTGACATAGGAGTGAAATGCGAGTAGTATCAGGTCGTTTTCGCGGAACAAGATTAGACACCGTGATGGGGGATAAGACACGCCCAACAACGGATAAAGTAAAAGAAGCAATGTTTAGCATGTTGATGCCATACTTAGATGGTGGTCATGTGCTTGATTTGTATGCTGGAACCGGTGGTTTAGGTATTGAGGCAGTATCGCGTGGTATGACACAGGCTACACTAGTGGATCGGCAATTTCAAGCTGTAAAAGTGATTCAACAAAATGTTGAAAAAACGCATGATAGTCAAGTGTTCACTATTTTAAAGTCCACAGCACAGCAAGCATTACAAAGATTTGCTTTGGAAGATGTTGCTTTTGATCTTGTCTTTTTGGATCCACCATATGCTAAGGAAACGATTGATGATGATATGCGTTTTATGTCAGAAAATCATCTATTGAATGATGGGGCTATCGTTTTAGCTGAAAGTAACGATGCTGCTAATTTGCCAGATGAAGGCGATAGGTTTAAAATTATTCAACAAAAGCAGTATGGCATTACGGTTGTAACAATTTATCAGTTTGAAGGGGAAACTTTATGAGTATTGCACTATTTCCAGGTAGTTTTGATCCACTCACAAATGGACATTTAGATATTATCCGTCGTGCAAGTAAGATGTTTGATAAGGTTGTTGTTGGCATTGGGAACAATGCAGGGAAAAAAGCTTTATTTACACCAGAAGAGAAGAAAATTTTAATTTCTCAAATCGTAGCGGATTTACCTAATGTTGAGGTATCTATTATCAATGGCTTAACTGTGCAATTCATGGCAGAAATCAATGCTAAATTTATTGTACGTGGTTTGCGAAATAGTAAAGATTTTGAGTACGAACGTGATATTGCTGGGGTAAATAGTACATTAGCGGACGTAGAAACTGTGTTATTGCTCGCTAAACCAGAAAACCAAAATATTTCTAGTTCAATGGTTAAAGAAATTGGTAGTGTTGCAGCTGATAATATGGCAAAATTCGTACCACCAGTTGTGGTCAAAGCTCTGAAAGATCGGTTGCCTTAATGAGAAAAAAAAGTAAAATTATTGCTGCCATAGTCTCTTTAGTTGCACTTATCGGTATCATAGGACTTGTCTGGCCATTGGATGGTTATATTGAAAGTCCCGGTGAAGCTGATGATTTGGCTCGGTTTGTGACTATTGGTGGCGAAAAAGATACGTCAAAAGGTCGTTATAACATTACATCGGTCTATCTTTCTAAAGCCAACGGTTTTGGTTATTTACGAACTAAAATCAGTCCATTCTTAGATTATTCACAAAGTGAGGACGTGACAGGTGGTCAAAGTTCAGATGTATTTGCTCAAGTACAAAGCTTCTATATGCAGAGTGCAATTGCTAATGCAGAGCAAGTTGCTTTTAAAAAAGCGAACAAGCCAATTACTACACAATACCGCGGAATTTATGTTTTGAGTGTAAGTAAGCAGTCACATTTTAAGAAATCGATTCGCGTAGGTGATACAATAACTGCAGTTGATGGTCATCACTATGAAAATTCTGATGGATTTATTAAGTATTTAGCTAACAAAGGAAAAGATGTTAGTGTTACAATAGATTATTTACGTAATGGTAAAAAAGGTAAAGCTACTGGAACGACAATCAAATTGGCTGGTAGTAAGTCGCCGGAATATCCAAAAGGTAGATCTGGAATTGGTATTGTGTTGACGGATAATGTAGCAGTAACAACAAAACCAAAGGTGGCAGTCGATCCGGGCGAAATTGGCGGTCCATCAGGTGGTTTAATGTTTACATTACAAATTTATGATCAACTAACTGGCAATAAATTATCAAAAGCACGTAATATTTCTGGTACCGGAACGATGAATGCCAACGGTTATGTAGGTGAAATTGGTGGTATTGATAAAAAAGTCATAGCCGCCAAGGCAGCGGGATCAACAGTCTTTTTTGCACCATACTTACCACCAAACAAAAATATATTAAAATATGAAGAAAAGCACCAGACAAATTATCAATTAGCACGAGATACAGCTAAGAAACACGCGCCAAATATTAAAGTTGTACCTGTTGTGACGTTCCAAGATGCAATTAACTATCTTGAAACGGGTCGTATCATCAAGACAACTGACAAAGTTCAATAATATAAATAAAAATACGACCTGCTTGAAGTGACCCTAAAAAATTAGTAGTTAAGTAACTACTGAGTGAACTTATGAAGACAAATGCATTTGAAATATCTTATTAGCTTAGTAAAAAATATTAAATAACACCTAGTAAAAAATGCAATTTTTTACTAGGTGTTATTTATTTTGAAAATATTTTTTCAACATTAACAATAATAAGTTGAGTAGATTGAAGTCCGTCAGCGCTTAAGAACCAGAGACCAGGACTAGCGCATTATATACAATGGTAGTTTCTGAGCTAACACCGCTAATTGCTTTTGTTGATTTGTACTATCTGTTGCTAGATCTAAAATGGATTCTATTTTTTTAAGCCATCCTTAAATTTTTTTACGACCAGAGATAATGATGCTACCTAACATGTTAGTACATTCGATTTTTTAAAACTGACTCAAGTAAGGTGGCAGATTTTTGGGTAGCAGCAGTTACTGATGTATTTTCACCTAACGCTGCAATAATATTAAGCGGACTGTTATCAAATACAACAACATGACCAGGGCGGAAACAGATATTTTTGAACCAGTAACTTTTATTTTTAGGTAATGCTTTTGATGTTTGTGGTGCTTAGACGTCTCATTTTCGTTTCTTTTAATTAGTTAACAGGAATCAGGCATTTGCTCTAGAAATAAGGACAGATGTTCTTAGCACCCATATTTTATATGAACAGATAATTCATATAGTAGATTTAAAATATCTTCATGAATGATACCATTTGTTTGTTTATGAGCCAATATTTTGTTAGATTTCATGACTACAGTTTCTTCCGCAAAATTAATATCTAAATTATTAAGTGGCTTGTCAAGAGTAGATTAGGGGCTAGTTGATTGGAGATTAAATTGGCATGAAGTAAATCTAAATTAAAATAGGCTCTATTGTTATGAGATACTAGGTTGTTTATGGTGAAACAATTTGTGAAATGGGGGTATGTATCAGATGGAGAAATGTCTGACGGAAATCATCGGGCTTAGTGGGTATTGGTTGTGTGAGCCAAGTAGATATAATGGCCAGTGTGGTTTTAACTGTGAGATCAATAGCAAAATCACGACTAACTGGTGCTGTGCCAAGATTATAATTTTCAAAGAACGGGGTTGCCCACTTAATGTATACTTTTTTTAGGAAATATAGCCACTCGCCATTGGCATAGTGACCCGTGTAAAGGATTTTTAAAGTATGGTTATTATCATATAATACGGGTAAGACATAATCAGCGATCATCTCAAAAGGATCTGTTGTTGTACTGGTTGATAAAGCGGCAATGACTTGAGCATCAAGTTGTTTGGCAATATATTGAAGTATGGCTGATGGTGAATTAAATAATTTGATTGCATGGTGATGTGCAATGCCTGCCTCTTGGATAATAAGATCAATGTCACAGTACACACCATTGTGACGATATAGCAAAGACAAAAAAGCATCAACAAGTAGTTGGCGTTCAGCAGTGTGGGTCTTGTCAGTTTGTTGTCCTTCTAGGGCAGACACAATTTCTGGTAGTGGCATGTTGAATGTTTTGGCAATAATGGTCAGTGCTGCCACAGGTGGTATGCTAATACCACGTTCCCAATTAGAAACGGTTTGACGTGAAACGAATATTTGCTCTGCAAATTCAACCTGTGTGAGGTTATGTCGTGTGCGAATATTTTGTAAAATGTGTTGAATGGTATTGAATTTCATAAATATTTCCTCAATCAAAATTTCATTACAGCGATAGAAATTATTATATCACAAAAAGACTAACGTTTAACATATAATTATGGATTTGTCGACATAGAATAATGAGCATAAGAGATGCATCGTAAATGTTATACTTATTTTTATTGTTCAGTATGAATTAACAGAAGAGTTAAATTATGAACAAAGCAATGACAGGTTCACTAATAATCGGATAAGCATTGGCATTTGGAATGATATCAAAAGCCGATGCTAAGTTATATTACATGCCATTTAATTTAACAGTGATGCCAAAATAGCCAAGCAAATTATACTGGAGCACGCTATCGTAATACGAGTGATAGGCGTAATAATTTCAAGGTTGGTGTTGGTACTTCTACCGAGGGGTATAAGACCTACTATTCGTTTAGACTTCAAGCAAATAAGTTGTTCGGTTGGGGTGATGCTTCTAGAGTCGTTACAGCTGGTCCTTATTTAGATTATGCGTACTCTCCAAGTGACGGGTCGGCAGAAAAGAAAAGTACAAGATTAAAAGTGGCAAACACTGAACGATCTTCATATTCACAATAAATTTCTGGGTGGTGGGATGAGGCTACTGGATATATTGCGACGTCAGATTCACGACGTCCGAATTAAGGAGATAACAGTATGATTAGTAATTTTTTCTTCAAGCGAATTATTGCTAGTCTTTCCTATAAAGTATTGCTAATAATAACAACATCTATTATGGTGTTAACTTTTTTAGGCATACATCCGTTTAATTATGGATTATACAAAGGTCATACGATATTACGTATGACCTTTGTTCTTGTAGGCAATGGCGAAAGTGCATTTAGTTTTTTGAGCACAGCAATGTATAGTGTTTTGCCACTTTTTATATTAGGTGGTGTGACCAACAATCAGATCAGCGATCAAAAATCAGGATTTGATGTTGCTGTTATGGCAAGACTAGGATATAAAAAATATTTGCAACAATTATATATTGGTTCAGCTATGACAAGTGGTCTATTATTTATCGGTCCATTATTACTTAATCATCTTATTGTTCTTGGTAGTAGGCTGGTGATTACAAAAAGTTATGCTGATCCCATAGGTCCAGAGGTGATCATGCCATTAAAATCAGATCTAATCTGGCATTGGGGTGTCTGGAGCTGGCAACATCTCTTAATGACTGATATATTGTATAGCTTGGGGAATACTTGGTTGTTCATTATATTTGGGACGATTTTGGTTTCACTAGGGTTAATCGTTACAAAATTATATCAACTTGTGTTACTAACATTGGCCATATACTTACCTTTCTGGGCTGGTGGTAGTCTGAGTATCAATAAGTTAATGCAACCATTGATACCAGCTTATTTAAATCACATTATTCTAGGTTATGTGGTCTTAACAATTGGGGCTATCGTGTTTAATAGTTTAGTTTACCGTTATTTTGTTAGGTGGCACATATCATGAGTAAAAAAATTATAAGTTGGTTAGGTGTGACTGCCATTATTTTTTGTATATTTTTCTTTACTTGGTATAAATTTGGGATGGTGTATGATTTTGGAGACTGGTCGCGTTATGAAGCCAGTCGTTATTTAGATGCACTGGTGTGGTGGACACTTTTTGTACCACTTTTCTTGGCCATAACAATTAAAAATATAACAATAGACTTGCAGAAATTAATGCGACAAAAAAATCGCGTCGCTATTTTTAGGAAAAACGTGCGACAAGGTATACGAGATGCGATCATTTTTGTGATAATTATTGGTGTTATGGGCATGATACGAGTACCAGTTATTACAATGACTACCAATCAATTCAATATTTTTTTATTGCTATGGTCGCTCCAATTAGTTACTGCTTTTTTGTCGTTAACCATGATGCATATTTTGATGATGGTGATTTATAATGGCACGAATAAACGGTGGTTGGCATTAATTGTCGCAACATTTATTTCTATTGTGGTAATGGCGACGACAAGGCTGACAGTGTCATTACCTTGGCAATATTATGCGATTGTGAGCATGATTGGAGAATGGCCAGATGTGACGATAGTTATTCCCTACTTTATGATGGGGATTTGGATATTTGTAATTATTGGTATTTACCTTATTGGTGAATCGAAAGCAAAGTGGTTGCAATGGTACAAATAACGAAATATCAAATAGTGATATGTTTTATTTTGAGTGCTCTTTTTGTTGTTGAGCAACAATTGACGTATGAAACGCCAATATATTTGATGAATCAATCGACTATCACTTATGTACAACAGATTACTTTACTAGTATCTCAACTAATGCCATTTATAATGATTATTGGTTGGGAGGAGCGTATGCAAACAGGTCAGGGACTAAATTATTTTGTGAGACATAAGAATCGCTTACAAGTGATGATCAAAAGCTATTTACATTCTACAATTATTGTTATTGTTACTACCTTTACCATTATTCTTAGTCAGATTTTTTTGACAAAACAAACAGGCATTGATTATAGATGGACTGGTGTCATATGTTTTTATGTGATGTGGCATCTATTACAACGTATAGTTGAATCTTATTTCAGTAGTGTTAGTAGTTTGGCTATGATGGTTGGCATGATAGGATTTGGATTGTTTGTCAAAACACCGATACTGCAGCCCCTATTATTTTTATTTGGCCGATTTTCAGAGTTGAATACATGTAAAACTATCATAATGCTAATGATTATTACAGGGTTATATGCGGGTCTAGGCTATATATACAGAAAAAAACAGGTAATCTAAATGATAGAAGTAAAAAATATAACGGTTAAGATAAAAAAAGAAACAATTTTAAAAGATGTGTCATATATTTTTGAAGCTGGTAAAATATATGGTTTGCGTGGCCGAAACGGTGCTGGAAAAACGATGTTTCTACGGGCACTGGCTGGTTTAATACGAGTGAGTTCTGGGCGTATTGTGGTTGATGGTGAGGTGTTAGGTGAAAATATTGATTTTCCACCAAGCCTTGGCTTGCTGATTGAAAATAATAATTTGGCTCCTGAATTCTCATTAACCAAAAATTTAAAACTATTATCACAAATAAAAAAAGTTGCTACTGATGATGATATTGAACAGACGATTGCACGTGTTGGTTTGGCAACAAATGATTCACGTAAAGTTGCAAAGTTTTCCTTAGGTATGAAGCAACGTGGTGCTATAGCACAGGCTTTATTTGAAAAACCTAGTTTAATTTTATTGGATGAGCCTACCAATGCAATCGATCAAAAAGGTGTGATACAAATACGTGAACTTTTGGCAGAAGAAGCGCAACGTGGGGCAACGATTATATTAGCCAGTCATAATTTAGAAGACTTAACGCTATTAGCTGATAAAATTATTGATTTGTCCGATGGGGAGATTGTGTCAGATGTATAAAAAATGGATTATCACATCTATTATTGCTTGTGGTTTTGGTGTTTTTTTGTGGCAGTTAGTGCCGATTATTAAAAATCACGTTATGCCAGAAGGACCACGACAGTTATTGGGTCAAAGTAAAAATACTGCAATATCAAGTGTCATCGAAAACGTAGGTGGTGTAAAAGGTATTACGCAACTTGGTTTAACCACTGGTATCTATGATATCACGATAAAATCCGATCATTTAGTGAATACACCTGTGTTATCTGACGGTCAGCGTGGTGATCGTTATCTTGGTTTAACACTTGATCGAACAGCAACATTTAATGTTGGTCAGGGTGAGGCAGTAAAATTTGAACCCGCTGAGTTTAAACCTTTGATGAAACGAAATAATGTTTATACGATTTCAACACCAGGAAATTATGTAGTTAATCGACAAATTCCCGAAGGACGTTATCAAATTAAGATTCATGATATCAAACGTCAAACAATACAACGCGATAAATTTCGGCCAGCGACAATTACAGTTGATAGTAAGTTTCTAAATGGTAATGGCAGTGGTGATGGTCAGGGTGGCATTATATCATCAACATTAAATCGCTCAAGTCCTATTATCTTACTTGAAAATCATCGCTTACTAAGCATTACTTTTTCTGGCGTAGAGCATGGTAGTTATGTTGAATTGATGCCTCTGACAGATTGAAAAGTCATGTGATATTTCATTTTGATAAAAATTGGAGAAACCACCTTTAATTGATATTATCTGTTATAACGAAAACATAATTAGTTGCTACAAAGGTAGGTGGGGGTGTTAAAGAAAGTTAGTGGTTGTTGTAAACTAATCCGATGCCGTCTCGAGTTGCACAATACAAAATAGAATCTGTACCGCGATAAGGCATGCTAATTATTTCCATGAATAAAACCGTCCTATATTAATTTATAGGGCGGCTTTTGTTATCTATTTACAAATAAGTAGAAAAATATGAAATGTATAAAAGATTTTAAGTGAGCGTGGGGCATTGCATCCAATCAGAGATGAAAAGGGTTCACATTACACTACATATAGTAGGCCATATTTTTATTTATATTTTATCAATGTAGATACTGTTAATCCAACCATGGTGCGCCAGTTTATACCAAACTAAATGATTCTTATCATGCTGTTCTGTAGTAATAGCAACGAAATCACCATCTAAGACGCTACCAATGGGTAGACCATAGGGAGATTCAAAAACCTCTGTTGATTGTTCGGGCAAGAAATTAACTATCGCATTTGGCTGATCATTCTCTAGTTCTGCATCTTTAATATAATTAATATTTTCAATATTTGGTGCTGTATCAGATAATGTCATCAATGTGATGTCGTAAGGGACCCAATTATGATCACCAATTTGATACCAGAACTGACCATTACCAGTGATCACGCGTAGTGGTGTTGCCCAATAGCTATCATTGGTTAGATTAGCTGTGACATGATTATAGTCATCAGGTGCCGCATAGCTTACGACAACGTTTTTCATGTGAATATACATAGTCACACGGTGAACAGCCTGCCAAGATGCTGGTTGATAAAAAATTTGAAGCGATTGTGGCATGTTACCAAAAACACCAGATAATTCACCAGAATTATCCACATATTTATAATTTGTCAGATCTGGTGTATTAATTATGTAAGATTCACCGATATTACCATCCAGGCGATGAGGCTCTAGGAGGGTTTCTTGCGTTGCTATATTTTTATAATAAACCCAAACGGGTGCTTCATTTGTCATGTGTTAACCTCTAAAATTGGAGTGTGAAGATCAAATATTTTCTGAAAAGGGGTTAATAGAACCAAGTATCATAAATTGTAATGGGTTCATGTCGCTTATGTGCACTAGTGAGATAGAGTTGCTCAATTTTATTGGCAGCTGCAGTTGATATCTGCTTACCTTCTAAATAATTATCAATGAGGTCATAACTTACGCCAAGAGCGACTTCATCAGGTAGCTGAGGGCGTTGGTCTTCTAAGTCTGCTGTTGGTATTTTTTCATATAACTCGGCGGGCGCATCTAGATAAGCGAGCATTTGGCGTCCTTGGCGCTTGTTTAAACGCCATAGTGGATTGATATCTGTACCACCATCACCATACTTTGTAAAAAAACCAGCGAAGGCTTCAGCAGCGTGATCAGTACCAATAACTACACCATTATGTTCACGAGCAACTGCATATTGTGCGATCATGCGCATTTTTGGTTTGATTGAGCCACGACTCATATCGTCTACAGACAAGCCACTATCACGTAAAGCCAAAGTCATCGCATCTGTGGCTGTTTTGATATTAGTAGTCACGGTCACATCAGGTGAAATAAAATTCAATGCTGCTAGTGCATCAGCTTCATCTAACTGTTCACCATAAGGTTGACGAACAGCAACAATCTGATAATCATCATTTAGTGATGATTCTTTGTTTAATTCATCTACGGCTAGCGCAGCGAGTTTACCAGCTAAGGTCGAATCTTGTCCACCACTAACGGCAATGACGTAACTTTTATATTGTGGATTTTTTTGTAAATAAATTTTTAAAAAATTGATACTACGTCGTACTTCTGATTTCGGATCAATTATAGGTTGAACATGAAGGTCAGCAATGATTTGAGCCTGTAATGCATGCATATTAGTTTTCCTCCATTGTTTGTTGGATGTTGGTGATGGCTAATGATTTAGCAGCTGATAATTCTTCGGACAAGGTAACTGGATAAATAGCTGGGTTTATGAGTTGTTTAAAGCGATTCGGCAATGCTGCAAGGGATTGTTTCGCATAGACTTGTATCTGTTGAATCGCTGGTATGTCATAATGTTTTTTACCATTAACAAAAATATCATGTAGAATCGGGCGACCAGTATTATTTTCGTTAGCAAACGTTAGTATATCAGCATCTTGTTGACGCCAAATTTGCTTTTTTCCAGGAATTGAAATTTTTTCAATATCATTGGATAGTTTAATTGTGTTTTTACCATCAATGCTAACCATTTTGTAAACCGCGCCAAGAGCTGGTTGATCAAAAGCGGTAATTAATTTTGTACCCACACCCCAAACGTCAATTTTGGCACCGCGTTGCTTTAAGTCAGTGATGGTATATTCGTCAAGATCATTCGAAGCATAAATCTTAGCTTGCGGAAAGCCAGCTGCATCGAGCATATCACGAACACGATTTGATAGCAGTACCATGTCACCAGAGTCAATACGAATACCTTGAAAATTAATTTTATCGCCCAGCTCTTTGGCGACTTTAATAGCGGCAGGAACACCAGACTTTAATGTATCAAACGTATCAACTAGGAAGACGACATCGTTGTGCGTTTGTGCATAGGCTTTAAATGCTGCATAGTCATTTTGATAGGCTTGTACTAAAGCATGTGCATGTGTCCCAGATACGGGAATATTAAATAGTTTACCCGCGCGTACATTTGATGTTGCGCCAAAGCCACCGATATAAGCTGCACGTGTACCCCAGAGAGCAGCATCAAGTTCTTGAGCTCGTCGTGTACCAAATTCCATGAGTGGATCACCTTGAGCAGCAGTGACAACACGCGCAGCCTTGGTTGCAATCAAAGTTTGAAAGTTAACCATATTAAGCAAAGCTGTTTCGAGTAATTGTGCATCAACGAGTGGCCCTTCAATTTGTAACAGGGGCTCATGGGCAAACATGATTTCACCTTCATGTGGCGCGCGCAATGTTGCTGTTAGTCGCCAATTTTTAAGATAATTTAAAAATTCGTCACTATATAAGTTTAAACTTTTTAAATATGCCAAATCTGTTTGACTGAACTTTAGTTTTTCCAGAAAACTAATGACATGTGTCAAACCAGCAAATACAACGAAACCGTTACCAAAAGGTTCTTGTCGAAAATAGGCCTCAAAAACAACTGGTTTTTGATCAATTCCTGTCTGCCAGTACGTGTAAATCATATTGATTTGGTATAAATCTGTGTGTAGTGTGAGTGAATCGTCTGGATAAATCATGCTGATGTCCTTTGAGATTATTAAATTCATTATAGCAAAAATAGAATATAAAAGCCGTGCTATAATTAATTTATGAAAGAAATTTTGACAAACAATACAAGTGAAACACAAACTTTCGCCCAGCAGGTAGCTAGTTTTGCCAAACCAGGCTTGGTAATCGCTTTGGCGGGGGATCTAGGCGCTGGGAAAACAACATTTACTCAGGGATTTGCTCGTGCATTAGGTGTGAATGCACGTGTCAAAAGCCCAACATTTAACATAATGAATACATATGTAGCAAATGATTTCCCAATTTATCATTTTGATGCCTACCGTTTAGAAGAAACTGGTGCACAAGATCAAGGTTTTGAAGACTATGTTGGTACTGATGGTGTGACATTGATTGAATGGCCACAGTACATGAAAGATTTACTACCAAAAGATCGTTTGGAGCTTAATTTTACAAGAGGGGCACAAGATGATGTGCGTTTTATTCAAGTTCATGGTATTGGATCGGCAGAAAATATTGAGGAAAAGCTATGCCTTTTGATATGACACAACCGATAACGTTTAGCTTCGAGGAAGCTGGCATGCAACGTGTTGTAGCATGGCAAGCACTAATTGAGTTGTTGATGCAAGAAACGGATACTTTTATGATTGGGAGTGTCCGTCAAGGACAAGATGAACCTGAAATATCCCATCAGCCAGCGATTACATTACTTCTTATTGCAGAACAAGATGAAATGTCTCAACCAGTTGGTATATCATCCATTACTGATGGTGAATTAGGTATTGCAATTTTGCAACAATTTCAAGGGGCAGGTTTAGGGCAAGCGTCTATGGATACCCTAATTGATTGGGCGCAGCAAATGTCACTAGAAAGTTTATGGCTTGATGTACAAACTGACAATCAGGTTGCGATTCATCTGTACCAAAAATATGACTTTAAAAATGTCGGTGAGCTGACGGCCATCGAGTTACCAAATGGTAGGAAAACAGAATTACAACGCATGTTAAAAGTACTATAAATAACTGTAAATCAGTTAGTATAGAAACAGGATCAATGAGGCTTTAAGTTGCCAAAGGAGTGGATAAAATGAATTTTGTTGCCATGGATTTTGAAACGGCAAATCATGAAAAGCATTCGGCAGTTTCAGTTGCTATTGCAGTTGTTCGTGATAGTCAAATTGTTGATAAATTTTATAGTTTGATTAAACCAGAGACTTATTTTAGCTCACGTAATGTTGCAATCAATGGCATACACGAACAAGACGTTGCTAATGCACCTAAATTTCCAGAAGTATGGGACAAAATTTCGCCGCTATTTACCGAGGACAAGTTGATTGTCGCACATAATGCTACATTTGATAATAGTGTGCTAAAGGGAACATTGGCTTATTATGGCATAGAAGAACCTCATTACATGTTATTAGATACAGTACGTAGTAGCCGGCGCTTGTTTCCAAATTTTGAAAACCACAAGCTCAATACAGTGACTAGCAATTTGGGTATTGTTTTAGCTCATCACCATAATGCATTAGACGATGCGGTGGCAGCAGCTAATATTTTAATTTACGAGGCACATCATTTCGGAGAAGATCAGTTGAAAACTTTTGTGAAAAATAAATAAACTGTCATTATGACAGTTTATTTTTTGGTAAATGATGATCAATTAAAAATCCATTTCGAGTAGAATGGGGGCGTGATCTTGGCGTGCACCAGTATCTATCACACCAGTATTTGCTATTTGATTAGCGATACGATTACTGACGAGGTAATAATCAATTCGCCAACCTGAATTATTGATTTTACTTGTTTTACTAATTTGTGCCCACCAAGTATAAATGCTTGGTATTTCTGGATTTTGAAAACGCAAAGTATCCGTAAATCCAGCTTTGAGTAATTGACTGAATTTTTCACGTTCTTGATCTGTAAATCCAGCTGAGTGACGGTTTGTTTTTGGATTTTTCAAATCAATCTCTTCGTGAGCTACATTCATATCGCCACTGAAAATAACGGGCTTTTGATCATCTAAAGATTGTATGTAGGCACGATAAGCATCATCCCACATCCCACGATCATCGAGTCTTACGAGTGACGAGCCAGAGTTTGGGGTGTAAACTGTTGAAACAAAGTAATTTTCAAACTCTAGGGTAATAATACGGCCTTCTTGGTCCATATCACCTGGGGCACCTATGCTGGGATAATCTACACTAATGGGTTTTAGACGCGATAATATCATCGTACCAGAATAACCAGACCTTGCCGTGCTTGAACGCCAGTAGAGTTCGTAGTCAGGAAATAGATTAGCAATTGCCTCAGCTTGTTTTTTAGTCATGCCAGTATTTTTTAATTTAGTTTCTTGGATGGCAAAGACGTCTGGTTGACGTGAGGCAATATGTGTTAATGTTTCCCATGTCATTTCACCGCGCGCAGATTTGTGTTCCACAGCAGCGTTAATTGAGTCGATATTCCATGATATAAATTGCATATATTCTTCCTTTTATTGTCGATAAGAATAGTTTATCATATTTGAGAAATAGAACGTATGGAGAAATCATTGCACTGACATGCTTGCAGTTCAGCTTAATTTGCGTATTTTTTCATAAAATATGGTAGTTTAGCACTGATTTGTGTCGGTAGCGTCACAAATGATTGTTGCGCTAATTCATCAGCAATTGCAGAATGAATGTAAACAGCAGCTAAAACATTATCGGCTAGCGATGTGTTGGAAAATTGTGCAACAAAACCGGCAATAATACCTGCTAAGGTGTCACCCATCCCACCAGTAGCTTGGTACGGGCCACCAATTGTGAGTTCAAAGCTACCACTATCCGTATAAATTTGCGTGTGAAATTGTTTTAACACCACGATTGGTTTAACGTTAAAATGAGCTCGTGCCGAAGAATTTAAAGCTTCAAAAGTTTGTTGACTGATTGGCACGTCACTAACACGTTGCCATTCCATCTGATGTGGGGTAATAATTAATCGAGATATCGGCCAAACCAGATGATTTGCTGCGACCAATGTTAAAGCAGAACCATCAACAATCATTATTTGTTTGGCACTAACGGCTGCAAAAGTCGTTTTTACTAAATCTAAACGGTCTCCAAGACCAGAGCCAATAAGAATAACGTCGTGTGATTGAATATACGGGATCAGGTCGTCGTTAAAATTAATTACCATTGCTTCAGGCAAGTGGCTATGTAGCGCTGTAAAATTGGATGGATCAGTTGCAACTGTTACTAAACCAGCGCCAGAATGGACGCTAGCTAAAGCATTCATGATGGCTGCACCACCAAATTGTTTGGTACCACCAATAATTAATACGCGACCATAGGTACCTTTGTACGATTGTTCGGGACGTTTTTTAATAACCTGATAAAGAATATTTTCTGTTAACTTTTTCATATTTGTTATACTCCTTGTTTATCAAGCCGGGATAGAATTAATTGAATATTACAAAAATAATATCACGTGGTAAATGATAATATTCTCTCATATAGTTACATTTTATAGCACAAAATATCGTTTTACAAATGAATCTAAAAGGATGATAAATTTATACGACAGCAGATTAAGCATTCAGAGATTAAAATGGGGCATTCACAAAAACAATTAGAATATGATATAATATATGTGTAACATCAAATAAAATTCAAGGAGAACATGTTTATGTCAGTTGATGAAAAGTTTGATAATGCTAAGGACAAGGTTGCTGGTAAGGCAAAAGAAGTAGAAGGCAAAGTTACCGGTGATAAGGCTCGTGAAGCAGAAGGTAAAGCACAAGGATTTTTTGGTAAAGCAAAAGACAAGATTTCAGATGCTGCTGATACTGTGAAAGACAAGGCAGAAGATGCTGTTGAAGCTGTTAAAGACGGCGTTGATAATCTCAAGAAGTAAATTAATTTCAGATTTTAAATGATGAGTTGTCACCTTTACGAAGGTGGCTTTTTTTGACAATAAATGATGCTTGTGATGATCAACTCTGAATACTTGCTATAATTGAAACAAACAGTATAATGAGAGTTATATTAATAAATGGAAGGGTTTTCTAAAAATATGACGATCGATTGGAAGAAAGAAACAGCTTCGCGTCAAGCTGCTTATATTGAAGACTTAAAGTCACTGTTGGCTGTTGAATCAATTCGTGATGATGCCAAGGCAACACCCGACGCCCCTTTGGGTCCAGGACCTAAAGCTGCTTTGGACAAATTCTTAGCTATTGCTGAACGTGATGGGTTCACAACAAAAAATATTGATAATATTGTAGGATACATTGAAATTGGTCCCAAAGATGCTGACGAATATGTTGCGATTTTGTCTCATGTTGATGTAATGCCAGCTGGTGAAGGTTGGGAAACAGAACCGTTTACACCGGTAGTAAGAAATGACAAAATCATTGCCCGCGGTGCTTCAGATGATAAAGGACCAGGCATGTCAGCTTATTACGCCTTTAAAATTTTGTCTGATTTAAAGGTGCCTTTAAAACGGCGTGTACGTTTAATCATCGGTACTGATGAGGAAAATGACTGGAAATGCATGACCCGCTATTTTGAAGTCGAAGAAGCGCCAGTATTTGGATTTTCACCAGATGCAGAATATCCAATTATTAATGGTGAAAAGGGAAATGTACAAGTTGAAATTAACGATGACGCGACAAACGGTGGCACAGTTGATTTGCTGAGTTTTGAAGCGGGATCAAGGACGAATATGGTTCCTGGTAGAGCACGTGCTACTGTCAGGTCAAGTCAAGTTTCAGAGCTCACAAGTGCTTTTGCGACTTTCTTAGATGAGAATGAACAAATTTCTGGCACAAGTGATGTTGATGGGGATCAGATTAACTTCCTTGTTAATGGCAAACAGGTTCATGGCGCTATGCCTGAGACTGGCGAAAATGCTGGGACATATTTGGCTAATTTCTTACAAAATGTTGATTTTGGTGGTACGGCAAAATCATTCTTAACTTATCTTGGTACACCAGCTCATCAAGATACAATCGGTCAAAAATTTGGTGTTAATTATACTGATGATGTGATGGGACCGTTATCAATGAACGTAGGCATTCAAAAGTTTGTTGTCGGTGAAAAGACATTTATCAACTTTAATTTCCGCTATCCAAAGGGTATAACACCAGAAACAATTGTTGCTGGGTTATCAGCGCATTTGGATGGATGGCAAGTGGTACCAACCATTGGTGGTCATTCACAAGAACCACATTATGTGGCACCAACTGATCCAATTGTTGAAACATTGTTGCGTGTTTATCATGAACAAACAGGTCTGCCAGCACACGATCAAGTTATTGGTGGTGGCACTTATGGTCGCTTGATGAAACGTGGGGTTGCGTTTGGTGCGTTGTTCCCAGATTCACCTGATACCATGCATCAAGTGAACGAATTTGCTTTGTTGAATGATTTGTACCGTTCAACAGCAATTTATGCACAAGCAATCGCTGAGATTACAAATTTAGATTAATATTTAAAGAAGTCAGAACGAAAGTTCGGCTTTTTTTGCAAATAAGACAAATTTCAATACGGATAACGAACTGAAAGAGAGGCTCTACAAATGAAAAAATATACTGATGACGAATTAAAGCAGCGCTTAACATCAGAAGAATATGAAGTGACCCAACACGCTGCCACGGAACGACCATTTACAGGTAAGTATGATCAATGGTGGGATGATGGTATTTTTGTGGATATTGTCAGTGGAGAACCGCTATTTAGTTCTATTGATAAATATGATTCTGGCTGTGGCTGGCCTTCTTTTACCAAGGGTATTGATGATGACAATATTAATCGGCACGTTGATCACTCCCTAGGTATGACAAGGACAGAAGTCACATCAAGCGAAGCAGGCTCTCATTTGGGTCATTTGTTTACTGACGGTCCTGTGGATAAAGGTGGGTTACGTTACTGTATTAATTCAGCGAGTCTTCGTTTTGTGCCGAAAAAAGATCTTGAAAAAGAAGGATATAGCCAATATCTAGAATTATTTGCCTAGTATGTGCTATGGTGCAAATGATTATTTGATTTAAAGTCTGTTTTTGAAAGTATTTTATTGATATTATTGCTATAATTATATGAAATACAATATGGAGCGATGAAAATGAAAAAGAATGTGCGCATTAACCAATTTTGGCGGTATTTTAATCCTATAAATATTGTCAAAGAGTTATTATTTGGTTGGACGTTACCGGAGATGATTCTCTTTTTGGTCTTAATTACTTTACAAAGTACAGTTTGGGGATTAGGTGTAGCACACAATCATAATTATGATTGGTTTGGTTTAGCAACTGGATTAATGAATATTATTACGGTTGTATTAGTGGCAAAGGGACGCATTACTAACTATTTTTGGGGATTAGTCTATTCGGCAATGTATATGCCTTTAGCTTTTCAATCTCAATTATTTGGTGAGGTTGCCTTAAGTGCTTTCTGGGTCGTCATGCAGTTCGTTGGTGTCGCGGCTTGGCTAGGCTATATGAAGCGAGACAAAGACGTGGCAAAAGATAACCAAGATGTGGTGACAACGAAATATATGTCACGCAAACAGTGGTTGTTTGTCGTACCAGTATTTATTGTGATTCTGGCAATTGTTGGCTTAATTTTAGAACAAGCTGGTTCACGACAACCTTATATGGACGGCTTGACAACAACGATTTCAATGGGTGCTCAAATTCTGCAGACCGCTAAATTTGCAGAATCTTGGTATGCTTGGTTACTGTTTGACCTTGTGGAACTTGTTTTGTGGGGGCGTGCTTGGACAGGACATGCTGATCCGAGTGCATTTGCAATGTTGGGGATGAATTTAGCCCTGACAGTTAACGCAATATATGGTATTATTCAGTGGCGAAAACTAACAAAGAAAGCGTGAGGTATAGTACTGCGTGATGGCGCAGTACTATGTGTAGCTATTAACATGAGAACATTTGCAGGGAATTTATACAAAGATGACTTAGTTGGTGACAAAATTGGTGTGTTTTTTGGTACGTTAGCACCAATGCACGTTGGGCATCAAGCAGAAATTTATAAAGCGGCAGCGTTAAATGATGGTGTCGTTGTGATTGCTTCTGGGTATACTGGTGACCGAGGGTACCAAATTGGATTACCTGTTGAAAAGCGTTTTAGATACTTGCGTGAAGCATTTAGTGACGAAACTGCTATTAAAGTGGATTATATTAATGAAGATGCTATCCCGCAGATGCCTGATGGTTGGGATGAGTGGACACGTATTTTGGTGACAACCGTTCAGCGCAATATTGTGAATCCAGATGCTAAGATTACTTTTTATACTGGGGAAGAAAATTATAAGCACGAATTGGAGAAAAGGCTGCCACAAACTGGTCAGTTCACTGTCAGTTTGATGGATAGAACTGTCTTAAAAATTTCTGCAACGGCAATCCGAAAAAGCCCCATAGCAAACTGGGATTATATTAATCGTGTGTTTCGTCGTCACTTTACTAAAAAAGTAACTGTCATGGGTTCGGCATCAACAGGTAAATCAACTTTGGTACGACGTTTGGCAAGAACGAGTAACTCACCATTTTCTGAAGAATATGCTCGTGAATATCAAGAACGATCTAATGTCAGTGATGATGAATTGGTGGTTAAGGACTATATTCGGCTAATCCAAGGGCAATATGATGCGAACTCTCAAGAAATTAATTCACCAGCTAATAATGGATTAACTATTTTTGATACTGATGCAATGGTTACAAAAGTTTATGCAGATATGTGGTTAAACGAAGCAGATAACGCACAATTACAACCATTATTTGATAATACAATTGATGAAGAATTAATTGATTTGATTTTAGTTATTCCACCAGTTACACCATACGTCGATGATGGTTTTCGAAATATGGGGACTGCTGATCATGATTCACGTTGGGAGTTTCATAACAAATTGTTACGAGTTATTGCGCAATATGGCTTTATGGACAAAGTTGTTTTACTTGATGCTAAAGGTGATAGTGAAGATCCGTATGGTTATTATGCCAGGTATTTACAAGCGCTTGATGCCATTCAAGAGAAGACAGGATTTAATATTAAGCATTTGTAAGTTTAATATTAAGTCAAATATATGGTGATATACATACTTCAGATGTGTGTGTCAGATCAATAAGGTTCAAACTAAGTAAAATATTTAAAAGGTTAAAATTATGAAGTTGGTAGAAGCACATCCTATCAATAAAAAAGGCGGTTATACGCCTTTTTTATATATGGCAGATATTTCTATAATAAAAGTTTAAACGAATGACAGTTATGGTAAAATATGTATGTTATAAGAAATCACGTCAGACGTGAGATGGAAAAATGGAGATTTTCTTGTTTTGATAAATAAGAAATTACGAGTGAAAGAACTGCTCGTTTCAACAGTAATCATCGGTGGCATTTTAGGTAGCCTGTCTACTGTTAACGCTGATGAAAATAAAGTGCGTTCATCAAAAACACAAACTTCGAGTGTGATGTCATCGTCAAGTTCGAGTCATACTTCACAGGTATCAAGCACCAAGACATCAAGTTCGAGTGATGATTCACAGGTATCGCGCACAAAATCGTTAAGTTCAATTGTAGAACAGCAACATTCAGTTTCGAGAGATACTACGAAACAAAGTACACATTCTAGCGCAACAGTATCCACACGATCTGTTCAAATACCGCAGTCTAAATTTAAAACCGGTTCTGTAGTGACGTTGACCGCTGCTACGAAAACATCAAATGGTGTACGATTAAGTAGTTATGCTAACCAATCAGGTGTAGTGACTAAAGCGACAGCTCAAAAACATGGTAATTCAAATTATGTGTACAATATTAAATTAGATAACGGTGTTGTTGTGTCTAACGTATTAGAACAAGGTGTCAGTGCTTTTATTAAAACAAATGTGTTTGGTATCAATAATCGCGTTGAGATTAAGAAAAATGCTAAGTATAATGGTGACGCTAAAAATATTACGATATATCAAGGTATTGGTGGCAAAGTAACCAAAATAACACGATTTCATCAGTCATCATCAAGTTTTTATTATCAACTCACTTTAGACAACGGCGTTGTGATAGACAAGGTTTTAGAACAAGATTTACAACGTTACACCAATAAACCAGTACATAAGGATGGTTGGTCAAAGGAAGATGGCGCAACCAAGTATTATGTTAATGGTAAGCATGTCGTTGGTGAAAAAAAGATTGGCGGTCACTGGTATAATTTTACCAGTAATGGTGCGCAGTCGAAAGGCCTGACGAAACTTGCACATAAGACGGTATTTTATGACGTCAAGTCTGGTCAAATGAAATACGGTTATGTTTGGATTAACGGATCATTAATGTTTTTCGATAAAGCAGATGGTCATGCTTTAACGGGTGTGAGGCATTATAACGGCGGCGTTGAAGTATATAGTCCTGATTTCAAACAAATACGAAATAACTACGCAACTGTGGGTGGTTCAAAATATTATCTAACTGGGAATGGTGATGCGTTTAAAGGGTCACGAAAAACCAATGGTCACTTAGAATTTTACGGTACCAATCATGTTCAAGTGCGTAACAATTACGCTTGGATAAATCAATCATTAATGTATTTTGATGGTAACGGTTATGCCATGACTGGTGTTCGCCATTATGGTTCAAATATGGAATATTATGATGTTAACCATAAACAAGTTCGAAATAATTATATCCGTACTGGTAATACATATTATTATATGAAGGCTAATGGTGATGCTTTCAAGGGACTACGTCAGTATAGTAAAACAGGTTTGGAATATTATGGTTCTGATTTCAAACAGGTTCGAAATAATTACGCGACTGCCAACGCGTCAAGATACTATTTCAGTCATAACGGCGATGCAATTAAAGGCACACGTACAGTCAAAGGTAAGCTTGAATATTACAATACTGGCTATAAGCAAGTGCGTAATAATTACGCTTGGATAAATGGGGCACTAATGTTCTTTGACCACAATGGTTATGCCATGACTGGTGTTCGCCATTATGGTTCAAATATGGAGTATTATGCCACGAATCATAAGCAAATTCGAGATAGTTATGTCCGTACTGGTAACACATATTATTATATGAAAGCCAATGGCGATGCTTTTAAAGGTCTGCGTCACTATAGTCAGACAGGTATTGAATATTATGGTTCTGACTTTAAACAAGTACGTAATCAATCAGTGACTATTGGTGATAAAATTTATCATTTCAACAAAGATGGTGATTCAGATTCAATTAAATCTAAAAATCTTGGCACTGCTAAATACGCAAAAGGTGCTAACGCATATATTGTTAGTAATGCTGATCAATCAGTTAATGGTCATCATGACTTGAAAAAATATGTTGGGCAAAATGTCAAAATAATTGATGCCGCATCCGAACAACATTCACACTCAAATTGGAAGTACACGATTAAACTTAATAATGGTGTGGTAATTAAAAATGTACTCGAACAAGATTTACAGAGTAACAAGGTTAACTTAAAAGTTGACACGAACAAATTAATCAACTGGTTCGAAAGTCGTAAAGGCAAACTAACTTATTCAATGTATGGTTCTCGTAATGGGGCAGACGGAACAGCTGATTGTTCTGGTTCGGTTGTACAAGCTATTCGTGACGCTGGTGGAACACCATATACATGGTTGTATAATACCGAGGCGATCCATGATTACTTGAAAGAGAACGTTTATCAACTCATTGATAACAATGATCGCAATGGTTGGATGTCAAAACGTGGAGATATTGTTATCTGGGGTCAACAAGGTCATAGTAATGGCGGAGCGGGTCATATTGGTATCATAACGAATAACTTGGGAAACCCACTGTTCATCTCAACATGCTACATAACTCAAGGGCAAAAAGGAACAGCTGTGCAGGAAGTCTTGTATAATCAATACGCTGCTAAAAATAACTATCCCTATTATTACGTTTACCGCTTAGCGCAATAATAAAGTATCTTTGCTGAGCTGGAAAAATCTGACTTAAGCAAGGTAATAATATTTTTCTAGGTGTCTAAATCCAAATTAATCTATGAGTCTGATATTTGAACGTTTTATGCTCATATATTAATTACTTGTAACAAATAAGATAAAAATGTTGTGATTTAGTGGTTTTTAAGATAAAATTAAAAGGTATTTAAAACATTTGGAGGACTTACAATGTCTAACTGGACACCAGCTGCGGATCAAAAGAACCAAGGCACATTAGAATTTGAAATTTCACGCGCACAAGTTGAAGCAGGTTTAGAAAAAGCTTTTCAACAGAATAAGAACGAAGTTTCTATCCCTGGATTCCGTAAGGGTAAAGTAACTAAGGCATTATTTTTCTCAAAATTTGGAGAAGAAGCATTATACCAACAAACAATGGATATCGTTTTGCCAGCAGCATATGAAGCCGCTGTGGAAGAAGCTGGTGTAACACCGGTTGGACGTCCTAATATCGAACCTGTGTCAATGAACAAAGGTGAAGATTGGACAATGAAGGCTGAAATTACAACAGCACCTGAAATCAAGCTTGGTGAATACTTGAATCTTGAAGTACCAGCTGAAGATACAGAAGTTTCAGATAGCGATGTTGATGCAGAAATTAAGCGTTTGCAAGACGGTCAAGCTGAATTAGTTTTGCAAGAATCTGAAGTTAAAGCTGAAAATGGCGATACAGTTGTTATTGATTTTGACGGTTCGGTTGATGGCGACCATTTTGATGGCGGTCAATCTAATGACTTCTCATTAGAATTAGGTTCAGGACAATTCATTCCTGGCTTTGAAGAACAATTGGTTGGTCATTCAGCAGGTGAAGATGTTGATGTTAAGGTAACATTCCCTGCAGACTATCAAGCGGCTGATTTAGCAGGTAAAGAAGCTTTGTTTGAAGTTAAAATTCATGAATTGAAGCGTAAGGAATTGCCTGAATTAGATGATGAATTTGCTAAGGATGTTGATGAAGAAGTTGAAACATTAGCAGAATTGAAGGAAAAGACATCTAAGAAGTTGGCAGATGACAAAGCTTCAGCTGCTAAAGAAGCTTTTGAAGATGCTGTTATCGCTAAGGCAGTTGAAAATGCATCTGTTGACGGTGACAATATTCCTGAAACTATGATTGATGAAGATGTTCATCGTCAAATGGATCAATACTTGGCACAATTGCAACAACAAGGTATTTCACGTGAGATGTTCTTCCAAATTTCAGGTCAAACTGAAGATGATTTGCACAAGCAATTCGAAGAAGGTGCAGCAACACGTGTTAAGACAAACTTGGTAATTGAAGCAATCGTTAATGCTGAAGGTATTGAACCAACTGAAGCACAAGTAACTGAAGAAATTAAGAATTTGGCTACACAATACAACATGGATGAAGCTCAAGTACGTGCGACATTATCTGAGTCATTGTTGAAGCATGATATTGCGATGCGTGAAGCAGTTAATAAAGTTACTGATTCAGCAAAAGCAGTTTAATAATTGAAGTAAATAGAATAAGCCATTAGGCTTTTTTTATTTACCTTTAAAAGCAAAATAGTACTGTAGTGAATAATTGATTGGTATTTAAAGTTAGGAGTAGGTAGCGAGCTAATTATCTGTTAAAATAAGAGGGTATGTAATTTCAACAGTCTTTGATAGACTAAAAAATTAGAAGGAAGCAAAAAATGGCACAAAAACCAGGTTTAGAAGAAGAAATATATTGCAGCTTTTGTGGCAAGTCTGCTAGTGAAGTAAAAAAGATTGTGGCTGGTCCAAATGGCGTTTATATTTGTAATGAATGTGTGACATTGGCCCAAAATATTATTGACGAAGAATTGACGGCTGATCAAGCAGCTACAGTATTATCTTTACCTACACCTCATCAAATTGTTGACGAGTTAAACGATTATGTTATTGGTCAAGAAGATGCCAAAAAAACATTGGCTGTAGCAGTTTATAATCACTATAAGCGAATTAATGAAAATTTTGCACCAACAACAGATGTCGAATTACAAAAATCAAACATTGCTTTAATTGGACCCACTGGATCCGGTAAAACTTATTTGGCTCAGAGTTTAGCGCGTATTTTGAACGTGCCGTTTGCAATTGCTGATGCAACTACCTTGACGGAAGCCGGATATGTTGGTGAAGATGTAGAAAACATTATTTTAAAGTTATTGCAGGCTGCTGATTTTAATGTTGAATCAGCGGAACGTGGTATTATTTACGTTGATGAAATTGATAAAATTGCCAAAAAATCTGAAAATGTGTCAATCACTCGTGACGTTTCAGGTGAAGGTGTCCAACAAGCGTTATTGAAAATGTTGGAAGGCACAACTGCTAGTGTACCACCACAAGGTGGACGTAAGCATCCACAACAAGAATTAATTGCAGTTGATACAACGAATATTTTGTTCATTGTTGGTGGTGCCTTTGCTGGTATTGATACGATTATCAAAGAACGCTTGGGCGAACGTGTAATTGGCTTCGGTTCTGATGCAAATGAAAATGCTGTTGCTTTGAATTCTGAAAATATTTTAGAGCACGTGCAACCAGAAGATATGACCAAGTTTGGCTTAATTCCAGAATTTATTGGTCGATTGCCTATTGTCACGGTACTTGATGAGTTAACGGTAGAAGATTTAACACGTATACTTACTGAACCTAAAAACGCTTTGATTAAGCAATATACAGCGTTATTAGGGCTTGATGATGTCGAATTATCATTTCAACCAGATGCATTGGAAGCAATGGCTGAACTGGCAATTAAGCGTCACACTGGTGCGCGTGGACTGCGCTCAATTATCGAAAATGTGATGAAGAACGTCATGTTTGATATTCCAAGTCGTGACGATGTAGCTAAAGTTATCATTACCAAGGCTAGTGTGACTGATCAGGCGCAACCAGAATTACATTTGAAAAAGGCGGCTCAATAATGGATGTACACAATGTTGATATGGTGATGAGTGCAGTTTCGGCAGCACAATACCCAACGGATGGCAAGCCAGAGATTGCCCTAGTAGGTCGGTCTAATGTTGGCAAGTCTTCATTGACTAACACACTAATTCAACGTAAAAATTTTGCTCGTACCTCATCACAACCCGGCAAAACACAAACATTGAATTTTTACAATGTAGAAGATCAATTGTATTTTGTCGATGTTCCAGGTTATGGCTATGCCAAAGTTTCTAAGAAACAACGAGAAGAATTTGGTCGTATGATTGAGGAGTATATTACTTCACGTAAGCAGTTACGTGGCGTTGTGAGCTTAGTTGATGCGCGTCACGATCCAAGTGAAGATGATGTATCAATGTATGAATGGTTACATTATTATAATATTCCAATTTTGATTGTGGCAACAAAGTCAGATAAAATATCAAAAAGTAAATTTAATAAATATGAAGCTAATATCAAGCGCATATTAGGTTTTGATGATGAAGATAGTGATTTTCAATTCTTTTCATCTGAAACAAAATATGGTAAAGATCAAGTATGGGAATGGATTGAGGCGCATATGTAAACAAAAAATCGGTCGATTGATCGATTTTTTTGTGGATTTAATTAATAGTGGCATCTGTTGAGGTAAGATAAATTCAAGGGCTAGACAGGTTTGGTATAATAATAATATGAAGGAACTTTACTATGCACAAATCATCGTTGACGTACCAACGATGCAAACAAACAAACCGTACACTTATCTTGTGCCTGAAAGTATGACTAATACTTTACAACCAGGTATGCGTGTTGATGTGCCTTTTGGTCATCGTCACGTTATGGGGTTTGTTGTGGGATTACGAGCAACAACAGACATACCAATAAGCCAGTTACGTCTCATTACAAAAGTACTTGATTTGACCCCTGTATTAAACACAGAATTACTTAATTTATCTGATTATTTAGCGCAGGAGACGTTTGCTTTTCGTATTTCAATTTTACAAACTATGTTACCAAATGCCTTGAAAGCCAATTACGAACGTGTATTATCAATTATAGATGAAGTTGATGATGATGTAGCCAATCGTTTATTTAAAGGTCTTGAGCAAATGACTTACAATGCGTCAGATTTTGGTGAACAGGATATCGCCCTATTATCTAAATTACGGCGGGAACATAAAATTGATGTTGCTGTGACTGTGGCTAATCGTGCCAAAATTAAAACGCAACGTGCTTATCAATTTGGTGAAGATATTGAATTTTTGGAAAATGAATTGCAAAACTTGAGGCAGTCAGCCAAACAGCAACACAAGTTACTGACTTTTATTCTGGGGCATTTTGGTGAAACTTGGGTCAAAAAAGAACTGCAAGAAGTACTTGATGTCAGTGATGCCGTGATACGCCAAGCTGTCGAAAAAAAGTGGTGCTACATAACTCAAGTCGAGTTGTTGCGGGATCCCTTTGCGACTACCGATATTTCACCTACTGAGCCATTACCTTTAAATGATGAGCAGAGAAATGCTTATGAGCAGATCACTGGCACGTTTGATAGTGGTCGGTTTCAGCCCTTTTTACTTGAAGGTATCACGGGTTCTGGAAAAACCGAAGTCTATTTACAAGCTGCTCATCATGTTTTCAAACAAGGGCGAACAGTTTTATTTTTGGTACCTGAAATTGCTTTAACACCGCAAATGGTGCGACGTGTAAAATCTCGTTTTGGTGCGCAAACAGCAGTATTACATTCTGGCTTATCAGATGGCGAAAGATATGATGAGTGGCGACGGATAGAACGCGGTGACGTTAAAATTGTCGTTGGTGCACGATCGGCTGTTTTTGCACCATTGGATAATATTGGCTTAATTATCGTCGATGAAGAACATGAAGTAACTTATAAGCAGACAGACAATCCTCGGTATAATGCGCGTGATGTTGCGCTTTGGCGTGGTGAATACTATCAAATCCCAGTTATTTTAGGATCTGCAACGCCGTCTCTGGAAAGCCGTGCGCGTGCGCAACGTGGTATTTATACATTACTAAGATTAACTCAACGTGCAGGAAAAGCACAATTACCTGCTGTTGAGATTATTGATATGAAAGAAACTTTGGTTAACGGTCCAGAAACAATTTTTTCTGATCAACTAAAAAAGAAACTTTTAGATCGGCTTCATAAAGGCGAGCAATCTGTACTCATGTTAAATCGACGTGGATTTTCAAGTTTTGTCATGTGTCGTGATTGTGGATTTGTGCCTAGAGATCCAAATTGTAATTTAGCCATGACACTACATATGGATTCACATACTTTGAAATGTCACTATTGTGGTCATGAAGAACCGATACCGACAATATGTGCGAATTGTGGGTCCAAAAGGATTCGTTATTATGGGACGGGTACTGAAAAAGTGGAACAAGAATTAGCAGAGTGGTTACCTGAGGCACGTGTTTTACGCATGGATCAAGATACTACTCGTAAAAAGGGCAGTATGGACAAATTGTTGCAAAAATTTGGTGATCATCAAGCAGATATTTTGTTAGGTACACAGATGATTGCCAAAGGATTAGATTTTCCTGATGTTACCTTGGTTGGCGTTTTGAATGCAGATACAGCACTCGGTCTACCTGATTTTCATGCTAGTGAACGAACTTTTCAGCTCATTACCCAGGTTAGTGGTCGTGCTGGTCGGGCACAAAAAGCTGGTGAAGTCCTTGTGCAAACTTTTAATCCAGAGCATTATGCAATTGCCTATGCCAAGCATCACGATTATGAAGGGTTCTATCGCCAAGAAATGGCAGTACGTCATGCAGGTAATTATGCACCATACTATTACACAGTTCAAATTCAAGCGAGCCACGCTGATGAAAATGAAGCAGCCAAACAGATGTTACAAATTGCTCGTTGGTTAAAAAAGCAAGCCGGCAGTGACATCATTATTCTAGGACCTTCTCCTAAACCAATTGCAAAAATGCGAAATCGTTATTATTTTCAAATTATTTTAAAGTTCAAACAACGTGATGCAATGGATGAACACTTACAAGAATTACAAGATCGGTCACAAAAAGCTAAAGATGGCTTCAAGTTAAGTATTGATCGTGAACCAGTCTCCTTTATGTGACAAATCCATGACAATATTCTATGTTATAATAAATAGAGTTAAATACTCGGTTGAACGAGTATTTTTTAGTGATATCATATTTTATTAATGTTGGACAACATAATGATGTGTTAGTTGCTAAGTAGAAAGAGGAAAGACCATGACATTTTCAATTGTATTAATGGGCACCCCACAATTTGCCGTGCCAATCTTGGAAGGGTTAATGGCTGATGACAGGTATGATCTTAAGGCTGTGGTGACACAGCCGGATCGACCACAAGGTCGCAAACATCTGATGACACCAAGTCCAGTGAAAGTAGCGGCTTTGGCGCATGGTTTAAAAGTCTTACAGCCTGAAAAAATTAGTGGATCTGATGAAATGCAACAAGTGATCGATATGGCACCTGATTTTATTGTGACTGCTGCTTTTGGCCAGTTTTTACCAACAAAATTATTAAATGCAGCTAAAATAGCTGCCGTAAACACACACGCCTCATTGTTACCAAAATATCGTGGTGGTGCGCCTGTACATTACGCAATTATGAATGGTGATCAAGAAACAGGTGTTTCTTTGATGTATATGGTTAAAAAGATGGATGCTGGGGATGTGATTGCTGTTGCTAAAGTACCAATTACATCAATAGATAATGTTGGCACAATGTTTGAAAAGCTAAGTCTTATTGGTCGGGATTTGGTATTGACACAGCTACCTAAAATTGCATCAGGTGATATTTCACCTGTTCAACAGGATGAAGACAAAGTAACATTTTCTCCAAATATTCCGCATCAATTACAAAATTTGAACTTTAATGCAGAAACAGCCCAGCAACTAGATTGGCATGTGCGCGGTCTGTATCCAACACATCCAGCATATGTTCGTGTTGGCGGACAACGTATTAAACTCATTCAAGTGACACCACTTGATGAAGTAACAATGCTTGAACCTGGTCGTGTGGTTGAAAAATCTAAAAAAAATCTAAAAATTGCAGCAGCTAATCAGACAGTACTTCGTATTGATAGGATACAGCCAGCTGGTAAATCTGAGATGGCGATTAATGCTTATCTGAATGGTATTGGTGGGCAGTTGCAAAATGGTGATATATGGGCAGAGGAGCCAATTAATGAGTGATAAACGTGTTTATAGTGATAATCCACGTGTACTTGCAGTACAAACGTTAGCTAAGATTAAAAATGGCGCTTATTCCAACTTACAACTTAATCAAGTGATTAATCAACATAAATTAAATGAGGCCGATAAACGATTGCTGACTACATTAGTTTATGGTGTTATCCAACATCGATTGACTTTTGAATATTGGTTAGAACCATTTATTGGTGGAAAGAAGATTAATCCATGGGTTCGTGAATTACTTTATACAGCGCTTTTTCAGATGGAATATCTGGATAAAGTACCACAGCATGCGGTTTTTAACGAATCGATTGAAGCTGCAAAAGTTTTAGGACACGTGGGCACTGGTAAATTTGTTACAGCAATTCTACATAACATTCAACGTCAAGGATTACGTGATATAGCGCAGATAGAGGATCCAATTAACCGTTTATCTATAGAAGCAAGTTTACCCACGTGGCTTATTCAAGAATTAATTAAACAAAATGGTGAGATAGCTACACGTGAGATGATTGAATCTATTAACGACGCACCGAGCCAATCAATAAGAGTTAATACGTTATTAGCGACTGATGAAGATGTGGTGACGAGTTTAGAAACAGAAGGGTTTACAGCTATTAAATCAGTTGTAGCAGCACATGCTTATGTCGTATCTGGTGGGCATGTCGCCAGTTCAAAGGCTTACCATGATGGTTTATTAACTATTCAAGATGAAAGTGCTATGCTTCCTGTAGAAAGTATGCAACTGACGGCAGATGTTAAACAAGTTTTAGATGCCGCTGCAGCACCAGGGGGAAAAGCAACTCAAATAGCACAATATATTGCGGATGATGCCAAAATTACAGCACTTGATGTTCACGCACATAAAATAAAATTAATTGAAAACAATGCTAAAAGGCTACATGTTGATGGTAAAATTGATGCACGTGTTTTGGATGCACGACAAGTGCATGAAAAAATAGAGACAAAATTTGATCGTATTTTGGTAGATGCACCATGTTCTGGTTTTGGTTTATTACGTCGCAAGCCTGAGATTAGGTATGATAAAACATTAGAAGATGTACAAAATTTATCACGTTTGCAATTAGAGATACTAGACTCAGTTAGCAAAAGCATAGCCGATAATGGTATGATAGTTTACAGTACATGTACAATTCTACGTCAAGAAAATGACGATGTTGTGACAAAGTTTGTAAACACACATCCAGAATTTGAACTTGTGCCAACACAGACAGTTTACAATTTAAAAGCAGATCGATCAGAAGACGTGTTGCATGTGTATCCAAATGATTACCATACGGACGGTTTTTTCGTGGCTACACTCCGAAAAAAATAAATATTTTCTGTTAGATCGTGTTTATTATTAAAAAATAAATGTAATGGTTAAAAATAATTATATGCAAGTAGCTTTTTATACTGATCCAGGCGCGCGACGTAGCGAAAATCAAGACTACGTTGGGGCTTTTACTAACCAAGTAGGACGTGTTATGGTCATGGTAGCAGATGGTGTGACATCAACTGAAGGTGGTGATGTTGCTAGCGCCATGGCTGTAGAGCATTTTGGTAATGCTTGGACAAAAACAACAATTGAAACAATTGCACCAATCAATGATTGGTTAAGAAAAATGACGTCGTTGGAAAATGACGCCATTTTACAAGCTGGAGAACGGTTTGACGACCTAAAAAAGATGGCAACAACATTTGTTTTGGCTGTTTTATTTGATGATCAAGTCGTTATTGGTAACTTAGGTGACTCCAAGGCTTTTTTATTACATGATGACCAGTTAGCGCAGCTATCTTTTGATCATAATCTCGAAAATGAGATGTGGCGCACGGGTAAGGTTTTTGATCAAAAATCTCAAAATAGTGAAAATGCTAAAAGTCTAACACGCTTTTTAGGTTTCGATCGTCGCGCTGATATTGAGATTAGTCAGCGTGACTTTGTAGCAGATGATATGCTATTTTTGACTTCGGATGGTATTCCTAAAGTCGTTGAGGCAACCAAAGTGAAGGAAGTTATGCGTGAACAGACATCGTTAGATGACCGTGCTTGTAAGCTTATTCAAGTTGCTAATGCCAATGGTGCCCCTGATAATGTGACAGCATTATTAGTAAGTCGCGATAATAAAAAGGAAACAAAGTAAATATGTTACCGGATACATTGATAGATAATCGTTATAAAATTATTAAATCACTTGGCGGAGGCGGCATGGCCAATGTTTATTTGGCATTTGACCAATTTCTAAAGCGTCAGGTAACTTTTAAGATGATGCGTCTAGATATGAAAGATGATGCTGATGTCGTTAAACGTTTTCATCACGAAGCTGTTGCTGCCACAGAATTAGTCCATGACAACATCGTTCAAATTTATGATACAGGTGAGTATGAAGGTTCACAATATCTTGTCATGGAGTATGTTGAGGGAACAGATTTAAAATCTTTTATTGCCGACCATTTTCCAATTCCATATCAACAGGTTGTTGATATTATGCTCCAAATTCTTAGCGCTGTTCAAGCAGCACACAATGCTAACATTATTCATCGTGATCTAAAACCGCAAAATATTTTGATTAATGATCAAACACAGGTTAAAATTACAGATTTTGGTATTGCTGTTGCAAAAGATAGTAAAAATATCACACAAACGCATACTGTGATTGGTTCAGTACATTACTTGTCACCAGAGCAGACACGTGGTGGTGTTGCCTCACCTAAATCTGATATTTATGCTCTGGGTGTCATGCTGTATGAAATGTTGACCAAGCAGGTGCCATTCGAAGGCGATACAGCAGTAGCAGTAGCTTTAAAGCACGCGACTGCGGAAATGCCATCAGCAAGAGACTTCGATCCTAGAATTCCACAAGCGCTGGAAAATGTGATTTTAAAAGCAACATCTAAGCGACCTCAAGATCGTTATATTAGTGCGACATCGATGTCCGACGATTTAAAAACAGCACTATCACCACGACGTTCTAATGAAGAACGCTTTACACCGATGTCTGAAACAAACGATGATACACGAATCATCCCAATGGCTCAGATTCAAGATCAATTAAAAACAGGTGTTTCATCTGATAAAAATTTACCAGATGAAGCATCTTCTGAGCCATCCGTTCAAGACATTATTGTTGAATATGGTAAAAAAGGTTATGCCATTAAAGACATTGCCAATATGGTCGATCGTACACCGAATTATGTTCGTCATGTGCTACGTGACAATGGCATTAAATTTCGTGATCGTTCAAAATGGCGATGGGCATTATTATTTTTGTTAATTATTGGTGCAGCTGTTATGATTTTCTTGAATTATCAGTCAAGCCGAGTGAGTGTACCGGATGTTAGAAATCTAACTCAAAATAATGCCGAAAATAGAATTAAAAAAGTTGGGTTGACTGTGGGAAGCGTGAGTTCAACAACTTCAAAAACAATTGCTAAAGGAAATGTTGTGCGCTCAACACCAAAAAATGGGCTAGAGGCTAAAAAGGGAGACGCGGTTAATCTTATCGTGTCTTCTGGGCATGCCAAGGTTCGATTTGGTGATTATGTGGGATCTGATTATGCTGTTATTGCTGCTCAGCTACGTGCACAAGGCTATAGCATCACTAAACAAGAAAGTGCTTCGGATAGTGTAGCAGAAGGCAAGATTATTGAACAATCAATTGATGCCAATGATAAAGTAGACCCCACATCAACAAATGTCAGTTTTACCGTATCAACTGGTGCCGTGAAGATTGTAGTTCCTGATTTCACTGATAAATCTACACAAGAACAAGTGCAAAATTGGGCTAATCAATATGATATTGTGGTTAATTTTAATACTCAATATGATAGTAAAACCAAAAAAGGACGAGTGATTAGTCAGTCTATTCGCGGTGGATCAAGTATTACTAAAGATATCGTATTATTGATCACCATCTCGCAAGGCCCTCAAGAATCATCAAAAAGTTCGGACAGTGATGATTCAGATTCGTCCAGCGAGTCATCATCAAGTAGTAGTAAATCGAGCAATGATTCAAGTAGTGAGTCAAATTCATCTTCAAATAATGATTCAAGTGATGAAGACAGTGACAGTGGATCGTAAATAATTTTTTATTAAAGCTAGGTACTTCGGTAACCTAGCTTTTTTATTATAAAAAGATATTGATAGTCATGCTTCAGGTTAATCTATTAAACAGATTATTTTTTTGTTACAATTAAAATATGAAAACAGGACGCATTATTCGATCGCTAAGCGGTTATTATGATATACAAATTGAAAACAGCGATATTCAACGTGCACGTGCACGTGGTGAATTTCGAAAATCAGGACAAAAACCATTAGTTGGTGATTTTGTTGATTTTGAAAGTGAAAATGACGAAGGATTGATTTGGAAAATACACGACCGCGTGAATGCTTTAGTGCGACCACCGATAGCAAATATTGATGTTGCAGTAATTGTTACAGCACTTAAAGAACCAAACTTTGCACCGAACTTACTCGATCGTCAGTTAGTAGCGCTTGAAGCAGCTCATGTGACACCATTAATCTATTTCACTAAGGTTGACTTACTAGATTCTATTGAATTAGAACAGGCAAAAAAAGTAGCAGAACAATATGAAAAGATTGGCTATCGAGTCATGCTATTTAATCCAGAATCGCCAGAGGTATCTTGGACAGATTTAAAAGTTTATCTTAAAGATCAGGTATCAGTGTTTATGGGACAAACTGGTGCTGGAAAGTCCACACTGCTAAACCACTTATCTCCAGCATTAGGTCTCGAGACAGGCATTGTATCCAAAGCGCTGAGTCGTGGGAAACATACGACACGCCAGGTTACTTTAATTGATGTTGAGGGAGCACTGATTGCTGATACACCGGGTTTTTCCTCTTATGAAGTGTTCGATTTTCCTGTAGAAGATTTAGATGATTATTTTCCTGAGTTGGCAGATATTCGTAATCAGTGCCGTTTTCGGGGGTGCTTGCATCTTAATGAACCTGGATGTGCTGTCAAAGAAAGCGTAACGGTTGGCGATATTGCGCAATCACGGTATAATAGCTATAAGGCATTCTACGAATTAATTAAGTCGCAAAAGCCAAAGTATAGTACCGATAACCGGAATTTTTAATTAAGAAAGAAGAGTATCATGTCAGGAATTATTGCACCATCAATTTTAAGTGCGGATTACACAAATTTAGAACGAGATGTTAAGTTAGTTGAGGCAGCAGGCGCAAAATATTTGCATATCGATGTTATGGATGGTACTTTTGTGCCATCAATTTCATATGGACCCAATTGGGTCAAGCAATTACGCCCAGAAACTAATATGATTTTAGATGTGCATTTGATGGTACAAAATCCAGAAAAAATTGTTAATGATTTTGCTGATGCAGGAGCTGACATTATTGGTGTGCATGTTGAAGCTACACCACATATACATCGTGCACTACAGATGATCAAGAATAAAGGCGTTAAAGCTGAAGTAGTTATTAATCCAGGAACACCGATTTTGGCTATTGAATCTGTTTTGGACATGGTTGATCAAGTTTTGGTTATGACAGTTAATCCTGGTTTTGGTGGCCAAAAGTTCTTGCCTTCTACACTGAATAAAATTGTGCAATTAAAGGCACTCCGTGAAGAATTGGGCTATCATTTTGATATTGAGGTTGACGGTGGTATTAACGGTGATACTATTGCATCTGCATATGAAGCTGGAGCAAACGTTTTCGTGGCAGGCTCATATGTGTACGACAAAGTCGACCCAGCAAGTAAAATAGCAGCATTGAAAGACTTGACAAAATAATGCAGATTAATATTTTAGCAGGCGGCCCAACAGAATTATGGCCGCAAAAATTATTTGAAGAACCAGGTATATGGATTGGTGCAGATCGAGGTGCTTGGCGCTTATATCAACATCATATTCCTATGTTAATGGCAGTTGGGGACTTTGATTCTTTAGAAGATGACGAACTAAAAATTTTAGAAACACATTTGAAATCAAATCAAATTGTGCATGTTAAAGCTGAGAAAGATGAGACAGATACGGAGCTTGCCTTGTTATATGCTCAAGAACAAGATCCTGACATTATTAAGGTTTTTGGTGCTACGGGTGGGCGAATAGATCATTTGCTTAGCAATCTATGGTTGATGGCTGATGAAACTTTTAACCATATTGTAGAACGCATACAATTTGTTGATAGTAAGAATATTGTGAGTTATGTTCAGCCCGGTCAAAAGACTATTACTAAAATTAAAGATACAAAGTACTTGGGATTCATGCCGCTTAATAATGTTGAAAATTTTAAAATCATCGATGGGAAATACCCATTACAGCTGACAAAAAATGTCAGCAAAATGTGGTCATCAAACGAATTTATTGGACCAGTAGTGCATATTAGTTTTGATACTGGCATCATCATGGTTACACAAACAAAAGATAATGCATAAATAGATCGAGCTAATGATAAATCTGAGGAGATAAAATCATGACAGTAAAGACAATAGAAGATGCAACGTTTAAGCAAGAAACAGCGCAAGGGGTCAGCATTACTGATTTTTGGGCAACTTGGTGTGGCCCATGCCGTATGCAATCACCAGTTTTAGAAGCGCTATCAGATGAAATTGATCATGTTAAATTTGTTAAGATGGATGTTGATGAAAATCAAGAAACGCCATCAGAGTTTGGCATTCGTGCTATTCCAACATTACTTATCCAAAAAGATGGAGAAGTGGTTGAGCGTTTGACTGGATTTCATAATAAAGCACAATTGGCAGATATTTTAGCAAAATATGCGAAATAACTTGCCAAAGTATTTAAATTCTGGTAAAATTTACTAATGTTGTAGAAAGAGTCCTTAAAAACAAATGGCTCGAAAAGGAGGGTCGAACATGGCAAAAGATGTTATTACAGGCGCACGTACACGTTTTGGTAACCAACGTTCACACGCGTTGAATTCAAGTCGTCGTAGCTGGAAACCAAACTTGCAAAAAGTGACTGTTAAGATTAACGGTGCTACTGCAAAGAAAGTTTATTTGACAGCACGTACGTTAAAGGCCGGATTAAAGAACGGTTCTATTGAACGCGTTTAATCTTTAAATACGTTTCTAATCGTATTTATTTGGTTAGTGAAGTATGATAAATATAAAACGACCACCTTTTTTGGTGGTTTTTTATTTTAGCATGAACTAAACGTGTTCATTACTGAAATATGTTAAAATAGGTAAAGCAAACCTTTTTAAGGAGGAAATATGCAGGCTTGTGTTCGATTAAGCTTGTGTCTAGTACTATGGCAATTATAATTAAAACAAAGAGTGGCGATATTACAATTGAAAATGATGTGATCGCAACGATTGTTGGTGGCTCTGCCATTGAAAATCCTGGTGTGGTAGGTATGGCTTCTAAAGCGACATTCCGTGATGGCATGAATCAGATTTTGAATCGTGAAAATTACGCTAAAGGTGTCGTTGTCCATCAAGAAGATAGTGGTGTTGGTGTAGATGTTTACTTAGTTGTTCAGTACGGAACTAAACTATCCGAAATTTCAAAATCAGTTCAAAGAAAAGTGAAATATAATCTCGACGCATTACTAGGTATTCACGCAGCAGAAGTTAACGTGATTGTCCAAGGCGTTCGCGTTATGGACTAGGAGTATCATGGATAAAATGACGACTATTACCAATGTTGAGTTTGGTAAAATGATTAATGCTGCAGCTGCATCATTAGCAGCTAATGCAGATAAAATAAATAAATTGAATGTTTTTCCTGTACCTGATGGTGATACAGGTACCAATATGAGTTTATCGATGGCAAGCGGTGCGCAATATGAACGTGATGCACTAGATATACATATTGGTGCACTTGCAAAAGCAACATCAAAGGGACTTTTAATGGGTGCGCGTGGTAATTCAGGTGTTATTTTGTCTCAAATCTTTCGTGGATTTTCTAATGCAGTAGAAGATAAGGAAACACTTAATGCCCGAGATTTAGCTGATGCATTAATGTCTGGGGCGCAGGTTGCTTATAAGTCTGTTATGAAGCCAACAGAGGGCACAATTTTGACCGTTATTCGTGAAGCTGCTGCTAAAGCGAATCAAGTGGCTGACGAAACCGATGATTTAGTCGAACTTATGCGTGAAATTAATGATGCAGCACACAGTGCGTTGGCATTAACCCCAGATCTATTACCTGTATTAAAAGAAGTTGGCGTGGTTGACTCTGGTGGGCAAGGATTAGTTTTTGTGCTACAGGCATTCTACCAAGTTTTAAGTGGCGACTTCAGTGAAGAAGATATTAAAGCACCAGATAATGCTGAGCTAGATCAAATGGTGAAAGAGCTTCATGCTGGTGCCCAAGCAAACAGTAATCTAGATCCAAATGATATTGAGTATGGCTATTGTACAGAAATTATGGTGCAAATTGGTCAAGGGACAACTTATGATCAAAAGTTTGATTATGATCATTTTTATCAACATTTAGCTGGTTTAGGTGATTCACTACTGGTTATTAACGATGATGAGATTGTTAAAGTGCATGTTCATACAGAAAATCCTGGTGAAGTGTTATCTTGGGGAACTCATTTTGGTTCATTGGTTAAAGTTAAAGTTGATAATATGCGTGATCAACAGCAAGCCGTGATTGATGAACAACGTACCGAAGCCGTTCAAGCCACCAAGGTAATACCTAACGTCACAACAGTAGTTAATACAGCAGTGATTACGATCGCAGCGGGAGAGGGTGTAGCTGAACTATTTAAGAGTTTGGGTGTGCATACTGTTATTTCTGGTGGTCAAACAATGAATCCGTCGACTGCTGACATTGTCGAAGCTATTAATGCTAGTGGTGCCAAACAAGTGGTTATTCTACCAAATAATTCAAATATCTTCATGGCGGCTGATCAAGCAGTTGAATTAGCTGATGTATCTGTCAAGGTGGTTAAAACAAAAACGATTCAGCAAGGTTTGACAGCCATGATGGGCTATAATCCTGAAGCGGATGTTTCAATCAACTCTAAGGACATGTCAGCCATGATGACAGAAGTTAAGTCTGCACAAGTGACTAAAGCTGTCCGCGATACAAACTTAGATGGTCGAGAGATTAAGCACGATGACTGGATGGGAATTATTGATGGGAATATAGCAGTAGTGACTGACAAGTTACAAACAACTGCAATAGAATCTGTTGAAAAGATGTTAGATGAAGATTCTGAAATTGTTACTATTATTTATGGTGAAGATGCCAAAGAAAAAGATGCAAAAAAACTTGAAGAAGCTATTCTGACTATTGATAGCGACTTAGAAGTGGAAATACATAATGGTAAACAACCATTATATCCATTTTTGATATCTGTGGAATAAAAAAAGGTACTATTCGAAAAATCGAATAGTACCTTTTTTACATCCAACCTAATGCATTAACTGCGGCATAAAACATGCCACCTACCATTAGAATGACCATGAACCATGACATAATGAGTGTCATTTTTTCAATTCGCGTACGACGTTTAGGTTCAATCTTTTGGACTTTGCGTTGATTTAATTTTGCATCAATTTCTGCCTGTAGTTTAGTATTAACAGGTCTTGGATTACTGTCATTTGTCATGTTTCACCTCAATAGTATTCAAAAATATTTTATCATAATAAATGCATCTTATGCAATGATCAAAAAGACATAAGCAACCAGAAAAGAATACTTGCCTTTTTGAGTATGGTTAGGTATGGTTATTAGAGATAATAATAAGATGATGGGGTGTTTATAATGCAATGGTGGTTTTGGCCGTTGGGAACGATAATCATCTGTTTAATATGGTTAGCATTGAACAGATGGACGTCTCTGAAACGTTTTAAAATAAAAATATTAGATATTATACCAATACCCATGTGGGTTGCATTACATTTTACTATGGGATATCGTTTTGGAACCAGTTGGATATTATGGTTTATGTTGATTTGGTTCGTGTTTGGCGAAATTATTACATGGGTGTTACTGCGTAGAAAATGGCAATGGACTACCTTTTGGCATAAGTATTGGGAATGGACCGGGCTAGTTGGTGCCATTTTATTGCTGATTATCACAATTATTGGGTTTTTCTACCACTAAACCCCACAAAAAAAGCGTTGTTATTAAACCAATAACAACGCTTTTTATGTATAAAAATTTACTAAAGTGTGACAAAATGAGAATTAGGTGGAGAGAAGTGGGGAAATGTGGTAAATTAGTAATATAGAATTCTACTGGAGGTAGTCCTGATGTTCATGGGTGAATATTCACATACGCTTGATACAAAAGGGCGACTTATTATTCCAGCTAAATTTCGTAGTCAATTAGGCGACAAGTTTATTGTTACGCGTTGGATGGAGCACGCTTTACGCGCCATGCCAATGCCTGTTTGGGAAAAATTAGAAGCACAATTAAATCAATTACCATTAGGTAAAAAAGAAGCACGTCAATTTAAACGTTTTGTAATGGCTGGTGCCATTGAAGCTGAAACAGATAAGCAGGGACGAATTGTGATTCCAGTGAACTTAAAAGAGTATGCTGGTTTGAATAAAGCTGTTACAGTCACAGGAGCGGGTGACGCCTTCGAAATTTGGAGTGATGATAATTGGGACGAGTATACATCAGAAACCGCAAATAATTTTGATGATATTGCAGAGGGACTAGTTGATTTCGAGTTCTAATCGAAGGAGATATATATTAATGGTAGAATTTGAACACATCACAGTGCTGCTGCATGAAGCTATTGCTTTGCTTGACATTAAACCAAATGGTATCTATGTTGATGCGACACTTGGTGGTGGTGGTCACACTGGATTGATTTTAAGTCATTTAACTACAGGAACACTGTATAGTTTTGACCAAGATGATACAGCTATTCAATATAATCAAGAACAGTATGCTGATGAAATCGCGCAAGGCAAGCTGGTACTGATTCATCAAAATTTCAGAACATTAACATCAGCGCTAGCTGAATTCGATGTGTCCGCGGTGGATGGTATTGTTTACGATTTGGGTGTCAGCTCAGTACAATTTGATGATGGGCAACGTGGATTTAGTTACAATTACGACGCAGAACTCGATATGCGTATGGATCAACGTCAAAGTTTGACAGCGAAAACAATTGTCAATGATTGGTCATTTCATGAGTTAATGCGGGTCTTGAGTCGTTATGGAGAAGATCGTTTTCCAAAACAAATTGCACGTAAAATTGAACAACATCGAGAAAAAGGACCAATTGATACAACATTTGAATTAGTCGATATTATTAAAGAGGCAATACCGGCACCAGCTCGTCGTAAAGGTGGGCATCCCGCAAAACGAACATTTCAAGCATTGCGTGTGGCTGTCAACGACGAATTAGGTGCATTAGAAAATTCACTGACACAGGCTATTGATTTATTGGCACAGCATGGGCGCATTAGTGTTATTACGTTTCAGTCGCTAGAAGATCGTTTAGTGAAACAAATGTTTCGTGAAAAAGCATCGGCACCTGATTTGCCACCTGGATTACCTGTATTACCTGGACAATTTGAACCAGACTATACATTATTAACTCGGAAACCAATTGTACCGAGTGATAAAGAAATGAGCCTTAATCGCAGATCGGAATCTGCTAAGTTACGAGGCATTGAAAGAAAATAAATAATAGGAGTTATAGTCATGGCACAAAATGCATACCAATATTCAACATCTGCTGAAGCGTTACCGATAAGACAAACAAATCCAAAAACAGCAACACGTGTTAGGTACCAAGCCGCACGTTGGACAAGAAAAGAGCGGATGATGGTAGCTTTTGTGTCAGCAGTCATTATGGTATTAATGGTTGGTGTCGTATTTTCTAGTGTCCAAATTAGTGCAACGCATACTAGTATCAATACATTACAATCAAAAATTGATGACACTAAAGAATCAAATGACGTTTTACGTAGTGATATCCAGGATCAGACAAGTAAACAAAATTTGGATAAAGTTGCTAAAAAATATAATATGACACTATCTGATGATAGTGTAAGAAATATTAATCGATAATTATGAAAAATAAAATTAGACGGATACCAAATAAAAAAGTTGCAAAGAACGCCAGGATTTTTGGCGGTGTGTTGTTAGGTGCAACATTACTTGCAATTTTAGGCCTTGGCGTGCGTCTTTTTGTCATAGCTAGTGGCTCAGTAGATGGTCATAATTTAAATGCAGCTACACGACAAGCTTTCATGGCTAAGCAAACTGTCGCAGCTACTCGTGGTAAAATCTATGATAGCAATGGACAGGTTTTAGCAGAAAATACAACTGTTTACGATATGTACGCTGTTTTAAGTAAAAAAGTTGCGCGCGTTAAGGATAGTAAAACTGGTAAATATGTTAATGGCTCAGGGCATGTGATTGATAAAGACTTAACGGCTGATAAATTAAGTAAAGTTATTAATATGAGTCGTAAGGAAATATTGAAGCGTCTTAATAAGGATGCTTATCAAGTTGAATTTATATCCACTAAGGGTCAAGCAAGTAAAAATTTAAGTATTGAACAATATAAAAAGATTAAAGCACTTGATTTGCCCGGCATTAACTTTATTCCACGACAAGCACGGACGTATCCTGAAGGTGCAACAGCTTCTCATCTCATCGGTGCAATGAGAACAAATGAAGGGAACGATCCTAGTGAATCCGCACAAGTTGGCTTTATGGGGATTGAGGCGGCAAAAAATTCTGTACTTGCCGGTCAAAACGGGGTTAAAAAATATGATGGTCAAACAGAGAATGTTCAAGAGAGTAAGACTGTAAAAAATGGTGACGATGTTTATCTAACTTTAGACGAATCATTACAAAATACGCTTGAGACACGAATGGACGAATTATCCAAAACAACGAAACCTAAGTTTGCCGTAGCTGCAATTATGGAAGCGAAAACGGGGCGAGTTGTTGCTGCAACACAGCGACCAAACTTTAATCCGAATAGCAAACCTATTTCCCCAAAATTATGGACAAATTTACTGAGTCAAGGTACTTTTGAACCAGGTTCGACAATGAAAGGCATCACTTTAGCGGCCGCCATAGATCAAGGTCAGTGGCGACCTAATGATACCTATCAATCTGGTACATTGTTAATTGATGGTAAGAAGGTAGTCGATGCTTTTGGACAAGATCAAGGTATGTTGACGTATCGTGAAGGATTTTGGCGTTCATCCAACGTTGCTTTTGCAAAAACAGAGCAGAAAATGGGGGCAACAAATTGGCTTAAATATCTTGAACGTTTTCGATTTTTGCAATCGACTGAATCTGGTTTGAATAATGAAGATACTGGTATTAAATCATTTACATATCCTATTGACCAAGCCAACACGGCGTATGGCCAGGGTATCAGTACAACTACCTTGCAGATGATGCAAGCTTACTCAGCTATTGCCAATGATGGTCAAGAGGTCAAACCTTATTTTGTTGATAAGGTCGTTAATCCGGCCACTGGTGCCGTGGTTGAACAAGGGAAAACAACTAACGTTGCTAATCCAATTAAAGCAAGTACAGCTAAACAAGTGCGGCGTTATATGATTGATGTTGTAAATAAAGATGATGGTACTGCAAAAGAATTTGATTTACGTCAATCAGGTATACAAATTGCGGCTAAGACGGGAACAGCACAGGTATCTGAGAATGGTCAATATTTGCAAGGCTTAAACAATGCAATACATTCTGTGATGGTTTTAGCACCTGAAAAAAATCCTAAATATATCTTTTATCTTGCTGTTAAACAACCACAAATTTTCCCAGACCCTACCATTCAAACGACAATGAACAAGGTTTTTCAACCTTTAATGCTTCAGGCTTTGAATAATAGTGATAGTGCGGTAAAATCAAAGACAACAAAACAGACTGTGCCAGATGTTACGGGACAATCGATTAAGGACGCAACTGATACCTTAAATAAAGCAGGATTTCGAACAGCTCTAGTTGGCTCATCAGGGAAAGTGACAGCGCAGTCATTACGACCGGACCAAAAATCTTTGACTAACCAACTTGTTATTTTGAATGCTAAAGGTAATACACATTTGCCAGATATGGCTGGCTGGAGTTTATCAGAAGCACAAGCCTTTGCTCATCAGGTTGGTTTTCAATTAACCTGGTCAGGATCAGGATTCGTAACAGCTCAGAGTATAGCTAAAGATCAACTCGTGGTTAAAAATAGCCAGGTGGGCATCACATTAAAAGAGAAAAAATAAAGTAAGGAAAGAATATGTCTGAAAATTTATGGGCGTTTGCTCGCGCATTTGTTGTCACGGTAATTTTTATGCCGGCGGTCATCAAATTTTTAAAACAGTCTAAGGAGCAAGCAGTTATCAGAAAGCTTGGCCCAGACCATCAAGCAAAGGCTGGTACACCAAGCATGGGTGGCGTATTGTTTGTTTTTGCCGCTGCATTAAGTGCACTAATCGGAAGTTTGGTAGCTCACCAATTTTTGCTAATGTTAACACCAGTGTTAGCTTTTCTGGCTTATGCTGCAATTGGTGGTATTGATGATGCTTTGAAACTCATTCGCCATGCAGATGATGGTTTTGCTTTTAAGCCAAAGCTAGTCGCTCAAACATTAAGTGCGCTAGCCATTATGCTAATTATGTGGTTATCACATTTTCCATTTACATTGTACATTCCGATGTTAGGCACTTACCACTTGGGCATTTTTTATTTCATCTTCCTTTGGTTCTGGTTAGTTGGTTGGTCTAATGCCACAAATTTAACAGATGGATTAGATGGTTTGTTGACTGGTAATAGCATAATTGTTTATTCAGCTTATACTATATTGGCGATGAATATGCATAATCAAGCAATTGTAATATTTAATTTCGCTGTTATTGGGTCTTTGGTTGGATTCTTGATTTTCAATAAACCAAAAGCTAAAATTTTCATGGGTGATACAGGATCCTTAGCATTAGGTGCGGGTTTAGCTATTGAATCTATTCTACTTGGTATCCCATTTTCATTGGTTTGGTTTGGATTAATCTTCGTGATAGAAACTTTATCTGTTATTATACAAACTGTCGGGTATCATTTTTGGCACAAACGCATTTTCCCTATGGCGCCTATCCATCACTCATTTGAAAAATTTGGGTGGAGTGAATGGCAAATTGATACACTATTTTGGATTTTATCAGCAATTTTGGCAGTAGCTGGCATTTTCTATATGAATTAATTAAACGGCTTTGCCGTGTACATAAAATTTTAGAAATAAGGATATTATGAAGACACAAGATTTTAACAATAAAAAAGTGATGGTATTTGGTTGGGCACGCTCTGGAAAAGCGGCGGCAAAACGTCTTGTTGCTTTGGGGTCCAAAGTCACAGTTGTTAATGGCGGTGATTTTCAAGAGGATAGTTTATACCGTCAATTATTGGCTGAAGGCGTGATTTTTATTGCACATGATAGCCCAGAATCATTGGATGCTTCATTTGCTTACTTGATTAAAAATCCAGGAATCCGTTATGATACAGCATTAGTAGAGAAAGCGCAATCATTAGATATTCCTGTTTTGAGTGAGGTTGAAGTCGCACTGAGCTCATTTCATGGGCGTTTGATAACAGTGACAGGGTCTAATGGTAAGACAACGACAATATCGTTGATTAGAGATATGCTGATTGCTGATGGTCAGTCGGTAATAACAGCTGGTAATATTGGTACACCAGTAAGTGAAGTTGTTGATGATTTGAGTGCAAATGATACACTGTTGCTTGAGCTATCGAGTTTCCAATTGATGGGGTTGCCCGATATCCAACCCGATATTGCCTTAATTACTAACATTTTTGCTAATCACCTAGATTATCATGGTACGCGAGAAAACTATGTGGCGGCTAAATTTCAAATCACCAAGAATCAGTCATCAAATCAGATGTTGGTTTTAAATGCTGATGGTCAAGATACAAGTTCGTTTGCAGCTAAAACACGTGCACAAGTCATGACATTTTCTCGTAAGACAATTGGATCTATCAGCAGTACTGATGGTCAAGATCTGATTATTGATGATAACCATTTGATGGCATTAACGGCAATCAAACTGGTAGGACCTCATAATTTGGAAAATATCCTAGCAGCAACTACTGTGGCAAAATTAGCTGGTGTAGGTGATCAAGCAATTAAACAGGTGCTAAAAATATTTGGTGGTGTGCCACATCGTCTGCAATATTTATTTACCAATAATGGTATTCAATTTTATAATGATTCAAAAGCTACAGATATTGAAGCAACACAAACAGCATTGAATAGTTTTGAACAACCTACGATTTGGCTTGGCGGTGGCTTGGACCGTGGTGATGATCTAATGCGATTGTTGCCTAATTTAAAACACGTCAAGGTAGTGATCGCTTTTGGTGAAACACAACAAAAGATTGTAGCATTAGCACGTGAAGCCCATAAGCCGGTTATCACAGTTTTAGACGCTGAACATGCTGTGCCAGTCGCATTGCAATTAGCTGAATCTGGTGACGTTGTCTTATTATCACCAGCGGCTGCTAGTTGGGATCAGTATCAAAGTTTTGAAGAACGTGGTGACAAATATGTTGCCGAGTTGAAGAAAGTATTGAGGCTATAATATGCGAGTAATTTTATCAGGTGGTGGAACTGGTGGACACATTTATCCTGCTTTGGCATTAGCTGAAGTCATTAAACAGCATGATTCTGATGTTGAATTTTTGTACGTTGGATCAGAACGTGGTGTCGAATCAAGTATTGTACCGGCAACGGGCATGCCATTCAAAAAACTTACTGTTCAGGGCTTTAAGCGGTCATTATCATTGGATAACATTAAAACAGTTAATTTGTTTTTAAAAGCTGTTAAGGTGTCTAAACAAATTATCAAAGATTTCAAACCAGATGTTGTGGTTGGTACCGGTGGTTACGTTGCTGGGGCGGTCGTTTACGCTGCACAAAGGATGCACATTCCAACAGTTATTCACGAACAAAATTCTGTTGCAGGAATGACTAATAAATTTTTAGCACGAGGTGCTAGTAAGATTGGTGTGGCTTTCGACGTAGCTAAATCACAGTTTCCCGCAGGTAAAGCAGTGCTTGTCGGCAATCCACGTGCACAACAGGTTGCACATATTAAGTCTGACTTTTCATGGCAAACGCTTGGATTACGTGATGATAAGCCAACTTTATTAATTTTTGGTGGTTCACAAGGGGCACCGGCAATTAATTTAGCTGTGATTGCTGCCATTGATCAATTTAATGAGCGATCTTATCAAGTTGTTATTGTGACTGGACCAAAGCGATATGATAATGTACTAAATAAGCTAAAAGAAAAAAATATTGCAGCAGCAGATAATGTTCGTATTGTGCCGTACATTGATAACATGCCGGAAGTTTTGGTTCAAACTGCAGCCATTGTTTCACGTGCTGGTGCTACATCTATTGCAGAAATTACTGCTTTGGGCATTCCTTCTATTTTAATACCAAGTCCTTATGTGACAGGTGATCATCAAACAAAGAACGCTCAAAGTTTAGTGGATGCTGGAGCAGCCTTGGTTATTAGTGAACCAGAATTAACTGGACAAAGTTTAATTGCAGCGGCTGATATATTGTTGTTAGATGAATCGGTTAGTGAAAAGATGGCAGCACAAACAACGAAGATTGGCATGCCAGATGCTGGTGATCGATTATACAGTATCATTTTAGATGCTATTGCAGAAAAGAAGGTTTAAAAGATATTGGGTGTGGCGACTAATAATCAAAAATCAAAAAAGCACCCGCTAAAACTTTGGATAAGTCTAGCGGCTTTTATCGTCTTCATTATCATTATTTTATTGTTCTTACAACCATGGCGTAAAATCAACGAGGTTCAAGTTAATACGCTGCAATTATCTGAACAACAAGTGAAAAAATATGCTAATGTGGAAAAGCATACGCCATATTGGCGTGTTGCTGGGCAGACGGCATTTATTGCACATCATATTGTTCAACAGGATAAACGTATTGATGCGGCAACAGTAACACTCCATAATGATCAAGTTATCATTGATGTTGTTGAAAAAATAAAAGCCGGCTATGTCCAAAAAAAAGGGCAGTGGTTCGTTATTAATAGGCAAGGTAAACTAAATAAAGTGGTTAAGCCAAATGGTGATGCACCCACATATTCAGGATTTAAATCTGAAAAAGATATTCAAATAGTCAGTCAGCAGTTTGTTGTGTTAGAATTAACACTACGCCAAAATATTAGTCAAATTATTTTTTCACCGAATAAAGATAATCATAAACGCTTAGAAGTGGTTATGAACGATGGTAATATGGTTTATGCTACGTTAGATACATTTGGTAAAAAGATCAGTTTTTATCCAGGTATCGTGGCTCAAATGCCTAAAAAAGGTGTTATAGATTTACAATTTGGCGCGTATTCTTATGCATATGGTTCGCAAAATAACACATCAACATCAAAGAGTAAAAAAAGCAAGTGAAGCAGTAGCTATAATTGGTGGCGAAACAGCCCTCATTTATGATATTATTATTATTGGGTATGTTTTATTAAAAATAAATTTATAAAGGGGCACGACGCATGAATAATTCAGGCGTGACGGTAGGATTAGATATCGGCACAACATCTATCAAAGTTGTCATTGCGCAAACAGCTAGTAATCAGTTCAATGTCATTGGCGCAGGAAACGCACCATCTCGTGGTTTGCGTCAAGGTGTTATTGTTGATATTGATGCCACTGCCAGTGCAATTCGAGCAGCAATAGACCAGGCACAAGAAAAAGCCAATTTTCAAATTCACGAAGTGGTTGCAGGTATTCCGGCTAATAAAATTGAAATGGTCCGTGTCGAAGGATTAGTGTCAATTGCTAATCAAAATAAACGTATTACTTATGATGATGTGAAAAATGTTGCTAAACAAGCATTGTCTCATAATTTACCTTCTGATCGGGATGTGGTCGATTTAATCGCAGAAGAGTTTAGCGTTGATGGCTTTGATGGTATTAAAGATCCACATGAAATGATTGGTGTGCGTCTTGAAATGCAGGGAACAGCGTATACCGTTCCTAGTAAAATACTTGATAATACACGAATGGCTATCCAAAAAGCAGGTCTGTCCTTGCGTGAATTCGTTTTGTCACCACTAGCTATGGGGACTAATATTTTAAATGATGGTGAGCAAGACTTTGGTACAGTCTTAATTGATTTAGGTGGTGGACAAACTACAACGTCAGTAATGCATGATCGTAAATTAAAGTTTAATTATGTTGATCTTGAAGGTGGAGATAGTATAACCAAAGATATTTCAACTGTTTTGAGTACATCTTATTCACATGCTGAAAAAATTAAGCGGGACTACGGATATGCTGATCCAACACAAGCAAATGCTGATAATGAATTTTTAGTCGAAGTAGTTGGAGATAGTGCACCAAAAACTGTTGATGAACATTATTTGTCGGAAATTATATCGGTTCGTTTAGAACAAATATACAACCGTTCATTTGAACATTTAGCTGCAGTAAATGCATTAAATATGCCGGGTGGTTTTGTTCTAACTGGAGGTAATGCTGCTTTGCCGCGGATGGTCGATTTTGCTAAGACAATTCTTGGCGAAAATGTACGGCTGTTTGTCCCAGATCAAATTGGCTTACGTCATCCATCGTATACACGAGCTTTGTCTTATGCTATTTTTGTGTCACGTGAAAGTATGACGCAACAAATCATCAAGCAAGCAATTATGACTCGACGGGATGATATAGATATACAACCGGTTGGCGGTGAAGTTCGCGAGTATGTAGAAGTACCAGAATCGACAACTGAACAGTTTGATAACTATAATTATAGTGCAGATGTTGATGTTACACCTCGAAGAGGGTTTTTCAGTCGTTTAGTACAAGCAGTCAAGAATTTATTTACTGAAGATTAACAATAGTTAAGGAGATAACTCATGGATTTTTCAATAGATGACGCTCAGGAGTCTGGAGCAATCATTAAAGTTATTGGTGTTGGTGGTGGTGGTTCAAACGCTGTTAACCATATGATTGAAGAAGGTGTTAGCGGTGTTGAATTTATCGTTGCCAACACTGATGTACAAGCCTTAGATAAGTCAAAAGCGGATATTAAGATTCAAATTGGCCCTAAACTGACAGGTGGTCTAGGTGCCGGATCTAATCCAGAACGTGGTACAAAAGCTGCCGAAGAATCATCTGAAGACATTGCATCAGCAATTTCTGGTGCTGATATGGTTGTGATTACTGCTGGTATGGGTGGAGGTACCGGTAACGGTGCTGCCCCTGTTGTTGCTCGTATCGCAAAAGAACAGGGTGCGCTAACCGTTGCGGTTGTAACCCGTCCATTTAAATGGGAAGGGCCAAAACGCGGCCGATTTGCTGCTGAAGGGTTACAAGCATTATCAGAATCTGTCGATTCATTAATCGTCATTACAAACGAACGCTTAAAAGATCGTATTGATTTACGTACGCCTTTGTCAGAAGCTTTCAAAGTTGTCGATGAAGTTGTGGCACAAGGTGTTCGTGGTATTTCAGAATTGATTACCAATCCTGGATTTATTAACTTGGATTTTGCTGATGTGAAGACAGTGATGCAAGATGCTGGACCAGCATTAATGGGTGTCGGACAAGCTAGTGGTGAAACACGTGCTGCAGATGCTACAAAACAAGCAATTTCATCACCTTTGCTCGAAGTTGATATGTCTGGTGCTGAGGATGTGTTGTTAAATATTACTGGTGGCTTAGATATGTCATTATTTGAAGCACAAACTGCTTCTGAGGTTATTGCACAAGAAGCTGGTCGTGAAGTTAACGTTATTTTTGGTACATCAATTGATGAAGATTTAGGTGATTCAATTCGCGTTACAGTTATTGCAACTGGTCTACAAAACATTGGTGGTGATAATGCGGCAAACAAGGCGGCTACACCTAAAGCTAATGCTGCTAAGGTATTTGGTATACCAACCAATGATAAGATGCCAGCACAACCATCAAATAATAACGCAATGTTTGATAAGATTAATACAGAGGCTGTTAAATCAAATTCAGCACAAAAGCAAAATGACCCATTTGCTGATTGGAATATTAGTGGTAGTTCAAAAGATGCCTTTGCTGAAGAAGACCGATTTGATGGTGTACAAAAACAATCGTTTGATGTATTTAACACACCAACATCAAATTCTGAAACAGTTGATTTCTCAAGTAATGATGATGACAACGATCAACCACCATTTTTCAAGAAACGTTAATAAGAGAATGTCTATCAGGTAGCGTAACTTTATATTCTAATAGACAGGGTTAAGGAGATTACATGGCATTTGGTGAAACATTGAAGCGTCTTTTCAGCAATGATGATGACGATTATTATGAAGATGGTTATGATAACAATGATTATCAAGAGCAACCACAGCAAGCAGTAACATCACAACAGCCAACACGTTTTGGTCGTCAAACGACGCCATCATCACAAGCTATGATGGATTCAAATAATGAAAACAGTAAAATTGCGTTATTTGAGCCGAAAGTATATTCAGATTCACGTGCAATTGCTTCTCAAATTTTAGGTGGTGAAGCTGTTATTGTTAACTTTACGCAAATTGACGAAGCACAAGCTAAGCGCATATTGGATTTTTTGGGTGGCGCAGTATATGCAGTTAATGGTGAAATTGAGCGTATTGGGCAATCTATTTTCCTGGTAACACCTGACACATTTGAAATTTCAGGAACGTTAACAGATAATTTAGAACCCAACACACGGTATTAATATATGATTGAAATATTAAGTTGGATTCTTCGTATTGCACGTTATTATGAATATGCAATTGTTATTTATGTTTTAATGTCTTGGTTACCAGGTGCTCAGCAATCAAAGTTAGGGCAATGGCTAGGACGAATTGTATTACCATATTTGAATTTATTTCGTGTCATCCCACCAATTGGTGGGATGATTGATATTTCTCCAATCATTGCTATTTTAGTTTTGAATTTTGCTGTGAGTGGACTGTCACATCTGATACTGCTTTTGTTCTAAAATGACAGACAAATTATCGACAATTGAACAGCATTTTAGACCTGAAGAATCTGAATTCATCCAACAAGTTAGTGAATGGATTCGCCAAAGTGAAGATGAGTATCGTGGTATTTTAACGAAATTTTTAAATCCGCGCGAACAATACATTTTACAGACACTGGTTAATCGTGTTGAAGATTTAACTGTGACGTATAATGGTGGTACTATTGGTGCTGAAAATCAACGCGCCATCATTGCACCTGATTTTTATCAATTTAATTTATCTGATTTTGAATTGGCACTACTAGAAGTGAAATACCCTGTAAAATTTGTTGAATTGCATCATTCCACTTTGCTAGGATCATTGATGAACGCTGGTATTACACGAGATGTCATCGGTGACATTTTATTTGATGATAGTCAGCAATGGCAAATTATTGTCGATGCAAAAATGGTGCCTTATTTACAACAGACTATTGAGAAAGTAGGTCATGTTAAAATAACGTTAAGTGTTGCTGATTTCAGTCATGTGATTCAAAAGCATGATGACTGGGAAGAAATATTTTTATTATCATCTTCATTACGTGTGGATACAGTTATTGCAGCTGCATTTGCTATCTCCCGTAGTTTGGCAAAATCACTAGTAGATCAGCGTCGTGTTCGAATTAATTGGACGGTTATTGATAAACCTGATTTTATGATTAGTGTCGGTGATATAGTGTCTGTTCGGAAATATGGTCGCTTACAATTGACTCTACTTGACGGATTTAGCAAAAAAGATAAAATTAAGACAGTTGTAAATATTATTCGTCGTTGAAACAAATAAATATAGGTCAAACTAAAGGAGATCATAATGGTATTAACACCTGACGAAATTTTAGATCATGATTTTACTAAAAAAGGCTCACGAGCATATGTAGCATCTGAAGTTGATGTATTTTTGGACCAAGTAAATACTGATTATCAATCAGTTATTGCTGATCGTGAACAACTAGTTGCTGAAAATGCTAAATTGAAAAGTACTGTTGATGAACTAGAAGCCAAACGTGAACAAGTAAACCAGTCTATTTTCGTAGCACAAGAAGCAGCTGATCGTCTCAAAAAAGAGGCAGATAGTGAAGTTAAGAAACAATTAACGCACGCACAAGAAGCAGCAACGAAAATTATTAGTGATGCACGTGCAAAAGCGGAGTCAGAAGCCATTCATTTAGCACAGGAAAACGCTGGGTTAGTTAACGAACAGAATGAGTTGCGGACTGAAGTTGAAAATTTTAAAAATTCCTTCTTGAAACTATTGTCACTTCAGAGTAAACTATTAGAAAATGATGAACTAGCAGAAGCAGTGCATCATTTGCCAATGGGTGAAGTAACCGCGCAACGTGTGGCACAGCAAGAAAACCAATTAGAAACTTCTGAAATGAGTAAAGATGATTCGGAAGTTTCTGAAACTATAACGGCGCCTGAAAGTATTTCTGAACAAGATGGCCCAGTAGTTGTGCTGCCAGAGGCAGAAGACAAAACGAATAATAAATAATAAAAAGCGTAACACAGCAAGATGGGCATACATACGCGCAGCGAGTCATGGTGGTTAGAGATGATCGTCCCTGTAGTCCTTCAGATCAGTTACTAGTTTGTTGAACTGAAATTTCACGTAAGTTCAATCGGCGCAGGTCGTTATTACTGAATTGAGGATCATATGTTAGTGTGATCAAATATTGGGTGGTACCACGCTTTAGCGTCCCTATGTCGTAAGACATAGGGACTTTTTTTATTTGATACTGTCATTTGATTCATCTTATTATCAATCTAAGGTGAATCATTGGTATTACTTCACATTGTCAAACATGCGAACGATATTATGAGGAGAAGAGCATATGAAATATAAAGATACATTGAATTTAGGGAAAACAGGTTTTCCAATGCGTGGTTCATTACCAAAGACAGAACCTGTCCGTCAAAAGAAATGGGATGATGGCGAATTATATGAAAAGCGCTTGATTCAAAATGAGCAAAAGCCTCATTTTAATTTGCACGATGGACCACCATATGCTAATGGTAACATTCATTTGGGTCATGCGATGAACAAGATTTCAAAAGATATTATTTTGCGTTATAAGAATATGGCTGGTTTTTACGCGCCTTATGTTCCTGGATGGGATACTCATGGTTTGCCAATTGAACAACAGTTGACTAAAGCTGGCTATGATCGCAAATCAATGCCAAAATCAAAATGGCGTGACCTGGCTAAAGACTTTGCACTAGAACAGGTAGATAAACAACGTAATGATTTCAAGCGTTTAGGTGTTATGGCTGATTGGCAACGACCATACATTACATTACTGCCTGAATTTGAAGCAGCACAGATACGCGTCTTTGGTGAAATGGCAGGAAAAGGTTATATTTTCAAAGGCCAAAAACCTGTTTATTGGTCTTGGTCATCTGAATCAGCCTTGGCTGAAGCTGAAATTGAGTATCACGATATTGACTCAACATCATTGTATTATGCAAACAAAGTAAAAGATGGGAAGGGAATTCTTGATGACGATACTTACTTTGTTGTATGGACAACGACGCCGTTTACAGTAACGGCATCGCGTGGTATTACATTAGGCCCTGACTTCGAATATTCAGTAATTCAGCCCGTCGGTGAGACACGTAAATTTGTAGTTGCCACTGGACGCCTAGAAGCCATTACCTCAAAATTTGGTTGGGAATCTTATACAACATTAGCTACATACAAAGGTCAAGAATTAGATCGCATTACAGCCTATCATCCATGGGATACTGATGCAGAAGAATTAGTGATGAATGCAGATCATGTCACACTGGATTCTGGTACTGGCTTAGTTCATACAGCTCCTGGATTTGGTGAAGACGATTTTAATGTTGGACAAAAATATGACTTGGAAATCAAGGTTACTGTTGATGAAAAAGGTTATATGACAAAAAATGCTGGTCCTGATTTTGAAGGACAGTTTTACGATGATGTAGCTGATACTGTAATTAATAAGCTGACTGAAGCAAATTTGTTTTTAGCGAAGGAAAAGATTACGCATTCATACCCATTTGATTGGCGTACAAAGAAACCAATTATTTGGCGAGCTGTACCACAATGGTTTGCTTCTGTAGAAAAGTTCCGTCAGCAAATTTTGAATGAAATTGATAATGTCAAGTTCTACCCTGAATGGGGAAAGAAGCGACTATATAATATGATTCGCGATCGTGGCGATTGGGTTATTTCACGGCAACGTGTTTGGGGTGTTCCGCTACCAATTTTTTATGCTGAAGATCAAACACCAATTTTGGATCAAAAGATTATTAATCACGTAGCTGATTTGTTTGCTGAACATGGTTCAAATTATTGGTTTGAACATGATGCTAAAGACTTATTACCAGAAGGCTATACGAATGAGCACTCACCAAATGGTGTATTTAAAAAAGAAGAAGACATCATGGACGTTTGGTTTGATTCTGGGTCATCTTGGTCTGGTGTTATGGCTACGCGCGATTACTTAGATTATCCAGCTGACCTATACTTAGAAGGTTCCGATCAGTATCGTGGTTGGTTTAATTCATCATTAATTACGTCTGTTGCTGTTACGGGACATGCACCTTACAAAAATGTTTTGTCACAAGGATTTACTTTAGACGGTAATGGCAATAAGATGTCTAAGTCTTTGGGGAACACTATTTCACCACTTGAAGTTGCAGATAAAATGGGAATTGAAATCTTGCGTTTATGGACAATTTCTGTTGATACTTCACAAGATATGCCTGTATCTCATGAAATTTTGAAACAGGTTTCTGAAAACTATCGTAAAGTGCGTAATACATTGCGTTTCCTTATGGCTAATACATCAGACTTTAATTATGAACAAGATGCGGTGCCATTTGCCCAGCGTGCTGGTCATGATCGTTACTTCTCAGTATTATTGAATGATTTTGTTAAAGATGTTCGAAATTATTATGATAATTATCAATTTAATGACATCTTTAAGCGTCTGATTAATTTTGTTAACGTTGATTTATCAGCATTCTACTTAGATATTGCCAAAGACGTCGTTTATGTTGAAGCACCTACTAGTCTGGTACGTCGTTCTATGCAGACAGTGTTTTATGAGACATTAACGGCATTAACGAAGTTACTATTGCCAATTTTGCCACACACTGCAGAAGAGGTATGGGAATATTTGCCAAATGAAACAGCAGAATTTGCTTACTTAACTGACATGCCGGAAGTCCAAGATTATGGTGAAACGAATGAATTATTGGCTAACTGGAAGCAGTTTATGAATCTACGTGATTCTGTCAATAAAGCATTGGAAGAGGCACGTGCAACAGATCTTATTGGTAAAAATGCTGAAGCAGCTCTAACATTATATTTGACAAAAGATCAAAAGCAATTGGTAGATGATTTAGATATCAATGTCCGCTTAATTTTGATGGTATCACAATTACACGTTGATACCGTTGAAAACGGCGCTGATGTGAAGGATTATGATGGCGTAAAGGTGGCTGTGTCACACGCTGTTGGCGGTGTTTCACCACGTGACCGTTTGTACCACGAAGATCTTGGTGCTGATGCTGATTTCCCAGAATTATCAAAACATGAAGCAGAAATCGTTCGTGAGTTTTATCCAGAGGCTTTAGTTGAAGGATTTGAATAAAATAAAAGTTATCTGAATAAAAAATCCTGATAGTAATACTTTCAGGATTTTTTTAATGCATAGAGATGGTCAAATTAAATACGTTATTGTTTAATGAGTGAATCCTTAGTATATTTATATCATAAGATAGTTTATAATATAAATATTAATCGGAAAGAAGCTAGTGATTTATTGATCAAATACTAGCTATTGTGAAACTAATTATGACAAATCATAAAATAAAATATTATGTGGTGACGACACTTTTTGTGGCGATAGTCATGTTACAATTTTTCGTACCTTGGCTAGGATTATTACCACTAGGGGCATTTGTTATTGGCGCTAGTGCTACAATCATTCCTTTCACTGTTGCTATTGCCGGTGTCATATTAGGTCCAAAGTACGGGGCAGTAGTGGGTATGTTTTGGGGTTTATTTTCTTTTATCAACGCAATAACTCATCCTGGAACGATTGGTTCGTTAATGTTCCAAAATCCATTGACGGCATTATTACCACGTATTTTAGTAGGGTATCTTGTGGGCTGGTTGTTTAACCGCTTACTTCGTCAACAACCAAATCGTATTAAACTACTTGGTTTGGGTGGATTAGGGGTGCTGGCTGCGTTAATCAACACCATAGGTGTTGTTTTGTTAACAACGCTTGGTTTCACCATTATGCAAACAAATTTTACTGGTATACCGCAGCATAACTTACTTGGTTGGCTGATAAGCATTGTCTCATTTAATGCAATATTTGAAATGATCGTTGGTTTTATTCTAGTGAGTGTCATTGGTAACATTTTATTACCAATAGCTGAACGTTCAGAAATAAAAGGTTAAAAAAACTGTGAATATTATATTCACAGTTTTTTTATGCACTAACCCAGACTCGAACTGGGATCAAAGACTTAGGAGGTCCCCGTTTTATCCTGTTAAACTATTAGTGCGAACTATATTATTATACCTTAAAGCGATTAAAAAACAAAATATCACAGGTATCAAAGGCTAAATAATAGTGTGATAATAATTAGAGGTTGACAGTTTAAAATTAATATGTTTTAATTATTATATTAAATAAAAGAAGAGATAAACAAATGATAACATCAGTTACAACAACTGCACAAATTATTATCAGCATTATCATTATTTAGTGATAGGTGCTGATACTTTGCAGTGCCTATCAATTCTATTGATAGGCAGCTGATGATAGTCGAAAAGGACAAGCTGCTTTCGTAAGTAGCTTGTCCTTTTTTGTTTTATTTTAAAGGAGAATATTATGACATTAACATTAGAACAACAGGCACTCGCACAAAAATTGTTTGAGGCATTTAAGACGAATACACCTCTAGATCGAGATGAATATGTTGGGGTAGTAAATAATTTTGATACAGCTTACGCAGTCCAAGAAGCTGTGATGGCATTAAAAAAAGAACCCACTGCTGGATACAAAGTCTCACTGACTTCGCCTGAGACACAGGCAATGTTTTCATCAGATTCACCATTGTATGGTGCACAAGTAGCGCAGCGTTTTGTGCAAGCGCCCTACGTCTTAAATTTAGCAGATTATAATGAACCATTAGTTGAAGTGGAGTTTCAATTTACAGCTAAAGTTGATTTGACACCTAAAATGACCAAAGAAGAATTATTACAAAATACAACTGTGGCACCTGCGTTAGAAGTGCCAGATGCCCGTTTTAAAAATTGGTTTCCAAAATTAGATAAATATCTTGTTTTAAGTGACACAGCTGTTGGTGGTGCTGTCGTATCAGGTAAAGCGAGGGATGGCGCAACACTTACTGTTGACGAACTGGCAGAAGTTAGTGCCACTTTAACCCATGATGGTAACAAGAAAGGTTACGGGAAAGGCAGCGAAGTCTTAGGAAATCCAGTTGAATCATTAAAGTGGTTGGTGGCAAAGTTAGCAGCACAGGGGAAAACTTTTCCAGCAGGAACACATGCTTCAACAGGTACATTCTTGCTACCACCAAATTTAACTGTTGGCGAATGGCGTGTTGATTTTACTGGTGGATTTGGTGAAGTTGTACTCAAGGTTGAGGGAGAGAAATAATGGTAGAAAAAAAGTTAACATGGCGTCAACTATTACTCATCGCATCATTAATTTTTGGCATGTTCTTTGGTGCTGGAAATTTAATTTTTCCGGTACAACTTGGACAACTATCTGGGTCAAATTGGATTCCTGCTACCTTAGGATTTTTAGTAACTGGCACAGTTGTACCATTTTTAGCCATGTTAGCTGTCAGTGTAACGCGCAGTCGTAGTGTTTACGATGTCGCACAACCTGTTGGACACTTGTTTGGTGTATTATTTTTAGTTACTATTCATCTAACTATTGGCCCTTTTTTTGGCACACCACGTACAGCTGCAACAGCATTTTCAATGGGAGTGGCACCATTTTTAGCCCCACGTGATCAGCAATTAGGGATGTTAGTTTTTTCTGCTTTGTTTTTTGGACTAGCATATTTTCTAACAATTAAGCAGTCACAGCTCACCAAGCATATTGGTAAATATTTAAATCCATTGTTTATTGGTTTGTTAATTGTTGTTTTATTGGTCGCATTATTTATGCCAATGGGCGGTACACATCAAGTTGTGAATACAGCGTATCAAAATAATGCTGGATTACAAGGTGTACTTGATGGTTATAACACGATGGACGGTTTGGCATTACTAGCGCTAGCTGTATCAGTTGTTTATGCTGTTAAAGGTCTTGGATTTAGAGACCATCAAATATCAAAAGTATTAGCTAAAGCAGGTTTATTGAGTATTATTTTTGAAGCAGTCATCTACACTAGTTTAGTTTTGCTAGGTGTTTCTAGCTTAGGTAAATTTAAAGCCGCTGCTAATGGTGGTGATGCTTTTGCACAAATCATTGCACATTTTGCTGGTAATTTTGGTACAGCGCTAACTGGTGTTTTGGTCACTTTAGCTGTCTTTACGACAGCTATGGGATTATTCGTCTCATTTGCACAAGATTTACATTTAGCTTTTCCTAAAGTAAGTTATCTTTGGTTTTTACGTCTTATTGCCTTTGGTTCATTCGTTACTGCAAATGCCGGATTGACCAACATTGTGGCATGGTCAGTTCCAGTATTAATGTTATTATATCCTTTTGCTTTGGTTCTGATATTATTATCGCTCTTTTCTAATTACTTTAACCGCTCGAGCTTGGTTTATCGTAGTGTTGTAATAGGTGTCGCGTTACCTGCCGTATTAGATGCTTTGGCTAATTCACCGTTTATGAGTAATACTGTTGTTCAAGGCCTTGTCTCAGCATACCATCAATATATACCGTTTTCAGCTTTGGGATTTGGTTGGTTAGTTCCCGGATTGCTCGGTACAATGGTAGGCTTTGTCTTATATGCTTTTGCGGCGACAACCCAGAAGCAGCAAACAAGTTTATCAGTGGGTACAGTTTCTGATAGATAATGAGAAAGTCCCCGTTATGGGGGCTTTTTTGTTATAATAGGATTGGAACTAAATTGAAAGGAAATATATTTGGCAGACCATACCAGTTAGCTTGGTGGGAGGGTCTTGTTAAATATAATCTTTAATACCATGGGAAAATTTGTTGAAATGGATCACCCCTTAATCCAGCATAAGCTGACGATGATTCGTAATAAGAACGTCGGTACCAAAGACTTTCGGGCTTTAGTAGATGAAATTGCTATGCTAATGACTTATGAAGCTAGTCGCGATCTGCAATTGGAAGACGTTGTTGTTGAGACACCTGTTGCAACAACAACTAAAAAACAATTAGCTGGTAAAAAATTAGCTGTTGTACCTATTTTACGTGCTGGATTGGGAATGGTTGATGGTATTGTGCAACTTATTCCGGCTGCAAAAATTGGGCATATAGGCATGTATCGTGATGAACAAACACTAGAACCGGTCGAATATTTTATTAAATTGCCAGAAGATATTGATCAGCGTGATGTTTTATTAGTTGACCCAATGCTTGCGACTGGAGGTTCAGCGAAGGATGCTATTTTGGCACTAAAGAAGCGTGGCGCAAAACATATCAAATTGATTACGCTTGTTTCAGCACCTGAAGGTGTTGAGGCAGTGCAACAAGCACACCCAGATGTTGATATTTATACTGGCTCATTAGACGAAAAGCTTAATGAACATGGTTATATTGTTCCTGGTTTAGGTGATGCAGGCGACAGACTATTTGGTACAATGTAAGTGAATATTGTCTTGTAATCAAATGATAATTTAATTATTTTGACGAAGTTAATCAAAAGTATTGACATTTTAAATTAATCTATGTATAGTAATAAACATCAAGAAACAAGCAAGTAATTGCTCAAACAAGGAGAGTCATTATGATCAAAGTATCTACTAACCAAATTAATAACACACTCCTCCTCAACCTCCTTCTCATCTGAGTTTAGTTGGTTGTTATTTGAGCAGAACCAACCACTAAACTTGTACAGGCTTAGTGGTTGGTTAGGAAATATACGTGAAAACGTCCTAACCAGTAGTCGTTAGGACGTTTTATTTTGTCCTAATGACTACACTGCTTAATTGGAGTGTAGATTAAAGGGAGATTAGAGTTATGGCACAAAATGCAATGATGAAGGATAGTCAAGTTGACAAAGAAGTGATTCAAGAAAAAGTTGGTGAGGCCAAAGAATCTGTACGTGATATTGTATATAATACCTCGGCTGCCGTTTCCAATGCTATTTTGGTAACATTGGGTATGGGATTATTATTGCAGACCATTGCAGGTTTTATCCAATGGGAACCAATGGTTCAGATGGGTGCAATCACAAAAATATTGTTGCCAGCTGCATTTGGTGCTGCAGTTGCTTCACAAATGAAGACGAATACAATGGTTATGTTTAGTGCCATGGCTGCTTCAACAGTAGGTGCTAATGCGGTATTCTTCAGTGATTCAGCTGTTCAAGGTGTTACTGCTACAGGTTATGCCGGAATGCAAGCAGCAGGTTCAACTATTATTACAACGGGTCAGCCTATATCAGCTGTCATTGCTGCTATTATTGCAGTTTTGTTTGGAAAATGGTTAAGTGGTAAAACACCATTAGATATGGTAATTGTACCGGCAGCCACAACGATTGTTGGTACAGTAAGTGGTTATTACTTGGCTGCAGTGACAACACCGGCTTTGGTGGCAGTTGGACAATTTATTGCTTCAAGTGTTGCAATAAATCCAGTGATTGGTACGGCCATTGTAGCAATGGCATTTGGTGCTATGACAATGACACCAGCTTCTGCTGCAGCATTGGCAGTTGCCATTGGTGCAACAGGTGTGACTTCACCTGAAGCAGCAGGTGCAATCTTGATTGGTACAACAGCCGTATTTGTCGGTTTTCCTGCAATGTCATTTCACGAAAACAAAATTGGCGCTACAATCGCACAAGGTATTGTTACACCGAAAATTCAATTTCCTAATTTAACTAAAAATCCAGCTTTGATCATACCACCAATGATAGGTGCCGCTATCGCAGCACCTATTGCGACAATGGTATTTCATGTGACCGCACCATTTGCTATGGCTGGTATTGGCTTCAATTCATTTATTGTACCATTGGCTTTGGCCGGATCGAACCCAGTAGCGTTTGCTGCATATATGGGCGTTGGTGTTGGGGTGCCGGTGGTTGTATCGTTTGTCGGATATCGTATCATGCGTAAAATGGGCTGGGCGAAACCAGAACAATTACATTTAGAAATGATTTAATACACTGAATTCAAAAAACTCTTGGGAGAAATAAATAAGATGAAAAAAATTATTATCATTATATCAGCATTTGTCGTGATTGTCGGCGCAGTTATTGGGATTGGTGTTGCAAAAAAATCTGACACTAAGTCAAGTAATACGATCAAAATTGGAGGTGTATTTGATACATCTGGTAATATTTCGGCATATGGGCAAGCCGAGCAAAAGGGTGCTAACTTTGCTGTTAAACGTATTAATGATGACGGCGGCGTTAAAGTCGATGGTAAAAACTACAAATTCAAAATGGTTAACAAGGACAGTAAATCAGATAATACTGAGGCAGCCTCTGTAACCACAAACTTGATAAACAATAATCAAGTAAATGCCATTGTGGGACCAGTTGTTACTTCAGCTGTTCAAGCAGCGATTCCAGCTGCTACCAAAGGTAAAACACCCATGATTTCTCCAACTGCTGGGGCTGATAATATTTCAGTTCAAAAAAATGGTAAAGTACAGCCTTATGTTTTCCGTGCACAATTCAAAAATTCATATTTAGGTACTAAGATGGCCAAGTTTGCAACAGATAACATTAAAGCTAAGAATGTCATTGTTTTCCAAGATAATTCTTCTGACTATGGGACAGGTATCACAGCAGCTTTCAAAAAAGCTTATACAGGAAATATTGTTGAAACTGATTCATATCAAGCAGGTGATACTGATTTCCAAGCAATTTTGACAAAGATTAAGAATAAAAAATTTGATGCAATCGTAATTAACGGTTACTATACTGAAGCCGGTGCAATTTTGAAGCAAGCACGTGATATGGGTATTGATGTACCAGTTATTGGCCCAGATGGATTGGGTGATCCAAAGTTGGCTGAAATTGCTGGTAATAAAAATACAAGTGATGTTTATTATGCCGCACATTTTTCAACACAAGCTTTATCGACTGATGCTGCTAAAAGCTTTGTGACTGCATATCGTAAAGAATATAAGCAAGAACCTTCACAATTTACTGCATTAACATATGATGCTGTTTATATGATTAAGCAAGCCATTGAAGATGAAAAATCAATAGATAAGGCTAAAATTACAACTGGTTTAGCTAATATTAAGAATTTTGAAGGTGCAACTGGTGAAATGACAATGGATGAATTCCATAATCCTCAGAAACCCATTGTTATGGTTGGCGTAAAAGATGGAAAAGATACAACCGCAACGGTTGTTAAATAAAAGGTGGATGTTGTGTCGAGTATAATTCAACAATTAATCAACGGTGTCATTCTTGGAAGTGTCTATGCATTATTAGCTTTAGGATACACGATGGTTTACGGTATTATTAAACTAATTAATTTTGCGCATGGTGATGTTTACATGCTGGGTGCATATTTTGGTTATTTTTTTATTAGAGTCATGCATTTGAATTTCTTTATTGCTTTAATTTTATCAATGGCTATCTGTTCGGTTTTGGGTATGTTGATTGAATTTATAGCTTATCGACCACTGCGTCACTCACCAAGAATTGCTGTGTTAATTTCTGCTTTAGGGGTCTCGTTTTTTTTGCAAAATGGGATGAGTTACCTTTATGGTTCCGATAAAAGAGCGTTTCCACAGGCAATTGAAACAACACAATATCATTTTGGTGCTTTACAAATTTCCAATATTCAAATTATTATTGTGACAACAGCAGTTGCTTTGATGATATTATTGCATCTAATTGTTAAAAGGACAAAAATGGGACGTGCCATGCGCGCTGTCTCTGCTGATGAAGAAGCAGCCATTTTAATGGGTATTAACGTTAGTCGTACGATTTCATTTACCTTTGCGATCGGGTCTGCCTTAGCAGCTGCGGGTGGTGTATTAATTGGCCTTTATTACAATAATATTGATCCATTGATGGGCATGACACCAGGAATTAAAGCCTTTGTTGCGGCCGTGTTAGGTGGTATTGGGATTATTCCTGGCGCAGCGCTGGGTGGTTGGTTAATTGGCATATTAGAAACAATGGCGCAAGCGGTTGGTTTATCGAACTACAAAGATGCTATTGTTTATGCAATATTAATTATTATTTTGTTGTTAAAGCCTACTGGTATTTTAGGTAAAAATAAGCGGGAAAAGGTGTAAGTTCATGGATAAAACGCATATAAAGTATACGTTGAGCTGGGCTACATTGGCTTTGATGATATTTATTTTAATTTTTGTTATGACCATTTTCAATATTATTGGTCCATATGGCATGACAACTATTGTATTGATTGGGATTAATTTAATTGCAGCGGTTGGTCTAAATTTGGTAATTGGAATGTCTGGTCAATTCTCACTTGGACATGCTGGATTTATGGCCATTGGCGCTTATGCTACCGCATTAATTGCTACAGCTATTCCAACAGTATTTGGTTTTGTTATTAGCTTATTGATTGGCGCCACGTTAAGTGGTATTGTTGCTTTAATTGTGGGTATACCAACATTACGTTTACGTGGAGATTATTTAGCCATTGCAACACTTGGTGTTGCAGAAATTATTCGTATTTTAATTATGAATTTAAAAATCACTCGCGGTCCGGCCGGTATTTTTGCTATTCCATCTTTTGTGAATTGGCAAGTAGTGTTTGGATTAAGTGTATTAACGATTATTGTTGTTGTGAATTTAGTTCGTAGTACAACAGGACGTGCAATTATTGCAGTTCGTGATAATGAAATTGCAGCTGAATCTTTAGGTATTAACACGACAAAATATAAAGTTATTGCGTTTGTTATTGGAGCGATGTTAGCAGCACTTGCAGGTGGCTTACGTGCTAGCTTTATCCAATCGGTTTCACCACAAGATTATTCCTTTATGCAAAGTATTACAATTTTGATTATTGTTGTTTTAGGTGGTATTGGGTCAATTAGCGGTACTGTAATAACAGCTGTTGCGTTGGGAATTTTGGATGTTGTATTACAAAGCTTTGGTTCATTACGTATGGTTATTTATGCTTTAATCTTAATTATTGTGATGCTATTTAGACCACAAGGTTTGCTTGGTACGTTCGAATTTTCTTTAAAGACAATGCTATTTAGTTCAGGAGGCGATAATGACAAGGACCATTCTAAAAACGCGTGATCTGAGTGTGAGATTTGGTGGTGTGACAGCTGTTGATCAAGTATCAATAGAAGCACGTGAAAATGAGCTTGTTGGACTTATTGGACCAAACGGTGCTGGAAAAACAACATTATTTAATTTACTAACAGGTGTTTATAAACCAACTAATGGTGAAGTATCAATTTTTAGTAATGATAAACTGATCAATATTAATCAATTGTCACCATATAAACGTTCACAATTAGGTATTGCCCGTACTTTTCAAAATATTCGCTTATTTAAAAGTAGAACAGTGCTAGAAAATGTATTGATTGCTATGACTGCTAAAAATAAGTCATATTCTTTGCAGGCAATATTACGTACACCAAGTTTCTATAAAAATGAAGAAAAACGTCAACAACAGGCGATGGCATTGCTCGACATTTTTGGTATGACAAATGTAGCAGATGAGTTAGCAGATAATTTATCTTATGGTCAACAACGACGGTTGGAAATTGTTCGTGCATTGGCGACTAAACCGGCAATTCTATTTTTAGATGAGCCTGCCGCTGGTATGAATCCTCAAGAAACGAAAGAATTGACAGATTTAATCAAGCAAATTCAAGTGCAGTTTAAAATGACTATTATTTTGATAGAGCATGATATGAACTTGGTCATGGCTGTCAGTGAAAGACTTTATGTATTAGAATATGGGAAAGTTTTGGCAACGGGAACACCAATTGAAATTCAAAATAATCCAGCAGTAATTAAAGCTTACCTGGGGGAAGAAGGTTGATAATGGCTGAAGAATTGTTGAAAGTGGATAATTTAAGTGTGAATTACGGTGCGATTAAGGCCGTTCGTGGTGTGAGTTTTTCTGTTAATAGTGGTGAAATCGTCACATTAATCGGGGCTAATGGTGCAGGGAAAAGTACAATTTTACGTACAATTTCTGGATTAGAGAAAGTCGCTGACGGTATTATTTCTTTTGAACACCAAATTTTAAATCGTATGCCATCTGAAAGGCGTGTTCGCAGTGGTATTGTTCACGTACCGGAGGGACGTCGTGTGTTTCCGGGTATGAGTGTTCAAGAAAACCTACAACTTGGCGCTTTTACAATTTCTGGTAAATCTCAAAATAATGCGGCTTATGAAGCTGTATATGAGCATTTTCCAATTTTAAAAGATCGTCGAAATCAGGATGCGGCAACGTTGTCAGGTGGGGAACAACAAATGCTCGCTATTGGCCGTGCCTTAATGGCAAAGCCAAAAATCATTTTATTAGACGAGCCTTCAATGGGACTTGCGCCACTTTACATTCAAAAAATATTTGATATTATTCAAAATATCCGAGATACTGGTGTGACGGTGCTAGTGATTGAGCAAAATGCTAATCAGGCGTTAAAAATAGCTGATCGGGGCTATGTAATTGAAGGTGGTAAAATTACTGCAACAGGCACCGGAGAAGAATTATTAGCATCAGCCGATGTTCGTCAAGCTTATCTTGGCGGTTAAGGTTAGTAATCAATTACAAATTAAAGCTTGACACATGAAGTTATACTTGATAACATATGTTCAACGATGAAAAGATAAGTAATGTGATAAGCGTTCTAAGAGAGTCTACGTTTGGTGCAAGTAGATGACGTAATTATATGAAAATGGTCTTGGAGAAATGTCATTGTGAGCATACGCCAACTCATATGTTGATACGGTGTGAGCAATGTCCGGGAGAGCCCGTTATAGCTACCATAATTCCTATTATTTTGTTCAGATATTTTCAAAGCAAAATAAAAGTGATTGTGTGAGGTATGTTTTTTAAACATATAAATGCTGGGTGGTAACGCGATAATTCGTCCCACAGTTTGATTAGGTTCAAACTGTGGGATTTTTTGTTGCATTATAATATGATGAAATGAATAATTGGATAGAAAATAGAAGGGCAATATGGCAAAATAATTAAAGCGTGCAATGAGTTCAAGACAAATACAAATGATTGGTTTGGCTAGTGGTATTGGCACAGGATTATTTTTATCATCGGCTTATACGATTCATACGGCGGGGCTTTCTATTATCATGCACAAAAACTAATTGGGACGGCAACTGAATAAATTTATGTGGTTGGATAATAACGAATGAAGAGAGACGACAATGGTAACAGCTTTTAAAATATATTATTTGCACGGTGAGAAGATAACTACGAATGTTTTTTTGAAAGGGTGTGGAGCAGTAGATGCAGTCATGTTCTGAATAGAATTGATAACACAATTAATTATAAAGGATAAGAACTATGACTAAAATATCTGAAATATATCACACAAAACCAGCGCCAGTATTATCATTTGAAATTTTCCCACCAAAAAAAGAAGGTGATATTGAATCACTGTATCAAACTTTGAACGACGTTGATCCACTTGCTTTAGGCGTGGACTACATTAGTGTGACATATGGTGCGGGTGGTTCTGGTAATAATATCAAAACACGTGATTTGGCACAATACATTCAAGAACATTTTGGAGTGACAGCGCTTCATCATTTAACAGGTATCAATCAAACACCGGAAGTTTTGCAGGATCAGTTAGCCGATATCAAACAAGCCGGTATTGAAAACATTCTAGCATTACGTGGTGATTTACCAGATGCAGATTATGTGAACACATATTATCCTTATGCCAAAGATTTAATACATGATATCAAGCAATTTAATCAATTTAATATTGGTGCAGCAATCTATCCTGAAGGACATGTTGACAATCCTGTGACTGGTATTAGTGTGGCGGGTGTCAAAGAAAAGGTTGTCAGTGGCACTGATTTCTTGATTTCCCAATTTTTCTTTGAAAATGATGTGTATTACAATATGCAAGATGCCTTAAAGAGCAATTACATTAAAGTGCCTGTTTCTGCAGGTGTGATGCCTATTATTAATAAAGCACAGGTAGAACGTATGACGTACATGATTGGGTCATCCCTACCATCACGTTTAGTTAAAATTATTCATAAATATGAAAACCAGCCAGATAGTTTGAAGCAAGCTGGCATTGAGTACGCACTTGAACAAATTCATGATCTATTAAACCATGGTGTTGATGGGATACATTTATACGCAATGAATCGTCCAAGTGTGCTGAAAAGCATGTTACCAGTAATTAATCAGGATATTCAATCAAAATCTTTGGATTTTCCATGAAATTTTATTGACAATAAAATGAGATTTTGATAATATATTCATAACAGTGAAGAGATAAGTATTGATTTAGCGCTAAAAGAGAGTTTGCGTTTGGTGAGAGTAAACAGCTGATAATCAGGAAAATGGTCTTGGAGTTACTGTGTGGCGAGTACACGCCGGCTCATTAGCCGATACGATATAAGTCATGCTCGGGTGAGCCCGTTACAGCGTCATTGATTCCTTAAGGGGTATGTACAGATATTTTCGAATCATACCCTTGCGATCAATAGAGAGGTGTATTGTTTTTTTTTGCAGATACATAAAAACCGGGTGGTAACACGAGATTTCGTCCCGCAGACTAATTTTTAGTCTGCGGGATTTTTGTTTGTTGAGTTTTAAGAAACGAAAAAATTGGCTATACAACTTATTAGAAAGGGGTCGGCGATGACCAGTTATTGTCAAAAAATTTATTATTTACATGCTGATAAAATTGTGACTGCAATATTTTTGACAGGTAGTGGTGCGATGGATTATGTCATGTGATGCTGTCAGTTAATAGATATCATACCGTGTTAAAAGTGACATTCATGTTTACGAAGACTATCACTTTTAACTTGAGCTAATTAGGAGAAAAATATGACAACAGTAAAATCATCAAACCTTGGTTATCCACGTTTGGGTGAACATCGTGAATGGAAAAAATTATTAGAATCTTACTGGAAAGGTGACGTGACAGAAAAAGAATTTCATGTTACGTCAAAAGAAATTCGCTTAACGAATTTAAAAAAGCAAATTGATGCAGGCATTGATATTGTTCCTGTTGCTGATAATTCAAATTATGATCATGTACTAGATACTTCAGTAGCTTTCAATATTGTACCCACACGTTTTGGCTCTTACACGGAAAAATTGACCTTAGATCAATACTATGATATTGCTCGTGGGAATAAAGACAACGTCGCTGCCGATATGACGAAATGGTTCAATATTAATTACCACTATACTGTGCCAGAATTTGATAATACACAACCACGTTTGCTAGAAAATCGATGGTTAAAGTATTGGCAAGAAGCTAAAAATGAATTAGGAATTAATGGGAAGCCGGTTATTGTCGGACCGGTAACACTGATTAAATTGGGTAAGTTACATGGCGACTATGTTTCAACTGAAAAAGATATTGATATCTTACTTGATAGTATTTTACCATTGTATCAACAAGTGTTTAAAGAATTACAGGATGCGGGTGTGGACTGGGTGCAACTTGATGAACCAAGCTTGGTTAAAGTGGCACATGAAGAAGAGGTAAAACCATATCGCCGCGCAATTGAGGCGCTTAGAGCAGCGGCACCAAAGCTCAATATCGAATTACAAACTTATTTTGATGCCATTGACCCATATCAATCAGTCGTTAATTTACCTGTTCAGGCTGTGGGTCTTGATTTTGTTAATGGCAATGGTGAGAACTTGAGACATATCCGTGAATTTGGTTTTCCAAAAGAAAAAATTTTGGCAGCTGGTGTGATTGATGGACATAATGTTTGGACCGCTGATTTGTCAAAAAAATTGCAATTAGTTACTGAATTGCAAGGTATTTCTTCAGAATTATGGATTCAACCATCAAACACATTGTTGCATGTACCAATTACCACGAAATACGAAACAGCAGCAGGTCCAGAGTTACTGGGTGGCTTAGCCTTTGCAGATGAAAAGCTGCCAGAAATTGTGACATTAACGCAAACATTAAACGGTGATGATACGCGCGTTAGTTTTACTGAAAATGCTGCAGCATTGAAAGCGTTGAACGAATCAAAAGCACGTAATAATGTGACAGTTCAAACAGCTATCAAAAATTTGGATCAGTCACATGTTGAACGTCATAGTACTTATGCTGAGCGTTCAAAGCTACAACAGGCACAGTTGCATTTGCCAAAGTTACCAACAACTACAATTGGATCCTTTCCTCAATCTACAGAAGTGCGCGCAAAACGTGCAGCGTGGCGTAAGGGTCATCTCACAGATGATCAATATGATGCATTCATTAAATTAGAAACGACACGTTGGATTAAATTACAAGAAGATTTAGGTTTGGATGTTTTGGTTCATGGTGAATTTGAACGAACAGATATGGTTGAGTATTTTGGTCAGAAACTTGATGGCTTTTATGCAACACAAAATGGTTGGGTACAATCTTATGGTTCTCGTGGTGTTCGCCCACCAGTTATTTTTGGAGACGTTGATTACATAGAACCAATTACAGTAGCAGCATCAACTTACGCCCAATCACAAACAGAGAAGCCTGTGAAGGGGATGTTGACAGCACCTTTGACGATAATCAACTGGTCATTTGTCCGTAACGATATCAAACGCGCTGATGTGCAAAATCAAATTGCTTTGGCCTTACGTCAAGAAGTCATTAATTTGGAAAAAGCGGGAATTAATATTATTCAAGTTGATGAACCTGCGTTGCGCGAAGGGTTACCATTGAAAAAACGCAATTGGCAAAACTATTTGGACGAAGCAGTTTACTCTTTCAAAATTACAACGACTGGTGTGCGTGATGAAACACAAATTCATACGCATATGTGTTATTCAGATTTTGAAGATATTATTAGTACCATTTCAGACTTGGATGCGGACGTAATTTCAATTGAAACATCGCGTTCACACGGTGAAATTATTTCAGCTTTTGAAGCGGTTGATTATGACAAGCAAATTGGTTTGGGTGTCTATGATATCCATTCACCACGTATTCCAACTGTTGAAGAAATTGCTGATAATATTCGTCGTGGTCTAAAAGTAATTGACGATAAGCAGTTCTGGGTAAATCCAGATTGTGGTTTGAAAACACGCAATGAAGAACAAACGTTATCAGCTTTAGCAAACTTAGAAAAAGCTAGAAATACGGTGTTAACTGAGCTCGAAGTTGAGGCTTGATACTATTCAGTTAGTGAATTAATTTGCCTTTGAAATAATATATTAAAAAAACTCAGATTTTTTCTGAGTTTTTTTATGATTATTAAATGCACTATTTATTTCATATAGGTTTGACGATAATTTAAGTTATTACCTGGTAACCACTTGAGATGAGTTAGTGGATTTGATTTTGTACCCCAGATATCAAGTAGTGCAGCAATGGCGATATGAACAGGTGCCTGGGAATCAAATGTTACTGTTAATTTATTATAAATACCATCTGGGCGGGTATCGGGCTTGACACTGAGTAATTTTTTGGTATTGTGGGTAATGAAGTATCGATTAGCAATGAAATTACCAGAAATCAACCAACTCAAGTGGCGTACGTAAACAATATCGCCAAAATGACCGAAAGTCAAACTGATGGAACCAACGACATGACCACGGTATTTTAAGATAAATCTTGGTATAATACCAAATGAGGTTTGTTTAATACGGACAAGAACAGTACCGGACATATCTTGCACATGTAATTCATCATGTTTTTTACCACTACGACCAGAGACTAGGTAACTTGCTTGGAAATTTTCATCAAATACAATGTTAACGCCATCGCTAATGCTATGCCGTTGTCTTAAGTAGTATTGCGTCATGGTTATTCCTCTTTACCATAATTCTAACACGAAAGCAGATTAAATATGTTATTAACAAATACATCTTGGGCACCTTATATTAAGCATAAGTTATCATCAGAACAGTTGGCAGAAATAAAAGTCTTTCTAGATAATATTTACCAAGGCCAAACTATTTTCCCACCACGAGATAGAGTTTTTGCGGCACTGTTCGCCACCCAATTAAAAAATACAAAAGTAGTGATCATGGGACAAGATCCCTATCATGAGTTTGGGCAAGCACAAGGACTGAGTTTTTCAGTACCAGATACGACATCAGCACCGCCATCATTACGTAATATTTTGACTGAGTTAACTACTGATATTGGGAAACGAGCATCACATGATCTCACATCCTGGGCAACCCAAGGTGTATTGTTACTAAACGCAGTTTTGACCGTACCTGAAGGACACGCTAATGCGCATGCCGGTGGTGTGTGGGAACCGCTCACCGATGCGGTTATTCAAATTGCTTCGGAGGATGAAAATCCAAAAGTCTTTATTCTATGGGGAAAATATGCACAATCTAAACGTAAATTTATTGACGAGTCCAGACATCTTGTAATTGTGTCAGCGCATCCAAGCCCTTTATCAGCATATCGCGGTTTTTTTGGTAGCCAACCGTTCTCAAAAGCCAATGATTTTTTGAGCAAAAATGGTCGACAGGCAATTGATTGGTTAGATTGAGTGAAAAAAATCACAAATATACTGAAAATCAAAGACAAATACCAATGCTTCTGTTACAATGAAAATGTAAAGAATGAACAGTGATAAAGTATACTGGAGGAAGTATTATGGTTGAATTATTTGAACAATTAAAACATAAAATTAACGGACAAAATAAGCGTATTGTTTTTCCAGAAGGCACAGATGTGCGTATCCAAGGAGCTGCTGTTAGACTAGCAAGTGAAGGATTGATTGAGCCAATTTTGTTAGGCGATAAGAAGGTTATTGAACATACTGCAGCTGGGCATCAATTTGATTTATCTGGTATTGAAATTATTGATCCAAAACAGTATGATCCTTCTCTATTAGCAGAACTAAATGCCGCCTTAGTGGCACGTCGTAAGGGTAAAACAGATGTAGACACTGCTACCAAGTGGTTAAAAGATGAAAACTACTTTGGTACAATGCTTGTCTATACTGGTAAGGCAGATGGCATGGTTTCTGGTGCAACACATCCAACAGGGGACACAGTTCGTCCAGCATTACAATTAATCAAAACTGCCCCAGGCTCATCACGTATTTCGGGTGCATTTATCATGCAAAAAGGCGATGAACGTTATGTATTTGCTGATGCTGCAATCAATATTGATATTGATGCACCTACAATGGCTGAAATTGCTATACAATCAGCAAAAACAGCTCAAGTTTTTGATATTGAACCAAAAATCGCTATGTTATCATTTTCAACTAAGGGGTCAGCAAAATCGGCTTTGGTTGATAAAGTAGCTGAAGCAACCAAATTGGCTAAAGAGATGGCACCCGAGTTAGCAGATCAAATTGATGGTGAATTACAGTTTGATGCGGCCTTTGTCCCTTCAGTTGGTGAAGCTAAAGCACCCAACTCATCTGTAGCTGGACAAGCAAATACATTTGTTTTTCCGAGTTTAGAGGCAGGGAATATCGGTTATAAGATTGCACAGCGCTTAGGTGGCTATGAAGCAATTGGGCCCATTCTTCAAGGGTTGGCAAAACCTGTATCTGACTTATCGCGTGGCGCTAATGAAGAAGATGTATATAAAGTAGCTATTATTACTGCTGCACAAGCATTGGTATAGCATAAACAATTAATAAAAGCGCTTAATACTCAATCGAGTATTAAGCGCTTTTATTAATTGTCAGGTAGAAACATCAAGTGATGTTTAAAATAGGCAATACCTAAAAAGGGTAAAGTTCATCTAATTTGAAATTGCTTATTTAATTTTACAGAGAAATAACAATAACATAAAAGCCATAGATAAGTAAGCTGATTAGATATAACCAGCAGGCTATGCGCCAAAATTTGGTGTGAGATTGTGTTCGATAGTGTTGCATAGTCCTCTCCCATCTTTCTACCATTTTAACTGTAAATATAACGTTAATATGTGACAAAATGATGACAATAAACTCATATTTAGAAAATTATATACTTTTTTAAAAAACCTTACAAAAAAAGCACTCTAAGAGTGCTTTTTTATGCCGCTGACAGGAATCGAACCTGCACGAGATTACTCTCATACCGACCTGAACGGTACGCGTCTGCCAGTTCCGCCACAGCGGCATTACTATTAATATTATACGCGTTTTATTAACAAAATAAAAGATTGACTTTCAATGCAAATATAGTAAGATTATAGTGTAATATTGAAAAGAGATAATGATGCTAAGATTAAGTATGTTAACCGAAAATTTATCCGCCACTCGTCCATAAGTGTGACGAGTTTTCTTCGCGTACATACAGCGATGTTAAACATAGCCACACGGTCATTTTGACGCGGTGTGGTTTTTTTATACCCAAAATAGGGCTTTGCGTAGGGGCGCATATAATGACAATGACAACATATAATTTTTCTGCTGGTCCTGGTGTGATTCCTGAAGAAGTAGTTACACAAGTTAAGAATGAATTTGAAAAGAATGAACACACGCAGCTTAGTATTATGGAAATATCGCATCGTTCAGAGACTTTTCAAAATATTATTTTTGATGCTGAACAAAAATTACGTGAATTAATGGCCATTCCAGATGAATACGCAGTAGTCTTTTTACAAGGGGGTGGTTCACTGCAATTTGAAATGTTACCCTTAAATTTTGCAACACATCAGCAAAATGTTGCGCTACTGGATTCTGGTAATTTTGCAGCTAAAGCTGGTGAAGCTATTGAAGCACTTGGTAAAAAGTTAACGGTTATTGACAGTACTAAACAACAGCATTATCAACAATTACCGAGTTTACCTTCGGATTTTAATGCTGATGCTTATGATTATTTGCATATTGTTACAAATAACACTATTGAAGGTGCAACTTTCCATCAAAATAATCTACCAGTGACTTCTGGTCGTTTAGTCGCAGATATGAGTTCAAATATTTTAGCAGAACCATATGATATTAACACTTTTGATGCTGTGTTTGCTGGTGGGCAAAAGAATCTTGGACCGGCAGGTGTGACACTGGCCATTGTTCGCAAAGAATGGTTAGATCAACAAGATATTACTGGTGTGGGTCCGATGATGCGTTACCAAAATCATATCGATAAACAGTCGATGTTCAATACATCACCCGTTTTCTCAATATATGTGATGGATTTAGTTTTGAATTGGGTTGCGCAACAAGGTGGGGTGGCAGAGATGCATCGTCGGAATTTGATGAAATCCCAACGACTTTATGATTTTATTGATCAATCTGATTATTTTTCAGCACCGGTAGCCACTGAAGAGCGGTCATTAACGAATATTATTTTTACAACAGGTGATCTTCAGAATGACAAAGCCATTGCGAAGCAAGCAACACAAGAAGGTTTATTTAACTTAGCAGGGCATCGTTCCGTTGGTGGCTTTAGGGCATCACTTTATAACGCGCAACCTATAGAAGCAGTGGATGCACTGATTTCATTTTTACAGAAAGTAGAAAAATAAGTATGACAAATATTAAAACATATAACGCCATTAGCCAAAAAGGTTTGGCTTACTTAAATGCACATCATTATGATATTAATGGTCAAGAGGAGCCAAAGGGTATCCTCTTGCGTTCACAGAATTTGCACAATGAGGCTATTCCTAGTAGTGTTCGTGCAGTTGTTCGTGCAGGTGCAGGGTTTAACAATATCCCTGTTGACACCTTGTCAAAGCGCGGTGTTGCTGTTTTTAATACACCTGGTGGAAATGCTAATGCTGTAAAAGAATTAACTATTGCAGCTTTAATATTAGCTGCTCGTCCCGTTGTCGGGGCGATTGGGTTTGCTAACGAAACTCGTGGTGGTGATGTATCATTACGTACTGAGGTAAATAAAGGTGGTTACCGTGGTACGGAATTAGCCGGGAAAACTTTGGGCGTTATTGGTTTGGGAAATGTGGGATCAAAAGTAGCTAACACAGCGTTAGCATTAGACATGGATGTCATTGGTTATGATCCAGGACTTAATGCTAATACCGCTTGGCGCATTGATCGCCATATCAAGCATGCCAAAACTGTTGAAGAGGTTTTACGACAATCTGATTATGTTACTGTTCATATCCCACTTACTGATAAGAATAAATATTTTATTGGTGGGGAAAGTATTAAATTGATGAAACCAGATGCAGCTTTATTAAACTTTTCACGTGGTGGGATAGTGGATGATTTGGCAGCGAAATCAGCGTTAGATCAAGATCAATTGCGTGTTTATATTACAGATTTTGCTGATGAAGCATTATTTGATCATCCAAAAGTTATTATTACACCACATATTGGTGGTTCCACTGTTGAGGCAGAAGATATGAGTGCCTTAATGGCCGCTCGCCAACTTGATAATTATTTAACTACTGGTAATATTGTTAATTCAGTTAATTATCCGGATATAGATGAACCATTTACTACAAAATACCGTGTGGGCATTATTCATGATAATGTACCAAATATGATTGGACAAATATCGACATTTTTTGGTGACAAGAATATTAACATTGAACAGTTGAGTAATCGTGCTGTTGGTGATTATGCTTACACATTGGTAGCTATCAATGATTTTACAATTGATCAACAAGAATATGTGAAAGTTGCATTAGATAGTATTCCACATGTCATCTTAACGCGTCGCTATGTGAATGATAATTTTTAAAAGGGAGATATAATTCATGAAAGAATTACAAGAAGCAGCCATTAATAAATTAGCACAACGTGGTGTCAGCTTAGGAGATATTACAGATGGCACACGCACCTTTTTAACTGGAAAATATAAAGATGCCATTGAAGAAGAGGTATTAACTCAAAGTATCACTCGTGTTTTGCATAAAGATGAGGTTGCTGATATTATTTTAACGGCACTTTATTTAGATGAACAAGCAGAGAGCATGCCGGATAGCCAACCGCTGAAGGCGCGTTTGCAACGTGATGCTAATGGACACAACGTTGATGAAATTCTAGCAATCGCTATTACACAGCAATTTTCAGCCGCTGCAACAGTACATTATGGGTTGCTTGATGACTTGAAACCAGGGTTAATTGGCGTAATTAATGATAAAACTGATAGTATCAATGTTTACTTAGATGATATATTAGCTGCCTTGATTGCAAGTTCAGCGATGACTTATTTAGAGTTACTGGGTGGAAATAAGTATTAATCTTTATTTATAAAGCTTGCAAAGCTAGTCACAAGGGTATTTTTTTGATAAAATAGGATGATATTGATAAATTCAAGGAGATGTTATAATGTCAGGACACAGTAAGTGGCATAACATCCAGGGCCGTAAAAATGCCCAAGATGCTAAGCGTGGTAAAATTTTTCAAAAATTGGCACATGATTTATACGTTGCTGCAAAAGCAGGGGGTGCTGATCCGGATTTGAACGCTTCATTGCGTTTAGTTGTGGATAAAGCTAAAGCGGCAAACATGCCAAAAGATAACATTCAGCGTGCGCTAGATAAGGCTTCCGGCGCTGGTGGACAAAAGTTTGAAGAAGTAACTTATGAAGGTTATGGTACTGCAGGTGTAGCTGTTTTGGTTGAAACGTCAACGGATAATATTAATCGTACTGTTTCAAGTATTCGTAATTCTTTTAAACATTATGGCGGTGCTTTAGGAACATCTGGTTCAGTGGCTTTTCAATTTGATCGAAAAGGGTATTTAGCAATTGATCGGGAAGCCTTTCCAGATTTGGATGAAGACACGGTACTAGAAGCTGCTTTGGAAGCTGGTGCTGAAGATGTTCAAACGCAAGATGAAGTATTTGAAATTTATACAGAATCAGGAGATTTCCAAACTGTAGAGGCTTCATTAACTGAAGCAGGTTACATTTTTGAAGATGCCGAAGTAACAATGATTGCTCAAAATCCAATGGTGATTTCTGATGAGGATCGTGAAAAGTTAGATAAGCTTGTTGACGAACTAGAAGAAAATGAGGATGTCTTGGCAGTTTATACAACAGCTGATGAATAAATGTGGTAAGTAAAAAAGAAGTATTTTGAAGGAAACCTTCAAAATACTTCTTTTTATTCTCATTGATTTTTTGCGACTTGAATTAACTTTTGCGTAAAGGCTTGTAGGACAATTGTATCTTTTTCGTCCGGACGCAAATTAATTTTAATACCTTCAGCACCTTTGATCGCATTCGTTTGTGCGAGTTGTGTTTCAAATTTTGGTACAGCTAAACAAAAATCTGACAGGTAATAAGTATCTCCCGAACCGGCTACACCATATACCACACCGCTTAGGTCAGCCTCAGCAAGGTCTTCGAAGAAATCTAATCCTTCATCTGGTAATGAGCCTTGATCATATGTGTAAGGAACGATAATGGCAATATCTGTACTTTCGAGTTCGTCAACTTCTGTTTGTGATATTTCAGTTTTTGTCACACTGACTTCAGCGCTTTCTAGTGCTTCGACAATGACATCAGCGACTTCTTCATTATTTCCGGTGATTGTTGCATAAACAACTTGAGCATTCATATTAATTAGTTGTGCTTGATACGATTTTAAATAAATGTATCAATCACTTTCCCTCCGACGTTTTTCTTTAATTATAACTAACTACCAAAATATTGTATAGATTACTTTTCAGGTATTTCTTTTTGAATGTGACAGTTTCAAGACAAATCAGCAAAATGCTTTACAGTAGTGAGTTGAAGCCTTAATATAAGGAATGGTAAATCACATAAAAAAACTGCGACTTTTTTTAATTTGCAACCGCTTAGGAGATTACAAATGTTACACCAGTTGTTGGCTGAGTTCATGGGAACTGCTTTAATGATTATTTTTGGTGTTGGCGTACATGCCGACGAAGTACTGAACCGTACGAAATACCATGGTTCAGGACATATTTTTTCAATTACTACTTGGGGTTTCGGTATTTCAATTGTCTTACTTATCTTTGGTGATGTGTTCATTAATCCAGCAATGGCATTGGCGCAACTCATTTTAGGTAATATTAGTTTGCCGTATTTTTTAATTGTGAGTCTGGTTGAAGTACTCGGCGCAGTTATTGGCTCATTGATTGTCTATGTGATGTATGCGGATCAATTTAAATTATCTGAAAAAGACATTGATCCAATTATTGTCAGAAATATTTTTTCAACGGCACCAGCTATCCGAAATTTACCCCGGAATTTTTTTGTTGAAGCGTTTGCAACTTTTATTTTCTTAACAAGCATCATGGCAATTTCTGAACGTGTAGGGGATGTACCAGGGATGGTGCCTTTAAGTGTTGGTTTCCTAGTCTGGGCTGTTGGGATGGGTCTGGGTGGTACAACCGGTTTTGCTATGAATTTAGCACGTGATTTAGGACCGCGGATTGCCTATACTATTTTGCCGTGGAAAAATCGTGCGAATGCAGACTTTCAATATGGTTTATTAATTCCTGGTATTGCGCCCTTTGTAGGGGCCATCTTTGCTGCACTGTTTGCGCAATATTACCTTGGATTATAGTAACTGTGTTTGTAGATTTGAAAAGATATTAATTTTGTTTATAATTAAGAGTATTAAATTTCTGAAGGAAAAGGCAAATGATGATAACACAACAACAATATGATGCTTTAAAAGTAGCATTTGATAATGGTATTCTAGATCACGATGATGTTGCTAAGGACGCGTTAGCAACTGTTTTATCTCAAATCAAGACAAAATAAGTATTGCACAATCATAAAAAGCGTGCTAAACTGGGTTTCAAGAACGTTGATAAGGACAACTCGATTGTAGCAAATGTTTAGAGAACTCATGGTTGGTGAAAATGAGTCATTTGTACTTGACAGACTACCTTTGAGTGATAGGTGAGTAGGTAACGAAAAGTATCCGGGTGACACCGTTAATTGTCATTTGAGTCACACGTTCAGCGTGTTAAACTTGGGTGGTACCACGGTAAAGCGTCCCTTTGTGTCTATATTGGCACAAAGGGACGCTTTTTGTTTTGGTATCTTCTAGTTTATAATATGAACTGTGATTCAAAATTAATTTTAAATTTGAAGAGGATATTACACATGTCAGAAATTAGTCTTACATTTCCAGATGGCGCAGTAAAGCGCTTTGATGAAACAACCACACCTCTTGCAGTTGCAGCGAGTATTTCAAAATCATTAGCGAAAAAGTCGGTTTCTGCTAAATTAAATGGTGAGTATGTTGGTATGAATGATATTATTCCAGCATCAGGGGATTTTCAATTAATTACAACTTCTGATGATGAAGCGGTGTCACTGTTACGTCACTCAGCATCTCATTTATTAGCACAGGCCCTTAAGCGCATACCTAAATTTGCTAACATGCATTTTGGGGTTGGTCCATTTATTGATAATGGTTTTTATTACGATACAGATAATGGCGCAGGGAATCAAGTTTCCGTTGAAGATTTTTCTGAAATTGAAGCCATGATGCATAAAATCGTTGCAGAAGATCTACCGATTGTTTCACGAGAATTGACACGTGACGAAGCTTTGAAAACATTTTCAGAAGATCCATATAAGGTTGAATTAATTTCTGATTTACCTGTGGATGAAAAAATTACTATTGCAGTTCAAGGTGATCATGTTGAATTAGATAAAGGTGGTCTTGTACCATCCACTGGTTGGATTAAGCATTTTAAATTAACATCAGTGGCTGGTGCCTATTGGCGTGGTAAGTCTTCGAACCCAATGATGCAGCGTATTTACGGTATTGCTGAGTGGAAACAAGCTGATGTTGATGCTGAAGTACAACGTCGTGAAGAAGCGAAAGAACGTGACCATCGAACGATTGGTCGTGATTTGGACTTATTCTTTACGAGCCAAGAAGTGGGATCTGGTTTACCCGTTTGGTTGCCTAATGGAGCAACGATTCGTCGTCAAGTAGAACGGTATATTACCGATAAAGAATTGGCCAATGGCTACCAACACGTATATACGCCAGTATTATCAAACTTGAATTTGTACAAAACGTCGGGGCACTGGGATCATTATCGTGAAGATATGTTCCCACCAATGGACATGGGAGATGGTGAATTCTTAGAATTACGACCAATGAACTGTCCATCTCATATCACGGTATTCAAGCATAAGCCACGTTCATATCGTGAGTTACCAATGCGGATTGCTGAACTGGGTATGATGCATCGTTACGAGAAGTCTGGGGCTTTGACTGGTCTGTCACGAGTCCGTGAAATGACATTGAATGATGGGCACACATTCGTTGAACCTGAAAAATTGGAAGAAGAATTCAAATCAATTTTGACAATGATGATGGGTGTTTATCGTGATTTTGATATTACAGATTATCGATTCCGCTTGTCTTATCGTGATCCTAAAAATACAGAAAAATATTTTGATGACGATGATATGTGGGAAAAATCACAGGCTCAGTTAAAGCGTGCGATGGATGATCTTAAGCTTGATTACTTTGAAGCAGAAGGTGAAGCAGCTTTTTATGGTCCTAAACTGGACGTACAAACGAAAACCGCTTTGGGTGGTGAAGAAACAATGTCAACCATTCAGTTGGATTTCTTGTTGCCCGAGCGTTTCAATCTGACTTATATTGGTGCTGATGGTCAAGATAATCATCGCCCTGTTATGTTGCATCGTGGTATTGTTGGCACAATGGAACGTTTCACTGCATACTTGATTGAAATGTACAAGGGTGCTTTTCCAACATGGTTATCACCATTACAAGTTCAGATTATTCCTGTTAACTTGGGTGCACATGGCGATTATGCAACTAGTGTGCAAAAGCACTTACAGGATGCTGGTTTACGTGCAAATGTTGAGACAAAAGATGCCAAAATGGGCTACTTGATTCGTGAAGCTCAAACTAACAAAATACCATATACGTTGGTATTGGGGGATTCTGAAGTCGATAATAATACTGTAACAGTACGTCGTTATGGTCAAGATAAAACTGAAACAATGTCGTATTCAGCATTCCAAAATTTGATTTTAGAAGACGTGTCAAACTATTCACGTCAAATGCCGAACAATTAGTATAAAGCACCTGGCGACTGTTCGTCGGGTGCTTTATACGGTATATCATATACAAGCTGAGTAACGCTGGAGGATTTTTTTACTAATGACAGAAGCAACAGAAAGTACAAAGCAACCACCAAAACGTGGGTTACAAAATAGGCATGTTCAGTTAATTGCAATTGGCGGTACCATTGGTACCGGCTTGTTCATGGGAGCTGGTCATTCGATAAATTTTGCTGGACCCTCAATTTTATTTGTTTATTTAATTATTGGTTTATTTATGTTTGTCATGATGCGAGCAATTGGTGAATTATTATATGCCGACCCATCACAACACACATTTATAACATTTATAACAAGATATATTGGTAATCGTGCTGGTTTTTTTGCGCGTTGGTCTTACTGGTTGACGATTGTCTTCATGGGTATGGCAGAGTTAACTGCGGTAGCCAAATATATACAATATTGGCTTCCTAACGTTCCGGGATGGCTTATTCAAATTTTGATGTTAATTATATTAACCAGTATAAACTTGGTTGCAGTTGCGTTATATGGTGAAACCGAATTTTGGTTTGCTATGATTAAAATCGTGGCGATTCTTGCTTTAATTATGACTGGTATTATTATGGCGTTAACCGGTTTTAAAACACCAGTAGGCGATGTATCTTTTGGGAATGTTTTTGACCATTTTACTTTATTTCCAAATGGTGTTGGTAATTTCATTAATGCCTTTCAAATGGTCATGTTTGCTTTTGTTGGTATGGAATTTATTGGTATGACAACTGCTGAGACTGATAATCCTCGTGCGGTTTTACCAAAAGCAATTAACCAAATACCATGGCGAATCTTATTTTTCTACTTGGGTGCATTATTTATTATTATGACGATCTATCCTTGGCAAAAAATACCCGCTGATCAAAGCCCATTTGTCATGGTGTTTCAATTAGCAGGTGTTAAATGGGCTGCTGCATTGATTAATTTTGTTGTATTAACTAGTGCAGCTTCAGCTCTGAATTCAGTACTTTTTAGTGCGAGTCGAAATTTTTATGCATTAGCTTTTCAATCGAAAGCAAAATTTTTACAACCGTTTAGAAAAATGTCGAGAACAAAGTTACCCGTTAACGCTGTGCTATTTACTGCACTTATGGTCGGATTCTCAGCTATTATTTCGGTTATTCCTGCCGTTACTAATGCGTTCAGTTTTGTTACGAGTGCATCAACAGATCTATTTTTGATGATTTATGTTTTGATTTTAATTGCTTATCTCAAATATCGGAAATCTGATAGTTACATGGCTGATGGCTTTTTGGTTATTGCCCCTAAAACGTTAGTTCCTGCTGCAATTGCATTCTTTGTTTTTGTTTTTATTACACTCTTTTTTAATCCTGAATCACGTGTGCCGGCAATTGGAGCAACCATTTGGTTAGTAGTCTTTGGATTAGTTGCCATGCGTCAGCCCAAAACATTGACAAAATAAATAGAAAAACTATTTTACCCGTAATTTAAGATAGCATAATTTTTCTGTGATATGATACATTTAATACTTTGTAAAAAGGAGGGCAATTGATGAACACTAGGTTTTTAAATATTAGTATTGTCCACATTATAATCATCCTATTTTTCTTGTTTGTTCATTTAACACCAACACGATTCACATTTTTAAATTGGAATGTGTTTTTGTCACTACTGCCATTTGATTTTGCATTGATAGTATCCTATACAAAATCACGATCAGTTAAGATACTTTTTGCTAGCTTTTGGTTGTTGTTTTTCCCAAATACGATGTATATGATGACAGATTTCATTCATTTGTATGCGATTGGGACAAGCTTAGATCAAGCAACACAGTATTTTAATTATGCAGTTTTAGCCACTGGCATTTTTATTGGTGTTGGCTTGGGTATTTTAAGTTTAGAGATTATTACCAGTTCGGTCTTCCAACAGCATATGCATTTGGTATATTGGAGTGTTACTGCTATTGTGTCCGTATTATCGGCGATCGGAATTTATTTGGGCCGGTATTTACGATTGAATTCATGGGATGTATTCACTGATATTGCTGGCGTCATGAGAAATATTGTATTGTCTATGAGTTATCATATGGTTACTTTTGTGATTTTGTTTGCCGGTGCACAGTTTGCTGTATTAGTCATTTTTCATTACGGCATACGCTTAATTCAGACATCAAGAATAGATGCTTGACAGAATTGATATAACAGCGTAGAATGGTATTTGTTGAACAAGTAGAAGCGCCCGCTTCTCGCCAAGTGATGATGTTGCTTGGCAGATACAGTTGTCCTTATGGACTACAAGTATTCGGAGTGGGTGAAGATTAATTTCTTTATCCACTTTTCTTCTTGATTCACAAAATAAATTTGGAGGTACCTGACAATAGCACGTCAACCAAGACAAGTTGATTTAATCAACGAAAATATTCGCGTTCCTCGCGTATTGCTTATCCATGAAGGTAAGCAGACAGAAATGTCAACTCGAGACGCACAACAAATTGCTAACGATTTAGACCAAGATTTGGTGCTGGTACAAGCTAACGCTGAACCACCAGTAGCTAAAATCATGGATTGGGGGAAGGCTAAGTTCGAAGCTCAAAAGAAGCAAAAAGAACAACGCAAAAACCAAAAAATTGTGCAAGTTAAAGAAGTCCGTATGTCACCAGTTATTGATTCAGGTGACTTTGAGACACGTAAAAAAGCAGCTATTAAGTTTCTTAGTCAAGGAAATAAGGTTAAGCTTAATCTACGTTTCCGCGGTCGTATGATTACGCACCAAGATATTGGACGTCAAGTATTAGACCGTATGGCTGTAGAACTGGATGATATTGCTAAGGTTGAGCAACGTGCCAAAATGGATGGCCGCCAAATGTTTTTGATCTTGGCTCCCAGGGATGCCAAGTAATTAAGGGTTTAATTGCTTGTTTACAAGTTTAAACAAAATTATAAAGTAGGAGAATTAGTCACATGCCAAAGATGAAGACACACCGCGCATCAGCAAAGCGCTTTAAGAAGACAGCCAATGGTGGGTTGAAGTCAGCTTCAGCTTACACATCACACCGTTTCCATGGTAAGACAAAGAAGCAACGTCGTCAATTACGTGGTACACGCATGATGGATTCAACGACTGTTAAGACATACGCTAAGATGTTGTCAAACATCTAATTCGCCTTGCGATGGTTCATCTATCTACATTTTGGATCGTAGATCCAGCAATTTATTTTTTAGAATTCTAGGAGGAATTACCCATGCGAGTTAAGGGTGGTACAGTTTCACGCGCACGTCGTAAAAAGATGGTTAAGTTGGCTAAGGGTTACCGTGGTCAACGTCGTATTAATTTTAAGGTTGCAAAGCAACAAGTATGGAAGTCATATTTGTATGCATACCGTGATCGTAAGAACACAAAGCGTAATTTCCGTAAGTTATGGATTGCACGTATCAACGCAGCAGCACGCATGAATGGTTTGTCATATTCAAAACTAATGCATGGTTTGACATTAGCTGGTGTTGAATTAAACCGTAAGATGTTGGCTGAAATTGCTGTTTCTGATTTTGATACTTTTTCAAACTTAGCAGATCAAGCAAAGTCAGCTTTGGCATCAGACAATGTTTTGGTACAAGAACGTATTGCTGCAACATTGGAAACAACTGTTAAGGTTGATCGTTAAGATTATTAATTCAAATAAAAAACGCGCATTTGCGCGTTTTTTATTTGAATTAATTTAGAAAGTCCTATAATTGGTTATTGGAGTCCAGATTGAGATTTGCTACTAGCGATTAATTTTAGATTGTCATCATTACCAGTTGGGGTAAATACAATAGATACTTTTATACCAGTTTTACTTTGCCATGTAGCATAGACGCGATCACTAGCTGTTAAATAGGTTGGGTTACCATAAGCGCTACGTACGTCATCATATGTAGCGGAACCAATAGCAATTTGCTCATAGGTAGTTGCCGACCAGTTACCAAAAGATGCTGCTGGTTGTGAACTTGATGTGGCCTGTGAAGAATCTGAAGATGTGTCACTGCTACTTGCAACTGAAGAAGATGATGATGATGGGCTATTAGATGTGTTGTCTTCTATGGGAGCTTGTGTGGCATCATCGGTTACAGTACTAATGGCTGATGAAACTGCTGGACCAGCAGGTGCTTCTGGTACAGAGGTTGACTCACTGGCTAAATCCTCTGATGAACTGGATTGAGTGGTCGGCGCCGCTTTAGATTTTTGCTTTTTAGGAGTACTAGAAGAGCTACTTGTTTGCTCGGTTTTATTCGAGTGATTTTGTCCTAAAAATGTGAAAGTAATACCTAATATAATAATGATGCTCAGAGAAAAGATGATAATATTACGTACTTTATGTGATTTTTTAAATGGTTTACGTTGCATAGTCATTTTGTGCAGATGGAATCCCTACTGCATTTCCTTTCTGTAACAATGATAACAGAAAAATTTAAAAGTATGTTAAAATAGATATAATTACGTATCGAGACAAGAAATAGGATGTTTCCGTGTTTTAGAAACCAAAACATCTAATTGTTATATTTACGAAAAATTTCGACTTATTACTATAAGTCTATTTATAAAGGAAATAATCATGACAGATTTAAGTATTATTCCGTTTGGCGGCGTTCGCGAAAACGGTAAAAACATGTATGCCGTAACGGTAAATGATGAGATTTTTATTCTAGATGCTGGTCTAAAGTATCCAGAAACGGATCAATTAGGTGTGGACGTTGTTGTACCAGATTTTGAATATCTTATAAAGAATTCAGATAAAATTGCTGGTGTTTTTTTGACTCACGGTCATGCGGATGCTATCGGTGCATTGCCATACTTTTTACAACAAGTACAGGCACCAATTTTTGGTTCGCAGATGACAATTGAGCTAGCTAAACTAGCGATTAAAGATCAAGAAGCGTTGAACACATATGATGACTATCACATTGTCAATGAAAAAACTGAAATTGTATTTGGAGATGTTACCGTATCCTTCTTCAATACAACGCACTCAATACCTGAATCATTGGGTATTGTATTGGGAACACCTTATGGTCAAGTTGTTTACACAGGTGATTTTAAGTTTGATCAAACAGCAAAAAGTTACTATAAAACGGATATCTCTCGTTTAGTAGAGGTTGGAAAAGGGAAAGTCTTGGCCTTGTTAGCTGACGCAGCTGGTACGGGTGATAATGCTAATTCAGTCAACGAATCTAAAATTAGTGATTACATTTTAGAAACTTTCCGTGATAATAAAAAGAAACGAATTATTGTTGCTGCTGTGGCATCGAACGTGCAACGTATTCAGCAAGTCATTGATGCAACTGTTGCCACCAAAAGACAATTAGTTTTGTCAGGTAATGATATTGAGAATGTTGTGCGTACAGCAATTCGTTTACGTAAATTAAATTTACCGGTACCAGAGAGCAAACTTTTCGTTAATTTGAAAAATGCAAAAAAATTAGCACCAGAAGAAACTGTTATTCTTGAAACCGGCCGAATGGGCGAACCTGTTAAACATTTAAATCGAATGGCGAATGGCGAAGATCCTTACATTCGTATTGGTAAAGATGATTTGGTCTTTATTACTACGACACCATCCACTGCGATGGAAGGTATTGTTGCTAAAACACGTGATATGTTGTTTAAGCAAGGAGCGGACGTTAAACAAATTAGCACTGATTTACGTTCAAGCGGTCATGCATCACGTAATGATTTACAAATGATGATTAATGTCATACAACCTGAATATTTCATGCCCATTCAAGGTGAATATCGCGTGATGACAACAGCTAAAAAAGCTGCTGAAGAGGTTAATATTTCTGAAGATCATATTCTCATGGCTATGAAAGGAGATCAATTCAAGTGGTTAGAAGATCATTTTGAATTGCAAGATTCATTTACCATAGGAGAAACGTTGATTGATGGTTCTGGTATTGGTGACATTGGAAATGTCGTTTTGAGAGATCGTCGTATTTTGTCAGAAGATGGTATTTTTGTGTCAGTTGTCACAATTGATCGTAAGAAACGTCAAGTCGTTTCAAAACCCAAACTAACGTCACGTGGCTTTGTTTATGTGAAAGCCAATCGTGACTTGATGAAGGAAGCTTCAGAATTAACTGTGAAACAGATTGAAGACTATTTGACTAACACAAAAAGTTTTGATTGGACTGAACTCAAGAATGGCGTACGTGAAGTCTTATCACGTTATTTATTTGAACAAACGCGTCGACGTCCGATGGTTATGCCAGTTGTGATGGAAGTGAATCAAAATCGCCGACCAACAGCGCATAAAGTAGCACAGTCGGGGACACAACCAAATAAAAACCAAGTCGTAAAAAAGAACAAAAAAGAAGTATCCGAAAAGCAAGTGGCGAATAAACGGCCACAAAATCATGCTAAAAATAAGTCAGTAACTAAAGTAACAGAGAAATCTTAACTACCTTTTGGTTCTGCCTGTAAAAATGACTAGGGAAGGAGAGATATTGGTTGAATAAAGTCAGCTGATACATTGATAAATATATGACTTTAGAAAATCATTTACCACCAGAAACACAAAGTCTTATTGATCGTGCACATACTGAAATGACTCAGGAAAATTGGCATGACGCAGCCGAAACACTGGCTGAATTGTATGAAAAATTATCCACTTTTGAAGTGAATTATCGATTAGTTACTGCGTTATTCATGGATGAGCAATATCAATTAGCATCATCATATGCTGATGATTTCTTGTTGAATTATTTAGATGATGAAGCTAATTTTCGAATGGTTGTAGCGTTAGCCATACAAAATCAAAATTTTGTTTATGCACAACAATTAGCTGTTTTGTGGGATGGTGTGGATACACGAGAAGCTGTCATTCAAGAAATTAGAGATGCTGAAAAAAATGCTGAAATAACAATGGCAGCGACGTTTAAAACCATTGCTCGCCAATTCTATCATTTAAGTGATACTGATATTATTGAGCAGCGTGATCGCTATGAGTCGGGCAGGCATTTACCTGTAGATCAATTTATTATTGGCGCTAAGTATATACTAGTTGACCCTTATGCGACACCCATTATTCGTGCAACATTACTTGAAGATTTGCAAAAACTAAAATTAGACGAAGATATTCAGTATCGCTGGTTAGATGATGAATTATATACTGCTAATTTTAGTCAAATACCTTTGTTAACTAATTCTAAAGTTTTTGAACAAATCGCTGATTTATTAGATGAAAAATTAAGTCAAGATGACCCAATAGCATTAGATATGTTAGCACAACAAGCCAGATTTGAATTAACTTTAATTTATCCTAGGATAGAAGAAATTGTGGTCGATATAGAAAACTGGGTTAATGCAACAATTGATCATTACTATGGTCGCCAAAACAACTTAGAATTATCATCACAAAAACAATGGCATGATAAAGTAAGAAATTTGACAGAAGATTTTTTTGAAAAATAATAGACAAAACTCTTTACATTTTTTTAATAACTAGGTATAATAATTTCTGGCTTCAAAAGCCGGAAAAACGCAATTAACTGTTGTCTTTTGATGGCTTGCGTTGTAAAATATAATTATAAACATTTTTCAAATTATTGAAAAATGAATTTTGGAGGAAACTACATTGGCTAAGGAAACTTACGTTCGCACTAAGCCCCACGTTAACATTGGTACTATTGGACACGTCGATCACGGAAAGACGACTTTGACAGCCGCAATCTCAAAGGTATTGGCTGAAAAGCAGGGCCGTACAGCTACTGATTTTGCTGAAATTGATAATGCTCCTGAAGAGAAGGAACGTGGAATCACGATCAACACTTCTCATATCGAATATGAAACAGAAGCACGTCACTATGCTCATATTGATGCCCCAGGACACGCTGATTATGTTAAAAACATGATCACTGGTGCCGCTCAAATGGATGGTGCTATCTTGGTTGTTGCTGCAACTGATGGTCCTATGCCACAAACACGTGAACATATTTTGTTGGCACGTCAAGTTGGTGTTGACTACTTAGTTGTCTTCTTGAACAAGACAGACTTGGTTGATGATGAAGAATTAGTCGACTTAGTTGAAATGGAAGTTCGTGAACTATTATCAGAATACGATTTCCCAGGCGATGATATTCCTGTATTAAAGGGTTCAGCTTTGAAGGCTCTTGAAGGTGATCCTGAACAAGTTAAGGTTATCGAAGAATTGATGGATACTGTTGATTCATATATTCCAGAACCAAAGCGTGAAAATGATAAGCCTTTCTTGATGCCAGTTGAAGATGTATTTACAATTACTGGTCGTGGTACTGTTGCATCTGGTCGTGTTGACCGTGGTGTATTGACTACTGGTACTGAAATTGAAATTATCGGTATGAAGGATGAAGTCAAGAAGACTACTGTTACTGGTATCGAAATGTTCCGTAAGACTTTAGATGAAGCTCAAGCGGGTGACAATATTGGTGCTTTGTTGCGTGGTGTTGATCGTAACGAAATTGAACGTGGTCAAGTTTTGGCTCAACCAGGTTCAATTAAGACACACAAGAAGTTCAAGGCAGAAGTTTATGTCCTTTCTAAGGAAGAAGGTGGTCGTCATACACCATTCTTCACTAACTACCGTCCACAATTCTACTTCCACACAACTGATGTTACAGGTGTTGTTGAATTACCAGCTGGCGTAGAAATGGTTATGCCTGGTGACCAAGTAACATTTGAAATTGAATTGATTTCACCAGTTGCTATTGAACAAGGATTGAAGTTTACTGTTCGTGAAGGTGGCCACACTGTTGGTGCCGGAACAGTTACTGAAATTGAAGATTAATAAATATTTATTTACAATATAAAATTAAATTTTATGTTGTGCGTCTCTAACTTTGGTTATTAATTTATCCAAAGTTAGAGACGCTTTTCTTTTACTAAATAAATTACGTATAGATATTATAAAAGGTGCCCCATGAGATTTATTACCTATCTCATGGGGCACCTTTTATGCGTTTGATTTATAATTTAAACTTTTACTTTCTGTCCTTAGACTCCAAATCACGACCTAATGCATTCTGACGTTCATTATCATCATCATGATCTGTTGGAAAAGAAATTAAATCGTCTAGTGAATTTTTTAGTTGCTCTTCGCGATTAACAATTTTTGCCATAATGTCCTCCGTTCCTGCTAGTATAACTCATTTTATATGCAATTATATACAATTATTCAAAAAATAAATGAATAATAAGTGTATATTATATATATTGTTGTATACTTAACATAATAAATCAAAGGAAATTTTATGATGGTTAACTTACTAACAATAAAAAATTTAAAAAAGCAATATAGTGACAAAGTCATTTTTGATAATGTCAATACAACTGTGAAGCAAGGCGAAGTTATTGCTATTCTTGGACCGTCAGGTGCTGGAAAATCAACATTCTTACGAGCAATCAATTTATTAGATGCACCAACTAGTGGGCAAGTCATTTTTGAAGACAATGAATTAACAAATTTGAGTGAAAAACAATTAGATAGATTACGTGAGAAAATGGGAATGGTATTTCAAAGTTTTAACTTATTTCCTAACTTATCGGTTATAGAAAATATTAAATTAGCACCTATGAAGGTAAAAAATATTTCTAATAGTTCGGCAACACAATTAGCTAAAGATTTGTTGAAGCAGGTTGGTTTATCAGATAAGGCAGATGTTTATCCAGCTAGTTTATCAGGTGGACAGCAGCAGCGTGTGGCCATTGCTCGTGCATTGGCGATGTCACCGGATGTCTTACTCTTTGATGAACCAACGAGTGCCTTAGACCCTGAAATGGTTGGCGAAGTATTAAACACCATGAAGGATTTGGCAGAAAGTGGGATGACTATGTTAGTAGTGACTCATGAAATGGGTTTTGCTCGCGAAGTTGCTGATACAATTTGGTTTATGGCTGATGGGGCAATACAAGAGATTGCAGAGCCAGAAGCATTTTTTGAACAGCCAAAAACTGCTCGAGCGCAAGACTTTTTGAAAAAAGTATTATAATAATTGAGACTTGGCCAAAAAAGGTTGAGTTTTTTTGTTATGATAAAGTTATGACAAATATTAATTTAGAAAAGAAGCATGCTGGTGTTGCAGCTTCAGAACTGATAGATGATGGGATGGTTGTTGGCTTGGGAACAGGTTCAACTGTTGATTTCTTTTTGAAAGCATTGGCAGAACGTCTAGAGCTTGAGCATTTGAGTATTGTTGGTGTCACCACGTCTTTTAAAACGGCGGCAAGAGCACAACAGTTGGGCATAAAAGTTTTAGATATTGATGATGCACCAATGATTGATATAACTATCGATGGCGCAGATGAAGTTGATCAGCATATGAATGGCATTAAAGGTGGTGGTGCAGCCTTTTTAATGGAAAAAATTGTTGCCAAAAATTCTAAAAAAATCATTTGGATTGTTGATAGTCAAAAAGTACATGAAAAATTAGGTCAATTTCCATTACCTGTAGAAATTGTGCCATTTGGTAGCGGGAAATTAATAGCTGAATTTGCAACGCAACATTTGTATCCAATTTTACGTGAAAAAGACGATAAACCGATTATCACAGATATGGGACATTTTATTGTTGATTTACATTTGGAAACTATTGATCAACCGCATGAGCTGGGGAATTATTTAGATCGGCGTGTGGGTATCGTGGAACATGGACTTTTTTTGGACACCGTAGATGAAATTATTATTGGAACAAGTCATGGTATAGAAAAAATTAAACGTGGTGGTTTTCAGAAATTTTAATAAAAGCGCTTACATTTTATGAAACAAAGCAGTATAATAAAGATGTAATAAATAAATAAGGAGCTTGTCACGCTGGATAGCGTAGCAGAATAAATGATTATGGCATATAAGAATATTTTAGTAGCAATTGATGGCTCAGATGTATCCAATGTGTTGATTAAAAAAGCGGTTGAGTTTGCACCACAAGCACATTTAGATATTTTGACAGTTGTTGATACACGTAGTGGCGGATACTTTGGTACTGTTGTCATGAATGATGATATCATTTATCAAATGGAACAAGATGCTGAAAAAGTGATTAATAAAGCTTATGAATATGCTAAGTCTTTGGGTCACGACAATACAGATATTCACGTTCGCTTTGGCTCACCAAAGCAAGTGATTGCACGTGAATTTCCAAAAGATCATAATAGTGATTTGATTGTTGTGGGTAAGACAGGATTAAGTCCGTTACAGCGTGTTATGGCAGGTACAGTGCCCGCTTTCGTAATCCAGGTAGCTGACATGGATGTATTGGTTATGCGATAATTATTTGAAAGTAATGAAAAAGCTACGAAAAATAATTTTTCGTAGCTTTTTATTTCACTTCTTTTAGAATTGTAATATGATTAATTTTAACTGGCGCTATTGGTTCAGAACCTTCACCAGTAGTTTTCACTTTTGCATTCGCAATTTTATCAACAACATTCATCCCACTCATGACTTGTCCAAATACGGTGTAGCTACCATCTAATTGTGGGTTACCACCTTTTTTATAGGCTGTCGCAATTTTATTTGGATAGTTATTTTTATCAATTTTTTGAGCTTGATTATTTGAGTTTTGGTTAATAAAGAATTGAGAACCGTTAGTGTTTTCACCAGCATTTGCCATTGATAAAGCACCACGAATATTATATAGTGATGTGCTAATTTCATTTTTAAATCCTTTGCCACTATCTATTTGTTTATCTTTATCATGCCAAATCGACTCGCCGCCAGAACCATTTCCTTTGGGGTCGCCGCCTTGAATCATGAAGTCAGCCATCACACGGTGAAAGATTGTATGATCGTAGTAGCCAGCTTTCGCATGTGTTAAGAAATTTTCAACTGCCAGTGGTGCGTATTGATTAAATAATTTAATTATGACATCACCATAAGTGGTTTCAAGTTTAACTTCACTTTCTTTATCAGTTACAGTTTGATTAAGTTGAGGTAAGGCAACGTTGTTCAAAGCGGGATCGCTTTTGGTATTATCACTAGATGTTTGGTTTGACATCATGACGATGACTGAGACAATAATGATGACAAGTAACGTTGATATTGCCGCAAGTAGTATGTATTGATTTTTTTTAGTCATTTTAGAAAATCTTTCTTTTAAATACGTTCTATCAAGTAAGTCGTGATATTTTCAGTTAAGTAGCAGGCTTGTTTATAATCTGCTGATAATAGGCTGTCGCTAAAATTATGCCAACTGTTTGGTTGATGATTAAATTTAATTATGAGTAAACCACCGTGTGTCAGGCGAGGCAAAACATGATTAACTTGATTGAGGTAGTCTAATGGTAGGTTATTTTCGTTTTGTACATCTTCAGAATAATCAAAGATAACCAAGCTGACTTGGTTATTTGATCCAAGTTCCGTGATGAATTGCTCATCAATGTTTTTACTTAGTAATGTGACGCGTTCTAATAGACCGCTCATAAATAATGAGGCAGCTGTGGCATTAGCGTTATCTTTAGTAGTGGTATAACTTATTACTTGACCAGATTTTCCTATTCGAGTAGCTAAAAATCTAGTATTCGACCCATTAGAAGTTGTACCATCAATGACTATATCACCGACTTTTACAGTTTCTTCAATTAATTCGTGAGAGAATGCTTGACTATTTGGAATCATAAGTGCCTCCAATATGAAATATTTTTGTTGATAAAACAAGTAAACTATAGCCCAAAGTCACGCCAGCGAAAATGTCGGTGGGGTGGTGGACATTAATATATATTCGACTGATTGGGATAAGAACCATCAGTATAGCCAGTAGACCAAGTATGATGTTTCGAATATGCTGTTGTTTGATGTTTATGTGCGCTAAAATAATTAGCGTGCCATATAATAGAACGGCCATCATAGTGTGTCCAGAAGGAAAGCTAAAACCAGATTCTGGTATTAATTGCGGTAAGGGCCGTGGATTTTGCACAAAACGTTTCACTAGTTGTGTGATGAAGCCAGCAAAAAATAAAACGTTAACTATTAAAAATCCAAGTTGTCGGTAATGATGATAATAGCCTAAAATAGCTGATAAAATTATTGTTAATAATATTGTGAAAGTTACACCGCCTAACTGTGTGACGTTGAAAAAGAAACTGTCAGCTAGTGGAGACCGTTGTTGAATGATGTTTCTAACCAATCGATTTAAACTATCAATCCAGGTGGCATTTGACATGACACCAACTGTTAAGCATAAAAATAATAATAGTGCCAGAACGACAGATAAATATTGTAGCTTGTGTTTTATATTCATAACATATAGTATACCTGATTTATGTGAAACGTGATATAATGAAACCATTATGTTCAACATTACTATACATGGCGTGGCATCAGAAAGTAAACGGGAATGCAAGTTTACCAAGCAAGATGTAGAACTCGGTTGAATTTTTTTGAAAATGAACTTATAGTAGTTTTCAACGTGTTGTCGCGTTAGGGCATTTGAGACGTAGCAATACGTGAACATAGGTGGTACCGCGATGATTCGCCCTATGTGACATTTTTTAGTGTCACACAGGGGGATTTTTTTATTGTTTAGAAAACAAATTTAGGAGGAAACGTGTTAATCGACATTAATTTTTTAGATAAAGCCACTGAGATTGGTTGAATTAATGATACACGCTAGAAATATGACATACGAACATCAAAAAATAGAACAAAAATGGCAAAAGTTTTGGTCAGACAATCATACTTTTAAGACTACTGATGATACAAGTAAGCCCAAGTACTATGCCTTAGACATGTTTCCATATCCGTCAGGACAAGGCCTACATGTTGGTCATCCTGAGGGCTATACAGCAACAGATATTATGAGCCGGTTCAAGCGAGCTAAGGGCTTTAATGTACTACATCCTATGGGTTGGGATGCTTTTGGTCTACCAGCAGAACAATATGCGATGAAAACAGGACACAATCCGGCAGATTTCACAAGTCAAAATGTTGCTCACTTTCGTGAACAAATCCAATCACTAGGTTTATCATACGATTGGGATCGTGAAATTAATACAACGGACCCAGAGTATTATAAATGGACACAATGGATTTTTGAGAAATTGTACGAAAAAGGTTTGGCATATGAATCTAAAATGATGGTTAATTGGGATCCCATTGACCGCGTTGTTTTAGCTAATGAAGAGGTTATTGATGGTAAGTCAGAACGCTCAGGTAATCGAGTTGAGCGCAAGGCTTTGCGTCAATGGGTTTTGAAAATTACTGCTTACGCAGACCGGTTAGTGGATGATTTAGAAGAGTTAGATTGGCCAGAAGCCATTAAAGAACAACAACGTCACTGGATTGGCCGTTCTAAAGGTGCTGCCGTATTTTTCAACATTGATCATTCTGATAAACAAATTGAGGTCTATACTACACGACCTGATACGCTTTTTGGTGCCTCTTACATGGTATTAGCACCCGAGCATCAGCTAGTTAATGAGATTGTGACAGACGAGCAAAGTCAAGCAGTTAGTGACTACCGCGCGATGATATCTGCTAAATCTGACTTGGAACGGACCGACTTAAATAAAGATAAAACTGGTGTATTTACAGGAGCATATGGTATTAACCCTGTAAATGGGGAAAAGTTGCCTATTTGGATTGCTGACTATGTTTTGGCTAGCTATGGGACTGGCGCAATTATGGCGGTGCCTGCTCATGATGAACGTGATTTTGAATTTGCCAACAAATTTAATTTAACAATCAAACCAGTCATTGAAGGTGGTGATATCACTCAAGCGCCTTATATCGGTGATGGCGTGCATATTAATTCTGACTTTTTGAATGGTTTCGACAAAGTAACTGCTATCGATAACATTATTAGCTGGCTTGAAGAACATGGTGCAGGTCATTCGCAGACTAATTTCCGTTTGCGTGATTGGATATTTTCACGCCAACGCTATTGGGGGGAACCTATTCCAGTTATTCATTGGGAAGATGGGACAAAGAGTTTAGTGCCGGAAAACGAATTGCCATTGTTACTGCCACGTGCGACTGAATTACGTCCTTCTGGGAATGGTGAGTCACCACTAGCCAATCTGACTGACTGGTTAGAAGTAACACGTGAGGATGGTGTTAAAGGACGTCGAGAGACAAATACAATGCCACAATGGGCTGGCTCATCTTGGTACTTCTTACGCTTTGTTGATCCGCATAACCAAGAAAAACTAGCAGACCCTGATAAGCTAAAGTATTGGATGAATGTCGATTTGTATGTTGGTGGTGCAGAACATGCTGTGTTACACTTATTGTACGCGCGTTTTTGGCATAAATTCTTATATGATTTAGGTGTTGTGCCAACAAAAGAGCCATTCCAAAAGTTGGTTAACCAAGGGATGATTTTGGGCGGCAATCATGAAAAAATGTCTAAATCAAAGGGTAATGTTGTTAACCCAGATGACATCGTGGCACAATTTGGTGCCGATACATTACGCGTCTATGAAATGTTCATGGGACCTTTGACGCAGAGTAAACCTTGGTCTGAGGAAGGTATTACTGGTTCACGTCGTTGGCTTGATCGTGTTTGGCGTTTGCTAGTTGATGATGCCGGACAACTACGTGATCATGTGACAACAGTTAATCAAGGTGATTTGGATAAAGTTTATAATCAGACAGTTAAAAAAGTAACTGATGATGTAGAAAATATGCGATTTAATACAGCCATTTCACAGATGATGGTATTTGTTAACGAAGCATACAAATCAGAGGCGTTGCCAATTGATTATATGAATGGATTTACGCAGTTATTAGCACCATTTGCCCCACATATGGCTGAAGAATTATGGTTGCGTTTGGGACATGAGTCATCAATAACCTACGTAACATGGCCAGAGTATGATGAAACACAAATAGTTGATGATACAGTAGAAATTATTTTCCAAGTCAATGGTAAAGTACGTGGTAAGGCAAAAGTTACACGGGACATTGATAAGAACAGTATGATTGATTTAGCTAAAGCGGATGAAAATGTTCAAAACTTTATCGATGGTAAAGAAATACGAAAGATCATTGCTATCCCAGGTAAATTCATCAATATTGTAGTTGGATAAACTAATATAGTTATGTTAATTTATAAAATGGAGAAATTAAGTTAACTCCGAAAGTCAGTTATGTAATGTAACTGACGTACATAATTCCAAAGGAGTACACTCAATGGCGGATAAAAAGCGTCCAAGTGCGCCGAATGAACTCGGACAACATGTAGATAAAGTTAATGTTGATGGTAAGGTACTGAGTGCCGACGAAATACTTGAAAAAGCCCGTCAACGTTTAAAACAAAAACACCAACAGCGTCCTTATGATGGTCATTTTGATGGGCATAAAAAACCAAAAACAGAAGTCAGTTCTCAGCCTACACAGGAAGAGATTAATGCTATTAAAGCAAAAAATAATCGTGCGCGGACAAACATTGTTAGCAAAAAACCTAGCTTGAAAAATCAAGAACCAAAGACATCTGCCAAAGATAATCGTCAAGTTAGCACGTCATCGCCAAATACTGCATCAGATAATGATCGCGCGACCTTAGTTAAAGGATCCGCATGGTTATCGGCAGGAAATATTGTGTCACGTGTACTTGGTGCTGTTTATATTGTACCTTGGATGGCTTTATTAGGGACTAATTCGAACCGAGCTAACGCTTTATTTGGGCAAGGATATAACATTTATGGTATGTTCTTGGCTATTGCAACGTTTGGTATACCAGCCGCAATTTCAAAGTTAGTTGCAGAGTTTGATTCACGTAATGATGTTTATCGTTCTCGACAACTCACGAGACAATCATTAATGTTAGGTGTTGTTCTGGGTATTGTCTTTGGTATTGCAATTTATGTTATGGCCCCAATGTTATCTAATGGGCATGATAACTTTATTCCCGTATTACGGTCACTAGCGCCTGCTGTAGCTATATTTCCTTTGATGTCCATGATCCGTGGGATTTTTCAAGGGCATCAGCTAATGAGTGTTTCCGCGCTGTCTCAGGTTATTGAGCAAATTGCGCGTACCGCATATATGTTAGTCACTACCATAACTATTTTAAGTATTAATCCAAATAATTGGACCGCTGTGGTTGTTCAATCTACATTTGCGGCGTTTATTGGTGCTATTTTCAGTATGATTGTGCTTGGCTGGGGATGGATCAAGTATCATAGCATTGTTGTGCGCTCATGGCATCCAAGTGCACCTCTAGAAAAAACGCGTACGTTTAGTATGATAGTTAATATTTTGAAGGAATCGTGGCCGTTTATTATTATTGGCTCAGCAATTACACTCTTTCAACTTGTTGATCAGTACACGTATTTTAATATTATGAATCACTTTTTCACACTATCTAGTGAGCAGTTGGAAGTTAAATTTGCTCTATTTAGTGCTAACCCCAATAAGCTGATTATGATTATTGTACCGTTTTCAACAAGTATTGCAGCAACGGCGTTGCCTATGCTGTCAGGTAGTAAAGCCACATTAACTCATGAAAAGATTCAAGCCCAATTAGAGCAAGTGATTAAATTATTTGCTTTGGTTATGCTACCTAGTACTCTAGGCATGTTTGCAATCGCAGGGCCACTGTATAAAATGTTTTATCCAATTGATGTGACAAATCAAGAGGGCATTTATTTGCTGGAATATTCAACAATACTAGCGATTGCCTTTAGTTTATTTATGCTTTTGTCATTCATCTTGCAAGCATTATCAGAAGTATCTATTGTTATTAAATCATTTGTTATTGGCTTGGTTATCAAACTTGCTTTCCAAATACCGTTAGTGCGTTATTTTGAGGGGATGGGGGCATTAATGGCAAGTGTGCTTGGTATGGCAGTTGCAGTTGCTTATATGTTGGATTATCTGAATACAGTTTATGGTGTTTCGCTGTCAACAGTCAGCCGTGAGCTATGGCAAATGTTTGTTGGTGCAGCCATTATGGCCGTAATTGTTTACCTAATTGTCTTTGGCTTTAGTCAGTTTATATTACCCGAAGATAATAAATTATCAGTGACCATAACAGCCTTATTATCAGCTGGAATTGGTGGTATCATTGTTATTACGTTATACTTACGTATGGGGTTTGTTAGTGAATTACTGGGAAATAAAATGCGTTATATACCACGTATTTTACGACCTAAACAGTGACATGTGTTGCTGTTTTTTTATTGTAAAATAAGATAAAAAATCATTAACAAGCTATTTTTAAGTGATAAATTGGTGTATGCTAAAATTAAGTTTTGTGCTATATGGAGGCGTAAATATGACAAATCGAGACACACAAACTGTACTTCAACCAGTTTTAATTAATCGGTTGGACAGTAAGATACAATATTTAAATCAATTGGAGTTGGCTATTAATAATAACCAAGTTTCCAAAGTTTATGAATTACTAGACTCGCAAAAATTTAATGAACAAATTAGACAACGTGAACACGCCGATAGTAACGCACACCTATCTGTGCTTGTTTCAGATCTTCAAAATGATATCGCTTCATTTTTGGCCCCAGAATTGATTGGTTATTTGACTAGTCAATTCGACTTTTTAACTTTTAACCCAGTACAAGATGAGCCAACACTGTATGATGTTTATATTGGTGACTGGTGGAATCATCGCCAATTAGGTGTTTTAGATATATTATCCGCGTCATTAACATTAGATAATCATTTGATTTCGGAACTAACAGCAACAGCTAAATTACCAGATGGTGGAACACTTGACGATATTAAAATACAAGAAATTAATAAGATTATTGATGGATTAGAAGGTTTCTTGTCTGACAACACTAAACGATCATTAGAATTGCGAGTGATTGAGGATCAACTAGCAGAATTAATTAGCAATAAGGCTGGTTTATTTGGTAGAGGAGATAAGTTGACCAAGCAGTCACTTGAAAAGAAACGAGAATTATTATTGGCGACACAAAAACGTGTACCAGAAGTTCAAAATAAACTTGATGAACAACAAAAAGAACTATTAAAATTAGAAAAACTAGATGTGTTGCGGCAACTGGAGTTACAAGCTATTTTTACTACATTTACCGATTTAACATCATTTATTGGAGCGCTAGAGCAAATTTACGTCTCATACATCCACGCATTACAGCAGAAAAATTAGACTATGGATAACTTTAAAATAAAAAATTATAGTGAACAATTAGGCAAGGATTTGCGTCTTTTTGATCGTTTACACCTACTTATCGATACGCTAGGAACAACTGAAAATTTAATAGAAATATTGGATGTATTACAAAAAATTTTAGATTTCGATAGTCATCAATCAAAAATGGTGCGTATTGATAACCCTTTTTGGTTTCCTGATACACATTGGGTCACATTGGCGTTTGCAAAATTTGCTATGTCAGCTTCCTTATCAACAACTGTGGTGACATTACCTCAGGCACAAAAAGTGGTTGAACTTCATTTTGAAGAGTGGCCAAATGCCTCATTTCGATTTACCAAAGCGCCGTTAGCTGCAGGCGGTTACTATTTGGAAGAGACTGCTCAAAATTTACGAGTACTTTATTGGGATGTTGTACGTAGACGTTTTTATCTTGATGCGCAGCAATTTGCGACCTTAGTACAAACAGAAGCACTTCAAATTGCTGGAGTGGAAGCATTAGCAACTTTCCAAAAGCGTTTAACTGCCATTGCTGAACAACTTGCTGAGGCAGATTATGATATTGTGTTACCAGGTAGTGATACTGCAAATCAGGGGAATTTAGTTATGACACAAAAAGACTTATCAGCAGATATTTTGGATGCTCTTTTCGTTTCGGCTGCTAAGCAACAATTCATTTTAAAAAGAATACAAAATGAGCAAACTGGCGCTGAAATAGCGGTTGGCGATGTTATCATCAAGTTACTACAACAACGTGTTGACGGTGGACATGCACAATGGCATTATGACATAGTAGATGATCATCAAAAGGTGACGATTTATACGTTATTGCAGCAATTACCATTCTTTTATCGGTGGTACATGGGTAATCTCAATATAGTTGCTTTAAAAGATAAGCGTGAAGTATTTGTGGATTAGGTTGGTATATGAGACAATTGAGTTATAAAGTTTTATATATTGTATTATTTTCACACTTAGAAAAGAAGAGGTAAATTATGGCAATTATTATTATTATTGCTGTTGTCGCAGTGATTGCTATCATTTGGGTTGCTGTTTATAACGGCTTGGTGAAGTCACGCATGCTTACGCAAGAAGCGTGGAGTCAAATTGATGTGCAACTTAAGCGCCGAAATGATTTGATTCCTAACCTTGTCAATACTGTTAAGGGTTACGCTGATTTTGAAAAATCAACTTTACAAGCCGTTACAGATGCACGAGCAAGTGTCAATAATGCGCAGGGACCTGCTGCAACAATGGCAGCTTCTGATCAATTAACTGGTGCTTTATCACATTTGTTTGCTGTGGCAGAAGCATATCCTGACTTAAAAGCAAGTACAAGTTTTAATAAGTTACAGGAAGAGTTAACGAATACAGAAAACAAAATTGCTTATTCACGTCAATTATTTAACACAACAACTGCAAGTTACAACACGAAGTTACAATCTTTCCCAAGTAATATTATTGCAGGTATTCATCATTTTGAACCTAGTGAATTTATTGTTGTGCCAGAAAATGAAAAAGAAGTACCAACGGTTAAATTTTAATGTTATACGAGCAAATACAATCAAATAAGCGCCGTACCATTGTGCTATTGGTTGGCTTTTTCATTTTGGTAGCTATTGTTGGCGCTGCGGTTGGATACCTATTACTTGGTTCTCTTGAACTCGGCATTATTGCGGCTATTGTCATTGGTGTGATCTATACGTTGATTATGATTAGTAACTCAACTAGTGTGGTTATGGCAATGAACCATGGTACAGAGATAAAAAATGCTGATGAAGAACCAGAACTATGGCATACAGTTGAAGATATGTCGATGGTAGCACAAGTACCAATGCCCCGTGTTTTTATTATTCAAGATGATAGTCCTAATGCATTTGCGACAGGTAATAGTCCTAAAAATTCTGCTGTTGCCGCGACAACCGGTTTATTAAAAATCATGAACCGCCATGAATTGGAAGGTGTCATAGGGCATGAAATCAGTCATATTCGTAATTATGATATCCGTATTTCTACGATTGCCCTCGCTCTAACAGCGGCTATTTCATTACTTGTCAATCTTGGGAGTAACTGGTGGTTTTGGGGTAGTGGGACAAATCGTCGTGATAACCGAGAAAGCGGGAGTAATGGTGCTCAAATTTTCCTTCTGATTTTTTCCATTATTATTATGGTATTAGCACCACTTGTTGCAACAGTGGTACAATTAGCTATTTCACGAAATCGTGAATATTTAGCAGATGCAGGAAGTGTTGAATTAACTCGTAATCCTGAAGAATTAATTTCTGCGCTAAGTAAACTAGGGTCTGCCAAACCAATGGAAAATGTCGATCCATCTTCAGCATCTTTATATATTAGTAATCCGCTTAAACAAAAGAAACACTTGTTTGATACGCATCCACCTATTGAGGAACGAATTGCGCGGCTACAAAAAATGTAAAAAACGATGAACAATTACGTTCATCGTTTTTTTGCGGTGATAATCACAACTATATTACAATCATATTTCATAATTATTTTAGATTGATTAATAATTTTATATATTAAATTTTATTAATGAAGTTTACGATAAACTAAAGTAGTTAAGAATTGTTAAAGTTTATGCGAACGAGTAGAGGATTAACATATGGAAAGAATTGATAAGAAAATTATTGTATCAGGTTTTAGTTTGTTGGGAATAGCTGCCATTGGGACGGGGATAGCTCATGCAGATGTAGCGCAACAGGTTGTCGATAAAGCTGTGGAATCAGTCACCGAGCCTTCTAATTTATCGACACAAAAAACGGCACTATCAAAATCACCCTTGAAAATTGCTAAAAATAAAGTTACTCAAGTGTCTGACTCTAAGAGAGAGCAGATTATTAAGTCAGCAGTGAACTCAAAAACTTATGCGGTTAAAAGTGGTGATTCGCTATGGTCTATTGCCAATCATCATAACGTAAATGTTGAAGAACTGGTTTTGGCGAATAATGGTTCTGATTTAATTTCTGTCGGTCAAAAAATTACTTTGCCAAGTCAAACGCCTACTACAAGTGTTGAATCAGAAAAAACGGATTCGTCACCTGTGACTGTTGATACGGAAAAATCAACTGCAGCGGAAACAGCATTAGAGCCTAAAACTGATGTCAGCGTTGATGACAGTTTAAACTCACAAGTAGGTAACGAAGCATCAGTGGTGCAAGCACCCACTGATGCTTCATCAGCGAGTGAGAATATTACAAGTAGTGATGTACCAGTTGTAAGTCAGTCATCGGCGCCTTCAGTAAGTAGCGTTTCTTCGCAAGTGGATATGTCTTTAACACAAACCACATCAAATCAGGTTAGTGAAACTTTACCTGATATGGCAACATCTAAAAATACAAATGATACGACCGCATCATCAGTAGTTCAAACTGCTAGTCAGAAAAGTGACATTGCTGATCAAGGACAAAATACAGTGGAATCAGTCACGGCGGCGACTGATCCAGAAACAACAGCTCATTCAGTGGCTGCAGGATCAGACAAATCATCGATTTCACAGTCAGAAAGTGCATCAAATGTACAGCCAGTTAATAAAACACAACCTAAAACAGACACTAATATAAATGGTATTGTGTCATTAGCTAAAAATTTGGTCACACAGGATATTCCTTATGAATGGGGTGGAACTAACACGCAAGGATTTGATTGTTCTGGATTTGTGAGTTATGTATTTCAAAATGCTGCTGGTATTTCATTACCTCATTCTTCAGTTGTGCAAGAGTCGTATGTCCAACAGAAAGCCGTTACGCAAGCACAACCAGGTGATTTGTTGTTCTGGGGAACACCTGGAGCAAGCTATCATGTTGCAATTTACATCGGTGGTAATCAGTATGTTTCGGCACCCGATTCTGGCGAAAATGTGCGCATTGAAACGATTTCAGCTAACTTTGAACCGAGTTTTGCAGGTCACGTCGAATAGGTCTTGCTTTTTCTAATAAAAACCGTTAAAGTAAAGCTATTAATAAATATTGGTTTGCAGATATATTGCTAGAAAATGGCTAGCAGTTTCTACCACGCCCCTAAAGTCGTGACTATTCGCAAATGCAACACGACCTTAATGGCGAAGTCTAAGCATTTGTGGATCTATATATCCCAGGTGCTTTTTTGGTATAATAATACAATTTGTTACAATTTAAATCGGCGGATCAGCTAATAATTGTATTAGCAAAAAGGCCTAATTAACGCGTGTTAAACATCATTGCGGGGTGTTTAATGTATTTAAATCGGAGGATCTCATGCAAAAATTCTTTTTAGACGATGAAAAGCCTAAATTTAGTTCACGTAATAAGTTTGCTAAGATGGGCTTAACGTTTGAAGATGTCAAGTTAATGAACGACAAAAATACGACCGTTCAAGCTAATAATGTCAATGTTTCAACTAGTTTAACACCGACGTTACAACTAAATATTCCGTTGATTTCTGCTGCAATGGATACTGTTACTGAGGCTAATTTTGCTATAGAATTGGCAAAGTTGGGTGGGTTAGGTGTTATTCATAAAAATATGACTATTGCTGAACAAGCTGATGAAGTTAAACAAGTAAAAACAGCCACTTTCGATCCTAAACAATATGATCATGCTGCTGTGGACGCAAAAGAGCAGTTATTGGTTGCTGGTGCAGTAGGTGTGACCTCAGATACAGTTAAACGTGTTGAAGCAATGGTTAATGCTGGTGTTGATGCAATTGTTTTAGATTCTGCACACGGTCATTCGGAAGGTGTTTTACGCAAAGTAACTGAAGTACGTAATGCTTTCCCAGACTTAAATATTATTGCGGGTAATATTGCAACCTCAGAGGGGGCAGCAGCTTTGTATGATGCTGGTGCTGATGTTGTTAAAGTTGGTATTGGTCCCGGGTCTATTTGCACAACGCGTGTTGTTGCTGGCATTGGCGTACCACAAATATCAGCAGTTCGTGATGCTGCTGATGAAGGTGTTCGTCGCGGTAAAGCAATTATTGCTGATGGTGGTGCAAAAACAGCTGAGGATATTGTCAAGGCAATGGCTGCAGGTGGTAATGCTGTGATGTTGGGTTCAATGTTTTCTGGTACAAAAGAAACACCGGGCGAAATTTTTGAAGATAACGGTAAGAAATATAAAACTTATAGAGGTATGGGATCAATTGCCGCTATGGAAGCCGGTTCAAAAGATCGTTATTTTCAAGGTGAAGTTAACGAAGCTAAAAAGATGGTACCCGAAGGTATTGAGGCACGTGTTGAGTATAAAGGGGCATTGGCAGACATCTTGACCCCTGTTATGAATAGTATTCGCCAAGAAATGTCTGAAATGGGTGAAAGTGCAATTACAGATTTATCAAAAAATCGTCATATTGCACGTGATATCACCGGTATTGATTATGAAGAGGCGCTGTCAAAAACTGAGTCAAAGTATACGATACCAACATTCTAAGCAGTCAGTAATGGAGAAATAATATGTCTGAAAATAATAAAAACCAAGGTTTAGGGTATGATCAAGTGTTGCTTGTACCTGGTGCTTCAAATGTTTTACCACATACAGTATCGTTATCAACACAATTAGCTAACAATTTCATCTTAAATATTCCTTTGATTTCTGAAGCCAATGGTGTTGCTACTGATGTTAGAGTTGTACCAACAGCATTAAATGGTGGATTAGGCGTAGTGGCGGAGCAGGAAGATATTGATGCACAGTCAGCAACAATTGCCACTGCTAAACAAACAGTTGTTGATTTTGAAAAATATCCCAATGCTTTCGTAGATGCTCAGAATCATCTTCGCGTCGCTGCTGAAGTTTGGTTATCTACTGGTGCACAAGACCGAGTTAAAAAGTTAGTTACAGCCGGCGCTGATGCAATCTTTTTCTATCTTAAAGATGCACTCACTCATGAAACAAATGAAATTGTCAAAGCTGTACGTAAAGCATTTCCAACAACATTCTTAGCTGTTGGGGTTATTGAAGATCAAGGAATTGCTGGGGCATTGTACCAAGATGGTGTTGACGCCGTCATTGCAGGGCGTGCAGTGAACTCAGAACTACCTAATAATGTGTTATATCCATTTTTAACAACAACAATGGCAATTGCAGAAGTGGCAGCTGATTTTGATAAAGCAGTGATTGCTTCTGGTGGTGCTCACTACTCTGGAGATGTTGTTAAAGCTATCTCAGCTGGAGCATCTGCAATTTTAGTAACTGATTTACTCAAAGGTGAGGTTTTGTCCGCGGATGGTACCTTTGCTGGTGGTGATATGTCAATTGATGATGCTATTTTCCAAACTGATGGTGGCTTACGTGCAGGGATGGGATATACAGGCTCATCAACAATTTCAGATTTGAAATTGTCAGCAAAGTTTGTTCAAATTACAGATAATGGTTTGCGTGAATCACATCCACATGATGTTGAAATTACAAAAATTGCACCTAATTACGCAAAGTGATATATGATAAAGTTGATTTTAAGAATAAAAATGATCTATCGTTTTATTCTCATTGTTAAGTTTAAACATGTACTAAAGGGAGAGTAAAGCATGGCTGAAATTAATGCCGATAAAGTTCTTGTATTGGACTATGGTAGCCAATATAATCAATTAATTACCCGCCGTATCCGTGAAATGGGCGTTTTTTCTGAGTTGAAGTCACGTAATATGACTATTTCTGAAATAAAAGCCTATCATCCAAAAGCAATTATTTTATCAGGTGGTCCAAAATCTGTTTATGAAGAAGATGCCTTTAGCATCGATCAAGAACTGTTTAATTTAGGCGTTCCTGTGCTTGGTGTTTGTTATGGCATGCAATTGATGGCACAACAACTAGGTGGTAGCGTTGAAGCCAATCCTGGGAATGGTGAATTTGGTCAAACAATTCTAAAACAAACTGATCACGCTGGCCGGTTGTTTGCTGATACACCAGTTGAACAAACTGTTCTAATGAGCCATTCGGATAATGTTGTAAAGTTACCTGAAGGATTTGAAGTGGCCGGTGGCTCAGATAAGACACCAATTGCTGCTATTGCTAATGAAGAACGTCGTTTATATGGTGTGCAGTTTCATGCAGAAACAACATTATCTGAACACGGTAAACAGATTTTGCATAATTTTGTGTTTGACATTGCGCAAGCTGAGGCTAATTGGGATATGAGCGGCTTCGTTGATCAACAAATTGCTCATATCAGGAATATTGTTGGTGACAAGAAAGTATTATTGGGACTTTCTGGTGGTGTTGATTCATCAGTTGTTGGTGTTTTATTGCATAAAGCTATTGGTGATCAATTAACGTCAATTTTTGTTGACCATGGATTGTTACGTAAAAACGAAGCGCAGCAAGTGATGGAAATGATGGGCGGTCAATTTGGATTAAACATTATCAAAGTTGATGCACAAGAACGCTTTTTGTCTCAATTAGCTGGGGTGACTGACCCAGAAAAAAAGCGCAAGATTATTGGTAATGAATTTATTCAAGTCTTCAATGATGAAGCCACAAAGCTTGATGGTATTGATTTTCTGGCGCAAGGTACATTATATACTGATGTGATTGAGTCAGGTACAGATACTGCGCAAACAATTAAATCACACCATAATGTCGGTGGGCTACCTGAAGATATGCAGTTTAAGTTAATTGAACCACTGAATACACTCTTTAAAGATGAAGTTCGTGAACTAGGTGAGACCTTGGATATGCCACATGAAATGGTCTGGCGTCAACCATTCCCTGGACCTGGTCTTGGCATTCGTATCTTGGGTGACATCACAGAAGACAAGCTAGAAATTGTTAGAGATTCAGATTGGATCCTACGTGACGAAATTGCTAAAGCTGGACTAGAGGGTGATGTTTGGCAGTACTTTACAGTCTTGACTGGCGTTCGTTCAGTAGGCGTTATGGGAGACTATCGTACCTACGACTATACGATTGCTATTCGTGCTATTACTTCGGTAGATGGCATGACAGCTGATTTTGCTCACTTACCATGGGAATTACTACAAAAAATTTCAGCGCGTATTGTTAACGAAGTTGGACACATTAATCGTGTCGTCTATGACATTACAGCGAAGCCACCAGCTACTGTTGAGTGGGAATAGTATATATAGCGAGAATGAGCACATCTTGTGCTTGTTCTTTTTCTTTGAGCAAATATGTGTCAACATTGATTGTTATGGTTACGTTAGAGTGACACAACGTATCTGATGAAGTTATTATGGATAAGTAAAAAACAAAGAATGAAGCACTTTAACTGCTATCTATTATTACTGTGATAACAAAATACTGTTGCCTTTGATATAATGAAAATATTAAATTAAAGAGGTTTATTCATGAAAATTAGGAATGTGAATAGAGATGATTTAACGGCAATTATAGAAATAGAAAACAAAGGCTTCAATGAGCTGGAAGCAGGAACAAAAGAACAATATGAAGACCGAATTAAAAATTTTCGGGAAAGTTTCTTTGTCGCTGTAAATGATGACGATCAAATTATAGGATTTATTTGTGGACCCGCAGTTAAGGAACAATTTATAGAAGATTGGATGTATGAAAAAAATCCAAAAAGTGTCTCACGTGGCGGTTATCAAACAGTACAAACCATCGCGGTCTCTCCCGATGCTAGAGGACTGGGGATAGGAAGTTTGCTATTGTTAGAATTAGAGAATCATGCAAAAAGCGATGAGAGAATTGCGATGTCTCTAACTTGCTTAATAGATAGAATTCCGTTTTATGAAAAGAATGGTTATAAAAACATGGGAATTTCAAAGTCGAACCATGCTGATGAGCAATGGTTTAATATGGAAAAATTGATTTAAATTGACTAACCAATTTAAATTTTTTATGATTCAGTTGATTTAGCAGGCTATTCATAATATTAGCGTTCTCGTTGTACCATAGTACCTTGTTACGTAGCAATCAAATAAAAAACACATCTTGACTTGGTATAACCATTGTTAAAGATGTGTTTTTAGTATTGTTATGGCGGTAACATGAGGACCTAGTAGTGAAATCAATATAACAGTTACGGCGAGTCCTGAGAGAAAAAAGGTTTGCCTTTTTCATAAATAGCGCCTAATTCTTATGTTTTTTAACTCGGACACTTGGCACGTATCATTTTTATTAGATCGACACCTAACATTTAATTGCACGCTTAATAGGTTGGTCTATGTTACAATATAATTCCATGTTTGTCTATTATGCTATTCGCCACTTTCTAGTGGGATTAGTCCGTACATCCATTATTTATCGATTACCAGTATAATATTATCAAAAATTGAGCTTAACTGTTGAATCCTTAGACTTTATAGAGGGAGTATATTTAGTCGCTCAAACTAGCTCTTGATGAGAGCGAATCACATCGATATGCGATAATTAAGGAAATTAAAAAGTGGTTCATAGATGAGCCTATCTGTTGTTTTAAAGCACACAGCATTAAGTTTAACTTGTTTTCTATCTTTTATGGTAAGATAGTATTGTATATTTTAAATTTGTTTTGAGGGTGATAATGTCAATTAACTATCCTACGGGCAGTCGGCGTGTTTCGCATGTTGAAAATACGATGCGCACAGGTAAAACAACTAAAAAAGCATTGATGTTTGGTAAGCGTGGTATGGGCTTAGAAGAGGAAATTAATCTTGCCAATGATTACTACTTGGTTAACCATATGGCAGTAATTCACAAAAAACCAACACCAGTAACAATTGTAAAAGTTGATTATCCCGCACGTTCTGCTGCAAAAATTACGGAAGCATATTTTAAGCAAGCTTCAACGACTGATTATAACGGTGTCTATCAAGGACGTTATATTGATTTTGACGCGAAAGAAACAAAGAATAAAACCTCTTTTCCTTTGAAAAATCTCCATGCACACCAAATTGTGCATTTGGCTAATATTTTAGCGCAAGGGGGCATTGGTTTTGTTATTATTAAATTTACCAGTTTAAATGAGACATATGTCTATCCTGCAAAAGAATTAATTGCGCAGTGGCAAAAGTTGAATGGCAAACAGTCAATTTCGTATGATGAAATTGTAGGGCGAGGGTACTCTGTACCTGCAAGTTTAAGCCCTAGTTTAGATTACTTAAAAGCTGTTGACCAATACTTTGAACATCTAAACTAACAAGTAGGAGTGCACCATCAATTATGGCAAATGAGAATCAATGGTCTCGTGTGAATCGCAATAGTAATACATATGACAGTTATCCAGCCACGGAACCACCCAAAACACCACGACCACCTAAAAAAAACGGTAATGGGTCAGGCGGTCCAAGAAAACCAAAGAAAAAGCGTCATTGGTTTTTAATGATTTTCTTATGGTTATTAGTATTAGGTATCATTGCCGTAATGTCTGGGGTAGCGTTATTCATGACATACGCTAATGATGCACCAAATATTACGGAATCCAAGTTAGCATCTGAAAATTCTAGTGCTATTCTTGATGATCAAGGGAAAAATATTTGGAGTTTATCAACTGTAGAACGTGATTATGCTACTACTAATGAAATACCAAAAATGTTGAAACAATCAGTTGTAGCAACGGAAGATCGTCGTTTTTACAAACATAATGGTGTTGATCCTATCCGTATTATGGGCGCAGCGGTTGCCAACTTCCGCGGGTCATCCTTAGGTATGCAAGGTGGATCAACATTAACGCAACAATTAGTGAAGTTATCAGTGTTTAGCACATCTACTGCTGATCAGACAATTGAGCGTAAAGCCCAAGAAGCTTGGTTAGCAATGCGTGTTGAGAAAAACTTTACTAAAGATGAAATATTAACATTTTATATGAATAAGGTATACATGGGACACGGTGTATCTGGCATGAAGACAGCTGCCACATATTTTTATGGTAAGCCACTAAAAGAATTATCCTTGCCCCAACTCGCATTATTAGCAGGTATGCCACAATCACCAACGGATTATGATCCGTATTTGAAAGATAACTCAGCCGCTAAAAAGCGACGTGATACTGTTTTACAATCCATGGTGAAATATGGTGCTATTACGGAAAACCAAGCAAATCAAGCGATAAAAGTACCAGTAAGTGATGGTTTGCAAGACTTAACAGCTAAAACACAGCTTGCGAATAATAATCGCAAAGTTGTTGATGGTTATGTTCAGTCAGTACTCTCAGAAGCTAATTCTCTGGGTTATGATGTCACCAAATCTGGGTTGAAAATATATACCAGCATGGATTCGAACCTGCAACAATCACTTTATGATAATGCTAATGGTAATACAGTTAATTTCCCTGCAGAAGACACCCAAATTGGGGCTACTATGGCTGATCCAAAAACAGGTCGTGTGGTTGCTCAATTAGGTGGCCGTAACTTAAATATTTTACAGGGAACCAATCATGCTAAATTATCTAATCGATCAGGCGGTTCCTCAGTTAAACCTTTACTTGACTACGGTCCGGCAATCGAATATTTGAATTGGCCGACCTATCGTACAGTTGAGGATAAAAAATATACCTTACCAGGAATGAATAGTACTATTTCTAACTGGGATGGTAAATATATGAACAACATTACAATGCGTTCAGCGTTAACGCAATCACGAAATACACCGGCATTGCGTACATTAGAAGAAGTTGGTGGTACAAACGCTGCCAAATTCGTGAATAGTTTAGGTATACCAACATCTGAAGTACCAGGTGGCACAGCAGCCATTGGTATTGATGTCTCAACAGAACAAGAAGCTGGTGCTTATGGTGCAATTTCTAATGGTGGTACTTATTATAAGCCAACCTATATCACAAAAGTTGTGACACCAGATGGGACGACTCATAATTATTCGGCTACAGGAAAACGTGTGATTAAGAGTAGTACCGCGTTTATGTTAACGGATATGATGAAGGGTGTCATTAAGCCAAATGCTACAGCTGCGGAGGCTGTAATTCCTGGGTTACATCAAGCTGGAAAATCTGGTTTAGTTGGTTATGATCCAAGTGCTGGTCAACCAGACCGTGCAATCATGGATTCTTGGTTTACAGGATATACTAAGTCCTATGTACTTTCTGTTTGGACAGGCTATGATCAGCCGAATGAGCCTGGGAAATATATTCCTTGGACATCCCAAGATTTACCTTCACAGTTTTACCAGAAGGTAATGTCTTATGCCATGCAAAACAAACCAAATACGGATTGGGAAAAACCAGATACGGTAACACCCAAGGTACGTGGTAATATTGTTGAGTATGAAGTTAAGGATGAAAAGTGGAGTAATGGTGGATTACCACTAGTGAATTCAATTCCACAATCTGGAGAAACACCAGCTGAAGCAAATATTTCCGGCTCAGCAGCAGTTGGATCAACTACAGGTAATAATTAAGTAGTCACCAAAAAGTCTTGCGTAAGCAGGGCTTTTGTTTTGGAGGGTATCAATCATGTCAAGATTATGGGTTACTGGGTATCGCAGTTATGAAATTGGTACATTTGGTGATAAAGATCCGAAAATCGAAGTCATAAAGTATGCAATAAAGTGCGCATTAAAAGATGAGATTGAACGGGGGCTGGAATGGGTGATTACCGGAGGTCAATTGGGCGTTGAACAATGGACTGTGGCAGTTGTAGACGAATTAAAATCAGAATTTCCTAATCTCAAAATAGCGATGATGTTGCCATTTAAAGATTTTGGTAATCAGTGGGCTGATAACAATCAAGAAAAATTAAAACTGCTTAGAGCTAAAAGTGATTTTGTGGACAGTGTATCCAATATACCTTACGAGGGGCCAAGGCAGTTACAGAATTATCAAAAATTCATGTTGGAACATACGGATGCAGCATTGTTAATTTATGATACTGAATTTGAGGCTAAAACAACTTTTGATTATAATATCATCAAAAATAAACAAGAACAGGCGCCTTATCCATTAACGCTAGTTGATATGCTCAACCTACAAGATTACGCAACAGAGTATGAAGAATTGAATTCAGAAAAACATGGTTTTTCTGAATAAATAAGGCGTTTTCCTTGTAATTCTAAGAAATAATTGGTAATATAGATTAAGTAAAAAAGTAAATGAGGTGTGACTTGTGGAACAAGTAAAATACACGCAAAAAGATATTTTAGAACGCGTTTTCAAGCAAAAGCGTATGGGTGTTGGCTATGATCCGGCAGATGTTGATAGTTTCCTTGATGATATCATCAAGGATTATGGTGCCTTTGCGGGACGTGTTGAGCAGCTTCAAGGTGAGGTTACTCGCTTACAAACTGCTCTAAAAGCTTCTCAAGATCAGTTAGTCACTGTTAAGCAACAACAAGTCAACACACCATCAGCAGCCCAAACAGCATCACCTATTGTTGAAGAGCCAAAGCCAACAAATAATGTGACGAACTTAGATTTAATTAAGCGTGTCGCTAATTTAGAGCGTGCAGTATTTGGTCGAGACGCTGGGGAATAACTTTAATTTACTGTAAGTACGTAACTGAGTAATATTTAAGCTTAATTACTATATTTGTAAGTATCGAGTAATTGCGCGTTATATTTCTAACGTGAGGAAGGTCCATGCTCGCACAGTCTGAGATGACTGTAAGGTTTGTGCTGGGATAAAAAATAAACCCAGGGGCGGTAATACGCTACGGCGGTCGAACAGGCTAAGGCTTTGCTATGTCTTAATAGATCTGAAAGTGCCATAGAAACGTACGCGTTAATGAAAGTTAGCGTTTGAGACGAGGTAAACCCCGCAAGCGGGCAACCCAAACTTTTGGTAGGGGCGGCTAATCTAGCGAATTGAAGCAATGATTGGTATGGTTTGGCAACAAACTTAGATAGATGATTACTGAAGGTGGTATGTACCTGCGTATCACTGGAACAAAACATGGCCTACAGATACTTACAACAGGTAACGTCACTTTGTGGCGTTTTTTATTTTATGCATTATTTAGTATTATATTCAACTCAATTGTGAATATATCCTGAGTTATGTTGCATAAAAATTCATTTTGGGTTATGATTATTTACGTCAATCAGGTATACAGGAGAATTGAGATATGAAATCTAAAATAATTAAAAATATAATGACTGTTGCGATGAGTTTAATATTGCTCTTGCCACTTATGATCGCTGTTGTGCCAGAAACAAAAGCAGCGGAATCAGACCCAGCTTATTCAAAAATAAAGGAACGTGGTGTACTGGTTGTTGGCCTTTCCGCAGATTATGCCCCATTTGAGTTCCATACAACAGTTGATGGTAAAGATAAAATTGTTGGTTTCGAAGTTGATATGGCGAAAGAAATTGCAAAGGATTTAGGTGTTAAACTTCAAATCAAAGAAATGGGTTTTGATGGTTTAATTGGTGCTGTACAAACTGGGAAAATTGATGTTATTATTTCTGGTATTAATGCAACGCCTGAACGTGAGAAAGTTATTGATTTTTCTAAATCCTATCTTGCACCAAAGCAGACCATTATGGTTTTGAAGAAAAATGAAGCACAATTTACCACAGATGTTAATTCATTTTCAGGTAAAAAAATAGGGGCTCAACGACAAACAACGCAGGAAACTTTTGTTCAAAACAATATGTCTTCTGCTACATTGGTTAGTTTGCAAAAAGTGCCTGATCTTGTTTCGCAATTATCAGCAGGTAAGATTGCAGGTGTTGTATTAAATGATCCAATATCTTCGGCGTACGCACAACAAAACAAAGCGTTCAAGGTGATTTTTCCTAAGCCAAACGAGTCTGAGGGTGCAATTTCCGTTGCCATGCCTAAAAACTCACCAGTATTAAAATCAAAGATCAACGAGTCGATTGACCAAATCGTTGAATCAGGCCAGTTGAAAACTTTCCAAAAGAAAGCTAATGCGTTAATGTTCAATGATCAGTCATTTTGGTCAAAATATGGTAATTTATTTATTAAAGGAACTCTGATTACCTTAGCCTTAGCGGCTATTGCGGTTATTATCGGAATTATTTTGGGCACGATAGTTGCTTTGTTTAAATTGTCACCGAACTTCATATTAAAGGCTATCGGAAACATTTATGTTGAGTATGTTCGTGGTACACCTTTGCTTGTGCAAGCGTTTATGGTGTTCTTCGGGACTCAAGTTATTGGTCTAAATCTATCTGCCTTTGCTGCTGGTTCTTTGGCAATGGGATTAAACTCTGCTGCCTATATTGCTGAAATTATCCGGTCAGGAATTAATTCCGTCAATTATGGTCAAACAGAGGCTGCTCGTTCACTTGGGCTATCTAAGAACAAGGCAATGCGTTACATTGTATTACCACAAGCTGTTAAGAATATTTTACCTGCACTGGGTAACGAGTTCGTTACGGTAATTAAAGAAGGATCTGTTGTATCCGTTATTGGTGTTGGTGAATTAATGTTTCAGACCGGTGTGGTCCAAGGAGCAAGCTTTAAACCGTTCTTTCCACTACTAATGACTTCACTCATTTATTTTATATTAACATTTGGTATTAGTCGTGCATTAGGATACGCTGAAAAGCGAATGGCACGCACAAGTCGTTAATTTTATAGTTTGAAATTAAAAGCGAACGTTTCGATTTTCAAAATATGAAAACACTTACAAACCAAACGTTCGTAAATCATCTTAAAAAAAGCTATATAGTTCGTATTATACGAACTATATAGCTTTTTTTGTGAAAATTATTATTTTAAAACGAAGTATTTTTGTCGATTTTCTGTTAAATTTAAATTGTAAACGAATGAAATGGATAACTAGTCAAAAAATGGAGGAAGTCATGCCACAAGTTGCAGTTGTTATGGGGTCAATTAGTGATTGGCCAATCATGAAAAAAACAACCACGCTGTTAGAAACATTTGGAATTACTTATGAAAAACATGTTATTTCAGCACACCGTATGCCAGCTGAATTAGAACGTTTTGGTCAAAATGCTAAGAACAGTGGATTACAAGTGATTATTGCTGGCGCAGGCGGTGCAGCGCATTTACCAGGAATGTTGGCAGCTAATACGTTGATACCAGTTATTGGTGTACCCATTCAAACGCGGGCATTAAATGGTTTAGATTCTTTACTATCAATTGTACAAATGCCTGCGGGGATTCCAGTTGCTACAGTTGCTATCGGAGAAGCTGGTGCTAAAAATGCAGCTATCTTAGCAGCTCAAATTGTAAGTCTTCAAGATGAAGCTATTACAACAAAACTAACTGATTTCCGTCAGCAACAAAGACAAGCATCAATTGACAGTGAGGCTGACTTAATATGACAAATATAGTTTTACCACCAGCAACCATCGGTATTATTGGTGGTGGCCAATTAGGACAAATGATGGCCTTGTCAGCCAAGGCGATGGGATATAAGGTTGGCGTTTTAGACCCAACACCACAGTCGCCGGCAGGGCAAGTTTCAGATTTTCAAATTGTCGCGCATTATGACGATGTCAATGCATTAGAATCATTATCTCAGCGCAGTGATATTTTAACTTATGAATTTGAAAATGTTGATATGACAGCTCTGGCACAACACAAAACAATTTTGCCACAAGGAACAGACTTGTTACGTATTACTAGTAATCGTTTGATCGAAAAAACATTTATTCGTGATAGGGCGGCAGTGCCAGTTGCCGAATTTATGGCAGTCAATTCACCAGAAGATTTTAGAATAGCAGTGAAAAAGATAACATTACCAGCAATTTTGAAAACAGTTAATGGTGGTTATGACGGTCATGGGCAATGGGAAGTGAATCAATTGGCTGATATTGATAATATTTTAACTGATTTTCCAACGCAACCTTTAATTTTAGAACAGCGTGTGCAGTTTAATCAAGAAGTTAGTATCATGGTGACACGTGATGCCCAAGGAAAAATCACAAAGTGGCCTGTTTCTGAGAATGTACATGTTAACCACATATTGAAAACAAGTTTAGTACCAGCTAATGTCACTGACACAGTTAGCGAAAAAATAGGCGTCATTGCGACTAATATAGCGACTGCATTATCGTTACGAGGTGTCTTAGGTATTGAGTTATTTGTCAATGGTGAAGACATCTGGGTGAATGAACTGGCACCACGTCCGCATAATTCCGGACACTATAGTATTGAAGCGACCAATGTATCACAATTTGAAGGCCATATTCGAAGCATAACTGGGCTACCATTGCCTGCAATTAGTTTGTACCAACCAGCTTTGATGGTTAACTTGCTAGGGGATGAGCTAGAGCAAGCACGTCATGATTTTGCTGAACATCCCGAATGGCATTTTCACGATTACGGCAAATCGGCAATTAAACACGATCGTAAAATGGGACACATCACGGTACTAGGTCAAGAAAACATTCAAAAACTACAGAATTGGAGTCAAACACATGAACAGCGTGACGTATAAGAATCGTACGATTGAACAGGGTGAATTAAAATATACTGGTAAAGCTAAAGAAGTTTATACGACAAATGATCCTGATATTTTATGGATACATTATCTTGATCAAGCCACTGCCAAAAATGGTAAGGAAAAGGAACAAATTGATGGAAAAGGTCAGTTAAATAGTGCCATTAGTCATTTGTTATTTGATTATTTAACACAACAAAACATCAAAAATCATTATTTATTATCAATTTCTAAAACTGATGAATTAGTACAAGCACTAGAGATTTTACCAATAGAAGTTGTCACGCGAAATTATGCTTCTGGCCACTTTGTCAGTAAATTTCAAGTGACGCCCATGAAAAAATTAACGCCTATTGTGCAAGAATTTTATTATAAATCTGACGCTTTGGATGACCCATTCATTAATGACTCACAAATCTTAGCATTAGGGTATGCGGTTTCTGATGAGTTGATTTACTTAAGACAAGAAGCGCAACAAATTAATCAATTGTTAAGTCACTTATTTTCAACGATTAACATTCAATTGATTGATTTCAAACTTGAATTTGGTCGTACAGCATCTGGCAGTATTATACTAGCTGATGAATTGTCACCAGATAATATGAGATTGGTTGATTTAACAACTGGTGATTCATTAGATAAGGATATATTTAGAGAACACAAGGGTGATATGACAGTCGGCTATCATGAAGTATTAGACAGATTATCACATGTTAAATAAGGAGAAGATGATGTATTTAGCAAAAATTTATGTGACGTATAAGCCCTCTATTTTGGACCCACAAGGTGAGGTTATCAAATCAGCATTACACCGAATGGATTACGCTGGGGTACAAACAGTGACTCAAGGAAAATATTTTGAAGTCAAATTACAAGCAACTGATGTTGACAGTGCAACAGCTGAAACCCAAAGTTTCACCGAATCACTGCTTATTAATCAAAACACAGAAACTTATCGCTTTGACTTGAGTTTGGTTGCAGATGAGGTGGATGTATGAGAGCGGCTGTTATTAGTTTTCCAGGATCAAATTGTGACTTTGATATGCTATATGCATTACAGGATTTTGGTGTTGATGCTCAAATTATTTCCGCAAAAACTAATGATTTGACAAATTTTGATGCAATATTTTTACCCGGTGGTTTTTCTTATGGTGATTATCTTCGAACAGGTGCTATTGCACGCTTTTCACCAATCATGAGTGCAGTTACCCAGGCAGCAAATGAGGGCAAGATTATTGTTGGCATTTGCAATGGGTTTCAAATATTAACAGAAGCAGGCTTGTTACCTGGACAACTGTTAATGAATAAAAATCCTGGATTTATTTGTGACGAGGTGCTGCTAACGATTGCTAATCCAGACACGGCATACACTAATACGTACAACGCTAACGAAAAAATTTTGATACCCATCGCTCATGGTGAGGGCAATTACTATGCTGATGAAGCGACGCTAGATCAACTAGAAAACAATCATCAAGTTGTGTTTCGCTATGCAGATAATCCTAATGGTTCTGCTCGTGATATTGCTGGTATTATGAACGAGCAAGGAAATGTATTTGGCATGATGCCACATCCAGAACGAGCAGTCGACCCAATCACAGGTAACATCGATGGGCAAGGATTTTTTAAGAGTATTTTATCGGCTATTCTAACAAAAGTTACCGCGTAATTATCTCATTTAGATAACGCATACTCGAGATGAAATCCCTTTATGAAAGGCATTAACAATGACAAAAGTAAGTAAGGAAATGTCACCAGAACAAGTGCGTGATTCAAAAATCTATTTAGATTGGAGTCTAACACAAGAAGAATATGAGTTAATTGTTGCAACACTCGATCGCTTACCTAATTTCACAGAGACTGGTATCTTTTCTGGCATGTGGTCTGAGCATGTATCTTATAAAAAATCAAAACCAATTTTAAAAAAATTTTGGTCACAAAATGAACGTGTCTTACAAGGCCCCGGAGAAGGGGCAGGTATTCTAGATATTGGTGATGGGCAGGCGGTTGTTTTTAAAGCTGAGAGCCATAACCATCCAAGTTTTGTTGAACCTTATGAGGGTGCGGCTACTGGTATTGGTGGTATTTTACGAGATATTTTCTCAATGGGCGCACAACCAATTGCAGCTCTCGACTCACTACGCTTTGGTGAATTAAATAATCCGCGAACAAGACATCTGGTAGATGGTATCATTGCCGGCATTGCTGGTTATGGGAATGCCATTGGTATCCCCACTGTTGGCGGTGAAATCGCCTTTGATGATGTTTATGCTGGTAACCCACTAGTTAATGTTATGGCAGTTGGATTGATGGAAAAGACTGCGATGCAGGTTGGACAGGCTAAAGGTGTTGGTAACTCAGTGATCTATGTGGGTGCCAAAACTGGTCGCGATGGTATTAATGGTGCATCATTTGCTTCAGCAGAGTTTTCCTCGACACATGAATCTGATAGGTCAGCTGTACAAGTTGGTGATCCCTTTTTGGAAAAGTTAGTGATGGATACGACATTACAAGCAGTGCGTGAGTACGCTGACATTATTGTTGGTATTCAAGATATGGGCGCTGCTGGACTACTTTCATCTAGTTCGGAAATGGCATCTAAAGCGGGACAAGGTATGACCTTGAATTTAGATTTGGTGCCACAACGTGAAACGAATATGACACCTTATGAACTCATGTTGTCAGAATCGCAAGAGCGTATGTTATTTGTAGTTAAAAGAGGCGAAGAACAAGCTATCATTGATTTGTTTGAGACAAATGATTTGGATGCAGTCATTATTGGTGAAGTGACTGATAATGAACAATTTATTTTAGAATTTGATGGTGAAATTGTGGCAGATGTGCCCATTGATTTTTTGACACATGCACCTAAACAAGATTTACCAATGGCGGTACCAGCACGTATAAAAGAGTTATCCTCAAAACAATATTTACCTGACATGTCCGATCTTAAAAAGACTGTGCTATCATTAATAGCTCAACCAACTATTGCTTCCAAAGCTGCATTATTTAGGCATTTTGATAGCATGGTGCGTGCTGATACAGTCATCAAACCCGGTGGTGATGCCGCATTAATTCGGGTGCGCGGTACACAAAAAGCCTTAGCCATGACAACAGATGTCAATGCACGATATTTGTATTTAGATCCATTAAAGGGTGCGCAAATGGCGGTTGCTGAAGCAGCACGCAATATTGTAGCAACTGGGGCATTACCCATTGGCATTACAGATGGTTTGAATTTTGGCTCACCAGATAATCCTGAAGTTTATTACGAACTAGATCAAGCTGTTTCAGGAATTAATATTATGGCAAAACAATTGAATACGCCAATCATTTCAGGTAACGTTTCTCTTTACAATGAAACCGATGGGCGAGCTATTTATCCAACACCGATGATTGGCATGGTTGGTTTGTTAGAAGATGTCACCAAAGCAACAACTATTGATTTTAAAAATGCTGGAGATGTAATTTACCTGATTGGTGAAACCGAAGCAAGCTTCAATGGGTCTGAAATCCAGAAAATGCAAACTGGAAGTATTGGTGGCCAGTTGTTTGACATTGATCCAACAGCTGAATTAAAATCACAACGTTTAGTGCTTGAGGGTATTGACCAAAAATTATTTGCTAGTGTGCATGATTTATCCGAAGGTGGCCTAATTGTCAGCTTGTTAGAGAGTAGTTTTGCTGGTAATTTAAGTTTCCAAGTGACAACAAATTGGTTGTCCCACTATCTATTCTCAGAAACACCCAGTCGTTTTTTAGTCAGTGTACCAGCTGATAAAATGAGCTATTTTGAGGAATTAGGTGGCCAATATGTGACTAAATTAGGATTAGTGACTTCAGATGATGATTGGCAAATTACTACGGCGACAGAAACATTGGCAGGTTCAAGAGCAGAGACCAAGAAAATTTATCAGGAGAGTATTTCATGGCAGCTAAAGGCTTAGATTCTGGACAGGCATCCAATCAATTAATGGAAAAAATGCGTGTTAATGTGCGTAGCTTGAATGAGGAATGTGGCATTTTTGGTGTTTGGGGACGATCCGATGCGGCACAATCGACATATTATGGTCTCCACGCTTTACAACATCGTGGTCAAGAAGGTGCCGGTATTGTATCTAATCAAGATGGACACTTATGGCAAGAACGTGGTTTAGGCTTGTTAAGCGATGTTTTCCGTAATCCTGCTCGTATTGAACCACTAAGCGGGCACAGTGCCATTGGGCATGTCCGCTACGCAACGGCAGGTTCACATGGTATTGAAAATATTCAACCAATGATGGCTAATTTCCAAGATATGCAAATGGCTTTAGCACATAATGGCAATCTGACCAATGCATCATCGTTACGTCAGGAATTAGAAGACACAGGTGCAATTTTCCAAAGTTCATCAGATTCTGAGATTTTATTGCATTTAATTCGTCATTCAAAAGCTACTCGCTTTGTCGATCAATTAAAAGAAGCTCTGAATCGTGTTCGTGGTGGTTTTGCTTATCTATTGTTAACACCATATGGGATGTTTGCAGCATTAGATCCGCACGCCTTTCGCCCATTTGTAGTTGGTCAAATGCCTGATGGTCAATATGTAGTGACATCAGAAACGGCAGCTCTAGACGTTGTCGGCGCAAAATTTTTACGCGATGTTCAGCCTGGTGAACTCATTAGTATTGATGATACTGGTATGACGATTGATCATTATACGACACAGACAACTTTAAATATTGATGCGATGGAATATATTTATTTTGCAAGGCCGGATTCTACCATTTATGGTGTGAATGTACATCAGGCACGTAAAAGGATGGGTGCGGCGTTAGCAAAAGAACAACCTGTACCTCATGCAGATATTATTGTCGGTGTACCAAACTCAAGTCTGTCCGCTGCTGCTGGTTTTGCTCAAGCAACGGGTTTACCAAATGAAATGGGATTGATTAAAAATCAATATATTGCGCGAACGTTTATTGAACCAACACAAGATAAGCGTGAGCGCGCAGTTCGTATGAAATTAAGCGCTGTGAAGGAAGTCATTTGTGGTAAGAATGTGGTATTAGTTGATGATTCAATTGTGCGTGGTACAACATCAATGTACATTGTCCGCATGTTAAAAGAAGCAGGTGCTAAGTCTGTACATGTCCGTATTGCCAGCCCGGTCTTTAAATTACCATCCTTTTATGGTATTGACATGCAAACAACAAAAGAACTTCTAGGCGCACAACACACAATTCCTGAAATGCGTGAGAAAATTGAGGCTGATTCGCTGGGATTCTTGTCAGTTGATGCGCTAGTTAAAGCGATAGATTTGCCTTATGATGGGGCAGGAACTGGCTTGACGACAGCATATTTTGATGGTCATTATCCAAGTCCAGTTTACGATTACGAGTCGAGTTTGTCGGAATTAATCAAAAGTGGTCAAGTCGATTTTGAACCTGAGCCAACAACAACTTATCATCCACGACAAGTAGCAACGCTTCGTCAGCAAGCTATTGCAGATGATGGTACTATTCATTTTGATACAAAAACTAATCAGGGAGTAGAAATATGACCAAAAAAAATGCCTATCAATCCGCAGGCGTTGATATTAAGGCTGGAGAGCAAGCAGTAGAACTAATGCAAGATGCTGTTGCGTCAACTTATACCCCAAATGTATTAAGTCATTTAGGTGGATTTGGTGCCACTTATGCATTAGGTACAGATTTAAAAGATCCAGTGTTAATATCCGGTGCTGATGGTGTAGGCACTAAATTATTACTTGCAATTGCAGCTGACAAACATGATACAATCGGCCAAGATCTTGTGGGAATGGTGACCAATGATATTTTATCACAAGGTGCAAAACCAGCTTTCATGTTAGATTATTTAGCTGTTGATAAAATGAGACCTGCAGTAGTAGCAGAGATTGTGACAGGGATAGCTGCAGCTGCTAAGGCATCTGGTGTGGCATTGATTGGTGGTGAGAGTGCTGAGTTACCTGGTTTATATGCCAAAAAGCATTATGATTTAGCTGCATTTGCTGTTGGTGTGGCTGAACGTGATCAGCTATTAAATCCAGATAATGTGAAAGAAGGGGATGTATTGATTGGCATACCATCATCTGGTATTCATTCCAATGGCTATTCATTAGTTCGTCAAGTTTTTGGTATTCAATCATCTGAGGCGTTTGCTGATTTGGATCCAGATTTGCAAAAGAATCTACTCACACCCACCAAACTATATGCTCACAGTGTTTGGCCATTAATAGAAAAACATTTAGTGACGACAATAGCTCATATCACTGGTGGTGGTCTAATTGAAAACTTACCACGGGCATTGCCAAGCCATCTTTCAGCTGAGATTAGCTGGGGAACATGGCCAATTTTGCCAATATTTAATGCACTTCAAGCTGCTGGTAATTTATCACTTGAAGATATGTTGCTGACGTTTAATAATGGTTTAGGGATGATTCTTGTTGTTCCTGAAAAAAATGTCACGGCAGCTTTAAAACAAGTTGATGACGCGCATGTTATTGGCAAGGTGACCTCAAAGCAATCAGAACCAGTGATTTTTAAAGGTGAGGCACCATGGTAGGGCAAGTGAAATTGGCGATATTCGCCTCTGGTACAGGAACTAATTTTCAAGCATTACACGATGCGGTTTTACAACGGCAATTACCTGCTGAAATTGTAAGATTGGTTGTTGATAAAGCGGATGCTGGGGCATTGCATCTGGCAAAATTATTTGGTGTACCTGCGATGGTAATCCGATATGCTGATTATGATTCCAAATCGCTGGCAGAATTAGCTATTATAAAACAACTTCATGAAGATGAAGTTGATGGTATTTTGTTAGCAGGTTATATGCGTATTTTAACACCAACTCTGACAGCTGCTTTTCCAGGGCGCATTGTTAATTTACATCCAGCCATGTTACCAAAATTTCCTGGCCGACAGAGTATTTTAGATGCTTATGAAGCTGGTGTCACTGAAACAGGTGTGACTGTTCACTTTGTTGATGATGGCATTGATACAGGTCAAGTGATTGCTCAGCAATCTGTACCACGTTTATCACAGGATACGTTGGCAGACTTAGAAGCGCGCATTCATAAAGTTGAACATGTTTTATATCCTGATACTTTAGAACATTTACTGAAAGAAGGAGTATTTTCAAAATGACTCGTGCATTAATTAGTGTTTCAGATAAGCGTGGCTTAGTGCCTTTTGCTCAAAAATTAATTGAACTTGGTTATGAACTTGTATCTACAGGTGGGACACATCACGTATTAGCCGATGCTGGGTTGGATGTCTTAGAAATTGAAGCAGTGACTGATTTTCCAGAAATGCTGGATGGTCGTGTGAAGACATTACATCCCCGTGTTCATGCAGGTTTATTAGCGCGACGTGATTTACCAGAACATATGGCAACGCTTGAAAAATTTAATATTAAACCAATTGACATTGTTGTTGTTAATTTATATCCTTTTAAATCTACCATTCAAAAAGAGGGCGTGACTGAGTCGGAAGCAATTGAAAATATCGATATTGGTGGACCTTCAATGCTGCGATCTGCTGCCAAAAATTTTGCTTCAGTTTTGCCAGTGGTTGATCCAGCTGATTATGATGATATTATTGCTAGGTTAGTAGAAAATAACATCTCATCAACTTATCGTAAACAATTAGCTGCTAAAGTTTTTCAACATACAGCAGCTTATGATGCCCTTATCGCTCAGTATTTAACGGCATCTGAATTTCCAGCTCAATTAACATTACCTTATGATAAATTTGACGACATGCGTTATGGGGAAAATCCGCATCAGCAAGCTGCTGCTTACAAAACAGCGCTACCTGAAACGTATTCTGTTTTGAATGCTAATATTTTACACGGTAAGCAATTATCATACAATAATATTCGTGATGTTGATGCAGCGCTACGTATTATTTCAGAATTCGACGATACAACAGTTGTTACAGTTAAACATATGAACCCGGCTGGAATTGGTCAAGGAATAACACTTGAATCAGCATGGGATAATGCATTTTCGGCTGATGACATTTCAATTTTTGGTGGTATTGTAGCGCTTAATCGTGAAGTTGATGCTGCAACTGCGAAAAAGATGCATGCCATTTTCTTAGAAATTATTATTGCACCAAGTTTTACACAAGAAGCCTATGATATTTTAGCGGCTAAAAAGAATCTTCGTTTGCTAACTTTACCGTTTACAACAATTGTGCCACAGAAATTAGAAGTGACATCAATTCTCGGCGGTGTGGTTGTGCAAGAACGTGACTTAGTGGGTGAATCGGAAGCTAACTTTGAAGTTGTATCAAAAGCACAACCAACCACTGAACAGTTACATGCCATGATTTTTGCTCAAAAAGCTGTCAAGCATGTGAAATCTAATGCGATTGTCGTCGCACGAGACGGACAAACACTTGGTGTGGGTGCTGGTCAGCCTAATCGTATTGATTCTGTCGTTTATTCAATTCAAAAGGCTGAGAAAAAAGCAGGTTTTGATGAAGCAGTATTGGCATCGGATGCATTTTTCCCAATGTCTGATTCTGTTCAATATGCTGCTGAACATGGTATTAAAGCAATTGTTGAACCTGGTGGTTCAATTAAGGATAAAGATTCCATTGCGAAAGCCGATGAATTAGGTGTTGTGTTGGTATTTTCTGGGACACGTCACTTTAAACATTAATGATTTGATGTGTTTTTTACCTATGCTATAATTTTTTACAGAGGAAAAATGATGGCACGAACAACACCAATCGAATTTACCAATATGATTATGATTGAAAATCCAGTAACGCATGAAATTTTGGTTGAAGATCGTAAAGATCCAGCATGGCCTGGCGTTACATTTCCTGGTGGACATATTGAAGCGGGTGAAACAGTTGTGGCTAGTGCTATCCGCGAGGTACAAGAAGAAACAGGGTTGATTATAGAAAAACCAAAATTGGTTGGTCTGAAAGAATGGCCAATAGCCGATGGCGCACGCTATATTGTGATGCTCTTTAAAGCAACGCAATATCACGGTACCGTTCATTCTGGGCGAGAAGGTGACATTTTTTGGACGACGCGTGATAAGTTAAAAAATATGGTGACGCCACGTACATTTATGGAGATGTTACCAGTCTTCGATCAACCAGAAGTTAATGAATTAGCGCTAAGTGACAAACAAGATGGACAATGGACTTTAGACTGGCTTTAACATATATGCGGTGCCTGTTTAAAACTCAAAAGTAAAAAAGTATTCGTGTGAGCGAACCTTTTTTATTTTTTTATAAAAATACTGATAAATAGTAGATATAAAGCGATATCAATCTGACGAACTGATATCGTAACAGAGAATTGTATAGAGGATAGCATGAAAAAAGTATTGATTATCGGATCTGGTGCGCGCGAGCATGCCTTAGCACAAACATTTTGTAGAAGTGAACAAGTGGAAACGGTTCTGGTAGCGCCTGGAAATGATGGCATGCAAGATATCGGTATACAATGTATTGCTACGTCAGCGACTGATTTGTCAGGTTTAGTTGACTTGGCGTTGCGAGAAAAAGTGGATTTAACTTTTGTTGGGAATGAGGAACCATTAACACTAGGAATTGTTGATTTATTCCAGCAAGCCGGATTACGTATTTTTGGACCATCAAAATTAGCTGCACAATTAGAAGGATCTAAGTCCTTTACTAAAAATATTTTACAGCAATATAATATTCCAACTGCTAGATCAGTAACAGTAAGTTCGTTACGCGAGGCTCAGCAACAAGTAGGTACATTTGGTATACCAGTTGTTTTGAAATATGATGGCTTGGCGCTGGGTAAAGGGGTCACTATTGCAACAACTCAAGAAGAAGTAGCAGCATACTTACAGGATTTGTACACACATAATCCAGAAGATAAATTAGTTATTGAATCTTATATGGCTGGTGTGGAGTTTTCTATATTTTCACTTGTTGGTGAAAATGGCGTGATGGTTCATGCACCATTGGCACAAGATCATAAACGGCGATATGATGGTGATAAAGGACCCAATACCGGGGGAATGGGCGCATATAGCCCAGTGCGTTGGTTAGGGGATGAGGTCTATCAACAAGCAATTAAGACACTTGTAGTACCAACAGTAAATGCTATGGCTCAAGAAGGCATGCCATTTGTGGGGGTCTTATATACAGGTGTCATGTTAACTGATGAAGGACCAAAAGTTGTTGAATTTAATGTGCGATTTGGTGATCCAGAAGCACAAGTTGTGTTACCACAGTTTCAAGGTGATTTTTATCAAGTTATTGATGAGTTAATTGGTGGTCGGCAACCTCAGCCCCGTTGGCAAACTAAAGATGTTTATGTTGGCGTTGTTTTAGCAGCAAGTGGATATCCCCAGTCACCAGTTAAAGGCGCAGCCGTGCCTAGTGTTGATGATGTGTCGCCATTGATCATTAATTATGCTGGTGTGAAGGCTGGTAAAGCTAATGGTGGTCGTGTAGCAACGATTGTAACTCATGGGAGCAGCGCAACATTAGCGCAACAAAAAGTTTATAATAAAATAGATATGTTAAAAACAGAGTTACAGTATCGACATGATATTGCTTATCAGGCAGTTCAATCAGAAAATAAAAGAATTTAAGGGGATACCGACATGCAGACAGATATTGAAATCGCACAAGCTTCTGACATTGAACCAATAATGAAAATTGCTGAAAATGCTGGTTTACAAGCACATGAAATCGAACCTTACGGTTATGATAAAGCAAAGATTAAACTGGATCCGACAGTAACACGGAAATCAGATTTAGGAAAATTAATTTTAGTTACTTCTATCAATCCAACGCCAGCTGGTGAAGGAAAATCAACAGTGACAGTTGGTTTGGCAGATGCTTTATCATTAGCTGGTAAAAAAACAATGATTGCCTTACGTGAGCCATCACTCGGACCAGTAATGGGTATGAAAGGTGGTGCTACGGGTGGTGGGTACGCGCAAGTAGTACCGATGGCCGATATTAATTTACATTTCACAGGTGATTTTCATGCGCTAACTTCAGCTCATGATACATTGGCAGCGATATTAGATAATAGTTTACATCAGGGTAATCCGCTAAATATTGATCCAAGACGTATTTTGTGGAAACGAGTCTTAGATATTAATGATCGGGCGTTACGTCATGTGACGGTTGGCCTTGGTGGGCCAACATCGGGCGTTCCTAGAGAAGATGGCTTTGATATCACAGTAGCATCTGAATTAATGGCGATTTTGACGTTATCAACTGATTTAATGGACTTAAAAGCACGCGTCGAACGTATTGTTGTCGGTTATACATATGACAAAGCGCCAGTAACAGTTGAAGATCTTGGTGTGGCTGGAGCAATTACAGTTTTGTTGAAAGATGCCATCAAACCAAACCTAGTACAAACCCTGGCACATACACCGGCCATCATTCATGGTGGGCCATTTGCTAACATTGCTCAAGGGACTAACTCAGTCTTGGCCACAAAAACGGCTTTGCAATTAGCTGATTACACGGTGACTGAAGCAGGATTTGGTGCTGATTTGGGTGGTGAAAAGTTTTTGGATGTTAAGGTACCTATATTAGGTAAAACACCAGACACAATTGTTATTGTCGCGACTATTCGTGCTTTGAAACATCATGGTGGTGTGCCATTGTCTGAGTTGAATCATGAAAATATTGCTGCCTTGAAAACTGGTTTAGAGAATTTGGGTCAACATCTAACCGCTATGGGACGCTACGGTGTGCCAGTAGTGGTAGCTATTAATCGCTTTACTGCAGATACTGAAGCTGAATTACAAGAAATTCAAAACTATGTTCATCTATTTGGTTTTGAAGCCTATACGACTGAAGTGTGGGCTAAAGGTGGTGCTGGTGCTGAAGAACTGGCAGCTGCAGTGATTGAAAAAGCGGATCAAGAATCTGATTTTACGCCACTTTATGAACCCAATGATGAAGCGGTCGATAAGCTTAATAATATTGCGCAAACAATTTACGGTGCTGCTAAAATTGAGTTATCTGCTAAAGCTAGCAAACAATTGGCAGAATTTAAACAACATGGTTGGGACAAATTACCTATTATCATGGCAAAAACACAATACTCATTGTCTGATGATGCTAAGCAGTTGGGCGCACCAAAGGACTTTATTATTCATGTCCGAGAGTTTGTACCAAAACTTGGCGCAGGCTTCTTAGTAGCGATGACGGGATCTGTTTTAACTATGCCGGGATTGCCAAAACATCCGGCAGCATTTGACATTGATATTGATGAAAATGGTGTGATTACCGGACTGTTTTAGGGGACAGACCAAAGATAGTTGCGTGTTCAATTAATAGTAGCAAGTATTAAAGGAGTATGTATTGGCATTTTTACAGATAAATTATTATTCAAATGTTTTAGGTATGGATCGTGTCATGAACGTGATTTTACCAGAATTATCTGAGCACAATCCACAATGGACAAATACAGTATTGCAAGATATACCTGTGCTTTATTTATTACATGGCATGTCTGGTGATCAGGCAGTTTGGCAACGACGGACAAATATTGAGCGCTTAGTACGACAAACACCAGTTGCAATTATTATGCCGTCAACTGACCTCGCTTGGTACACCAATACACAATATGGTATGCATTATTTCGATGCTTTATTTGAAGAACTACCTCAAAAAGTGGCTGAATTATTGCCACAAATTTCGACCAAACGTGAAAAAAACTTTGTAGCAGGTCTATCAATGGGTGGTTACGGTGCTTTTAAAATGGCTTTTAGTGGTCAAAAATTCAGTTATGCAGCTTCATTATCGGGTGCTTTATTGGGAGATCCAAATTTTCCAGAGCGAGATACTTGGCAAAATTCAGCCTATTGGCAAGGTATATTTGGTAATTTAGACAAGTTGATGGGATCAGAAAATGATGTGTTAACCTTGGCCACAAAACAAGCTGATAGTCAGCAACAATTACCACAGCTTTATGCTTGGATTGGTGAACAAGATTTTTTATACGACAATAATGAACAAGCCATTGCTCACTTTAAAACACTTGGATATGATGTTACTTTTGAAACTGATCCTGGTGAACATGAGTGGTATTATTGGGACAAAAAAATTGAACGTGTACTTGAATGGTTGCCGATTGATTATCAACCAGAAAAAAGATTATCATAATTTTTCAAATTAATCGCATCAACATTGCTGATATTAACTAAAAAAGACATCTATTTAGGAGTAGAGGATTAATGGAAAATAAATGGCTAAGGGCTGCACTGCCAGCGTTATTGATTCATGGTAGTATTGGAACTGTATACGCGTGGAGCGTATTTAAGCAGGCAATAGCTAATGAAATTGGGGCTTCTGTTCCAAGTGTTGAGTGGGCATTTTCGTTGGCAATTTTATTTCTTGGCTTGTCGGCTGCTGTTTTAGGACATTTTGTCGAACAAGATATTAAAAAATCAGCCTTGTTATCTACAGCATTTTTTGTTGTTGGTATGATAGGGACTGGGATTAGTATTCAACAAAAATCACTTATTGGTATCTACATCTTTTACGGCGTTATAATGGGTATTGGACTAGGAATTGGTTACCTAACACCAGTGAAAAACTTAATGTTATGGTTTAAAGATAATAAAGGGTTGGGGACTGGGTTAGCAGTTGCTGGATTCGGTTTGGCAAAAATGATTTTTTCACCAGTGATGATTAGTCTCCAAATAAAAGTTGGTTTATCACAAATGTTTATTATTTTAAGTGGCATTTTTGCAGTGATGATGTTAATTGGTACTTTGTTAATTCGAAAACCACTAGATTGGCATGAACGAGCATTAGCAAATAAATTTAATCCGATGTTGCTTGTGAAGAATCCCAATTTCATTGGGATATGGCTAATGTTTTATCTCAACATTACCGCTGGTTTGGCTATTATTTCTCAAGAAAAAGATATTTTAACTGGACTAATTGATGCCAGAGGGGTTGCAGTATTCTCTGTTGCATCGATTACGCTTATTGTGAGTATTGATGCTTTCTTCAATGCAGCTGGTCGGATTGGTTTTGCTACTTGGTCAGATAGATTAAAAGATCGTAACGCGATTTATCAAATCATTTTTGGTTTATCACTTTTCATGTCACTATTGGCATATTTCTTACCGAACACCAGTATGATTATGCCGATTATTTTAGTAGCCAGTTTCTTTTTGATTAATGCCGGATATGGTGGTGGTTTTTCAGCTTTACCACCATTACTATCTGATCGGTTTGGTATGAAGGCTATTTCAAAAGTGCATGGTATTGCTTTAACAGCTTGGGCAGCAGCCGGGTTATCGGGTAATCAACTAGCAAGTTTTGTGGTTCATGTTCTAAATATGCCATATCAAACAGTGTTTATTGCTATTGCTGTGTTATACTTGATAGCTTTCTGCATCGCAAGATGGGTTGTGAAACCAACACAAATGTTAATTAAATAAACCGCTTACAAACGAAACGTTCGCTTTATAAGTTTTTAAGATGATTAGTGTTCGTGTTTAGCGTAATAATTTAATGTTTGTGAGATAAAATTAATAAAATAACGAACGCAAAATGTGTTATTCCTGATACAATGAACTATAAAGACAAAACAATAAAGGATTGTAAACATGCTAGAACGTTATTCTCGTCAAGAACTTCGTGACATTTGGTCTATTCAAAATCAATATCAAACTTGGTTGGATGTTGAAATTGCTGTCGATGCTGGTTGGGTAGCTGAAGGTCATATTCCAGAATCTGATTTGGAAAAGATTCGTGCTAAGGCAACATTTGATGTTAATCGGATTGCTGAAATTGAATTATCAACGCGTCATGATGTGGTGGCGTTTACGCGAAACGTTTCAGAATCTTTAGGCGATGAGCGTAAATGGATTCATTATGGTTTAACTTCTACAGATGTCGTTGATACTGCACAAGCATTACGATTACGACAAGCCAATGTTATTATAAAAAATGATTTACTAGCTTGGCGTGAATCAATTAAGCAGTTAGCATTGAAATACAAAGATACAGTGATGATGGGACGTACACATGGCGTGCACGCTGAGCCTACGACTTTTGGCTTGAAAATGGCCCGTTTTTACGCATCAGCTACACGTGCCATTGAACGATTTGATCGCGTGGCAAGTACAGTGGAAACAGGTAAATTATCTGGGGCGGTCGGTACTTTTGCTAACGTACCACCGCGCGTTGAGTCTGTTGCCATGAAAGAGTTGGGATTAGCACCGCAGTCAATTGGATCACAAGTTTTACCACGTGATTTGCATGCTGACTATATTCAAACAATTGCTTTGATTGGTACACAAATGGAAGAATTAGCAACAGAAATTCGATCACTTCAACGGTCAGAAATTCACGAAGTTGAGGAAGGATTTGCTAAAGGACAAAAGGGCTCTTCAGCAATGCCACACAAACGTAATCCAATTGGTGATGAAAATATTACTGGTTTAGCTCGTGTTTTACGTGGCTATGCGGTAACAGCTTTGGAAGATGTTGTTTTATGGCACGAACGAGATATTTCTCATTCATCAGCTGAACGTGTTATTTTAGCAGATGCGACAGCGATTATTGATTATATGTTGCACCGTCATACGAATATTTTAAATCATCTAGGTGTATTTCCTGAAACCATGCGTAAAAATATGGACCGCACATATGGTTTGATTTACTCACAACGGCTATTACTCAGTTTGATTGATGCCGGTTTGTCTCGAGAACAAGCCTATGATACAGTACAACCGCTGACCGCACGATCATGGGATGAACAATTAATGTTCCGAGATTTGGTGGACAATGATACAATGATTACTACTAAATTAACTAAAGAACAAATTGATGACGCATTTGATTATCATTATCATTTGCGGCATGTTGATGAACTATTCAAACGCGTAGGTTTGTTATAAAAGCTGCTGTGTGCAAATGGACAATTAATTATCAGAGACATGTTTATTTTTTGCCGGTCAATAATTACTGATCATAATGAATTATATATTAAGAAAGAATATGAAATATGAAATCTTTAATTAATCACCCTGCTATCAAAGGGGTGTTAGCTACAGAAACCGATATTCAAGCACAAGTACAACGTGTAGCCAATGAGTTAACAGATAAATTTGCTGATAATCAGCAACGACCTATTTTTATTGCTGTGTTAAAAGGTGGGGTTATTTTTGCGACAGATTTACTGCGAAAAATGCCATTAGATGTTGATTTCGATTTTATTGATGTCAAGAGTTACGCCGGTGATCAATCGACTGGACAAGTTAAGGTAGTGCATGATGTGAGTATGGACTTAACAGGCCGTGATGTTGTCATTGTGGATGAAATTATTGACTCTGGGCGCACAATGCAATGGTTAAACAATTATTTTGAATTAAAAGGTGCAGCCAGTGTCACAACAGTTGCTTTAGCAGATAAGAAGGATGCACGTGTTGTTGATTTTGAAGTAGATTATTTTGGGTTAGAAGTACCTGACGAATTTTTAGTGGGTTATGGTATGGATTATAATAATTTTTTCCGTAATTTACCGGTTATTGCGATTGTGGATTTTGATAAATTAGATCAAATTAATTAAGTTAATGTTATTACTTTGATAATTATTATATAATATTAGAATTATGAAAAATAATAATTGACAATATGATAAAATAATGCAAGAATATAAATATGTTAACATTTTTGATGAAGGAAAGAGTAAGACATGTTGTCCTGTTAATAGAGAGCACCATAAAGTGAGAAGGTGTCAGGGATGTGTTTGAAGGTAATTCTGGAGAAAGTTAGTGTGAGCGTATTTGATGTCTCATATTAATCGGTCACGACCGTTATATCGTATGATTGTCAGAGATATTTTTATATTTCTCGCAATCAAGAAGAGATTTCAAGTATTGAACTTGTAAATGAACGGTGGTACCGCGAGAATTCGCCCGTTGTGTGTCTTTATGGCATGCAACTTTTTTATTTCATTAGATTTCTGTTATTGATAGAACTAGTAGTGTGGTATTGGCTAATATCATATTTTAAAGGAGGAAGTATTATATGGGGCAATCAGTTGGTGGATTGTATCGAGTCAAAATGTTAATGCATAGGAAATTCTGAGCAGTTCGTTATTATTATTTAACGATATAACATTAAAAAAGAGATATAATATGACAGAAAAAATAGATTTTAAGAAAACTTTATTACTATCATCATTGATATTTGGTATGTTCTTTGGTGCAGGAAACTTGATTTTTCCGGTACACTTGGGACAACTTGCGGGACAACATTGGGGGTTGGCAACAATTGCTTTCCTATTGAGTGCTATTATTATCCCATGGTTAGCGTTGATTGCCTTATCTCAAACACGTTCAGCTGGTATTTATGATATAGCCAAGCCTGTTGGCAGTGGTTTTGCTATATTCTTTCTTATTGCAACACATGTTTCTTTGGGACCAATGATCGCAACACCGCGAACAGCAACTGTGGCGTATTCTTTAAGCTTTGCTAACTGGTTACCAAACAATTTACAAACAATTGGCTTATTTTTATTTTCAGCTATTTTCTTCGGGATTGTTTATTGGCTAGGTTCCCACGAACACAATATTACTAAATACATCGGTAAATATTTAAACCCAATTTTTATTTTCTTACTGGCTGTGATATTCTTGCTTGCTATTTTTAATCCCATGGGTCAGTTGTCACACACGCCAAACATCGCTTATCAAACACAGGCATTTTCATCAGCTTTTTTGGAAGGTTATAACACACTGGATGCTTTAGCTGCTCTGGCTTTTGGTATTACAATTGTGCGTGCAATTCAAATGATGGGCTTTGAGGATACTGCTACGATTTCAAAAATCACGGCAAAAACAGGGTTCATTGCTATTTTAGGTATTGCTATTGTCTATGTTGGCTTAATTTTACTTGGGACATCGTCATTAGCCCAATTTAAATTTTCAGAAAATGGGACGATTGCATTAACGCAAATTATAACTTATTATTTAGGAAGTTTTGGGGGCGCATTTTTAGCTGTAATGGGAACACTAGCAGTGTTGACAACAGCCATTGGTTTGACAGCATCATTTGCGCAAGACTTTCACCGTATTTTTCCTAAAATTTCTTATCGTCAATGGTTAATAATCACAATTGTACTATCGTTTGTTGCATCAAATTTTGGATTAGACACGATCATTAGCTGGGCTTTGCCTTTGTTAATGTTCTTATATCCCATTGCGATTACACTCATCATTCTTGGTATTGCTTCGCCTATGTTTAACAATGCACGTATTGTTTATTTACCAACAATGATTTTAACATTGATTCCTGCATTTTTTGATGGTATTCAACATTTACCATTTAGCATCACATTTTTGAAACCATTTTTGACATGGTATGCAACTAGTATTCCATTGGCAGATGTTGGTTTAGAGTGGATTGCAACAACAATTATTGGTTTTGTTATTGGTTTGATTTTATATAAGTTACGTAATGTTCAGCAAGTAGCTGATATTGAGCTCACTTAAATACAAAAAACGCGAATGCTAAAGATTCGCGTTTTTTTGTTGTTGTGATATGAAATTTTGTAACTCATTAGAGTAGAGTCTTTCTTTATGTTGTAAATCAGTAATGTTTTTTGCGCCCAAGAGAGTAAATAGGCGTGGTAGATCTGACTGCCACTGATGAATTAATTCAATCAGTGCGCTTTGGCCTCCAGTCATTAATGTTTCTAATAGGAAACCTGCACTAGACGTCATATTAGCACCTAACATGAGGCTTGTGACAATGTCATTTGCTGAACTAATACCACCAGTTGCAATGAGTGGGTGTGTATTTTTCGTAAATGTTGCTGACAATAAACTTTCAACTGTTGATAAACCATAACTATCTAAGTTGAAAGAAGTATTGTTGCGATTACGTCGCCGCTCAATCATAGCAAAATTAGTACCGTTGGCACCACCAACGTTAATAGCGGCTGGTTCCAATTGTTTAAGTTGTTTAAAAGCATGGGGACTCATGCCAAAACCGACTTCCTTAATGATGACAGGAACTGGTGATTTTGCAATGATAGTAGCAAGATTGTCCAACCAATAAAAGTCACGATCGCCTTCTGACATAACAAGCTCTTGAGCAACGTTGACATGCATTGCGATTGCATTGGCATCAATCATATCAATAGCTTCACGCACATCTGCAATCGGATGGTTAGCCCCGAGATTTGCGATTAAAAAACCATCAGAATTATTTTTACGAGCAACGGAAAATGTTTCAGCTTTATCTGGTTCTTTAAGTGCAATTGATTGTGACCCAACAGCCATTGCTAAGTCTGTTTGTTTAGCCACTGCAGCGAGTTGACCATTAATACGGCCAGTCATATTAGAGCCGCCAGTCATTGCTTCGATATAAAATGGCCAGTTGAAAGACTGATTAAGTATTGTTGTACCAACATTTGCTTCAGATACGGTCATTTCTGGAAATGTATTTGGTAACCAACGTACGTCATCATATGTTGCACCAACTTGGAGACGTTGATTTTGACGCCAAAGATTGATACCAAGGGATAGATGTTCATCTTTACGATGAGATTGTCGCGATTCGTTCATAATTAACCTCTTTGTCTGGGGGCAATAGTAATGTGTTGTGAGTCAATATGATGTGATTGCCATTTAACAGTTAATTTCTGGTCATCATAATTGGTTACAGCAAAACCATTATCACCAAACCCAGCTCCGCTAATTTTGCCAGCAATACCGTCTAAGTCAGATAATAAGTGTGCTAATTTAGGGGTGATATAATTTGTTGGTAAGTTAGCCGTTAATAGCTGCTGATTGTCAGTAAGTGTTATTGAAAGTTCTGTATAATTAACGTCTTGAATTGCCTGAATAATGTCGTTAACAATTTGTTGACTAGCAGTTAAAAATTGTTCTGACAAAACAACATGATTAATAGCTGCTTTTGTATCAGCCGATTCATGTGTCATACCAAGTAATAGTTGCCAATTTTGTGGCCAAGTTAGTGTTTGAATGTTGAGATTTGGCCAAAATTGGTTAGCAAGAGAAGCGTCTAACCAATTTTGATTTGGTTGGCTATACTGAGATAGGTCAGGACTTTGATAGCTGATGACCCCCCCGTAAGTAATAGCGGCAATATCACCAAGTGAGCCATTTTTTTGCACGTGTAAGTGTGCCAGACCGGCTAATTTAAAACGTACTAATATTGGCAAATTAAGCTGAAAATAATCATCAAATGCTGCAATAATTCCCACGGTAACGGCAGCTGATGAACCAAGTCCAATTTTGCCAGCTGATGTGTTGAGATGACTATTGATGCTTATATGAATTGGATCCATTGATTTGATAGCGTCGCTCAGTTGATTATAATCATATATGATTTTTATAGCTGCCCAAACATATCGCCAATCGTCAGGCCATGGCTTATTAAGTTGATCTAATTGGAATAGCAAAAGTTGTTTGATAGTATTAGATTGAATAGTGGAATTTTCTGTTGCAGGAGTAATTTCCACTGACAAACCAGTAGTTATAGCTGCAACTATTGCTGTATTACCAGGATTTGTAATGGCATATTCGCCAGCCAAAAACAGTTTGCCAGGAACAGATATTTTAGTCATAAGTGACACCAGGTCCGCTAGCCGCTGTTTGAACCTTAAGATGCGGCATTTCCTTTTTGAGATGATTTACGATAGTTGGGGCTTCATTTAGGGTTGTGATAATTTTGACATTAGGACCAGCATCCATTGTTGAAAAGGCTAAAATACCTTTGTGCCGTAAATCAGAAACAATCGCTAAAATTTGTTGGGTTTCCCGGGTAAAATAAGTGAAAGGTTGTTGCCGCGCAGTTAGATTTAATGCGTGCATATCTAAAGCATTCTTTTCAGCAATATAACCAATTTTTTCGATGTCTGAAGTGATAATCGCATTTTGAATATCTAAAAATTGTTTGGCACTGTTCTGAATCCAAGATGAATAGTCTGGAGAAGTCATGGCACGTTGCATACCTTCGGTCGAGCTAACTTTTTTGGCCTCAGACGATACTTCTGCAACTACAAGTGCAATTGGCATATCAGGAGCTGCTATACTTTCAGCAAATGATGACTTATCATCAATACCTTCATGCCAAACAGCGAAATGCCCGTAAAATGAGCGAGATGCAGAACCCGAACCGCGTCGAGCAAGACGTGAAAGGGTTTCGTTTGGTAAATCAAGTGCTAACTCCCTTGTAACTGCTGCAGTTAACGCAGCAAAAGCAGAGGCTGAAGAAGCCAATCCGGCGCTTGTGGGCACATGGTTTTCTGAGGTAATTGTTAATTGATCAAATGTGCCTAATTCATCACGCAAGATATTTAAAAAGTTTTGAATTTTTCTAGCATCAACATTTTGACCATTCAAAATTAATGTGTCAATGCTATCATTTTTTGAGACAGTTGTTGTTGTATAAAACTTATCAAGTGTCAATGATAGCGAACTCGTTGTGGGTAGGTTTAGTATGGCATCTTTTTTACCCCAATATTTAATTAATGCAATGTTGGTGTGGGCTGTGGCTGTTGAAGTCATAAACTATTCTTCCTAAAAAATTAAGTTACTTCAATATTATCATACTTTAGTTGATTAGGCAGATACCTTTATGATAAAAACAGAATTATCAAACGGCTCATTTGGTGCTTGTGTGCATGAAATGTTATAGATATGTGGTAAAATTAAAATATATAGTGGAGGTTCTCGATGGCTAAACAAGCAGAGCAACATACCTGGTACCGACGGTGGTTTTCGGGAAATAACTTATTGAACGGATTACTAGTGGTTTTATTAGTTTTATTGATTATTTTTCTGGGTTGGCAGGTGCGTTTTATTTTTGAACCTGTTCGGGCTTTATTTACAGCAGTAGGTGCACCTATTTTAATCGCTGGGGTGTTGTATTATTTATTGAGTCCAGCGGTGGCTTGGTTTAGTAAGCATACAAAAATACCTCGCAATTTATCTGTGGGTATTCTTTTAGTTCTATTATTGGGTATTATTGCGGGTATTATTAGCATTGTTGTCATTGTTTTGCGTGACCAAGTCATATCATTTATTGACCATTGGCCAAATTATTGGACAACTAGTCAAAATTTTATTAACGAAACATTTAAATCTAATGAGTTTAAAACAGTACGTGATTTTTTAAATAATACTAATGCTGATATTAATCAAAATGTTGTTGATTGGAGTCGGAAATATGTAACAACTGGCGTGGCTGGCATCGGTTCATTTGCTTCTATACTGACTACTATTGGGATAACTGTTGTATCAACGCCATTTATTCTCTATTATATGTTACTTGATGGTCACCGTTTTTCAGGATTTGTCGCTGAAAAATTCCCGCGTAGGGTGCGAAGCTCTTTGCGTCAATTATTAACAGAAATTAGTGAACAAATTGCACATTATATTCGAGGTCAACTCGGTGTGGCTTTTGCCGTTATGATTATGTTTGGTGTCGGTTTTACGATAATTGGTTTGCCTTATGGTATTCTTTTGGCACTAATGGCTGGATTTTTCAACATGATTCCTTACGTTGGATCGATTCTGGCTCAAGTCCCTGTGTGGACAGTTGCTTTAATTGCTGGCGGACCTAAATTATTGTTATTGGCGATTGTTGTATTGATTATTGAACAACCGATTGAAGCACATGTTATTGCACCTAGAATTCTGGGTAGTGCATTGGCCATTCACCCAGTCACTGTAATTGTTGTCTTATTGAGTGGTGGACACATTTTCGGTGTATTGGGGGTCATTTTAGCTGTACCAACTTATGCCGTTGTTAAGGTATTAGTGACACATATCTATGAATGGTGGCGATATAATTCTGATTTATTTGAAGATGATGTAGATGTAAAGGAAGAGAAAATTTAGTTAAATGACAAATCACATTGTATTATTTGAACCGTTAATGCCAGCTAATACTGGTAATATTGCACGAACAACTGCTGGGACCGATGCAGTACTGCATTTGATTGAACCGCTTGGTTTTGAACTTGATGACAAGCACGTTAAACGTGCGGGCTTAGATTATTGGGATTACGTTCAATTAGTGCGTCATGATAGTTTACCCGATTTTTTGGCAACTTTGAAGGCTGAAGATCACCTATATTTGGTATCTAAATTTGCAAATATGGATTACACACAACCAGATTATGGTGAAAAAAATGGTGATCATTATTTCTTATTTGGTAAGGAGACAACGGGATTACCTGAAGTATTCATGCGACAAAATCCAGAAAAAGCCATTCGAATCCCACAAGATGACACACATATTCGTTCATTAAATTTATCAAATACAGTGGCAATTGTGCTCTATGAAGCACTCCGTCAGCAAAACTTCCAAAGTTTAGATACAATTCATACTTACGAACAAGATAAATTGAAATAAAGTGTTGACAGGGCATAAAATTCTTGGTATTCTATTATAGTTGTCTGATAGAGATATCAAGCATCACTGACCATGGCTCGTTGGTCAAGTGGCTAAGACGCTGCCCTTTCACGGCGGAATCGAGAGTTCGATTCTCTCACGAGCTATATCAAGTCACAACTTCGGTTGTGGCTTTTTATATGTCATAAGTCATTTTTAAAATCATGAGCGAACAACTGTTTGCTTGCATTTCGTGATAGAATAGAGTGTTAAGTTATTAATTAAATTGTAAAAGGTGATAAAAATTGGCAACACGTAAAGCACCACAAAAAAGACGGCGTAGTACGACACGAAAAAAAGCAGAACCAAGTGCTATTATCGGGAAAAATATAGCCATACTGTTAGGGGCACTTTTAGGTATTCTGGGTATTTTTAAGCTTGGATTAATTGGTGTATATATTGCGGATATTTTCAGATTTTTCTTTGGCAGCTTGTATTTAGTCGCTATCATTCCGGTAACTTTTGGTATCATTTACTACTTTATTTTTAAGAAAATGCCAAAAATAGCAGGACATTTTATCCTTGGTACTATCATGACTTTTGTGGCACTATTGATAATCACATCACTGCTTTTCTTTACGTATACATTACCCAATGGAACCGGTTATATCAATGAAGTTGTACGTCTGATAGGTCAAGATTTTGTGAATCAATCAGCCAATACGCCTGTAGGTGGTGGCGTTATCGGCGCGGCTTTGTATCATCTATTATTTACATTGATGTCAAATATTGGTACGTGGATTGTGTCAATCATTCTATTAATGAGTGGTATCATTATTTTCTTCCGAATTCCTGCCCGTGATTTAACGGATAAAGGGATTAAAAAAGCTCAAGCTGGTGTGGCTTATGTACAAGAACGACGCGTTAATATGCCAGAACATCGTGCCTTATTTAAACGTCATAAAAAAAATGTGACAGATTATGGGGATGACCCACTAGGATTGCACCAAGGTGCTGAAAAAGTAGCCACACCAAATAATGATATGTTACCTTCAGAAGGTGATCCAGATACGACACCATCAGAATTTGTCGAACCAGAGATTAAATGGCAGGGTCCAGTAGAGAGTCAACCAGAAGTGCCATCAACTAGTCGTTCAGCGAAGCTACCTGAAAAAGAGGCGCCAAATGCGTCGGATGATGGGGATGTTGAATTGGCTACTAGTGTGCCAGAAAATAACAATCCAGATTATAAACTACCCTCTGTTGAGCTGTTGACACAAGTGGCTGCAACTGATCAAACGAAAGAATTCAAAAGTCTTACGGAAAAATCACGTTTGGTTCATGATACGTTGCTAAGTTTTGGTGTTGAAGCGGAAGTTACCAGCGTTTCGTTAGGGCCAACCGTGACACAATATGAGCTAAAACCAGGACAGGGCGTTAAAGTTAATCGTATTGCGAATTTGGCGGATGATTTGGCTTTAGCTCTAGCAGCTAAGTCTATTCGTATTGAGGCACCTATTCCTGGCAAACCTTATGTTGGTATTGAAGTGCCAAATGATACGCAGGCAGCCGTTGGTTTTCGAGATATGATTGAGCATGCGCCGAAAGATGATGAACATTTATTACGTGTACCGTTGGGGCGTGATGTGACAGGCAATATCATCATGGCGAATTTAGCTGATATGCCACATTTATTGATTGCTGGATCAACAGGTTCAGGAAAATCAGTCGGTTTAAATAGTATTATTATTTCAATTTTGTTAAAAGCCAAACCAAGTGAAGTTAAATTAATGATGGTAGATCCGAAAGTTGTTGAATTATCCATTTATAATGGGATCCCACATTTATTAACACCGGTTGTTTCAGATCCTAGAAAGGCTGCGAAATCATTACAAAAAGTTGTTGATGAAATGGAAAATCGTTATAAATTACTTGCACAGTTTGGCAAGCGTAATATTGGTGAATATAATGCTGCAGTTGATAAGCAAAATGCCGAATCGAAAGAGAGTGGCACGAGTATCATGCAGAAAATGCCTTATATTGTGGCCATTGTCGATGAATTTGCTGACTTAATGAGTACTGTTGGTTCAGAAATTGAAGTGTCTATCGCACGCTTGGGGGCTAAAGCTCGAGCAGCCGGGATTCACATGATTTTGGCTACGCAGCGACCAGATGTAAAAGTTATTAATGGTACAATTAAAAGTAATATTCCTGGGCGAATTGCATTTAGAACGGCATCGGGCATTGACTCACGCACAATTTTGGATACGAATGGTGCTGAAAAATTGTTAGGTAAAGGGGATATGATTTTTGCGCCACCTGGAAAGCCAACACAACGTGTTCAAGGCGCATTTATTAGTAATACGGATGTGACAAATGTTGTTTCTTTTGTTAAAGAGCAACAGGAGGCGCAATATTCTGAAGCGATGACTGTGACTGATGATGAAATTGCACAAGACGGTGGTGATGGTGCTAGTCAAGGGAATAGTGAAGATGAATTATTTCAGGAAGCGTTACAATTTGTCATAGAACAACAAAAAGCATCAACATCATTACTGCAACGACGTTTTCGAATTGGATATAATCGTGCTGCCAGATTAATTGATGATTTAGAATCAGGTGGTTATATAGGGCCATCAGATGGTTCGCGCCCACGTCGTGTTAATATCAGTGATGGGAGTTCTGGCACAGAACATAGTTGATAAAACGATAAAAAAAGATGCATAGTTATATGCATCTTTTTTTGATTATATATTAAACATTGGTTTTAATTCTGATGCAAAACGACCATCAGTATCATTAACAAATTTAGTGTAATCTTGCCAATAATTATCTGATAAGATTACGGGTTCGGCAATATTATCAGGTATGAAGTGTCTTGGTATAGCACCACTTTCAGTGGTAGGGCCATCGTATTGTGCAGCGAAATCTTGCATTTTCTTCTCAATGACTACTGATTGTGGGCCAAACCAATTATATGGTTCACGGTGGATAAGGTTATCATCGACATCAAATAATTGATTTTGCGTGGGCACATTGAAAGGGTGGACTAACGATACGAAAGTATTGTGGTGGTTTTCAATGTAAATTATACTACCAGCCATTTCTGATGGCAGATGATATTTAGTATTTTTTTCGGCCGCTAGTAGAAGTAAACCCGTATAATCAAAGTTTAAATCAACAGGCTGACCGAGTAAAATGGTAAGTAATTTTTCTGGTGAGATACTGAAAGTTTTCATAGTTAATCCTGAATATTGATAAATGCAAATTGGTTAAAATCAAATAATCCTTGATCGGTTATTTTAAGGCTAGGAATTACCGGTAACGCCATGAAAGACAGCGTGAGGAATGGATCAAATTTAATATCACTAATTTTAGAGAAAGCTGCACGGAGTGTGTTATTCGTTTTGATAACATGCTGATAAGAATGGTCCGACATGAGGCCACCGATTGCCAAAGGTAGAGTTGTTACTTGACCATTGTTGACAACGACTTCACCGCCACCAATTTCACGTAATGTGTTAGCTGCTAAGATCATGTCATCGTCGTTAGTGCCAGCAATAATAACGTTATGTGAGTCATGAGCAATTGTTGAGGCAATTGCGCCGTTGGTTAGGTGAAATCCTTTAATAATACCTACACCATGGCCAAGATTATGATAACGTTCAGCGACTACAATTTTAGCATAAGTATCATTTGCAGAAAAATAACCATCTTGGGTGGGGACTGCTTCAGTGACATGTTTGGTTGTAATGTGATGTGGCATAATTTCAATTACATGAGCTGGTTTTGAATCATCAATTGGCAGTGCTATATCTGATTGCTGTAATGTGAAATTTAATAATTGGTTGGCAATAGGCGTCACGGTAGAAGTAGTATCTTCATACCACTGACCATCAAGCATAACCTTTTCAACTGAAAAATCCTCTAACCGATCAAGTACAACTAAGTCGGCAATAAATCCGTCAGTTAAAGCACCGACGTTTTGTACTTTTTGTGCTTGAGCAGCGTTATAGCTTGCCATAGTGAAGGCGACAGCGGGGGATAACCCATTTTTGATAGCCAATTTGACACTATAATCAATAGAGCCTTCACTATGGATATCGTTGGCTGTTTTATCATCAGTTGCAAAAGAAAAATGAGCTTGATTAATCATATTAATGGCTGGCAAAATGGCTAACTCATCACGCTCAACTGTGCCTTCGCGTACAAAGATGGAAAAGCCGGCATTGAGACGCTCAAGCGCTTGTTGCGCATTTTCACATTCATGATCTGTATCAATGCTATATTTACGGTAGATCGCTAATTGCTCACGTGATAATCCAGATGCATGGCCATCAACATGTTTTCCGGCAGCTTGTGCATCCTGAATTTTTTGATGCATATCTTGATCTTCATTAAAGACCGCTGGGAAATCCATAACTTCAGCTAATCCATTTATTTCAGGGACACTATAAAAAGGTTTCAGTGCGTCGGCATGCAGTGTCGCACCGGCATGTTCAAAAGGTGTAGCTGGGACAGATGAAGGCAGCATATAGTGGATGTGAAGTGGTGATTGTCGCGCGTCTTCTAGCATATATTGAATACCTGAAATACCAGCCACACTAGCAATTTCATGAGGGTCTGCAAATACGCGAGTAATGCCATGAGGCATGACTAATTTGCCAAATTCACTTGGTGCTAGTAGTGAGCTTTCAATATGTACATGGGCATCAATTAAGCCAGGGACAATATATTTTCCTTGTGCATCATAAGTGTTGATTGCTCTTAAATCAGGGTCTTTACCACGATAAATTATTTGCTTACCATCAATCCAGAGATCAGTCTGATCAAATTTAAGATTAAATACATCTAAAATTTTGGCATTAGTAATATGCCATGTCACAGTTTTTGTCACAATAAATCTCACTTTCAATTTTTTATAGTTTAACATATTTTAAGGATTAGTTTAGATAAAAAGTCAAACTAAGTGTTCTTTATTTATTCTTGAAATGGACTATACCAATTATTTAATTAGTTTGACAAGGGTCGCTGTGTGCTTTAAAATAGTGGGAGTTAGTTAAATAAATAAAATAAACCAATTTTGAAAAGAGGATTATTTCTATGTGTGGAATTGTTGGATGCACAGGTAATCATGAAGCGTTACCAACTCTATTGAAGGGTTTGGAAAAACTAGAGTATCGAGGCTATGATTCAGCTGGTGTTTATGTTAACGGTGGCGACGCAGGAGATTTTCTAGTGCGTCAACAAGGCCGTGTGGCGTTGCTTGAAGAGGCAACCAAGGGTAAAGGTATTACAGGAACAGCTGGTATTGCACATACACGCTGGGCGACACATGGTGGTGTTTCTGTTGAAAATGCGCACCCACATTGCTCAGAAGATGGACGCTTCTATTTAGTGCACAATGGTGTTATTGAAAACTATGATGAATTACGAGACACTTATTTACAAGGTGTCACTTTACATTCAGAAACTGATACAGAAATTGCAGTACAATTAATTGACAAATTTGCCAAAGAAGATGAGTTATCAACACTCGATGCATTTCGTAAGATGATTTCACTGCTGGACAACAATTCAGCTTATGGATTTTTACTTATGGATCGCCAAACACCGGACTTGTTGTATACCGCTAAGAAGAAATCACCATTGTTGATTGGTATTTCTGACGATGGCAATGTTGTGACATCAGATGCTTCTGCAATGCTTGATGTTACTCAATATTTTATTGAGTTAATGGATGGCGAAGTTGCTGTTATCAGCAAAACTAATGTGGCTTTATATAATGAGACAGGAGATTCTGTTTCTCGTGAACCATTTTATTTGGACATTGACGCTTCTGAGACAGATAAAGGTGTCTATCCTTACTACATGCTCAAAGAAGTCGATGAACAAGCAATTGTTGCACGTACATTATCACAGTACTATTTTGATGATAATGGTCAAGTTATCAATATTGATCAGTCAATTATTGATCGTATCAAGCAAGCTGACCGTCTTTATATTGTAGCAGCCGGGACCTCATATCATGCTGGCCTAGTCGGCAAGCGTTACTTTGAACAATGGACGGGTAAACCAACTGAAGTACACATTTCTTCTGAGTTTGCCTATGATCAGCCCTTGTTGAGTAAAAAACCTTTCTTTATTTTCTTGAGTCAATCTGGTGAAACGGCTGATTCTCGTGAAGTGTTAGATAATGTTGTTAAACAAGGGTATCCGTCATTGACAATGGCTAACGTATTGAACTCAACGTTAACACGTGAGGCTGATTTTGCTTTGCCGTTACTTGCTGGACCGGAAATCGCCGTGGCATCTACTAAGGCCTATACAGCACAAGTTATTGTTGAAGCTATTTTGGCACATGCAATTGGTGACAGTGGTCTAGATTTGAAACATGAATTAGCTAAAGTAGCTGTTGAAATGCAGGTCATTACTGATCAGAAGGATCAGTTTAAAGATATTGCCGAAGATGCGTTGCATGATCGCCATTCAGCTTTTTATATTGGTCGTGGGTTGGATGCCGCAGTAGCCGTGGAATCAGCTTTGAAACTGAAAGAAATTTCATATGTTCAAACAGAGGGCTTTGCAGCTGGCGAATTGAAGCACGGCACCATTTCATTGATTGAAGATGGTACACCGGTATTTGCCTTGCTTACGCAATCTAAAACTGCAGGATTAGTACGTGGTGAAATTTCTCAGGTTGCAGCACGTGGTGCGAATACAATTGTGATAGCTAGCCAATCACTTGCTAAACCAGGAGACGCTTATTTATTACCAGATGTTAATGAATTATTAATGCCTTTATTAGCAGTTATTCCAACACAGTTGATTGCTTATTATGCGACATTAGATCGTGGCTTGGATGTTGATCGTCCACGTAACTTAGCAAAGTCTGTAACAGTTCAATAAAATTCTGAGCGTGATAGGGAAATTTATCACGTTTTTTTGTACCATGACCTGACATCTGGTAGAATAATACTTGATACTGTTGCACACAAATGTGCATGAAGGAGAGTTGCCTTGGCGTTGTTTAAAACTAAAAATAGTCTCAACTCAGAGATGACAAATTTAAAGATTCCTAATCATATTGCAATCATTATGGATGGCAATGGACGTTGGGCAAAAAAACGTTTCATGCCACGTGCTGCTGGCCATAAGGCTGGGATGAATACAGTTAAGCGTGTGACTAAAACAGCCAGTGATTTAGGTGTTAAAGTACTAACATTGTATGCTTTTTCAACTGAAAATTGGACGCGTCCTAATGATGAAGTTAGCTTTTTGATGCAGTTACCAATCGATTTTTTTAATGAATTTGTCCCAGATTTAGTTAAAAATAATATTCGAGTTAAAGTCATGGGCGATATTAATAGATTACCGGCTGGGACACAAAAGGCGGTTGAACGAGCGATTAGACAAACATCAGATAATACAGGTATGGTTTTAAACTTTGCTTTGAATTATGGTGGTCAATTAGAAATTATTGAAGCAACTAAGATTTTGGCACAACGTGTAGCGGATGGCTTACTATCACCAGATGAAATTAACGCAGATATGTTTGCTAACGTACTAAATACTAGTGATTTAGGTGATTTAGCGGCGCCTGATCTAATGATTCGTACTTCGGGAGAATTACGTTTAAGTAACTTTATGCCTTATCAGGCTGCTTATTCAGAACTCTACTTTACTGATGTGCTTTGGCCGGATTACACTGCCGAGGATCTAAACCAGGCAATTTCTGCTTATACCTTACGTGATCGTCGCTTTGGCGGCTTAACGCAAAATTCTGAAAGTGAGTCTTAATAGATGAAAACACGTGTTTTGACAGCCATTGTGGCTTTAATCATTTTTGTACCGCTTCTAGTTATTGGGCATACACCTTTACTTATTTTAACACTGGTATTGGGTATTATCGGTATCAGTGAAATTTTACGTATGAAACATCGTTTTTTCGTTTCTGCTGAGGCTATGATTAGTTTTATCGGAGTTGTTGTTATCATTTTACCCAATAATTTCTGGCAAGATATTCCTTGGGTAAATAGTGCACACATAATTTTTTATATTCTAGCCTTCTTTTTACTATTGCAGACGGTATTTAGTCGTAATCATTTTAACTTTGATGATGCGGGCACATTAACTTTAGCTATACTTTATGTTGGTACAGGGTTTCATTATTTTTTTCAAGCGGACAGTAAAGGGCTTTCAACTGTGATGTTTGGTATGCTGATTGTTTGGATCACGGATTCAGGTGCTTACATGGTCGGACGTGCAATCGGGAAGAATAAATTAGCACCAAAAATAAGCCCTAATAAGACTTGGGAAGGCTCAATTGGTGGTAGTTTGATTGCAGTGATCATTGTGCCTGTAATTTATACGTTATGCCATTGGTTGCCAACTTATAGTTTGATTGATATGTTTGGACTGGCCCTTGTATTATCAATAGCCGGTCAACTGGGTGATTTGATTGAGTCAGGATTTAAACGGCATTTTGGTGTCAAAGATTCTGGTAATATTTTGCCAGGTCATGGTGGTATTTTGGATCGATTTGACTCGATGCTAGTTGTGATGCCATTGATGGCGATTTTAGGCATGTTAGGATAAAAAGTATATGAATTTAACTGCAATTATTTCGTTTATATTTGTTTTTGGTGTCTTGGTCACAGTTCACGAGTTTGGTCATTTTTTCATTGCCAAACGGTCGGGTGTTTTGGTGCGTGAATTTGCGATAGGGATGGGGCCAAAACTATTAAGTTGGAATCGTAACCATACAGCATACACGATTCGTATTTTACCAGTTGGCGGCTATGTACGTATGGCTGGCATGGATGAAACAGCGGACTTAGATGCTGGTCAAAGATTAATGCTTGAATTTAATGCACAACAACATGTTACGACATTAGATACACGTGTTGAAGAAGCACATGATGGCGTACCTTTTCAAGTAGACTCATTTGATTTGAGTGATGCTTTAACATTAACAGGTTATTTAAATAACGCTGAAGAATTAACCACAATAGTGGTGGATCATGATGCAACAATAATTGAACAAAATGGTATTGAAGTACAAATAGCACCACGTGATACTTGGTTTCAAAGTGCGCCACTATTCAAACGTGCGATGATTAACATTGCCGGGCCATTAATGAATTTTATTTTGGCCTTTATCGTATTTTCCGGACTTGGTTTTGCTGCACCTAGCGTGACATTAAATGAAGCGGTAGTTGGTGGTGTGCAAAATAATATGCCTGCTAAACAAGCTGGATTACAAGCAGATGATAAAATTAGATCTATTGATGGTCAAGACACAAAATCATGGCAAGATGTCACAGAACGTATTAGTGCTGCCAATGGGAAACAACTAACATTTGTGATTTCACGTCAAGGCCAACAGAAACGAGTTGACGTCACACCTAAAACTGTTAAAATAGATGGTGTTAATTCGACGTTGATTGGTATAACAGCTAAAACGCATACGAATATCACTGCGCGCATTCAATATGGGTTTGTTACCACTGGGATGACTATCCAACAAGTATGGCATGCCTTAACACATTTATTTACCGGTGGCTTTAGCTTGGATAAGTTAGGTGGTCCGGTTTCAATTGCCAGAGAAACATCTAGTGTCGCACGGATTGGATTCTTAAGTATTTTAGCTTTTATGGCTATGCTATCAATTAATCTAGGTATAATGAACTTGATACCTATACCGGCACTAGATGGTGGGAAGTTAATCTTAAATATCATTGAAGGTATTTTACGTCGCCCATTACCTTCAATTATTGAAAATACAGTAACCATTGTTGGCGCAGTATTTTTGATTGTGCTGATGATTGCTGTTACAATTAATGATTTATTGAGATGATATTTTTATAAACTACAGGTACATGCATTAAACTGTGTGATACCCGTACATAATTCACAAACAAACGAGGAGAATTCATGAAACAATCAAAGTTATTAATGCCAACATTGCGTGATGTACCTGCAGATGCTGAAGTTAAGAGCCATCAACTATTACTTAAGGCAGGGTTCATTCGACCTGTTGCTGCCGGTATGTTTTCATATCTACCATTAGCTAAACGTGTCATTAACAAAATTGAGACGATTGTACGCGAAGAAATGGCGGAAATTGATGCCAATGAAATGCTGGTACCTGAAATTTTGCCAGCTGAACTTTGGCAAAAATCAGGACGGTATTCAACTTATGGACCTGATTTATATAAATTTAAAAATCGTCAAAATCGTGATTTTATTTTAGGACCAACACACGAAGAAACGTTTACGCAATTGATGGCAGATGATATTAAGTCTTATAAGAAGTTGCCACTTGTTGTTTATCAGATTCAAGCTAAATTTCGAGATGAAAACCGACCAAGATTTGGTTTGTTACGTACCCGTGAATTTATTATGAAAGATGCTTATTCATTTAGTGCTGATGAGGAAGGCCTAGATAAATCATTTCATGATATGGAGTCAGCGTATGTGAAAATATTTAACCGAGTTGGTTTGTCATACCGTGCGATTGTTGGTGATGCTGGTGCAATGGGGGGCTCTGATTCAAAAGAATTTTCTGCACCCGCAGCAGCTGGAGAGGACACTATAGCTTATTCAGACGCGACTGACTATGCTGCCAATTTAGAAATGGCTAAAGATTTTTATGTGCCCCAAAAGTCACATGAAGAGCTCAAAGAATTGACTAAAATTGATACACCAAACGAAAAGACGATTGATGAATTATCTGCTTTTTTGGATGTACCAGCGGCACATTTAGCTAAAACAATTATTTTTGTGGCAGATGAAACATTTATTGCTGTTGTTACAACTGGGGATTTTGAAGTGAACCCTGTTAAAGTGCAAAATTTCTTACATGCTGATACCTTAGAATTAGCGGAAGAGTCAGAAGTACGTCGCCAATTTGGTGCTGGATTTGGTTCATTGGGACCTGTTAATTTACCAGAAGATGTACGTTTATTAGTTGATGAACGTGCTGCTGATTTGGTGAACTTTGCGGCTGGTGCCAATAGTGATGATCATCATTACATCAATATTAACTGGGATCGTGATGTGACACTTGAGGAAGCAAATATTAGTGATTTCCGTACTGCTCGTGAAGGTGATTTGGCTATAGATGGCAAAGGTAAATTGATCTTTACTAAGGGAATTGAAATTGGGCATATTTTTAAGTTAGGTACCCGCTATTCTAAAGCAATGGGCGCACAAGTTTTGGATAAAAATGGACGTCAAACTGATATGATTATGGGATCATATGGTATTGGTGTATCGCGCTTATTAAGTGCAATAGCTGAACAGAGCGCAGATGAAGCTGGGTTAGTATGGCCAGCTAGTGTAGCGCCATTTGACGTGCATATTGTACCGATTAATACAAAAGACGAGGATCAGTCTCGCATAGCAGGTCAACTAGAGAGTTTGTTAACAGCACAAGGACTAGAAGTTCTTGTTGATGATCGTAAGGAGCGAGCTGGTGTTAAGTTTGCAGATGCAGATTTAATTGGTTTACCTATTCGTATTACCGTTGGTAAAAAGGCGAGCGAAGATATTGTCGAAGTGAAGGTTCGCGCAAGTAATACAAATATTGAAATGCGAGTCAGTGAAGTAGTTGATTCAGTCTCAGTATTACTAGACGGTGATAAATAACGTTACAAAAAAGCCGATCAGTTCGGCTTTTTTACTCAATTTTTAGGGGAAAACATGGCATTAACCCAGCAAGAACAATTACAACACTTATTAAACCAAATTGAAATATCAGATGATATTCGTGGTTTTTTTAAATCAGGTGCATTAAAACAAGTGGCGGTTTCAACGTCCGACAAGACTTGGATATTTTATGTTGAACTAGACCATATTTTACCAGCAAATGTATATATACAATTACAACAGAACCTACGTGCTGCTTTTATTAATATTGCTATGCCAAAACTGATCATTCAAACGGTTGACCAACAAATTAATGATGATTTAGTTCAACAATATTGGCATTTTGCTTTAGATGACTCTGAATTAAACCATGCAATGATTCAGCAATTGGAAAGTAATACCGAGTTAAAGTCACTTGAAACTAACCACTATAGTATTATGGTTGGTGCACAATTGCTATTTAATGTCTTACGAGATCCAGTGTTGCATTCAATTGTAGCAGCCTATCAAAATTTTGGTTTTCCAAAGCTGGTGTTCACACCGCAGCAAGATGAAACATTGGCACAGCAAATTGAAGATAGTGTTGCACAACGACATGCCAAGGCACGCGAAGATTTACAAAAGACAATTCATGCGAATGAGCAGGCCAAGACAAAGGCAACGTCTGAAGGGGTAACGTTAGCTTTAGGTCGAAAAATTGCCGCAGATGCAGATATTACACGACTCGAGTCTATTGAAGGTGAAGAAAATCGTGTTGTTGTAGAAGGTTATATTTTTGCTAATGAAGTTCGTGAGCTACGTTCTGGTCGGAAATTAATGACAATAAAAATCACTGATTACTCGAGCTCTATTGCTGCTAAAAAGTTTTCAAATAATGAAACTGATGAAGCTGTTTTTGATGGACTGAAAGCAGGTATGTGGGTACGCATGTCTGGTAATGTTCAAGAAGACACCTATGCGCGCGAGTTAGTACTTAATATTTATGATTTACAGGTTGTTGATCACAAACAAAGACAAGAAACTTATCAAGGTGATCGGAAACGAATTGAATTACATGTGCATACGGCTATGTCATCAATGGACGCTGTTACTCACTACTCGCAAGTCGGAAAATTAGCTAAAGATTGGGGACAAGAAGCATTAGCTGTTGTAGATAATGCCAATGTACAAGGCTTCCCCGAGGCTGTGGCTACGGGTCAAAAAAATGATTTAAAAATGATCTACGGTATGGAAGCTAACTTAGTGGAAGATGGGGAACCAATAGCATTTAATCTTGCGCCAATTAGTTTATTAGCTAAAGATACGGTTTATGTTGCCTTTGATTTGGAGACAACTGGATTATCAGCTGTTTCAGATAAAATCATAGAATTATCAGCTGTTAAAATGCAGTTAGGCAATGTCATTGATAAGTTTTCAGAATATATTAATCCAGGATTTCCTTTATCAGACTTTACTACAGAATTAACATCTATTACTGATGCTATGGTAGCCAATTCAGATACAGAAGAAAATATTATTACGCGTTTTCGTGATTGGGTTGGAGATTCAATACTAGTTGGGCACAATGTCACATTTGATGTTGGTTTTATGAATGCTGCTTATGCGCGTTATCAACAAAAAGCAATAACCACGCCAGTAATCGATACATTACCGTTTACGCGTTGGCTATATCCAGATTATAAATCATATCGATTGGGGACCATCGCCAAAAGATTCAATATTAATTTAGAGCAGGCGCATCGTGCCATCTTTGATTCTGAAACTACTGGACATATCGCCTGGCGTTTGATTAAAGAGGCTAAAGAACGCTTTGATTTGACCGAACATAGCCAATTAAATGATCATATGACTGAAGGTAATGCTTGGAAACATGGGCGTCCTGTACATGCGACAGTGTTGGTAAAAAATGCGGTTGGGTTAAAAAACTTATACAAACTCGTGTCATTATCGAATATTGAATTTTTTGCACGTGTGCCACGGATCCCCCGCTCAATTTTAAATCAGTATCGTGAAGGCTTGATTATTGGGACAGGTGATACAGGCGGTGAGGTTATTGTGACGCTAATTGAGAAAGGTCACGATGCCGCTTTATCGAAAGCTAGATACTACGATTATATTGAAATACAGCCAACTGCCAATTATGCACCGATGCTAGAATCTGGATTAATTAGTAATGAAGATAAGTTGCACGACATCTTAAACGAGATGGTAACTATTGGCGATGAATTAGAGAAACCAGTTGTTGTGACTGGTGATGTTAAATACACGAACCCAGAAGATAAAATTTACCGAGATATTTTGATTGGGACACAACCCGGTAACCCTCAAAATCGCACAGCTTTACCAGAAATATACTTTCGAACGACACAAGAATTACTAGATGACTATGCATTCATGGGGGAAGACTTAGCTAAAAAGCTAATCATTGACAATACATATGTTGTTGCTGATATGCTAGAGACTGTTACACCCTTAAAAAGTGGTTCTTACCCACCAAATATTCCTAGTGCTAGTGAAGAATTAACGCAACGTACACTAGAAACGGCAAGAAAATGGTATGGTAATCCCATTCCAGATGTCATTCAAGCACGAATTGATCAAGAACTAAAGGCTATTATTGGCAATGGATTCGCGCCACATTATATGATATCACAGCGGTTAGTGGAAAAATCTAATAAAGATGGTTATCTGGTTGGTTCCCGTGGTTCTGTTGGTTCATCATTTGTTGCTACAATGTCTGGAATTACCGAAGTTAACCCATTTGCACCTCATTATCGTAGTGCACATGGTGATTATTTTGAATTGGCCGATCCCAATGTCTATGAATCTGGTTATGATTTACCCGATAAGCCAGATCCTAATCATCCAGGAGATATGTTAATAGGTGACGGTCAAAATATTCCTTTTGAAACATTTATGGGATTTAAAGGGGATAAAGTACCAGATATTGATCTTAATTTTTCGGGAGACTATCAACCTATTGCGCACAATTATATGAAAGTGCTTTTTGGAGAACACAATGTGTATCGTGCTGGCACAATTGCGACTATAGCAGAAAAAACGGCTTTCGGTTATGTCAAAGGTTATGAACGTGATCATGATAAACATTATCGCGGTGCGGAAGTTGAGCGCTTAGCGCAAGGTATTACGGGTGTCAAAAGAACAACAGGGCAACATCCTGGTGGTATTTTGATTGTGCCACGTGAATATGAAGTTTATGATTTTACACCAGTGCAATATCCGGCTGATGATCAAAAATCATTATGGCAAACAACACACATGGATTATCATTCAATTCATGATAATTTATTAAAAATGGATATTTTAGGGCATGATGATCCAACGATGGTTCGTACATTAAAGGATATGTCTGGCATTGATCCACAATCAATTCCAGCTAACGATCCCGGTGTGTTAAGTTTATTTACTTCGCCTGACGCACTGAATGTGACTGAGGAACAAATCTTTTCGAAAACTGGGACACTGGGATTGCCGGAATTTGGAACGGGATTTGTGCGTGGCATGTTAGAAGAAACACAGCCACATAACTATTCAGAATTACTACAAATATCTGGATTGTCGCATGGTACGGACGTTTGGTTAGGCAATGCCAACGAATTAATTGAAAACGGGACGGCAACTATTGGTACAGTTATTGGAACTCGTGATAAAATTATGACCGATTTAATTAACTGGGGCATGCCAGCATCAGATGCTTTCAATATCATGGAAAAGGTACGTAAAGGTAAAGGTATCACCGATGAGTATCAAGCGCAATTACGCGAGGTTAAAATTCCAGAGTGGTATATTCAATCTATGCTGAAAATTAAATATATGTTTCCACGCGCGCACGCGGCAGCATATGTGTTGATGGCCTTAAGAATAGCCTATTTTAAACTTTATTTCCCTTCAATTTATTACGCCACTTATTTTTCAGTACGTGCTGATCAATTTGACATTGTTGCAATGAGTCGTGGAAAGAATGCTACTAAGGAAGCATTGAAAAAGTTACGATCGCTGGGAAATGATGCAACGGTTGGTGATAAAAATTTGATGACAGTACTTGAAATGGCGAATGAAGCACTTGAACGTGGTATTAAATTTTCTATGGTTGATCTCTATAAATCTGAAGCTAATGAATGGGTTATTGAAGATGATACATTGATTCCGCCATTTTCTGCTGTGCCAAGTCTTGGTGATAACGTCGCTAAACAAATAATTGTTGCGAGACAAGAAAAAAAGTTTTTGAGTAAAGAAGATCTTAAAAAACGTGGTAAAGTTTCACAAACTATCGTTGATTATTTAACGCGAAATTCAGTTTTAGATGGTATGCCAGATGAAAACCAACTGAGCTTGTTTGATTTTTAAGTAGATTATTCCCCAGTTCTTATCACGTGAAAAATGATAAGGCAAGCGTTATACTTGTTACCAGTCTAACGAAAATGTATGATAAATTTACGACAAAAAAAGGAAATGAATTATGAAACATGAGTGGCATCAAAAGGTAGCTAACTACTTTGAATACATTTTGAATATATTAATTATTCTAATTGGTATTGTTCTTTTTGGTTTTTTGTTGAGAGAAGTTTATAATTTGGCTCATCTATTGCTCACCGTTAATGATGTGCGTGACCATTTTACTGAGATCACAGAATCAACATTGGCTGTTTTCTTGTTTTTTGAGTTTGTGAGTTTGGTAAGAGAATACTTTGTTAAAGACGCACATATTAGTATGGAAAGTTTTTTGTATATTGGCATAACAGCATTGATTCGTGCTATTTTGGTATATCATGATCAAACTAATAAAACAGTTTTGTTGTCGACTGCTATTTTAATCTTAGTTATTGCGTTAACAACTTATAGATTTCTTAGTGCAAAAACAAAGCAACTTAATAAGGAAAACAACGATATTGATGAGTCAATATAGTGTAATTCAGTCTTAAAAACACGATAGATTGTGTTTGTTGATATGATTCATCTGTTTCAATAAATTTTATGGAGGAAATGCGCTGTTAGTTTCAAGAGACGTTAATAGCGCTTAAAAAATTATGTCAAAAAAAATTGTTGTACTTGGTAGTTTGAATGTTGATAATATTATGAAAATGCCGCGTATGCCATTAGTTGGGGAAACAATGGCTTTAACCGATGTTAGTACTGCTCCTGGTGGTAAAGGTGCAAACCAAGCTGTTGCTGCAGCACGTCAAGGGGCAGATGTATCATTTATTGGGGCTGTTGGGAATGATACCAACGGACAATTTATGCGCACAACATTACTTGCCAATGGGATAAATGTCGATTCTGTCATGACAAATGGTGATGTACCAACTGGTTCAGCTTATATCATGTTACAAGATAATGGGGCCAATACCATTTTAATTCATGGTGGTTCAAATCAAGCATTGACAATTTCTGATTTAAACGAGGAATTAATTGCTAGTGCAGATACACTGATTGCACAATTTGAAGTGCCACTAGATATCATTACGGTGGCTTTTAAGATTGCTAAAAATAATAATGTCCAGACAATACTCAATCCAGCACCTGCTGTTTACGAATTAACACCGGAATTAACAGCTGTGACTGATATCATTTTACCCAATGAAACTGAGGCACAATTATTAACAGGATTGACAGTTGAGAATACGGAAGAGATCCTTAATCAAGTCAGTGATGCATTATTAGAAAAGGGCGTACCACGTAGTATTATCACATTAGGAGATGCAGGATCTTTTATTGCTGATGGGAGTCATCGTTGGTGGCAAAAGCCAATTAAAGTGACTGCAGAAGATACAACTGCTGCGGGTGATACTTTTATTGGCACATTGGCCAGTGTTTTGGCACCTGATTTTAGTAACCTTGATGAAGCTGTACATCGCGCAAGTACTGCAAGTGCAATAGCTGTCACAAGGCAGGGAGCGATCCCTTCTATTCCAACACGTATTGAGGTTGATAGTTATTGATGGTTAAATTACCTGAGGATTTTAAAATAAAATATGAACGCTTATTAGGTAAAGAAAGTCACGCATTTTTTCAAGCTTTTGAGCAACCTATTCAAAAAGGTTATCGGATCAATCCATTAAAAAGTAATGCCAATTTGAGTGACACAATAGATGAGGGGCAGGTGCCTTATGGTAAATGGGGGCATTTTGGACCAGTATTTGGCCATTCAATTGATCATGTGACGGGTGTTGTGTACTCGCAAGAGCCCTCCGCTCAGTTTGTAGCCGAGGTATTGCATCCAAATCCCGGGGAACGCGTCTTAGACTTGGCAGCTGCACCAGGTGGCAAATCAACGCATTTGGCTGCTTTTATGCAACAAGATGGGTTGTTGTGGTCGAATGAAATATTTATGAGCCGCGCAAAAATATTAAGTGAAAATATTGAGCGTATTGGTGTACAAAATGCCATAGTGTCATCACAAACACCAGCTGAATTAAGTCAACAATTACCACATTTTTTTGATAAAATTTTGTTAGATGCACCATGTTCCGGTGAGGGAATGTTTCGCAAAAATGCAATAGCAGTCACACAATGGCATCATGATTTTCCACAAGAACTGGCTGACTTACAACAAGAAATTTTACGTGAAGCAGTTAAAATGTTGCGTCCTGGTGGTGAACTTGTCTATTCAACTTGTACTTTTTCACCCGAAGAAGATGAACAAATGATTGCTTGGTTGTTGCAAGAATATCCAGATTTTACTGTAGAAACTATTGCTAAAACAAGTGGTAGTCATATTAGTGATGGTCACCCAGAGTGGGCAGATAAGCAATACACAGATGGTGTAACAACAGAAAGTCGCACGGCTACACAGATTGAATTAAAAAAGACAGCACGTTTATGGCCACAAAAGCTGAACGGTGAAGGCCATTTTGTGGCAAAACTTAAACTATCAGAACATGCGATACCAACGCCTCAAACGATTCAAGATCTCAAGCCGCAAGTGCTTGATCGAGATCGTCAAGAAATTTTAAATGCATTTATTGAAGAAACAATGCGTGATTTTTCAGTTTCGGGGCGTCAGTGGATGTTATTTGGTGAGCGTCTTTACTTGGCGCCGAATGATACACCAGACATATCCAAAATGAAAATACTTCGCCTTGGATTAGAGATGGGGACCTTTAAAAAGAAACGTTTTGAGCCGGCACATGCTTTAGCGTTAGCATTACATCCAAAACAATTTAAGCAATATTATGAACTATCTCATGATGATTGGGCAAAATTTGTCCATGGGGATGTGATTCGTCCGGATAGTAGGTTCGAAAAAGGTTGGATACTGTTGATAGCCAATGGTAATGGTGTTGGCTGGGGTCGTTATGTAGATGGTCAGATAAAAAATTTCTTTCCAAAAGGGCTACGTTTTGTTGTTAAGCCAAACGATAACACACTATCAAATGACAATTATTAAATATTGTTAGTTTGTCAATCCCATAAAAAGGGCTTGTCGATAATCTTAAACACCGTATAATTATATCTTGTGCTGTAGCTGGCTGTTATCTAATAATGATAGTGATATGGTATTTCAAGTTATAATTATAAGGGAGATAAGAATGAAAAAATCTGTTAAAATTGCAGCAAGTATTGCTGCTGTATTAGTTATTGGTGGCGGTGTTTATGCTAGTGTGAATAAAAATACTAAAAATTCAGCTGATAAAACAAACGTGGCAAAGCTAGGTCTTGTTTTGGACGTTGGTGGTGTTGATGATCATTCATTTAACCAATCAGCCTGGGAAGGTGCTAAAAGCTATGCAACAGCTAATAAAATAAAAGCTGGGCAAAATGCACCAGTAACCTATTTTAGTGCCACAGATCGTACGGATTTGGATCAAAATTTTAATTTAGCAACAAAAAAAGATGCATATACAATTGTTTATGGCATCGGTTATTCATTAAACCAATCCATCCAAAAATCTGCTAAGTTAAACCCTAAACAGAAATTTGTGCTAGTTGATGATATTGTATCAAATCATAAAAATGTGACCTCAGTGATGTTTCGATCAGAGCAATCATCATATTTGGCGGGTGTAGCTGCTGCTACAAAAGCAAAAGAAAATGGCGAAAAATCAGTTGGCTTTATCGGAGGCATTCATGGTAATATCATCGATGCTTTTGATGCAGGCTTTGAAGCAGGTGTAAAGGCAACAGAACCATCGTTACAAATTAAAAAACAATATGCCAATTCATTTACTGATTCAGCCAAAGGGAAGACAATAGCAGCAACAATGTATGCTTCAGGTACGCGTACAATTTTTGCTGCAGCTGGTTTCGTTGGTAACGGTGCATTTGCTGAAGCTAAAGCTGAGAATAGTAAGTTAACCGCCGATTCAAAGGATCGGTTATATATCATTGGTGTTGACCGTGACCAAAAATCTGATGGCAACTATACATCAAAAGATGGGAAAAAGGTCACATCAACATTAGCTTCATCAATCACTTCGGTTGGTGATGGTGTTAAAAATATTGCTGATACTTACAACAAAGACAAGAGTTTCCCTGGTGGGAAAACAATTGCTTATGGTTTAAAAGAAAAAGGTGTTTATTTAACTGAGTCAGAATTAAGTGCATCACAAATGAATGTTGTGAAGCAGGCGGAAAAAGCGATTATAGATGGCACAATCAAAGTGCCTAATCATCCTAAGGGTTCTGCATTTAACCAAAACTTCTAATATTTTAAATGAGAGCGCCACTGTCGTGGTGCTTTTTTGGTATAATTAAAATGAAGTACATTTTAGGAGGAAGCTTGTTTGGACGGTTAGCATAATATATTGTTAATGATTAAATAAGCAAATAATATGGCATTTGATAAACAGGTTACAATCCCTAGTGATGGTACATATAAATTAAGTGAAAACATTAAAAAATACACCCTGGGCGATTTAGGATTTGTGACGAATCCTGCAGGCGTGCATGTTTTACACCGTGCATTGGAACCAGAAAAAGCACTTAATAATGCAATTCAGCTAAAAATATCAATTAATCGTGAATTGACAGGGTTCAAGATCAGCACAGTATCCGCTGGTGATGTGGTTCGTGTGGATATTTTTAAAAATAAGAATGCTGATGAAATTGTTACATTATACCGTTTTTTTATAGATGAATTGATGACACGTGGTGTACTAGAGAGGGTTAACAATGACTAAATTTTATTTCGTCCGTCATGGACAAACTGAATGGAACCTTGAACGTCGGTTTCAAGGTGGCAGTGGTGATTCAAATCTTTTGCCATCTAGTTATAGTGATATGCAAAAGGTGGGGCAATATTTGAAGCATGTAACATTTGCACGTGTGTTTTCGTCGCCTTTGCGCCGAGCTGAAATTACTGCAACAAATATTATACGTTCTCTAGATTATGAAGGTCCTTTATCCCTACGTTCGAATATTGTCGAAGTCAATTTAGGAGATTGGGAGGGTGAATTAGTAGCCAATGTCAAGTTGAAATATAAAGAAGCATTTCATAATTATCGTGAAAATTTGGATGCCTTTGAAGGTCAGGATTTTGGTGGTGAAGGCTACACGAAAGCTGCCCAACGTTTTACGCGTTTTATTAAAAATATTGCTCAGCATTATCCGGATGACAATATCTTAGTCGTGTCACACGGCATGGAATTATCATTTGGGATCAATGATTTGTTGCAACAGCCACGAATGAGTATTCGTGAACGTGGTGGCTTGAGTAATACATCAACAACTATCTTATCAACTCAAGATGGTCAACATTTTAAAATTGATGATTGGAATAATACGACGTACCTCAATAAAAAACAGGATGACTCGACAACCATTTAATGGTGTCTTGCTGATTACTGGCACTTTAATATATGGCATATCAGGAACAACAATTAGAAAAAATTACTGGGACGTTGCAAAACGTCATTTTTGCGTCCAGTGATTCGTATTTTAAAATATTATCTATTCAAATTGATGATTCAACATTAGAAGATTGGGACGAACCAGAAATTATTGCAACAGGTACTTTTGCCGACGTACAAGAAGGTAGTGTTTATGTTTTTTATGGTAATGTTGTGCGTCACCCTAAATATGGGAAACAGCTTAAAGTAGAACGTTATGAAAATGAATTACCACCAGATGAAAATGGTTTGATTAAGTATTTTGCTAGCGGACAATTTTCTGGTATTGGTCAAAAAACTGCAGAAAAAATTGTCGATCATTTAGGATTAAACGCAGTCAATCTAATCTTGGATGACACTAGTATTTTGGATGGTATTGTTAAAGAAGCACAAGCTAAGAAGCTAGCGCGGACATTACAGTTAAATCTAGGATTAGAACGTTTGTTTCAGGTTGGGAATCAGTTTGGAATTGGTGCTGATATTGCAGGACGGTTGTTTGATCAATATGGGAATGAGGCACAAGATATTCTAACGCAAGATCCTTTTCGTTTGGTTTTTGAGTTTGATGGTATTTCTTTTAAAACTGCTGATCAAATTGGCCATAAAATTGGAATTAATCGTGATGATAAACGACGCTTACAAGCAGCAGTGTATGCAACAATTATGAACGTTAGTTTTCAACATGGTCATACTTATTTAACGCGCCAACAGTTGCAACAAACAAGTATCCACATGCTTCGTGATAATAGTATGTCAAATGAAGTTGAATTAGCAATTGATACATTGCTTGACAACGAGACACTTGTAGCTGATGACGATCGCTTATATACAGCAAGTTTGTATGCGGCGGAAAAATCGGTGGCTCATGATTTAAAACGTTTATTACAAGCTAAGAATCCACTTGATTTAACTGAAAATGATATTTGTGATGCGTTTGTTACACCAGGGAATATGACTTTGGATGACATGCAACGACAAGCAATTCAATTAGGGTTAAGTGCGCAGGTGTTTGTATTGACTGGTGGTCCGGGTACTGGTAAAACTACCATTGTGCGTTCTATTGTTGCAACATGGCACCAATTATTGAAGGATCGTGTTAAATTTGCAGACGATGCTAAGGCGTTCTTGAAAACCTATGCTGTTAAAATGGCTTCTCCCACAGGACGTGCAGCTAAGCGAATGACAGAGGTGACCGGCTATGAAGCGACAACAATTCATCGTTTACTAGGCATCGCTGATTTAGATGAGCCTGAATTTAATATTGATAATCCACTGGCTGGGGGCTTGATGATTATTGATGAAGCATCAATGTTAGATATTGAGTTAACTGCGAAACTGTTAGCAGCAGTGCCTAATGGTATGAAGTTAATCATCGTTGGTGATTCGGACCAGTTACCATCAGTGGGACCAGGCAACGTTTTAGCTGACTTAGTGAATAGTGGTGTCATAGCGCATGCTGAATTAGAAATCATCTATCGTCAAGGTCGAGGTAGTAGTATTACCGCGCTTGCACAACATATCAAGCAAGGCGAATTGCCGTCAGATTTCTTAAATAATCAGTTAGATCGCTCAGCATTTATGGTAGCCCCAGAACAAGCGGATGCTGCCATAAAGCAAGTTATACAGGCAGCTGTTAAAAAAGGTTATACACAAGATGACCTGCAAATTCTAACGCCAATGTATAAAACACCAGTTGGAGTGAATGCCTTAAATACTATGGCGCAAGCACTTTTTAATCCAAGTCGTCCAACACAAAAATCTTTGCAGTTTGGCACAACTATTTTTCGCCAAGGGGATAAAGTATTGCAACTTGAAAATGATAGTGAGCGTGATGTTTTTAATGGTGACATGGGTAAAATTGTTGCTGTGGAATATAAAAATGATAAGGGTAATAGTGATCATGAAGATCGTTTAGTTGTTGATTTTGATGGGAAAGAATTACCTTATCCAAAGAAAAATCTTAATCAATTAACTTTAGCTTATGCGACAACTGTTCACAAAGCGCAAGGCAATGAATTTAAGTTGGTGATTATGGCATTAACCACACATTTTGGATTAATGCTGAATCGTAATTTACTTTACACTGGGATTACTCGTGCCAAAGAAGCGCTCATCTTAGTAGGAGAATATGCAGCCTTTAGCCGAGCGGCACAAACTGCTGTCCCAGCACGCCTAACATTTTTAAAAGAACGTTTGCAGATTGATGGGCCGCGTCAAGAAATAGACACAGTACCTAAAAAAAATAACAATAAAGCGATTATTGATCATCAGTTAACGACAGAGATGGTGATGACTGGCGCTATTGACCCATTAATTGGGCTAGATGGGCTGACACCTTATGATTTCATGCCAAATATCAAATAGCCTGTTATAATGAATTAAGAAGACAAACGGAGTGAAAATCATGACAAGCCCTGATTACCAACTATTCAGCCTGGGGAGTAATCCAGGTTTAGCAACTGAGATTGCTAGCATTTTAGATACAAATCTAGCACCTATAGATGTGAGACAATTTGCAGATAACGAAATTTACGAACGTATTGAACATACTGTACGTGGTCGTGATGTTTACGTTGTTCAAGGTATTTCTGATCCTGTAAATGATAATTTTATGAAACTAATGATTTTTATTGATGCAGCTCGCCGAGCATCTGCTAATACGATCAATGTTGTACTACCCTATTTTGGGTATGCACGTTCGGATCGCAAAGCGCGGTCACGTGAACCAATATCAGCTCGGTTAATTGCCAATATTTTAGAATCACAGGGTGTTAAACGTGTGATTACAATGGATCTGCATGCCGAACAGGTGCAAGGTTTTTTTGATATTCCAGTTGATCATTTAATATCTATGCCAACGTTGGGTCATCATTTCTATGAAAATAACTTGTTAGGTGATGATTTAGTTGTCGTGGCACCAGATCATTCAAGTGTTGGCCGTGCACGTAAGTTTGCTAAATTATTGCATGCTGAGTGGGCGGTTGTTGATCGTCGCACAGACAATGTATCACCACATGCTCCGTATGCTATTACTGGTGATGTTACCGGGAAAAGAGCAATTTTGGTTGATGATATTATTGATACTGGATCGAGTATGGTCCTTGCGGCTGAAGCATTAGCGGTGGCAGGCGTATCAACTATTTATGCTGTTGCGCCACACGCGGTATTATCAGATAATGCTGTTAAGCGGTTAGAATCATCGGTAATTGAATATATTTTGGTTACTAACACGATTGAAGTCCCTGAAAACAAGAAATTCAGTCGCCTTAAACAAGTTTCAGTCGCACCGATGTTTGCCGAAGCAATACGCCGCGTTAATGCGTTTGAAAGTATTGAAAGTATCATGAAAAGTCCTGATAATTTGGATGTCATATTATGAAAGAAATTGAGTTAACAGCGTTATTATCTCCGGAATGGGGAATAGTTGAGAATCACTTTATCACAACACAATTTGGCGCTAGTGTCATATGTCATACTGTTGATGTGAGTAAAATACAGTTAGTTTTTGACGCTGAGTATGATGGCTTGACTTTTGAAGTACAAATTAATCATAGTGTATGGACAGAATATGTCGTTATTGATAAAAAACTGACTATTGATATACGAGAACATGAAGCAGATATTTGTATTATATTACGCACATGGCTTACTGATAGTTTGAATTTCTGGCAACATCCTGTCACTCTAACAACATTATTAGTGGATCAGGGTATTGTTACGCCAGTCAATTCGAACCTCCCTTATATAACGTTTGTGGGAGATTCAATTACAGCTGGTGAAAGTATGGATGTCAATGGACACCATCCAGAATTAAGTTACCCTTTTTTAGTCGCTGAGGCCTTAAAAAAGCCCTTAAATCGTATTGCATATGGCGGAACAGGATTAACAGCTAGTGCGCCTTTTCAGCAACCAACAGCGGTTGAAGCACTTTGGCATGTCGCTGATAATGTTATTCGGCCACGTGTGGTAACTGATTTGGTTATTATTAATTATGGCACGAATGATTTTAATTATGGTGCCACCCAAGAAGCTTTCGCCTTTGGTTTGCGAATTTATCTACTTGAATTGATAAAACGCTTTCATTCTGCTAAAATGGTTTTGTTAATACCATTTAGTGGTGCTTTCGAGACAATCTATCAACGGGAAATCAAACGTTTTGATAATTTTGTTATTCTGGATACATCACATTGGCAAATTGATAACGAACGCGTTCATCCGCTGATGGCTGATCACCAGCGGATCGCAGAACTAATTTTGAAAGGATTATAATCATGGTTTATGCAGCAGATGACAATCGTTATGAGAAATTGCCTTATCGCCGAGTGAGCGATTCTGGTTTGATTTTACCAGCTGTTTCATTTGGTTTGTGGCGGAATCTGGGAGATCAGATGCCACTTGAAAATTCAAAAAAGGTTATTTTAAAAGCTTTTGACCAAGGTGTGTTTAGTTTTGACAATGCATCGAATTATGGACCAAGTAATGGTACTGCAGAGGAAACATTTGGTCAGGTATATCGTCATGATTTAAAACCTTATCGTGATGAGTTAGTTATTACCACAAAGGCCGGGTACCATATGTGGCCAGGACCATTGGGAGAATTTTCTGGTAAAAAAACACTAGTTGCCGCACTTGATATGAGCTTGCAGCGCATGGGATTAGACTATGTTGATATCTTTTATGCGCATCGTTGGGATCCAAACACACGTTTAGAAGAAACGGCACAGGCACTTGATTTAATTGTTAAGCAGGGGAAGGCGTTGTACGTCGGGGTTTCAAACTACACTGCAGAACAAACGGCAGCAATTGCTAAAATATTTGATCGACTTGGTACGCCTTTTATTGGTAATCAGGTATCATATAATATGTTGAATCGTGGCGTGGAGAAAGATGATTTATTATCTGTGTTAGATAATAATCATGCTGGATTAATTGCATATGGGCCATTAGCAGAAGGTTTGTTGACTGATCGTTATTTGGATGCTATCCCAGAAGATTATCCAATTCACCGTACAAATGCTTTCTTGTTTGAAGATGGCAAAGAAAAATTAGTTTCAAAATTAAATGCTTTAAATCAAATTGCGATGGCTCGTGGTCAAAAATTGTCACAAATGGCACTTGCTTGGTTGTTAAAAGATCAGCGTGTGGCTAGTGTGGTTATTGGGGCAAGTAAAGTTGAACATTTGCTTGATAATCTGGCATTTAGCGATAATATGTCATTTAGTGATGATGAGTTAGTACAAATTGAAAAAGTATTAAAACAGTAGAAACAATATACAAGCCAGTGCGGTTTGTATCGTACATAAGTTATATTTTTATGAATCGTGGGGATGCTAGTAAAGTGATGATGTTTGATAAAATTGGGTCGTGAATATGGTATTATCAATTATGTTGTCCGCGACAATTGATGTTAAAGAATTGCCATCTCATTTAGGTGGGCAGTTGCTTTTCTATATGCTTTTTTTCATAGTAATATTTTTTATCGGTGTATTATATCAACTGTTCATTAAAGGCATACAGAAAAGGGTAATTAACAAGCGTAATGTCATTTACAACGCATTAATTACTGGCTGTTTAGGTCTGCTTGTGGTAATAGGTGGTACATTTTGTTATGAAAATAATATTGGTGGTGTAAAAGATGCCATACTTCAACCAATCAATCAACGTGAACGGTCACTTGCGAATAAAAAAAGTCGTGTTGATAAAACTGAAGTAACTACGATTAAAAAAATGGTCATGAGGAATGCTGTTAAAGGGTTAAAAAAACAGGGATTTGTAGCTATTCCAAGCCAAAATATTTTATTGCCAATTTATAATGATGCTTACTCAGATAAAGGTTTAAATGCTGGTGCTAATTATGCTAATCATTCAGAAACCGACCCAACTGGTGAAGACGAACCTGTTATGGGAAAGGGTAATTATGGGTTAGCTGCTCATAATTTTAACGATGGACGTACTGGTTTTAGTGCTTTACAACAGTCGATTAATCATGATAATCCCTATTTAGTTAATGGTAAGTTAAAAGGTTCATCTTGGATGAACGATACCACTGTACTCATGGCCAATGAGCACGGCATTTATCGATATATGGTTACGGGTCAAGAAACCGTTGAATCCTCACAAGTAGCCATTTTAAATCCAACAGTACAACCCGAATTAACAATTATTAGTTGCCTTTTCCCATCAACTCAATATCGCATTATTACACATGCACATCTGGTTAAATCGTATGCATGGCAAGAAGCACCTAAAAGTGATATCAGTGAATTTAATTTAAAAATTCGTTCTACTAATGCCCGTGTTAATTGGTGGAATCCAGGCATTGAAGAAGGCGTTAATGGCGATGCTGGTGGTACGAAATAGTCATATATTCAACCCTATAAAAAACACGCACTGTTTTAAAAGTGCGTGTTTTTTATAGGGGTTGAATCCAAGTATTTTGAGCGCCAGATTTAGTTAGTGCATTGGCAATGGTAACTGCATCATTATTATTTTGAGCTAAAGCAAACATCGCGCCACCAATACCGGCACCAGTTAATTTAGCACCGAGGGCACCGGCATGCATGGCAGCATTAACGAGATTGTCAAGTTTAGGATGAGAAACGCCTAATGACTGTAATTCATGATGTGCTGCAGTGAATAACATACCGGCGTGTTTTGGATTGTTTTGTGATAAATCAGTCCGAACTTTTTCAGCAATATGACCTAGATGTTCAATTTTATTCCAAGTACGATTATAGTCTGTTTCAAGCTGATTTTTTACAATGCTAATGGCATGCATTGTTTGACCATGAATACCAGTATCAGCAATGACTAAAGTACCGGTTAGTAACATGCTAAAGGGTGTCATTTCCTCATTTTTAACAAACCAAATTGGATCATTGGAGCTAACTGTAGCAGCATCTAATCCAGAAGCTGAGCCGTGAGAAATGCCTTCTTCAATGTCGGTGAAATAGCGTAACTCATCAGCTGTCAATGACTCATCCATATAATTAAAAAAAGCTTTAATTATTGCAGTGGCAAAAGCTGCAGAAGCACCAAATCCACGTTCTTGTGGGATATTAGTATCAATAGTTAGTGTAAATGGCGTGACTTGAAGATGAAATTTATTTAGCAATCGTAGTATTAACTGTCGTAAACCTTCAACATTTGCGCCTAGTTCACTTAGATCACCATGAAAGTTACTACTTTCAATGGTTTGTCCGCGAAAAGCGGGGCGTAATGTTGCAGTTACGGTAAGGTTAGTTAAGGGGATAGCTATGGCAGGTTGCCCATAGACGACGGCGTGTTCGCCGATTAAAATTACTTTAGCATGGGCTTTACCCACACCAATCGTTTGACTAATCATGTTTTTTCTCCAAATATCCTATACTATTGTACCGCAAAGTAATAAATAGTGTAAAATAATAAGAGAATTGTGATGTTAACTTTGCTTGAAATTTGATTATTGCCAGCAAAGTTAACATCACAATTTAAAAAACTTATGGAAAGGTGTTTTTTTATGAATGCCAATGAAACCTTCGTCGTTGTTGATTTGGAGACAACAGGGCAAAGTGTGTCCAAGGGCGGACGCATTATTCAAATAGGTATGACATTTATTAAGAATCGCAAGATTGTTGACCATTTTGATTCTTTTATTAATCCTGGTCGTTTAATTGATCGTAACATTCAACAATTAACGCATATTTCACAAAAAGATGTACAAAATGCACCGTATTTTGAAGAGTTAGCACCCTTGTTACAAAATTTATTGAAAGATACTGTGATTATTGCCCATAATGTTAATTTTGATTATCCGTACTTAAATGACGAATTTGAACGTTCTGGATTTCCGTTATTAACGGTATCGGCTATAGATACCGTGCAGTTGGCTCAGATTTTATTACCAACTGCACCAGGATACCGTCTACTAGATTTAACAACTTATCTGCACATTACATTGAACAATGCTCATCGTGCGAATGCTGATGCACACGCAACGGCATTATTATTTTTAAAGTTATGGCATAATGCTGAGCAATTACCACACAGTGTTCTACAGCAATTACAACAAGGCAATTGGCCACTTTTACGTCAGACACAAGATTTTTTACGGTTGATTAAAACAAAGAATAAGCGTTCTGATCTTGAAATCGTTGATGGTATGTTCATCAAAAAGAAGATACTAGTTGCAAATGTTGAAAATCAAAAATTACCACAGTATCCGACATCGGTACATCAAAAATTTCAGCTTTTTGGCCGCTGGTTAACGCCTAATGAGGCTCAAAATGAACTGATGAATCGAGTGAATCAATTTATTTCTAAACGTTCAGATGGCATTTTAACTGTTTTAACAGCTCCTAAAATTGGAAAGACACTGGGATATCTTGTACCGCTAATTTTAAATCGTGCATCACGACCGATTGTACTGTTAACCAACGATGAAAGTTTACAAATTCAGCAACTATCGCTGGTAGAAAAAATAACCAAAATACTCGATATCAAATGTAATAGTGCTATTTTGTACGATGCCAAGAAATATATTGATATTAATCGTTTTGCAACCTTATTAGTGAACGATGAGGGCGTGAATCAAACACAAATTTTTAAAGCACGTGTATTGGTGTGGTTGACGCAGACAAACACCGGACTGCTTCATGAAATACAAGTAGGTGCTAATAATATTGATATGGTACCATTGATTTGTGGAGATGAAGAAAGTACTTATTTCAAAAGAGCACAAGCTAAGTCAAAACAAGCTGATGTACTTATCATGAATTTTGAAACCTATTTTAATCAAGCAACACAATTACGTCAGAATCGACAGTTAAAATATTGGCCGATTGTCGTGATGGAAACACCAAGTCAGTTTGTGTCAAATTTAAAAGATTATTTCCATGTTGGCTTGCCGTTAACAGAAATTCAACAAACATTAAAAGAACTGATTCATCGAGAAATAGTTGGACTAACTCACAAACAGCGATTATTTATTAAACAAGGTGTGAGTGAGGCTTTGAAAATAATTAAGCAAATTCACCAATCAAATAACACTGTAGCGAATCTCAAGCGTACGGAACGTCTTTTGATTGTTTTAATGCATTTAAGTGACATTATTAAAATTGGTTTTGTCTCTATACCAACAGCGTGGCATGATGCGGAAGTTCAACTTGTCAAAATTAAACGGCTGCAACAACAAAAAGACGTGATTTATACTGTGAATAAAGAACAACTGGCTGATCAAATTGAATTCACGATATCATTTGATATTTTAGATCATCAAATATATCAAGATAAATTCATCAAACATATCCATAAACTATTAATTGTCAGTGAATATTTAGACAGTGATGTGAGTGAGTTTTTACGCGATGTGCCAAAAGAGATAACGGTTGAACGTGAGTTTATTCATAATGAAACAAAACCTGTGCAAGTTATCCAAATGCAAAAAGCTTCACCAATTATACACTTACAAGCGATAACGCAATATAGTCAGGGTGAGATATTAATGATTGTACCAGACGAGTCAAGAGTGAATCATTGGTACCAAAAGTTGCGTCACACAGTCACCACGAATTATAATGTGATTGCTGAAGGTGTGACAGGTAATCTGGAAAAAATCCAGCGACAAAGTCATGCAGAGCAAGCCAATATTATGATTGTGACGCCTAAGATATTTATGACGATGTGGTTACGTGATCAGGAATTACCAGCAATTGTTATTGTACCCGAAAAATCAGTATGGCAACCTGTGTCAAGGTTAGCCTTAGTATTAACACAAATGCAGCGGCATGAATCAGCTATGTTAATTACGCAATTAAATGCGATGCAGCGTCATCGTTTCAAATCGCAAATTAATATTATGCCCAATTTTAATGAAAAGCAGAACATGAACCAGTCTTATAGCCAAATTTTTAAAAATTTTTGATATAATAACATAGGACGTCGTAGGAGGTACAACATAATGATGCAATTTAAAGATGATATTCGAATACGACAACCTAAGAAACGTGATCGTGTCCATTGGGCACGTATTTGGTTTATTTTAGTTGGCATCGGTATCATTTTGGCGGCGCTTAGCCTAGGATATTCTTACCTATCCCTTTCACCAATGCGTCATGAAGAAAATCGTTTACAGCGATTGGTCAAAGAAAAAACGGACATTGCTACTGTGCAGAAAGTTAATGTCAATTATCGTCAACAAACAACTTATGCAGTCATAGGGACTACAAGTTCTGGCAAAGAAAAAGTAGCCATTGTTCATGCAAAAAATAATAGTATCACAATGCATAATCGCAGTAATGGTATGAGCAATGACCAAATACGACGACTTATTGTCAAAAATTATAAGCCTAGAAAAATATATTCAGTTAACATTAGTGAGTATAAACGTGCTTTGGTTTGGGAAGTTAGTTATAAAGGTGAGAACGAAACCTTAAACTATGTGACTTTAGATTTTAAAACTGGTAAGCCTTATCGTGTTATTAAGGGACTTTAGTCTATTATAAGGAGAAAAGATGATTTCAAAAAGAGCCCAAGGAATTAGCCCGGCTGCGACACTCGCAATGAGTAAATTAGCTAAAGATATGCAAACTGATGGTATAGATGTGATTAATCTTGGTGTTGGCGAATCTGATTTTCAGACACCTGAAAACATTACAACTGCAGCTATTGCAGCTATTCAAGCTGATAAGACCAGCTTTTACACACCAGCAGGTGGTCTTGATGAATTAAAGCAAGCGATTGTTGATGATGTCAAGCGACGCTATGATGCAGTGATTGCACGCAATAATGTCGTTGTAACAACAGGTGCAAAATTATCATTATATGCATTAATGCAAGTATTAATCAATCCTAATGATGTTGTCGTTTCAGCAGCACCATTATGGGTGAGTTATGTTGAGCAAATTAAATTGGCGGGTGGGCAACTAAAAACTATTCAGGCAAATAATATAGCTTTGAAACTCACACGAGCTGATTTGGAGATGGTGTCTGACCCCATTAAAGTTGTTATTGTCAATTCACCTACCAATCCAACAGGTGCTGTTTATACAAGGGATGAGATTACTGATATTTTGGACTGGGCTAAAACACGTGATACTTATGTTATTTTAGACGAAATTTATGGTCAATTAGTTTATAATGGAACACAATTCACGTCGGGATTACAGTTACAGGAACTAGAGAATAGTCATATGATTATTGTCGATGGTGTTTCAAAATCTTACGCTATGACCGGTTGGCGTATTGGTTGGACATTGGCTAGTTCAGAAATCATTGCTGCCATGAATAAACTTGTTGGACATTTAACTTCAAACCCTACAGCAGTAGCCCAATATGCAGCTATTGCTGCATTAACGGGACCACAAGATGCTATTGAAAGTATGCGGTTGGCTTATGAGCAGAGGTTAAATACAACATTTGATCTATTAAATAACGTACCAGGACTTCATGTTGCAGTTAAACCACAAGGTGCATTTTATCTATTCCCCAAAGTGTCAGATAATATATTGTCAGCTGCCGGCGTTTCAAGCACGTATGAATTATCACTCAAAATTTTACAAGAAGCACATGTTGCTTTGCCAGCAGGTGAAGGTTTTGGAATGCCTGGTTACTTACGCATGGGTTATGCAAAAGATCAAGCTGTTTTAGATGAAGCAATCCAAAGACTAACAATTTTTTTCAAACAATATATTTAATTTAAAAATAGGAGAAAGGCGTTAAAAGCATATAGCAATTCACAGCTGATTGTGAATAATTAATAGCAGATCAGTTATTGTATGTTTTTGCACACTACACAAACATGTCACAAGAAATACCTACAATTCAAATTATTGATGCCAGCAAATATGTTGGACAAACGGTTAAAATAGGCGCTTGGCTACGTCAAAAGCGTGGTTCTGGGAAGATTTCTTTCTTGCAACTGCGTGACGGTACGGCTTTTTTTCAGGCAGTAGTCGTAAAAGCCGATGTTTCGGAACAACTTTTTGAGCGCTCAAAGGGTTTGAAGCAAGAAACAAGTATGTACGTTACTGGTGAAATTCACGAGGATACGAGATCGTCATTTGGTTTTGAGATGGCTGTTTCAGATATTGAAATTATTGGTGAAAGTCATGATTATCCAATTACACCAAAAGAACATGGCACGGATTTCTTGTTTGATGAACGCCATTTGTATTTACGTCATTTAAAGCCGTTTGCGACGCTTAAAATCCGTAATACATTAGTTGCGGCTTCATATGAATTCTTCAATCAAGAAGGGTTTACCAAATTAGATGCACCATTCTTAACAGGATCAGCTGCCGAGGGAACCACTGACTTATTTGAAACAGATTATTTTGGTGAGTCTGCATTTTTGGCACAAACTGGGCAATTATATGCCGAGGCAGGTGCTATGGCGTTTGGTAAAGTATTTACTTTTGGTCCTGCTTTCCGTGCTGAAAAGTCTAAAACACGTCGTCATCTGACAGAGTTTTGGATGATTGAACCAGAAATGGCTTTCACACACCAAGAAGAAAGCTTGGTTGTGCAAGAACGTTATATTGCGTTCTTGATCGAAAAGGTTTTGGAGAAAAATGATCAAGAATTAGATATTCTTGAACGTGATAAAGATTTATTGCGATCGTATACACAACTGCCTTATCCACGTGTGAGCTATGATGATGCCATTAAATTATTACAAGATAATGACTTTGACGTTGAATGGGGTGTAGATTTTGGTTCACCAGAAGAAACATTTTTGGCAAATCACTTCGCTAAACCTGTATTTATTATTAACTACCCGAAGGCAATTAAAGCATTTTATATGAAGCGCCACCCTACAAGAGATGACATCGTCATTTCAGCTGATTTATTAGCACCAGAAGGTTATGGTGAAATTATTGGTGGTTCTGAACGTGAAGATAATTATGACTTATTGAAGGCACGTATTGAAGAACAGAAGCTAGATATGGCCGAATATGAATGGTATTTGGATTTGAGACGTTATGGCTCAGTTCCTCATTCAGGATTTGGTCTTGGTTTAGAACGTATGGTTACGTTTGTAACAGGTGAAGAACATATACGTGAGGCCATACCGTTCCCACGTATGATTAACCGATTACGTCCGTAATGATTAGGCTAAGGCTACGAACAATATGAAAACGTGGTAAACTTAAATAGAGTAAAAACGTCCAAGAACAACTTGGACGTTTTTCAAACGGGTTGATGAATACATTTGGTGGAATGATGACATTAGACAAGCGGGTACAGCAATATATTCAATCTGGACATACGAGTATTAGTAACGATTTATTATTGCACTACCAAGAAATAGGAATGGATAATGATGATCTTGCACTTTACTTGCAAGTTATGCGTATTCAAAATCAAGGGGACACAGCGACACCACAGGTTTTAGCAAGTCTGTTACATGTGACAGAAAGTACTGTTATTACTCGCTTAAAGAGCTTGATTACGCGGGAACTGATGGTTATTTCTGCCACGAGTAAACAAGTAGAAACGTATGATTTCACACCACTAGTTGAGAAATTACTACAAGGTCAGCAAGTAGCTGCTCAGTCAATGATTTCAGATGGTAAGTCTGTACGTCGGGAAATTTTTCAAACCATAGAGGTGGAGTTTGGCAGACCATTAACACCAATGGAAATGCAAACCATAGGGCATTGGTTTGATCAAGACCATTTTGAGCCTGAACTGATGTTATTAGCTATACAAGAGGCTGTTGCTAATAATGCGCGTAGTTTGAGGTACATTGAAACAATTTTGGTGAATTGGAAGCGAGATAATGTTCGTACACCTGCACAGGCACAACTTGCCAAACAAAAACGTCGTGGTGTAACTTATACTTACGATAATTTATTTTAAAATAATGTATGGCTTGTCGTGTGTCAAATCAAGATGAAAACCAAAGATTGGTTGACAGGTTTCTGAAAATAGTTGCGTATTGTTTGACATTTCGCGTAACCGTGTTGTTAGTTGTGATAAGCTCATCGCATAATGTCCTGGAACGAGCAGTATATTAGAATGATCAGGAGCATAGTTGATTTGAGAAATAGCAAGGATTTCGGTCTCTTTTTGCCAGTATATCAGACTATCTGGTGACATATATTGTGTGAGTTCTTCGAAATTATTTAGTTTCATAATTATAGTATATAGGAAAAACGAATAGTTTAAAATATTCGATTAAGAAGGAAATTTCATGGAAGAAAAATATCATTTAATGGCAACTGCAGCAGCAGGCCTAGAATCACTTGTTGGTAAAGAACTCGAACGACTGGGCTATGAACACCAAGTAGAAAATTATCGTGTCCGCTTTGATGGATCAGCGCGTGATATTTTGAATGCTAATATTTGGTTGCGTACTGCTGACCGAGTGAAAATAATTGTTGGTGAATTTGATGCCAAAACTTTTGACGACTTATTTGAGGGGGTCAAAGCATTACCTTGGGAGTCTTACTTAAATTATGATTCCGAATTTCCAGTGGCAGGACGTTCAAAAAAATCTGAATTATTTAGTGTGCCAGATGTGCAAGCCATTACTAAAAAAGCGATTGTTAATCGCTTGCAAGATGCCTACCATATTCGTACACGTTTACCTGAAAATGGTTATTTTGCACAGTTAGAAGTCATGCTTGAAAACGATCACGTGATTGTAACACTTGATACAACTGGCCCTTCATTATTCAAACGTGGCTATCGTGTTGAAAAAGGAAGTGCACCATTAAAAGAAAACTTTGCTGCTGCATTAGTTTTGTTAACTAATTGGCATCCCGATCGCCCATTTGTTGATCCAACAACGGGTTCTGGTACAATTGCTATTGAAGCAGCTTTGATTGGTCGCAATATTGCGCCCGGCTTAATTCGTGATTTTGATATTGAAAAAATGGACTGGTTTGATAAGTCACTATCAGATAGTGTGAGAGATGAAGCTGAAGCGCAGGCTGATTATGATCGAACATTAGATATTGAAGCATTTGATATTGATCAGAGCATGATTGACATTGCTGTTGAAAATGCTAAACATGCCGGCTTAGGTCAGGATATTATATTTAAGCAGTTAGCAGCCAAGGATTGGCAAACTGATAAAGTTAATGGCGTACTAGTATCTAACCCACCTTATGGTGAACGATTAGGTGAATTAGATGCAGCACGTGAATTGTATCAACAAATGGGGGCTGTATATCAGCAATTGCCAAGTTGGAGTAAGTATATTTTAGCAAGTGATTTGGATTTTGAAACATTTTATGGTGAAAAAGCAACGAAACGCCGTAAACTATATAATGGTGCTTTGCGAGTTGATTATTTTCAATACTGGGGTCGCCGTGTAAAGTAAAAATAACTCTTATGCATAATGCATAAGAGTTATTTTTTCATTTGTGCATTGCTGAGCATTTTTACGATCAATACAAATGTTATAATTTGGTAATAATATTTTATGATCATAGAAAAGAGGTTGTGCATGATTGAAGCTAAAACAAGTTTGTTGGATATTTTTTCTGATAATTTAGCCACCGTATTACCGAGTCCAATTCACACATTTAGTGAGCGGGTGAGTAATGTGCCTAACATTTTGAAGTTGACGATTGGGGAGCCTGATTTTGCAATTCCAGATCACATTAAACAGGCGGCAGTGCATGCAATTGATGCAGATGACTCCCACTATTCAGTGTCAGCTGGAACTATTGCACTACGGAAAGCAGCCAGCTTCTTTTTAAACAAACGCTATGGATTAAATTATGAACCTGAAACAGAAATATTAACGACAGTTGGTGCAACAGAAGGCATATTCACAATTTTAGCAGCTATTTTAAATCAAGGTGATCAAGTTATGATTCCAACACCTGCTTATCCTGTCTACGCTGAAATGGCACGTATTAATGGTGGGAAACCGCTGTTTGTTGACGTTTCTCAAGACAGCTTTATTTTGTCGCCTAAAAGGCTTCGGGATGTTATCGCTGCAAATGATAACATTAAGGCTATCATTTTGACAAATCCATCGAATCCAACAGGGGTGACGTATACTGCCGATGAATTAGAGGCGCTTGCCGATGTTTTGCGTGAGACTAATATTTTAGTGATTTCAGATGAAATCTATGCTGAATTGAGTTATGATCGTGCGCATGTGTCAATGGCTAAATTCTTACCTGAACAGACAATTGTTGTCAACGGGGTATCCAAGTCTCATGCAATGACTGGGTATCGAATTGGCATTTTAGCTGGTCCGGCTGCTCTTATGACAGAATTTAATAAATTACATAGTTTTATTATTATGACACCATCGAACCCAGCCATGGCAGCGGCAACAGAGGCTTTCAGTAATCAGCAGAGCTTCCAAGATACAGTTGAAATGACGTTAGAATACCAGCGCCGACGTGATTTTCTAGTGACGAGCCTGAGTCAATTGGGTTTTGAAGTTGGGACACCTAGTGGCGCATTTTATATTTTTGCCAAAATCCCTCAAGATTTGATACAAGATGATATTGCTTTTGCAAATGATTTAGTTGAGAAACAACAATTAGCAATTGTTGCGGGTTCAGGATTTGGGCCAGGCGGAGAAGGATACATTCGTATTAGTTATGCTGCTTCAATGACCATGCTTGAAGAAGCAGTCAAAAGATTAATTAGCTACACAACCTTAGTTCGTGATAAGCAATTGATCTAGTGATTCATAAAAAATGAAGGAACATGAGTAAATACTTATTTTTTTAAAACAATGATTGATTTATTTTATTGACGTGTTAAAATAAATTATTTACATAGAAGGGAAAGTTGTGTTAGCATAACTAGTCAAAGAATGAGTACAGTTTATATGCGTCGAGCGCAGAATAGTGATTTGTCTGAAATTAAACATATTATTGATGGTGCGCGTAAGTATTTAAAAAAGCAAGGTATCGATCAGTGGCAGTCAGGTTATCCTGATGAAGAAATCATTAAAAAAGACATAGATAATTCTGAAGGTTTTGTATTAATTGTTGATCATCATGTCGCGGGTTATGCTGCTGTTATTATAGGCGAGGATCCAGCCTATCGTTTCATCGAAGAAGGGGCATGGCTAAATGCATCTATCGAATATGCCACTATCCATCGGTTTGCCCTATCAGAGAACTACCGCGGTCAAAAACTGTCACAACGATTTATGACTGCTATTTTAACTTATTTCAATACTTTACAAATAAACGACTTCCGTATCGATACACATCCTGAAAATATTTCAATGAGGCGTGTTATTAAATCCAATGGTTTTAGTAAACAAGGGATTATACATGTTGACGAAAAACAGGCGATTAATAATCTCCGATGGGCTTATCAATTAGTTTTGAGATGATATGTTAACTATTTACTTATTATAAGTAAGCTGTTAAGATAATTATAGCAACTGATTATGAATTAATCACTAGGAGGAAAGGCCATTACTAAAAGAGCTATTCAAACTTTGTTGGGTAGATCATTGAGTGAGGCTAAAATATGATGATGTCATTTACAGATTTACAAGAGAAACGGCGCTCAATATACGTATTAGGTGATAATGTTTCACAAACACCAGAAGAATTATTTGAATTAGTTAAATCTGCGGTTAAGCATGCACCAACTGCTTTTAATAATCAAACAGTACGTACCGTAGTTTTATTTGGTGAAAAGAAAGATCAATTGTGGGATATTACAGCCGATCGTTTAAAATCTGAAGTGCCGACTGAAGCTGCGTATCAAAATACGTTAGAGAAACTGAATAGCTTTAAGGCTGGCGTTGCAACAGTGTTATTTTACTCAGATACCGATGTTGTTAAGACATTTGAAGAAAATATCCCATTATATTCAGAAAATTTTTATGATTGGTCTGAACAAGGACATGGTATTGCAGAGTATGCCACATGGTTAGCAGTAACGGAAGCTGGGTTGGGTGCCAACATTCAACATTATAATCCATTAATTGATGAACCAGTGGCTAAGGCATTTGATATACCAGCTCATTGGCGATTACGTGCTCAGTTAAATATTGGATCAATTGAAGAACCAGCATCAATTAAAGAGTATATGACTGACGATGATCGTTTTAAGTTAGTTAAGTAATTTTTTATAAGAATAGAAAAAGCAAGTGATGATTGATCATCACTTGCTTTTTTCCTGTGTAAATTTATTTTTTAATGCAGCAACTTTTTCAGCTTTTGATAACTGTGTTTGCTGATTTGATTTGTATTTTGCATCGGCTTGTTTTTGTTTAAAATCAATTTGATATCGTCCCATTTAAAAACTCCTTATCTAGAAATTCAATTATACCATTAATTTGATCAAATACATATGATTATGGTTATATTTTTTACTAGGAATTGCTCATTTGAGTGGCGTATGGCATAAATAGAGAATGACATATCAATTTTGAAAAACCTAAGAAAAAAAATAAAAAAATGAAATAAGGATTTACTTGCTAAAAAAATAGGTGAATTAATTCAATTCAATTCATCTATTTTTTCTTCTGATATTGTACCCGTCATTAAATAATCAATATTCTTAGAAATCCATTCAACATCTTTATTCCACCAAGCCAGTGATTGCAAATGTTTAATGATATGATTTGAAAATCTTTTCCGAATTTGCTTTGCAGGGTTTCCAGCAACAATTGAGTAAGCTGAAACATCTGTAGCTACCACGCTGTTAGCGCCTATGATAGCGCCATTTTCTATATGTACTCCTGGTAAAATTGTGACATTTTGCCCGATCCAAACATCATTTTCTATAATTGTATTTCCTTTGTTAGGTAAGTCGGTAATTTGAGGAACATGTTTAGACCATTCATCTCCCATAATATAAAAAGGGTAAGATGTTATACCTTTCATAAGATGGTTTGCACCGTTCATTACAAATTCTACATTTTCACCAATTGAGCAAAATTTACCGATAATTAATTTATCGTTTATAAAATCATAGTGATGTGTAACATGTTCTTCGAATTTTTCTGGTTCTTTATCTGAGAAATAAGTATATTCTCCGACCTCAATATTAGGGTTAGTAACAACATTTTTTAAAAATACAATGCTTTTGACGTTGTCATCAGGATAAATTTTATTGGGATCTGGAAATTCAAGCATTATGAATACTCCTTTTTTAAAGTTAGTATATTTTATAAACATATTACCATAATTATTTAAACAATATATCAAGTAGTGGTGTTTTTTTCACATAAATTGTATATAGACAGAAAAACTTTACCCGATGCTATCAGAAAACGACAAATAAAGTATCCCTACTCTAAGCATAAAAATAAAAAGGCGTGGTATTTTAGTGAGGCAATTCAGGATAGAGAGTTAAGTTCATTAATAAATTAAGGTTAAAATAATTAAATAAAATGATTTTAATTAGTCATTAAGTATATTATAATGTTTAGTGTAAACGCTTACAATCATTGAAAGAGGTAACTAATGTCATGAAACGAATTTTTGAAGTTAATCCTTGGACAGTCACATCACGTGATTTAAATCCTAAAGACAAGCGCCTTCAAGAATCAATAACAAGTTTGGGTAATGAGTACATGGGCATGCGTGGCATGTTTGAAGAAGTGTACTCAGGTGACACACACCAAGGAATATACATTGGTGGTGTCTGGTTTCCTGACAAAACACGTGTAGGCTGGTGGAAAAATGGGTATCCACTTTATTTTGGTAAAGCTATCAACGCCTTGAATTATGTCAAAGCAGATATTCATGTGGATGGCAATCAAGTTGATTTAGCTAAAAATGATGTTACTGATTTTGAAATATCTTTGGATATGAAAGTGGGTGTTTTGAAGCGTACTTTTACAGTATTTGGGGTGACGTTCAAAATTACGCGCTTAGTGTCAACAGTGATTAAGGAATTGGCTGACATTCATTATGAATTCTCATCTTCCGATGGTCAAAAGCACAAAATTCATTTTGATGCTAGTATTGATGCCGATGTTGTCAATGAAGATTCAAACTATGACGAGAAGTTCTGGCAAATTTTGGATGTGGGTAATGAAGTCGATTCATCATTTATTGCCACCCAAACGATTGCAAATACATTTGGCGTACCGCAATTTACAGTAGTCGCTCGACAAAGTTTTTTCGGTGGTGAAAATCATCATATGACACGCTCTGAAAAAGAAGTAACAGATACATTTGATATTGAAGTTCCAAAGCAGGGGTTAGTTAACTTTGAAAAGCGCGTGATCGTCACAACTTCACGTGATTATGATACGCTCGCCAAGGTGATTGATACAGGTAAAAAATTAACAGTAGATATTGCCAAAAAATCATACGCTGACATCTACAATGCTCACGCGCAAGAATGGGCTAATCGATGGGAAAAAGCTGATGTTCAAATTGAAGGAGACGATGCAGCACAACAGGGCATTCGTTTCAATTTATTCCAATTATTTTCAACCTATTATGGTAATGATCCACGCTTAAACATTGGACCAAAAGGTTTCACTGGTGAAAAATATGGCGGTGCAACTTATTGGGATACAGAGGCCTTTGCTATTCCAGTTTACCTTGGTGTTTCTGATCCGTCAGTCACACGTTCATTACTTCAATATCGATTTGACCAATTGGATGGGGCTTTCCATAATGCCAAAGAACAAGGCTTAAAGGGTGCTTTGTATCCCATGGTGACCTTTGATGGTATTGAGTCACACAATGAGTGGGAAATTACGTTTGAAGAAATTCACCGTAACTCAACCATTGCCTATGCCATTTATAACTATACTAATATTACTGGTGATCATTCATGGTTGGCTGGTGATGGGGCACAAGTTTTGTACAACATTGCCCGATTCTGGGCTGATCGTGTGCACTATTCAGCACGCAATGATAAGTACATGATTCACGGGGTTACCGGTCCAAATGAGTATGAAAACAATGTGAATAACAATTTCTATACGAACTGGATGGCTAAATGGGTTTTGCAATACTCACTTGAGCACTATGCCGAAATTAATGATAATGAAAAAGTTAAGTTGGCTTTAACAACGGACGAGTTGGCTAAGTGGCAGGAGATTGTCGACAAGATGTATTTACCTGAAGCTGATGTTGAAACCAAAACAGGTAAAAAGCACATTTTTGTGCAGCACGATACCTTTTTAGACAAAGATTTGACGCCAATTGCCGAGATGCCACAAGATATTCGACCAATCAACCAAAACTGGTCATGGGATCGTATCTTACGTTCACCGTATATCAAGCAATCTGACACATTGCATGCGATGTTCTATTTCCCAGATGCTTTCACAGAAGCAGAGAAACGTCATAATTTTGAATTTTATGAACCATTGACAGTGCACGAATCATCATTATCACCATCTGTTCATTCAATTTTGGCATCTGATTTGCAAATGGAAGAGAAGGCAGTTGAAATGTATGAACGTGCCGCACGTTTGGATTTAGATAACTATAATAATGACACCTCTGATGGATTGCATATTACCGCGATGACAGGTTCATGGTTAGCTATTGTGCAGGGATTTGCTGGCATGCGTGTACGTGATGATAAATTACATTTGAAACCATTCTTACCAAAGAACTGGACTAAGTACGCTTTTCGTTTGGTGTTTCGCAATCACGTTCTTGAGGTATCAGTTGATGGGCAAGGTTCTCACGTTGACTTAATTTCAGGTGAACCGTTGGTAATTGACTTATTGGGTCAGGATATTACTTTGATCAAATAAGCCAGTCATTTGTTGACTTGCTATATGATATGAATTGGTCTAATAAAAAAGGCTCGTAACTGTCGTTTACGAGTCTTTTAGTGTGCGTATTGTTTGACCAGCGATGATTTCAATATCTGTGTAAATAGCTGTATTAGTGCTAAGTTGGTTGTTAATTAGAGCAGTAATGGCTAGCTCACCCATCAGTTGAAAGTTCTGTTTGGCGTTAGTGAGGATAGGTCGTGTTAGTTGTGTTAATTCAGTACCGTCAATAGATATAATTGATAAGTCGTTTGGAACCTGTAAGCCAGCATCTTTAGCGCCATTCAAAATACCAATACTAATAATATCAGCAGAACTGATTACAGCGGTAAATGGTAGCGGTGTCCCATAGTGTGGAATTGTTTGGAGACCTAATTCATAACTGATGTTATTACCCCAAATGAAGTCAGGATTATACTTAATATTATGTTTGGCTAAGGCATCAATAAACCCTTGACGCCTGACTGTAGCAACCACTGGTTCAATCATTGAGGAGCCAATAAGTGCCATCTGACGGTGCCCATGGTCATAAAGATAATTCACAATTTGCGACATCATGTCATAATTGTCTGAGGATATTGATGGGATTCCATCATTTAATTGGTTTGAAATACTTAATACTTGAATATTGGAGGTTTTGATTAATTGATGAATTGGCAAAGTAATGTCGACTGCCAACATAAAGATAGCTAATAATTGACGTGATAGGAGTGCTTTAACTGTTTGCATTTGCTGCTGATGGTCATTGCCAAGGAAAGTAATCAGTAGTTCGTAGCCGTTTTCATAAGCCTTATTTTGCATGCCTTTAATAATTTCATCAGCAAAGTTGGTGTGTGCTGTCGGAATTAAAACACCAATCACGCGGCTTTGCTTTTGAGATAAATCAGCTGCTGATTGATTTTTAAAATAGCCTAATGATTGTGCTATAGTACGAACTTTTTTAGCGGTATCGTCATTAAAACGCCCGCGATTGTTGAGAATGCGAGAAACTGATGCTGGCGAGAGGTTTGCTTTTTTTGCGATGTCTTTTATAGTAACAGTCATAATATATCTATTATACATAAAAACCGTTGACAATTATAATGTAAACGGTTACAATAATAATTGCGTAAGCGTTTACGCAATTATTATTGTTTTAAATCTATATATGTGAGGGAAATTTATGACAGAAATAAAATGGTGGCAAGAAGCCGTTGTCTACCAAATCTATCCACGGAGTTTTCAAGATAGTAATGGTGATGGCATCGGCGATATTCCTGGCATTATTCAACATTTACCCTATTTAAAAAAATTGGGTATTCAAGTGATTTGGTTAAGTCCCATTTATCAATCACCAAATGATGATAATGGGTACGATATTAGTGACTATCAAAAAATATTACCAGAATTTGGTACGATGACTGATGTTGAAGAGATGCTTCAAGTTGCACATCAATTGGGATTGAAGATCATGATGGACTTAGTGGTTAATCATACGTCAGACGAACACAACTGGTTTAAGGCAAGCCGTAAAACAAAAAATAATCCTTATCGTGATTACTATATTTGGCGTGATCCAGTCGATGGTCATGAACCTAATAATTGGCTGTCTGATTTTGGTGGGTCAGCATGGACCTATGATCAACAGACCGAACAGTATTATCTGCACATCTTTTCTAAAAAACAGCCAGATTTAAATTGGGATAATCCGGTGTTGAGAAATGAGATTTATGCTACCATGACGTGGTGGCTAAATAAAGGTGTTGATGGCTTCCGAATGGATGTGATTAATCTTATTTCAAAAGACTCTGATTTCCCTGATGATCCAAATGTAGATGCGGTCAATCATACCTCATCAATGAATTTTGTAGCAAATGGGCAGCATGTCCATCACTATTTAAAAGAGATGAATCAGCAAGTATTGTCGCATTACGATGTTATCACTGTGGGCGAAGCGCCTAATGTCACGACAGCTGATGCAATAAAATATGCAGGGTTAGATTCAAATGAATTACAAATGGTCTTCCAGTTTGAGCATGTTGAAATTGATAATAGTCCCGAAGGATTAGGTAAATGGAGCGATGAACGTTTCAAGTTGGTGGATTTGAAGCGGATTTTATCAAAATGGCAATCGGCGCTAGATGGGAAAGCATGGAATAGTCTATACTGGAATAATCATGATCGACCACGTGTGGTATCACGTTTTGGTAACGATTCGGATGAATATCGTGAAAAGTCTGCCAAAATGTTGGCAGTGACACTGCATTTTATGCAGGGGACACCTTATATTTATCAAGGTGAAGAAATTGGGATGACCAATATCGCCTTATCATCAATTAATCACTATCAAGATATCGATACACGTCATGCTTACCAAGATTTAGTAGTCGACCAAAAGCGAGTAACGCCAGAAAGAATGATGCAATTTATACATCATTCTTCTCGAGATAATGCACGTACACCGATGCAGTGGGATAACACAGTTAATGCTGGTTTTACAACAGGGCAACCATGGTTAACTGTCAATCCAAATTATCGGCATATTAATGTCAATCAATCGCTTGAAGATGAACATTCAATCTTTCATTTTTATAAAAAAATTATTGCCTTACGACAACAGCTACCTATTATCACAACTGGGCGATATGAAGTTTTGGATTTAGAGGATAACGATGTTTATGCTTACAAACGTGTTGATGGCGAATCGCAGTTATTAATTGTCAGTAATTTTTCTAGTACAGAGCAGACGCGTCATTATCAATTAGGTCAGCAGGCTGAATTACTCATCAGTAATTATGCAGACGATGCCGGTGATTTACTAAGACCATATGAATCTAAAGTATATTTAGAGAATGTTTAAACGTTTAAATGTAAGCGCTTACTAAAATTATTAAATAGACTAGAGGACTTGCACTAGTCAAGGAGAATATAATGGTGGATATAAAAACACAAAATAGAAGAGAATTACCGATACTAACCAGTATGCAGCTATTTTTAATGACTGTTGGGTACGCTGGTGTACAAGTTGCTTTTTCAGTGCAAACTGGAAATATGGGAAGAATTTTTCAGACGTTAGGAACAGATCCGACGAAACTTGGTTTCTTCTTTATTCTACCGCCTTTAGCCGGTATGATCACACAACCGCTTGTTGGTATGTTTTCAGATAAAACATGGATTCCAAAATTAGGCAGACGAATACCATACTTGATAGGTGGATGTCTTGTTTCATTAATTGTTTTGTTGCTATTGCCAAATACTGGTTCATTTGGTTTTGGTTATGGTTCACTTACTGCACTCTGGTTTGGTGCCGTTACAGTTTTGTTCATGGATTTATCAGCCAATGTGTCCATGCAGCCATTTAAAATGATCATTCCAGACATGGTGAATCAGTCTCAAACTGATAAGGCATGGAGTTTGCAAAATATATGGGGTAGTTTAGGTGGTGTGATTGCCTTTATGTTCCCTTTCATTTTGACAACATTTGGGGTGCCTAATACTGCCGCACGTGGTGTTGTGCCAGATTCTGTAAAAATATCATTCTATGTTGCAGCTGGTATCTTGCTTTTATCAACAATTTTCACATTAAAAAATGTTAAAGAGTATGACCCAGAAACTTTGGCATATTATCATGGCTTTGCAAATGCAGATAAGAAGCACGAATCGTTACTTGATATTTTGAAGCATGCACCAAAAGTTTTTTGGACATTAGGTATTGTAGAATTCTTTATTTGGTTTGGTATTCCTTATATGTGGACGTACTCAACAGGTGCTTTATCTGAAAATATATGGGGTGTGTCAGACCCAGCTTCTGCTGGATATCAAGCAGCTGGTAACTGGTTTGGTATTTTACAGGCTGTTTATTCAATTGTTGCTATTATTGTTGGTCTCTTTTTCCAAAAATTGAATAATAGTACACGAAAAGGCGCTTTCTTCTTGAGTCTTATCGCTGGTGGTTTAGGATTCTTAGTTGTGGCTTATGGGCACACACACTTGACTTCATTTATTGGTTTTGTATTGATTGGTATTGGTTGGATCGCCATTATATCAATTCCATTTACCATTTTAACCAACGCGTTAAACGGTATGCATGACGGTGTATATTTAGGTTTGTTTAATTGCTTTATCTGTATACCACAAATTGTTGCTTCAATTGCTAGTTTTGCTATTTTCCCAGCAGTAGGAAAGTCAATGGCACATATGCTTGCAATTGCTGGTGTTTTCTTAATGATAGGTGGTTGCTTGATCTTTATTGTTAAGGAAGAAAAATAGAATTTAGAAAAGGGGTTAGAAATTATGACAAATAACATTAAATGGTGGCAAAAGGCAGTTGTATATCAGGTTTATCCAAGATCATTTCAAGATGCAAATGGTGATGGCATAGGAGATTTGAAAGGGATTGAACAGCGGCTTGATTATATTCAAAAATTAGGCGCGGATGTGATTTGGTTAAATCCAATTTACGCTTCACCCGACAAAGACAATGGTTATGATATTTCTGATTATGAAGATATTAACCAAAAATTTGGAACCATGGCTGATTTTGATGATTTATTAGAAAAAGCGCATGATAAAGGTCTAAAAATATTAATGGATTTGGTGGTCAATCACACTTCTGATCAACATCAGTGGTTTATTGAGAGCCGTTCGTCTAAAGATAATGACAAGCGTGATTTTTATATTTGGCGTGATCCGGTTGATGGTCATGAACCAAATAATTGGGGATCATTCTTCTCTGGCCCTGCTTGGAAATTTGATGAAGCGACTGGTCAATATTATCTCCATTTATTTGTTGAGGGACAACCTGATTTAAATTGGGCCAATCCAGAAGTTAGACAAGCAGTGTTTGATATGATGAACTTCTGGGTAGATAAAGGTATTGATGGCTTCCGTATGGATGTTATTTCATTAATTTCAAAACCAGATGGTTTGCCAGATGGTGAAGTACCAAATAATGGTGAATATGGTAATTCAGATAAAGCAGTAGCCAACGGTCCCCACGTCCATGACTATCTTCAAGAAATGCGCCAAAAAGTTTTAAACCGTGCTGATATGATGACTGTTGGTGAGGCATCGGGTGTTGATATTACTAATGCTGTCCGATATGCTAATACAGATGGTTCTGAATTGAATATGGTATTTCAATTTGAACATATGGGATTAGATAATAACCCAAATCCCGCATTAAGTAAGTGGTATGACAAAAAAGTATCATTGGTTGATTTGAAGGAAAACTTATCAAAATGGCAAAATGAATTGGCTGGTAAAGCCTGGAACTCACTTTACTGGGATAATCATGATCAGCCACGAGCAGTTTCTCGATACGGAGATGATAGGCCAGAATATCGCGTTGTTTCAGCAAAAATGGTTGCCACATTGCTTCATTTTCTTCAAGGCACACCGTACGTTTATCAAGGTGAAGAAATTGGTATGACTAACGCTTATAACCTCAAACGTGAGGATTTTGATGATGTAGAAATTAAGCAAGCTTTTAAATATCTTGTGGAGAAAACTAAGTTAGTTGATGAAAATACTATGCTTAATTACGTTCATGCTAAAGGGCGTGATAATGCAAGAACACCCATGCAGTGGGATGATTCAGAGAATGCTGGGTTTACAACAGGTACACCTTGGTTGAAGTTGAATAGTAATTATGACAGTATCAATGTCCAAGAAGCGTTGGCGGATAAAAATTCTATTTTCTATTATTATCAAAAATTAATCCGTTTACGTCATGATATGCCAATTATAACAACTGGTATTTATGAGTTGCTAGATGCGCAAGATGCTGAAGTATATGCTTACCGACGTGTCGGCGAAAAAGACCAATTACTAGTAATTAATAATTTCACAGATCAAAAATTAACGCGAGAATACCATGTACCAAGTGATGCTAAATTGATTATTAGTAATTATTCTGATGATCAAGGTGAGACACTACGACCATACGAAGCCAAAGTTTATCTTTTTAAGAAGTAATAGTGGCATCGTGTGAATATTAAAATTGACTTGACTTTGATCGCTGTTAAAGATATGATAAAAACATATATTAAAGCCGATGAAATTGGAAAAATTATTGTTTAGTCAATCAGAAATTTTGCGTATGATGCGAGCAAAACAAAGACATAATTTTAGACACCTTTGAGGTCGCTGTTGTTTAAGGCAGTGCGTGGTAGCGCGATAAGCAGCAGAAGTGATACCTTAGGGTATCAATATTTAAGGTGGTACCGTGCAATTGCGCCCTTAACGAGAAATCGTTAAGGGCGTTTTTCGGTTTTTCAATTAAAAATATTAAGGAGAAAATTGATGTATATTTTCATACGTCAAGAATAAAATAATTATGTCAAAATCTATATTCCAACGGCCAAAGGGTACCGCTGATTTATTACCCGATCAAACTGCCCAGTGGCAACATGTTGAAAGTGTCGCACGGTTACTTTTTGGTGATTATAATTTTAAAGAAGTTAGAACACCAATATTTGAAAATTTTGATGTTTTTTCACGTTCAGCAGGTGATACGTCTGATGTTGTGACCAAAGAAATGTATGATTTTCATGATAAAGGTGATCGTCATGTTGCACTTAGACCTGAGGGTACTGCTGGCATTGTGCGTGCTTATGTTGAAAATAAGTTATTTGGGCCAGAATTTGATAAGCCATACAAAGTTTTTTATATGGGACCAATGTTTCGCTATGAACGACCACAGGCTGGCCGTTTTCGTCAATTTCATCAAATTGGTGTCGAGGCTTTTGGGTCCAATGCACCAGCACTTGATGTTGAAATTATTGCAATGGCGGTAGATTTTTTCAAAATTTTAGGTTTGAAAAATTTAAAAGTAGCAATTAATACATTGGGTGACCGCGAGTCACGAGATGCGTATCGTCAGGCTTTAATTGACTATTTAACACCGCATAAAGCTGAATTATCTGTTGACTCACAAGAGCGATTAGATAAAAATCCGTTACGTGTTTTGGATTCAAAAGACCCACGAGATCAAGTATTTGTTGCAGATGCACCATCTATTTTGGATTATTTATCAGATGAAGCAACAACACATTGGCAGCAAGTAAAGGCCTTATTACAAGCGTTGGCTATTGATTTTGAAATTGATACAACAATGGTTCGTGGCCTGGATTATTACAATGATACGATATTTGAAATCATGACCGTTGATGAAAACTTAAAAGGCGCAGCTACAATTGCTGGTGGCGGTCGCTATTCTGGTTTAGTGTCAGAATTTGGTGGACCTGAAACAGCTGGTTTTGGTTTTGGTATTGGGGTGGAACGCTTAATCAACTTATTGAATGCGCATGATGTTGCGCCAAAAGTTAATCATGATTTAGATTTCTATATTGTCAATATTGGGATCGCAACTGATCTTGTTGCAACTCAAATTGTACAAAGTATTCGTTCATTTGGTTATATTGCCGAACGCGATTATTTAGCACGTTCAGCTAAAGCACAATTTAAGACAGCTGATCGCCAGCATGCAAAATATGTTGTTACAATTGGGGAGCAAGAATTAGCCAACCATACAGCTAAAATTAAAAATATGACTACTGGTCAGCAGAAACTGGTAAAGTTAGCAGATTTGTATACAGATTTGCCAACCATTATTGATTCAGAAGGAGATGAACAATGAAACGTACAACTTATGCAGGATTAATTGATGAAAGTTATCTTGGACAATCTGTCAAATTGGCTGGATGGGTCCAGAAACGTCGTAATTTTGGCGACTTGATTTTTATAGATTTACGTGATCGTGAGGGTATCGTACAATTAACGTTCAACGCAACAAACGCTGAGTCGCTTAAGGTTGCAGACGAAATGCGTAATGAGTATGTGGTGTCAATTACCGGGGAAGTTGTTAAACGTAAAGAAAGCCAGATTAATGATAAAATCAAATCAGGTACGGTTGAGATTGATGTTGTCAGTGCTAAAATCTTGTCACAGTCAAAAACGCCACCATTTTACATTGAAGATGACGTTAATGCCAATGAGGAGCTGAAATTACAGTATCGCTATTTAGACTTGCGCCGCCCAGAAATGCAGAAAAATCTTAGAATTCGTTCGAAAATTATGTCTAGCGCTAGTCACTTTATGGACAATAATGATTTCATTAATATTGAAACACCCATTTTAGCCAAATCAACACCAGAAGGAGCACGTGATTATTTGGTACCTTCACGTATTTTCCCAGGTTCGTTTTATGCACTACCACAATCGCCACAGCTTTTTAAGCAATTATTAATGGGCGCAGGATTTGACCGTTATTTCCAAATTGCACGTGCTTTTCGTGATGAAGATTTACGTGGCGATCGTCAGCCAGAATTTACGCAAATGGATGTGGAAATGTCATTCATGTCGGCAGACGAAATTCGTGCGCTAGTTAATGAATGGGTTAAGGCAATGATGAAAGACGTTGTTGCGTTTGATTTGGATACGAAAAAAATTCCAACATTAACATGGCAGGAATCAATGGACCGTTTTGGTACAGATAAACCTGACCTACGTATTGCATATGAAATTCATGATTTATCTGATCTTATGAAACAAAGCGAGTTTGGTGTCTTTTCTAAGGCTGTTCAAGACGGTGGTGTTGTCAAAGCTATTGCCATTCCTGGCGGTGCAGCGCACTATTCACGTAAAGATATTGACAAGTTGGCCCAATATATTGAGCGTTTTGGTGCTAAAGGTTTGGCTTGGTTAAAGGTTACTGAAGAAGGTGTTACTGGACCAATTGCTAAGTTTTTCCCTGAAGCAAGTCAGTTAGTTAAGGCTGCTGGTGCACATGTTGGTGATTTGTTGCTCTTTGGTGCTGGACGTAACGATGTTGTTTCGGCAACATTAGATTATTTGCGTCGTCAAACAGCGCAAGATCTTAATTTAGTTGATCAAACAAATCCATGGGCATTTGCTTGGATTGTGGATTGGCCACTATTTGAATATTCAGAAGATTTTGATCGTTGGATTGCTGCCCATCATCCATTCACAATGCCAAACGAAGAAGATTTGCACTACTTAGATGAAGGGGAAGATCCTCATCAAGCACATGCACAAAGTTATGACCTTGTGTTAAATGGTTATGAATTAGGTTCTGGTTCAATTCGTATTCACAGTATGGCGATTCAAGAAAAAATGTTAAAAGCACTTGGCTTCACACCGGAAAAAGCACATGAAGCTTTCGGATTCTTACTAGAAGGTATGTCATATGGTTTCCCACCAATGGGTGGTATTGCTTTGGGACTCGATCGCTTAGCCATGCTACTAGCTGGTCAAGAAAATATTCGTGAAGTGATTGCTTTCCCAAAGAATTCTCGTGCCACTGAACCAATGACAGAAGCACCAACACGCGTTGATGGCAAACAATTAAATGATTTAGGGTTATTTGTGCCAGAAAGTGACTAATAGAATAGGTTTTTGAAAATAAAATGTTAGTATCGTATTTTATAATTGCTAATGTTATGATTAGATGGGCTAATCGTTAGAGAATATTATTTGACCTTGACAGTTTGAAAGTATTTTACTGATAAGTTCAAAAAATAAAAGTATCAATCCAGAGGGAATAGGAACTATAAAGTGCGTTAATTATGCAAAAACTTATTCACAATTTTATGAAAAACCAATACGCTAGTCGTGTTGGTGGCGCTGTATTTTATGGTGTCATTGTTGCATTTGCTATGAATTATTTCTGGCGTCCAGGGCATATTTATTCGTCAGGTTTTACTGGATTTGCGCAGCTAGTTACGACATTGACTGGGGATAGAATACCTGTCGCTTTAGCACTAGCATTGGTTAACTTACCAATGTTAGTAATTGCTTGGTGGAAGTTATCTTGGCGTTTTGCTACTTTTACCACGTTGGCAGTATTATTAAGTTCGGGTTTGATGCCATTATTTGATACAAGGCGTATTTTAACACCTGATCCATTGATCAATGCCATGTTTGGTGGGGCGCTTAATGGTATGGCGGTAGGAACCGCCTTACGTTATGGCGTTGGTACCGGTGGTTTAGATGTTATTGGTTTACTAGTTAAGAAGCATTTCGGTTTCAAAATGGGACCCATTAATCTTGGCTTTAATGCATTAATTATGGTTGGTGCAGGATTAACTTATGGTTGGAAATATGCTTTGTATTCAATTGTTGGTGTGATTATTAGTTCACGTATGATTGATGCTTTTTATACACGTCAGCAGCAGATGCAGGTGATGATTATTACAACTAAACCAGATGAAATGGTTGATGGTATTCAACGAAAAATGCGTCGAGGCGTCACGATTATTAATGATGCGCGTGGTGGTTATACAGGTCAAGAGCGATCAGTTTTGCTAACAGTGATCACGCAACAAGAGCGCTACGAATTACGTGAGGCAATGCGAGAAGTGGACGCACAAGCTTTTTCATCTACTTGGAAGATTGAGCATACTGTCGGTCGTTTTTATGAACCGGAGTTATAATGTTTGATTATCAAGACAAAAACGTCAACACATATGTGTTGACGTTTTTTATTTACAAAGTAACGGTTGGCGCAGCAGTAGATGCAAACTTACGATGTGATAAGAAACCGAATATAAGTGTAAATACAATAGCACCAATAGCTGGCATTCGCGAGTCAGATTCGAAGAACAAACTAATATAAATACCGGCAAAGAAGATAAGCGTTAGTGGGCTAGTCCAATTATAACCAGGCATGACGAAGCCATTAGGCATAAAATCAGTAGATTCTCGGAACTTACGATGCGCATACATCGTCATACCATAAACAATAATATACATATTTGAAGAAATTGCTGTGATGAAACCAAAAGCACTTGTTATTTGAGGAATTGAATTAATAATAGGTGATAAGAGTACTAAAATAGCAGTCAATATAATGGCTTTGGCAGGTACACCATGAGTCGAAATTTCTTGGAATTGCTTCATAAAATGTGAGTCAGACTCTTCAGCCAGTTGATAAAAATGGCGACCGGCTGAGTATATAGCTGAGTTTAAGGCAGAAGCTGCTGAAGTTAAGACAACGAAATTAATGACAACGGCTGCAGCTTTGAAACCAGCCAACTGAAAGACCATGACAAAGGGACTTTGATTAGGTGTTTTAGCAATAACGTGCCAATTGATAATAGACATAATAATTACCATGGCACCAAGATAAAAAATAAGAATTCTTAGAATAATCGTATTAATTGCTTTTGGTAGTACTTCTCTTGGATTTTGTGTTTCCGCAGTTGTAATGCCAACGAATTCCATGCCTTGAAACGCGAAGAAAACCATAGGGAAAGCAGCAAAGAACATGCTAGCGCCATTAGGGAATAGTGAAAAATTAGAGAAGACATTACCAAACGATGCTACCGTATGACCACCACTGGCGGGTGACTTGAAGCCTGTGAAAATTAGGAAAAGTCCAGTAATTATCATGGCTACAATAGCAATAATTTTAATCATGGCAAACCAATATTCTGTTTCACCAAATAATCTAACGGCAACTAAGTTTATCATAGTCAGAATAGCCAAAAAGACAATTTGGATTAACCAAGTTTGTAAGTTAGGAAACCAGAATTTAACATATGTGGATACTGCCGTTAATTCAGCCATAGCCACGAATAGTAGTCCAATCCAATAAGACCACCCGGCAAAGTAACCGGACCCAGCGCCAACATATTTACTAATGAAAGAAACAAATGTATGTTGGGAAGGGTCTGCATAAAGCATTTCACCAATACCACGCATCATGAGAAAGAAAAAGAAACCTAATGCTGCATAAACAATTAAAATTGAAGGACCAGTTTTGGCAATTGAATTACCAGCGCCTAAAAATAGTCCTGTACCGATTGTGCCACCAATGGCAATCATTTGAACATGTTTCTTTTTCAAGCCTCGAATTGTACCGTCGTGATTTATAGTTGTATCTGTATATTTCATCATAGTAAACATTGCCTCCCTTGATTGAGGACAAGTTTATCATAATTATCATTAAATCTTCATTTTTTGTTGCACAACAATAAAATAAAAAATTGTGCAAAGTGACTAATTAAGTAATAATATGGCGAGCTGAATATCAACTAAAACATCTGGCATATCTAAATTGACATCAAGTAATTCAGAAATGTGTTTTAGACGATAATTAATTGTATTACGGTGGACAAACATTGCACTAGCAACAGCAGTCACATTTTGATGCAAAAACATGTAAGTTTCTAAAGTTTGCAAAAGTTCTGGATTGTCTAAAATGGGGCCAAGATTTTTTTCGACAAAAGCGCGACTTTCTTGTTGAGGCAATAAATTCAGTAACTCATGCGCACTTTTTGGGCGAAAACGCATGATTGGGTGAGATTTAGATGTCAGTTTCAAAGCATTATTAGCCTGTTCATATAAATCATTTAACTTATGAATCGTTTCGGTTATACGTGAAAATCCAATAGTGAAACGGTGCTCTAATTTAGATTGCTTTCTTAAAAAATTATACAAATTCTGTAAAAAAATACGCGGATTAATGACATCAGCAATTAGTAAAACTAATTGTTGCTTATATGAAAAAATTAAAACAGGCCAATCAGATTCATTAATAAACCATCGTGTGAGTGTCTGTAAAATTTCAAATTGTCGTATTTCAATAATTGATTTACTAGTTGTAAAATCTAATACAGCTATCGCATACTGTGTTTGTACATCAATGTTAATGTTGCGTAAATAATGGTTAATTGCTTCAGTACCTAAATCGCCTTGCATAATATTTAAAAAGAAACCGGAAAGATTTCTGAATTCTGTTTCGTTAATGAGGTCTGTGCGTGAATTAGCTAATCCAACTGCGTTGATGACCTGGGTACGTTTAAGTAATTGAAAATCGGATAAAGGTTGAGAAGGTGCCTGAATTGCTACGAATGCTTTATTTTCATTAAGTGCAGAGAATATAGGTAGAATGTCAAACTGTTTACCATTAAATGTTACAATCACCTTTTCTTGCAAATTAAGATAGTCAATATTCGACTGTGTGCGTAAAAATGAAGTGAAAAATTCACGTTCCTTCAACAAAGCATTACTAGCATATAAAGCTGAAAAATGGGAATCAAGTAACATTAATGGGGCATCGAGAATTTGAGCACTCAAATCAAGAAGATGTTGATAAGTATTGTGGTGGTTAATAAAAGATAGTTGTTGATTAATGGTAACAATTTCATGTAACTCGTTATTATGTGTTGCGTTGATGATTTGATTTATTTTGGTAAATGTTGTAGACATCGGTTCATCATCTAGTAACCAAATCATTAATATATGATGTTGATTGGCCAGTTCTTGAATATCATGATCAATTGTATTCATGTGACGATTAGCTTTAATACCAATGCCAGAGCTATGGTGTTTATCTAATGAGATAATTAGCTGTCGCAAGCGATCGTTATGATTTTGAAATAAATAGCCAGTCGTCACTATAAATTGATCAGGAACAAGATATTCTTCGAAATTAGGTGTATCTACGATGCCCACATGATTTATTTCACGATTAAGGCCATTTTGACCAGCAATTAGCTCAAAACTAGGCGCTAAAGGATCTTTTAAAAAACTATTCAATTGCATAGCAACCTCCAATGTATGGTTATTATTATGGCATACTGCACAACTATCCACAAATATTATGTCACTTTTGCTATACATGAATTGTGGAAATTGTAGCTGATTGTGTTAGAGTAAGAAAAAAAGGATAGATAAGGAGCTGTATTATGCAAACACAAATGCGATCGGAAAGAAAAATCATTAGTAATATTCTCAAAGGTTCGTTGGGAAATCTAATTGAGTGGTTTGATTGGTATGTCTATGCTTCTTTTGCAATCTATTTTGCGCCGTCATTTTTCCCTAGCCATGATAAAACAGCTGAATTATTAAGTACAGCAGGTGTCTTTGCGATTGGCTTTTTAATGCGACCATTAGGTAGTTTAGTGTTGGGAAAGTATGCCGACCAACATGGTCGTCGTGCTGCTTTAACGCTATCAGTATTAATTATGGCTGCTGGGTCATTTGTTATTGCGATCATTCCTAGTTACGCGACAATTGGTATTTTTGCACCAATTGTTTTGGTGTTAGCACGCCTGTTTCAAGGTTTATCATTGGGGGGTGAGTATGGCACTTCTGCCACATATTTATCTGAAATGGCTAGTCGTGATCATCGTGGTTTCTATGCATCGTTTCAATATGTGACTTTGATTAGTGGACAATTAATTGCTTTAGGTGTTCAAATTATCCTACAATTAACGCTATCTGAAGCGCAATTAATGCAGTGGGGATGGCGTATACCATTTTTTATTGGTGCATTAGGTGCAATAGCTGTCTTATTTTTGCGATTAGGTATGGAAGAATCAGATCAATTTAAAGCGCAAACAGGCAAACCAAAAGGTCATTTACGAGAACTGATGCGTTATCCAAAAGCTGTTTTGACAGTTGTTGGCTTAACACTCGGTGGTACAATTGCTTTTTATACTTATACGACCTATCTACAAAAGTTTATGATTAACACAGCTGGTTTACCAACTCAAGAAGTGACCACCATTAACTTTTTAGCATTATTAATTTTTATGATTTTGCAACCCATCGCTGGTGCAATTTCTGACAAAATTGGCCGTCGACCTTTATTGTTTTGGTTTGGTGGTTTAGGAACAATTTTTACTATTCCTATTTTTGTGACATTGTCACATGTTAAGACAAGTTGGGAAGCGTTTTTACTGATGTTAGCTGGACTAGTCATTGTTACCGGTTATACGTCAATTAATGCCATTGTAAAAGCCGAAATGTTTCCCACAGAAATCAGAGCGTTGGGTGTTGGCTTACCTTATGGTTTAACGGTTGCAATTTTTGGTGGTACTGTTGAATATCTTGCATTATATTTAAGAAAAATCCATCATGAAAGCCTATTCTTTGTCTATGTAACGGTCGTTATTTTTATTAGTTTATTAGTTTATTGGCGGATGAGTGATACTAAGAAAACTTCTAAATTAGATGAATAAGTGATAAGATTTTATATAATTTAGTTTAAAAACGAGGTTGGAATATGACAACGCAACAAGATTTACTTGATTCGGTTAAAGAACAGACAATGTTATCTGAACTATCAGCACTATCAGGGTGGGATGCCTTAACAGGTATGCCAAAAGATGCAGGCCATTTTCGGGCAGAGGTAGATGCCTATCTAGCTGAAAAGACCTTTCAGCTATCTACAGGTGCTGGAAGGGAAAAGTTATTAACGAACTTAGAAGCAGACGGATCATCGCTTGATGCCTTAGGTCAGCTTGTCCTTGAAAAAGCACGCAAAGATTTTGATTTAACAGGTAAAATTCCAGAAGAGGATTTTATTGCTTTTCAAAAAATATTATCACAAGCACAGGATTTTTGGGCACAAGCACGTGAAGCCAATGACTATAACATATTCAAACCGTATGTGGAAAAAATTATTGGATATTTAAAACAGTTTATCCCACTTTGGCAAACAAATGAGAAAACACCCTACGATGTGTTATTGAATCAATATGAACCTGGGTTGACAGTAGCTAAGTTGGATCAAGTTTTCGAACAAGTTAAAAAAGGTGTGACTATTCTACGCGAACGATTGGCAGAATCTGGTAGCTTACCAGATGACACTTTTTTGCATCGTCGTGTAACGAAGCAACAGCAGCGTGATTTTTCGATAGCAGCAGCTCAACGTCTAGGTTACAGTTTGGATAAAGGGCGACTAGATGACACAATTCATCCTTTTATGGAAGCGCTAAATCGAGATGATGCACGGATTACTACTCGCTGGGATGAAAATAATTTTCAAATGGCGGTGCTTGGTATTTTACATGAAGCAGGTCACGGATTATTCGAACAAAATGTTGATAGCAAGTATGATGATGCGCGTGCTGTGTTACCGATTAGCATGAGTATTCATGAGTCACAGTCATTATTCAATGAGGTCATGATAGGTCGTTCAAAAGAATTCTGGATAGCTGAGTATCCTAAGTTACAGGCAGAAGTTTCACCAGTCTTAGATGATATTGCTTTTGATACTTTTTATAGCGGTTGGTTAAAAACTGAACCCACATTAATTCGTACTGAAGCTGATCCTTTGACATATCCATTGCATATTATTATTCGTTATGAAATTGAAAAAGCAATTTTCAATGATCATATTGACTTGGCTGAACTACCAGCACTTTGGCAATCTAAATACAAAGAATATCTCGGGTTGGACGTCCCTGACGATTTAACAGGTATCTTGCAAGATATTCATTGGGCTGGTGGGTCATTTGGGTATTTCCCAAGCTATGCGCTAGGTCATCTATATGCGGCTCAATTTAGAGCAACTATGATTAAAACTTTAGATTTCAAAGCAATCTTTGGGTCAGGTGACTATTCGCCAATCTTTAATTGGCGTAAAGAAAATATTTGGCGGCATGGTGGGGCAGTTGATCCCAATAAGATTTTAGAAGAAGTGACAGGTGAGATACTTAATCCACAATATTGGTTAGACTTCATGACTGACTTGTATACCGATGCTTATCAATTATAAAAAATTGAGGTGTATTGTGTAATGCAACCATTAACTTTAAAACAATTCAATGAAACTTACTTTTACAAAACTGAACTTGTACAATTATGTCAACGATATAGATTGCCTACGTACGGAACAAAGGCCGAACTGAATAATTATATTCGGTTATATTTAAGAGGGCAACCAGTTAATACAATTCATCCAGTCAGGGTAGCCCAGTCAAAAAGTCAATTGAAGTTAGAAGAGATAACATTAAATACAAAACTGGTTGGTTCTGGTTTTTCATTCAATGATGAAGCAAGACAATTTTTTGCTCATTATTTTGATGTTGCTCAATTTTCTTTTACAAAAGAAATGGCAGCACTTAAGCGCCAAGCAGAAGCAACACAAGATACTAATATGTCCGTAGGCGACCTGATATCAGAATGTCAGAAGCTAGCTCAGTTAAAACAGTATAATCAAATCATACAGAGGACACCTGAAGAACAGACTTATCAATGGAATAATTTTGTGAAGGCATTTTGTCAAAGCCCAGAAAGTCAACAGTTTAGTCAGAAATTAAAAGTTGCTTCAATTTTGTGGCATCATGTTAAGCAATCAAAACGCGCTAAAAAATATACACCTGATTTGATTAATGTGTATGTTTCAGATATCAGACAATTTCATAATTAAAATGTCATTGGATTTGTTCTCAAACATGTTTTTTAATAACCTAAACACTAACTGATATGACTCAATTAAAAGTCGACTTATTGTAAAGACGGCAATTGACATCAATGCTTATTTTTGGTAAAATTAATAAGTATTTACAGCATGTCGTTAAAACGAAATAAAATGCGAGAAAGGAGGGTTATCACATGGCAAAGGTCATCGTACGTAAGAACGAATCTTTGGATGATGCATTGCGTCGCTTTAAGCGCGGTGTTTCAAAGGACGGTACTCTCCAAGAATACCGTAAGCGCGAATTCTATGTTAAGCCTTCAGTTGCTCGTAAATTGAAGTCTGAAGCAGCACAAAAGCGTAACAAGAAGAAGGGCCGTTAATTGGTTCTAAACGTCACTTCGGTGACGTTTTTCTTTTGCATTTTATGTTAAAATAAAAATATACAAAACTAGAAAGAAGAATGACAATGAGCCTTTTAGAAACACTCAACGCAGATATCAAGCAAGCTATGAAGGACAGAGATAAGGGAACATTGTCTGTTATTCGCATGGTTAAGTCAACTGTCATGAATGAACAAATTAGTTTGGGACATGATTTGACTCAGGAAGAAGAACTGACAGTGCTATCTCGCGAAGTGAAGCAACGTCACGATTCTTTGTCAGAATTTGAAAAAGGTGGTCGTGAAGACCTAGCTGCAGGCATTCGGTCAGAACTTGAAATTTTGTCAAAGTATCTTCCTAAGCAACTTTCAGAAGCTGAAGTTCAAGCAATTGTGGACGCAGCTATTGCAAAAACTAACGCTTCGACACCTAAAGATATGGGTAAAGTGATGGGAATTGTGACACCGCAAGTCAAAGGAAAAGCTGACGGTAAGTTAGTAGCAACTCTTGTCAAATCAGCATTAGCTTAATCTCATCGGCTTCGGCCGTTTTTTTGTGGCTTATGTTAACTTATCCGTGTTAAACTAAAGTATTAAAGAAAAACACGTGAAGTTGCGTGTCAGAGGAAAAAATAATGACGAATCCAACAGTTGGTACAGTAATAAAAGCTAACGTTACTGATGAAAATGATAAGTACTTCTTTGCCCAAGTGGACGGCTTTACTTATGAAATTGATAAAACTGAACTTGAAAAGCCACTTAAATTAGGTGGTTTTGTGACAGGCTTTGCTTATGAAAATGAGAATCATCGCTTGCAAATTACTAAGCAGATGCCCACAGTTCAAAAAGATATATATGGTTGGGGAACTGTCGTAGCGAACCGACATGATTTAGGTGTGTTTGTTTCAATTGGTTTGCCAAACAAAGATCTAGTGGTGTCGATCGATGATTTACCTACAATTCAAGCGCTATGGCCACAAAAAGGTGATAAACTACTACTTTCTATTAAAGAAGATAAGAAAGGTCGTCTGTGGGGAGAAATTGCACAACAAAATATCGTTGCTGCTGTTTCACGCCGTGCCACGCCTGAATTGAAATCTAAAACAGTCAAAGCGACTGTGTATCGTAATAAAATTGCTGGGACACTGGTGATTACTGACGAATATTATTTAGGCTTTATACATCCATCACAACGTGATGATGAACCTAGATTGGGGCAAGTTGTTGACGCACGTGTTATTGGCGTACGCGATGATGGGGCACTTAATTTGTCAATTAAGCCATTGGCTTACAAAACAATGAGTGAAGATGCTCAGTTCTTATTGTTGCAATTACAGCGTCGTGCAGATCACTTTATGCCATTTAATGACAAAAGTAACCCAGAATCGATTAAGCGTCAATTTGGATTTAGTAAAAGCCAGTTCAAACGTGCATTAGGCCATCTTTATAAAGAACGCTTGATTGAACAAGTTGATGATGGTATCAAGTTAGTTGAGAAATAATGACACAAGAGATGGATAATGCGATTGTCGATTATTTGCACTATATTCGGATTGAACGTGGTTTATCAGAAAATACGATCAAGAGTTATCGGCAAGATTTACAACAATTTAATGCTTATGCGACACAAAAGAAATGGTCATTAAATGATATTGACCACTTCTTGATTTTGGCGTGGTTAAATCAGTTACAAATTCTTGGTAAATCAAATAATTCTGTTATACGTATGGTAACTGCTTTACGAAAGTTTTTCGGCTATTTATCACAAGAGCAACTCATCTTACACAATCCAATGATTGACGTCAAACCGCCAAAAAAATCATCTCATCTACCTGCAGTATTAACAGTGGCAGAGATTGATGCGCTATTACAAGTGTCGATTGAGCAAACGGCCCTAGGTATACGTAATCGTACACTCCTAGAAGTCATGTATGCTACGGGGCTTCGTGTGAGTGAACTTGTCAATTTAAAAATGAGTGACTTACATTTGCAGCTGGGGTTAATTCAAACCATAGGTAAAGGTGATAAAGAGCGTATTATTCCGATTGGGGATGTGGCTTCAGAGTGGTTAGAAAAGTATTTTTCTGGTAGCCGTTTGGCTTTGCTAAAAGAGCGTGAGTCGGATTTTGTATTCTTAAATGATCGTGGGAATCAATTAACGCGGCAAGGTGTCTGGAAAATTATTAAAAAATTAGTTTTGGAAGCCGGTATCACCAAAAATGTTTCACCGCATACCTTGCGACATTCATTTGCTACTCATATATTAGAGAACGGCGCTGATTTACGTATCGTACAGGAATTATTAGGACATGCTGATATTTCCACAACACAAATATATACCCATATTTCTAAAAAGCGATTAAGTGAAGTTTATGATAATTCTCATCCAAGAGCTTAATAGGGTAAAAACTTGACAGATGACGTAGTAATGAAACATGAATTGAGGTTTAGAAATGTTAACACAAGCCAGAAATGACAATCAAAAAACTGTGATGGGCATTCTATCATTATTGCCTGGTATGCGTGAATTACCTTATTTGAATGCAGAGATGGCTTGGTATGATATTACTAGCACAAGATGTTTGTATCTGTGGCAAAGTGATAAACGCGCACAGGGTGTTTTGGGCGTGGAATTCATGTCAGACGATATTGTATTAATTCGGCATATTGCTTTAACGCCTGAATCACGAACCGTACCAAACTATTTTGCAATATTATCTGAATTTCAAAGTCAAAATCTAAGTGCTTTTATCATGGGGACGCTAGATAATCAAAAGTTAATTAATAAATGGAGAAAAGCAACATCGCAGTAAGTAGTTTAACAATTAAATTAAGCGAATTTGAAGGTCCGTTAGATTTATTGCTACACCTCATTAAAAAATCCGAAATGGATATCTTTGATCTGCCAATCGCAACGATTACAGAACAATATCTAGCTTTTATTCATCATCAGCAAGATATGCAGCTTGATGTGGCAAGTGAATATTTAGTTATGGCAGCTACTTTAGTACAAATTAAGTCAACAGACTTACTACCAGAAGAAGAATTTGAAGATGAACTGATTGTCGAAGACTTTGTAGATCCACGTGAAGAGCTGATGTTACAGCTGCTAACCTATAAGCAATTTCAAGTTGCGAGTGAGGCACTGAAAACGCGTCAGCATCCTGAACAACAATCTTTTGGTCGTTTACCAATGACTATACCAAGCGATGCGGGTCCTGAAACATTTTTATCGCCAGGACTTGGTTTGGTTGATTTACAAGTGGCTTTTTCACACCTATTAAGTAAAAGAAGGCGACAACAACCAATAAGTCGACGTGTTGTTAGTGAAAAATACACAATGGCGGATGCAATGAATAACATCAAAAAGCATTTTGCAGCGCTTCAAGTTGGTGATGTGGTCAATTTTGAGTTATTATTTGATGGTGTTTATGAACGTGAGCCACTGGTAATGACTTTTTTGGCATTACTTGAAATGGCAAAATCTGATCAGATTTTATTACATCAAGATGATACAGATTCCGAAATATTTTTAGAGATTGAGAAAATAGGAAATAATGAATAATTTAAGTCAAGTGGAAGCCTTATTATTCGTGGCTGGGGATGAAGGTATTAGTATCAAAGACATTTGTACGATTACAAAGTTTGATAAACCAGCAGTCATCACATTGATTGATGAATTGGCGGCAAGATATGAAAATGATTTGGTGAGTGCATTAGAAATTCGTGAAGCAGATAACGCATATCGTTTAGTAACTAAACCGGCATTAGGTGCTACGGTAAAAGATTATTTTGATTCACCAGTGAATGCTACTTTATCACAAGCACAACTCGAAACATTGGTGATTGTTGCTTATAAACAACCAATTACACGTGTTGAAATTGATCAGATACGTGGCGTGCAATCGTCAGGGACATTGCAAAAATTAATGGTACGACAATTAATTATGGCAACAGGTCGGAAAGATGAGCCTGGTCGGCCGATTATGTATGGAACAACTACTGAGTTTTTAGATTACTTTGGTTTAAAAACAATATCAGAATTACCACCTTTACCAGAAGTTGATACCTTAGATATTGATGATGAAGGTAGTGAATTGTTTACTAGCGCATTTGAAGCGCGTGTGGCAGAAACGGAAGAAGAGAATACAGATGTTTGAAGAAGCACAACGATTACAGAAAGTTATTGCACAAGCTGGCCTTGCCTCGCGTCGTGGCGCTGAAGAACTAATCAGCAGTGGTCGTGTTCAAGTTAATGGTGTGACAGTAACGGCATTAGGTACTAAAGTTCAACAAAATGATACAGTTGCTGTTGATGGTGCGCCGATTGAAGGCCGTGAAAAGTTAGTTTATTACGTACTAAATAAACCACGTGGTGTTGTTACAACTAATGATGATGATAAGGGGCGCAAAACGGTTTTAGATCTTTTAGATGAAGTGGACCAACGTGTCTATCCGGTTGGTCGGTTAGATTATGATACAACTGGTGTGTTGCTTTTAACCAATGACGGGGAAATGGCTAACCAACTTATGCATCCAAAATCGCGCGTCGATAAAGTTTACGTGGCTAAAGTTGAAGGTGTTGCATCAGATGATAAATTGGCACCATTGAAGCGTGGGGTTGTCATTAAAGGCCGAAAGACTGCGCCTGCGCGTGTTGCAATTGAACGTATTGATAAGGCAAAGAAAACGAGCATGATTCGTCTCGTTATTCATGAAGGCCGTAATCACCAAGTTAAAAATATGCTTCAAAAAGTCGGATTACCGGTTTCTAAATTAACACGCGAGCAATACGCTTTCTTAGATCTAACTGGGTTACAGTCTGGTGATTATCGTAAATTAACTGGCGCAGAAGTGAGACGCTTAAAATCAGGTGATTACAAGGGGTATCGTAGAAAATAGTTAAGTATTGCAATTTGATAATTTATATGCTAAGATAATGAAAATTGAATATACTTCAGGGTCAGGTGAAAATCCTAACCGGCGGTGAAACATACTTGATATGGTAAGCCCGCGACCTGCGATAGCAGCTGATCTGGTTTGAATCCAGAGCCGACCGTAAAGTCGGGTATAAAGAAGTTAAAAAAGAAAGTTAAAGCTGTCTTTTTGTTGTGCCCTGACAATTAGACGCTTTTTTTGAGGCAAAAATATGTCTATTTCAACAGCAACACGAACACAGCGTCTGACGTTAATTGCTATTTTAAGTGCAATTTCGTTTAGTTTAATGATTTTTCCGCAGTTTCCAATTGTACCCGGAGCTGATTTTCTAAAAGTGGATTTTTCAATTGTACCAGTTATGATTGCATTATATTGGCTTGGGTTATCAGCTGCTATATCAACAATTGTGATACGTACAATACTGAAGCTGGTATTGGCCAATGAAGGTGTAAATACTTATCTAGGTTTACCAGTTAATATTGTAGCGATGTTATCGTTCATTATTGTCATATTTATAATGATGCCACGTTTTCAAGAAACCAGTATGGTTCGACAAGCTATTGCTATTGTTGTCAGTACAATCATTTTGGCATTTGTTGGGATTATGATGAATCTGTTTATTGCCGTACCACTTTATTCGCAATTTGCAAACTTTGATATTCCTAAGTATATAGGGCTATGGCGTTATTTAGTTGCAATGGTTTTGCCGTTTAACCTCATTCAAGGGGTTATCTGGGGTGCTGTAAGTATGATGGTATTAACGATGATTAAGCCACTGCATAGGCGTTTTAATTCTTAATAAAAGATTATAAACACAAACAATCACCATGTGGTAAAATTTTAAGTAAACAGATGATGATGGAGGTCGTTTCTATTATGAACGATTTTGACCCAAATAAAATGAGCCGTTCAGCACGTTCAAAAAAACAAAAATTCGAGCCTAAATTTTCTCGTGAATCAGATCACAAAAAACAAGGTGGTAGTGGCTTGCGTATTTTTTTGATTGTTGCAGCTTTCGCAATTCTATCAAGCGTGCCTATTTATGGGGCATGGGCTAATCGCAAGACCCCCGAAAAGCAAGCAACACCAACAACAAGCAGTAAAACAACAACAGATTCTAGTCAAAAAAAGTCGTCGTCATCTGATCAAAGTTCATCTCAATCGTCAAGTACGACTTCAGAATCAAGCGAGGAGTCGGTATCTTCTAGCTCCGAAGTACAATCAAGTGAAACCGATAGTGCTGAGACTAGTAGCTCAGCTACTGAACCAAGTTCATCTAGCAGTGCTGCGACGAATACGGCTGTACTAGGCTCTGATCAAACATTGTATAATTTTGCTATGACGCATGGCATGACAACTGATCAGGTAGTTGCGTTAAATCCAGGATTATCGGTTAGTAACTATACACAATATAGTGGTCAGAATTTAAATATTCAATAATTCAGAGGAAAACATGACAAAATATTTTCAAGTAGCCATTGATGGACCGGCATCAGCGGGTAAATCAACCATTGCCAAGATAATAGCTAAAAATTTGAAATATGTGTATGTTGATACCGGTGCGATGTACCGATCAATTACATTAGCTGCTAAAAAAGCAGGTATCTCATATGAAAATGAAGAGCAAATTGCCGAATTACTACCAAATATCTCGATTCGTTTTGAACCAGGGGTACCAGTCCAACGTGTTTTTTTAAATGATGAAGAGATAACTGAGGCTATTCGGTCGACAGATGTCACCAACAATGTATCGTTAGTCGCTTCGTATGCCTCAGTAAGAGAGAACTTATTAAAATATCAACGTCAAATTGCTACTGATAATCACGTTATCATGGATGGACGTGATATTGGAACAACGGTATTACCAGATGCACAAGTCAAAATTTTTTTGGTAGCAAGTGTTGAAGAGCGTGCAGAACGACGTTATAAAGAGAATACAGCCAAGGGCATGACGCCTGATTTTGAAACCTTAAAAAAAGATATTGAAGATCGTGACTATAAAGATTCACATCGCGAAATTAGTCCGTTAACTCAAGCTAGTGATGCAATATTGGTAGATACAACGGGTTTATCAATTGAAGAAGTTGTGTCGAAAATCACAAATATTATTAAAAAGAATCAAAATAACTAATTTAACAGCGTGAAAACGCTGTTTTTACTATACAAAAGATAATTATTCTGGTAAACTATATCCATAGTGTAAATTGTAGGAGGACGTTAGACGTCATGAGTGAAACAAACAACGAGTTCTTAGCAGCTCTTGAAAGCGCAGCAGATCAAATCAAGGTGGGGGATGTTATTACAGGTGAGCTTTTGACCATTGATAATGATAACCAAGCAGTAATTGGTCTGCCTACCGGTGAAGAAGGAGTTGTGCCAGCACGTGAGTACTCAGACGATCGTAACATCAACCTGGCAGACGAATTGAAAATTGGTGACAGCATTGAGGCTGTTGTGATTTCTAATGTAACAAGCGACAAGGAAGGTGTTTCATACTTGTTGTCAAAGAAGCGCTTAGATGCTCGCAAGGCATGGGAAAACTTGAACTTTGGTGAAGGCGACACTGTTGATGCTAAAGTTATTAATGCCGTTCGTGGTGGTTTGATTGTTGATGTTAATGGTGTACGTGGATTTGTTCCTGCATCAATGGTTGCAGAACGCTTTGTATCTGACTTGAATCAATTCAAGAATAAGGACATTAAAGCACAAGTTATCGAAATCGATCCTGCTAATGCACGTTTGATTTTGTCACGTAAGGCAGTTGCAGCACAAGAACGCGGCGCACATTTGGCTGAAGTATTCAGCAAGTTGACTGTTGGTGATGTGGTTGAAGGTACAGTTGCTCGTTTGACTGACTTCGGTGCATTCGTTGACTTAGGTGGTGTTGATGGTTTGGTCCACGTATCAGAAATCTCACATGATCGCGTAAAGAACCCTGCAGATGTTTTGTCAAAGGGTGAAAAGGTTAATGTTAAGATTTTAGCATTAGATACTGAAAAGGGTCGCATTTCATTGTCAATTAAAGCAACACAACCTGGACCTTGGGATAAGGCAGCTGAAGAAATTGCTGCTGGTGCAGTCCTTGAAGGAACAGTTAAGCGCGTTAAGGATTTTGGTGCATTCGTAGAAGTTTTGCCTGGTATTGAAGGCCTTGTTCACGTCTCACAAATTTCAAATAAGCGTATTGAAAATCCTTCAGAAGTTTTGAAGTCAGGTGATAAGATTCAAGTTAAAGTCTTAGACATCAAGCCAGCTGAAGAACGTATCTCATTGTCAATGAAGGCTTTGGAAGAAAAGCCAGAACATCAAGAACGTCGTGGTAAAGATGGATCAGCTTCACGTGCAGATATTGCTGCTTATAAGCAAGATGACGATTCAGGTGCTACATTGGGTGACATCTTTGGTGATAAGTTGTAAGATTAGTTAAGACAGAAGAGCTGGCTCGCCAGTTCTTTTATTTTGAAAAGAAAAGTGAGAGAAATACTGCTCACAGATATAAAAGGAGGTGCCTTTATGGCAGCACCAATAGTTGCGATTGTTGGTCGACCTAATGTTGGTAAGTCAACAATATTTAATCGTATGGCAGGTGAACGTATTGCGATTGTTGAAGACCAACCAGGTGTGACACGTGATCGGTTATATGCACCAGCAGAATGGTTGAATTATGAATTTCGAATGATTGATACCGGAGGTATTGAACTTGGAGATGAACCATTTTTGTCAGAAATACGTGCGCAAGTGGAATTAGCGATTGATGAGGCCGATGTTATCGTTATGGTTGCATCTGGTCGTGAAGGACTGACATCAGCTGATGAAGTAGTTGCTAAAATGCTGTATAAGACTAAGAAACCTGTCGTATTAGCTATCAATAAAGTTGATAATCCAGAAATGCGACAAGATGTTTATGATTTTTATGCTCTTGGTTTGGGCGATCCGTTTCCAGTGTCTGGTTCACACGGTTTGGGTCTAGGGGATCTATTAGATGAAGTAGTCAAGCACTTCCCAGATGAAGCAGCTGAACAAGAAGATGATGGTGTAACACGGTTTAGTATTATTGGACGACCAAATGTTGGAAAATCATCTATTGTTAATGCTATGCTTGGTGAGGAGCGTGTGATTGTTTCAGATATTGAAGGAACAACACGTGATGCTATTGATACACGCTTTGTGACACCTGAAGGTGATGAGTTTATCATGGTAGATACTGCTGGTATACGTAAACGTGGTAAAGTTTATGAAAATACTGAAAAGTATTCAGTCATGCGTGCTTTAAAAGCAATTGATAATAGTAGTGTTATTTTAATGGTTATTGATGCTGAAGCTGGTATTCGCGAACAAGATAAACACGTGGCTGGGTTTGCTCATGATGCTGGTCGTGCAATGATTATTGTTGTGAACAAGTGGGATGCAATAGAAAAAGATGATCACACGATGAAAGAATTTGAAGAAATGATTCGTGTAGAATTTAAGTTTTTGGATTATGCACCTGTTGTTTTTGTTTCAGCTAAAACTGGGCAACGCTTAGAACGTTTACCACAATTAGTTAAAGATGTTGACAGTAATCATCGTAAACGAATTTCATCATCTGTATTAAATGATGTGATTATGGATGCAATTGCTGTTAATCCAACGCCGTCAGATAATGGCCGACGTCTGAGAGTCTATTATGCAACCCAGGTGGCAACGCAACCACCAACATTTGTTATTTTTGTAAATGATGTTGAATTAATGCATTTCTCATATGAACGCTTTTTGGAAAATAAAATCCGTGAAGCTTTTGATTTTACTGGGACACCAGTCAAGTTAATTGTTCGCGCACGTAAATAGAGTTGGCGCAATAATTTGACAAAATTCAAGTTTCTTTGCAAAAATGTAATATTTATGTAACATAAATATTACGAAAGGCTGAAACCCGCATAAACACTACACATTCAGCCTTTCTTGTGTTATTCTATTTACATGAAGTAGTGATTGGGTTTACTACATTTCACAAACCGCTCAGCGGTTAATAAATACTCTTGGGAGAACAAACATGGCTAATAAGCAAGAATTAGTAGATTCAGTTGCAAAGGCAACAGGCTTGACAAAAAAGGATGCAACTGCATCAGTTGATGCAGTATTTGCGTCAATCGAAGAATCTTTGAAGAATGGTGAAAAAGTTCAACTAATCGGATTTGGTAACTTTGAAGTTCGTGACCGTGCAGCCCGCAAGGGACGTAACCCACAAACTGGTGCAGAAATCGAAATTCCTGCATCAAAAGTACCAGCATTTAAGCCTGGTAAAGCTTTGAAAGAAGCTGTTAAGTAATAGAATCTCTGATATATAGTGATTCAAAGATACTTTTGATGAATAAATTATTTTTGTGATCTTCTATTGTTAAAGATTTAAAAGCAAGCCCATATTGGGCTTGCTTTTTATGTTAGAATAAATTGTTATTAAAAAATATATGATTGACTTTGATGGCAATTTTAATTCTTGATAAGATAATAAAGTATTAAATACGAATAGGGGAGTAACTAATGTCAACAACTTATGCACAACAAATGTTGGATGCATTATCCGCTGGGCAATTAGAAAAGGCGCAGCAATTGTTTGTTAAATCGTTACGGAAAGATAGTGATGATTTAGTATATAGCTTAGCTGAAGAACTATATGCACTTGGATTTTTGAATCAATCAAGGCGCGCTTACAAAAAGCTACTGAACAAATACCCTGATGAAGATGAAATCCGTACAGCATTAGCAGATATTGCTATCGAAGATGGTAATATTGACGAGGCGCAAGATTACTTAGCGCAAATCATGCCAGATTCAACCTCATACTTACAATCTTTGCTAGTAAAAGCAGATATTTACCAATCTGAAGGTCTTAATGAATCAGCTGAACATAGTTTATTACAAGCCGAGAAAATAGCAGGGCATGAAGACATTATTCAGTTTGCACTGGCAGAATTCTATTATGCCAACCAAGCGTACCAAAACGCAATTCCAAGGTATCGTGAATTGCTGCTACGTGGGCAACGAGAAATTAGTCGTGTCGATATTGTGGCAAGAATCGGCGTGGCTTATGCACAGGTTGGCAATTATGAAAATGCTGTGGGTTATTTGGAACAAATTAAGCCAGAAACAATGTCGGTAGACACACGTTTCCAACTCGGCGTTTTATATCAAGAAAATGCTCGCCAAGAGGATGCTATTAAGGTATTTAATGATATATTAGAAATTGATCCCAAATATACGTCAATTTATCCTTTACTTGGGCAAGCTTATGAAAGTCAACAAGATATTGAATCGGCTTATCGGACATATCAAGTTGGCTTATCTGAAGATGAAACCAATACACGTCTATATCGTTTAGCTGGTTCGGCAGCTGAACAAATAGGAGATATCGATGCCGCTAAAGCTTATTATCAGCAAGCATTGGTGGTTGATGATGAAGACGTAACGACGATTATTTTGCTATCTAGCTTATTATTATCTGAGCGTCAGTTTGAAGAAGACATCAATTTGTTAACTCAGTATATAGCCAACGACGTGATTGATCCACAATTCTACTGGGATTTGGCGCGTGCTAACGGAGCAATTGGTAATGAAGAGGAAACAGAAAAAAATTGGTTAACTGCTGAACCTTATTTCCAAGAGAATACACAATTTTTATCTGATATTATTGCTTGGTATCATGAACAGGGTAATCAAGAATTAGAAATTAAAACGATGCAACAGTATTTGTTTTTAGAACCAGATGATGCTGATATGCAAATGAGGTTGGAAGATCTGTTATTTTAAATAGATGTCAATCATAATTTGCAATTATTTAACATAGCAATTTTTGGTATAATTGATTGAAGGACTAATATATGAAAATTAATACGTTGCCTCAAGAATTTATTGGGGCGCAACCAATTTTAAAAATATTAACACGTGCTGGTTTTGAAGCTTATTTTGTGGGTGGTTCAGTAAGAGATATGCTGTTAAGTCAAGTTATTCATGACGTTGACATTGCTAGCTCTGCATTCCCTGAAGAAGTTAAATTTCTCTTTGAAAAGACAGTTGATACTGGTATTCAGCATGGCACAGTAATGGTTCTAGATCATGGTGAAGGTTATGAAATTACAACATTTAGAACAGAATCAACTTATACCGATTTTCGACGACCAGACTCAGTGACATTTGTACGGAGTTTGTCTGAGGATTTGAAACGCCGTGATTTTACAATTAACGCTTTAGCAATGACTCTGGATGGTGAAATTGTTGATTTATTTGGCGGTTTAGACGATATTAAAAATGGCATTATTCGTGCTGTTGGTGATGCTGAGACGCGTTTTACAGAAGACGCGCTGCGGATGATGCGTGCCTTGCGTTTTAGTGCACAGTTAGGTTTTATCATTGAAGCAGATACACAGAAAGCATTGATAGAATTGGTACCTAATCTTGAAAAAATTGCTGTTGAACGTATTCGTGTAGAGTTTGAAAAAATGTTGATGGGCGCTTCTGCTGCCAATAGTTTAAAAATAGCAGTTCAAGATAAAGTGATGTTGTATTTGCCAGGGCATATTGGTCAGTGGGAATTATCATTAATTATTTCAGATTTGGAAATATATCAAGCAAATCACATAGTCGTTGTTTGGTGTCATTTATTAACACGATCACCATTGAAAATTCAAGAAATGACTCATTTTATGCGTCAGTGGAAATTAAGTCGTGACATCATGAAAACCGTTATCGCGGTTGTCCCGATCGTTCGACAGATTGAAAATGTGACCATTTTGGATCTATACACTGTTTACTCATATGCCGATGTACTCCTCGAGATTTTAAGAATTACCGACGTAGCAGACGAGACAATTCAGCATGTACGCAGTATACTTAAGATGTTACCGATTACACAGAGTTCAGAGTTAGCGATTAATGGTAGTGATTTAATTAAATTAGGCATCGTTCAACCTGGACCTGGAATGGGACATGCACTCAAAGCTATGGAGAAATCCGTAGTATTGGGTGAGGTAAGTAATACGCCAGAGGCATTAACATCTTTTGCAAAGGAGCAATTCTCACATGACAAAAATTAAAATGGTTTGGGCTGAAGATCAAAAGCATGCTATTGGCAAAGATGGTTCAACACCATGGCATATGCCGGACGATTTAAAGTTATTTCGTGAAGAAACAACAAATACACTAATGATTATGGGACGTACAACTTGGCTGAGCATTGGGCGTCCGTTGCCTAATCGCACAAGTTTGGTATTGACGACGCAAAGAGACTGGTCAACTGCATTCGATGATGTTTTAATAGCTCACTCTGTAGAAGAGGTGCTTAAACTGATTCAGACAGAAAAAAGAGACATATCGATTGCTGGTGGTGCCAGTATTTATCAAGCTTTTATGCCTTATGCGACAGAACTAGTTGTTACGCGAATTGATGGTATTATCAATGGCGATACATTTGTTGATCCAATTGATTTGTCAGAATTCGAATTAGTTAGCAAGCAGTTACATGAAAAAGATGAAAAAAATGATTACGGATTTGTTGTTGAACGATATAAGCGTAAGAATTGAGGCAAAATGACTAATATTAAAATTGTTACGGATTCAGCCGTAGCATTAACACATGAAGAAATTGAACAATATGATATCACAGTAGTACCCTTAACAGTTCAAATTGATGAAACTGTTTACGAAGATGGCGTGACGATTCAACGTGACGAATTTTTGGAAAAAATGAAGGTCAGTCATAGTTTGCCAAAAACTTCCCAACCATCAATTGGTAAGTTTCAAGTCGTTTATGACGAGATTCATAAAAAAAATCCAGATTCAGAAATTTTGAGTTTACATATTTCATCTGGTTTATCAGGGACTGTCCACGCAGCAGAACAAGCTGCTGCTTTGACGTCTGCGAAAATTACAACATTTGATACGTTAAATGCTGATCGTTCCCAAGCATTTCCTGTATTGGTTGCTGCTAGAATGGCACAGGCTGGTGAGTCAATGGCTACTATTATGGCTGCAATCGAAAAAGTTCGTTCTGAGTCACGCACTTTTCTGAGTTTCACATCTCTTGATAACATGGTTGCTGGTGGTCGATTAAGCAAAACGTCTGGTATGATTGGTAATTTACTTAATATAAAAGTTGGTGCTATTGTTGACGAAAAAGGTTCAGTTGAAGTTGTGAGTAAAGGGCGTGGCATGAAAGCTATTGCTAAATTTAATGATGAAGTAATTGCTAAAATGCAAGAATATTCAGAGATGATGGCTATCGGTATTTCGCATGCGGGTATTCCAGAAGTTGCTGAAAAAATGGCGACACGTTTGAACAATATTTGGCCGAATATTAACATTGTGGTGATGAGTACTGGACCAATTATATCAACCCATACAGGCGTTGGTGCATTAGCCATTCTTTATCATGCGCGCTAGTAAAGCAGTCTATGTGTGAAAAATAATATGTTTTATGATAAAAATCAGAAGTTAGCGATGTTCTCTAGTCAACTTCTGATTTTTTATTTTCTGTTGCTGATTAAAAAATGTGATGTATCGAGAAAATACTTCAAAAAAGATATATCTGAAATTAAAATATTATAAATCACATTTATTTATCATAAAATATTGACATTTATCATTTTCTTGTGTATAGTAAAATATATCAAATAGAAATAAGAGAAAATTATGAATAACGCAATCTTGAAAAATAACAATTATTATTACTTCTGGTTTATGTAGAACCGTCGCATATTAAGTGCGTCGGTTCCGCCGATGCACTTAGCGACCAGAAGCTTTTCGAGGTGAAGTCACTAAGTGGAAACTCAACACTTAGTGACTTTTTGTCTGTATAGTAATATACTTTCTGAAAAATTGTGCTAGGTGTTGATCACTAGCACAATTTTTTTAGGAGAAAGCCATGAGTGAAAAACTAGTATCAACGACCATTGAAACAAAAACTATTAATAGTTTACGTTTGTTAGCTAACAAAATGATTACAAAAGCTGGGTCAGGGCACCCAGGAATTGCATTAGGTGCGGCACCGATATTGTACGAATTGTATGCTAATCAATTGGTAGTTGATCCAACACAACCAGAATTAGTTAATCGTGATCGGTTTGTTTTATCAGCAGGACATGGTGCAGCACTATTATATGCTACTTTACACGCTTCAGGATTTGATTTGACAGCCAATGACTTAGCTCAGTTCAGAACACCGCATTCTAAAACGCCAGGGCATCCAGAAGTTGGTGTAACACCAGGTGTTGAAGCCACCACCGGCCCACTTGGGCAAGGACTAGGTATGGCGGTTGGTATGGCGATGGCAGAGGCAAAGTTACATTTGGATTTCCCGACAGTGATTGATCATTATACCTATGCATTGGTTGGTGATGGCGATTTAATGGAAGGGGTCAGTCATGAAGCGGCGTCATTAGCCGGGCAACAAGTATTATCTCAATTGATTGTGTTACATGATGATAACAACATTAGCCTTGATGGGAATAAGGATCGCTCTGATATTTCTGATAATATGGCACGATTCGCTAGTTATGGCTGGCAAGTATTGCAAGTAAGTAATGGAAATGAGCCATTAGCTATTCACGAGGCGATTCAACAGGCTAAACAATCAAAACAGCCAACATTCATTTCAGTAAAAACAACCATTGGCGCCTATGGTCCATTTGCGGGAACCAATAAAGCGCATGGCACACCACTAAATGATGAACAAATAATTGATTTAGCCAAAGCATTAGATGTTAACATTGATAATTTTGAATTAGATGAAGATGTACGTGATCACATAAAAACACGTATTCAGTCTCGCTTAGCAGAAAAAGAAGTACCTGATCCAACTGAGTTAGCAGAATTTAAAACATTTACGCATCATAGTGTGTCAAGTTTACCGGTTTTAGATAATGACACTAAAGCCCAAGCTGGACGTAAAATTTCGAAGCATGTTTTACAGGATTTTAGTCAACAAATACCTCAACTTTGGGGTGGATCTGCTGATTTAGTGGCTTCAACCAATACAGAAATTGTTGGGTCTCCGGTTTTTGATCAAGCTAATAGAAGTGGTCGTAATATTGCTTTTGGTGTTAGAGAGTTTGGTATGGGGGCGGTCATGAATGGCATTGCGCTTCACGGTGGGTTAAAAATATTTGGCTCAACTTTCTTAGCTTTTTCCGATTACATGAAAGCTGCCATTCGTCTCAGTGCTTTACAAAAGCAACCGGTAATTTACGTTTTCACACATGACAGTATCACTGTGGGAGAAGATGGGCCAACGCACCAGCCAATTGAACAATTAATGGGATTACGGATGATTCCAGGTATTGATGTTTTACGACCAGGAACAGCTGATGAAATAAGCCAAGCTTGGCGTGATGCATTGGAAAGTACTAATCGTCCAACAGTAATTATATTAAGTCGTGGTGGTATTGGCACACAAGGGACAAGTCAACAGGCGCAAGCAGCTATGCAATTTGGGGCTACCCAGTTGATTGGAGAGATAGATGCCAAAGTTAATTTGATTGCGACTGGATCAGAAGTACAAATTGCATTGGCAGTGAAAGAAAAACTATCTCAATCAGCTAATGTCATTTCAATGCCTAATTTACAACGATTTTTAGCTTTACCAACGCAAGAAAGAGAAAAAATTATTCCCAAAAATGGTGCAAAAAATGTGATAATAGAAGCAGGAACAACGCTTGGATGGCAGGCAGTTTCGGGATCAGATGGCCTGATTTTTGGAACTGATGACTTTGGAATCAGTGCATCACCACAGCGTGTATTAGAGCTTTACGGTCTACAAGCTGACGTCATTGCTGAAAAAATTTTAGAACAATTGGAGAGTTGATATGACATTATATGGTTTAATTGCACACCCTGCAGGTCACTCAAGATCGCCTTTTATGCAAAATGCCATGATTACTGCTCGCCAAATTGATGCACATTATCATGCATTTGATGTGAAACCTGATAATTTAGGTGCAGCGATTCAGGGATTTCGTGCATTAAATGTTGGTGGTTTCAATGTATCAACGCCCTATAAAACAGATGTTATCACTTATCTTGATGAATTAACGCCACTTGCTCAACGGTTACAGTCTGTTAATACCGTAAAAAATGTGAATGGTCGGCTCATCGGCACGAGTACGGATGGTGATGGTTTTTGGCAAAGTATTAATCCAAATCAGCCACATGAGCATGTCGTCATTTTAGGTAGTGGTGGCGCTGCTAGAGCTGTTATAGCAACGGCAAAGCAGTACGGTGTTCAAGATATCACGGTTTTCAATCGGACACATGCTGATTGGTCACAGCGTGAAACAGCCATTGCATACTTAAGCCAAGGCATTGGGCAATTAGCCGACTTGGCAGATAATCAAGCTATATCTGATGCTTTGCAACAGGCAGATTTCTTGATTAATGCCACAACTGTAGGCATGAATGATGCACGTACATTATTAACGGATTATCAGGTTGGCTTATTGCCACAACATACGCTAGTGGTAGATATGATTTATCGTAATAAACAAACTGCGCTTTTAAAATCTGGTGCTAAGCACCAACTGTTAACACAAAATGGGTTACCAATGTTAGTCGCTCAGGGTGCATTAAGCTTTGAATATTGGTTTAATCAATCCGCTGATCGACAATTAATGCAACAAGTAGTAGAAGGGAAATAAATTATGATTTTAGTAACCAAGGATAATGAAACAGCACGCAAGATTGCCCAAGAGATGGACACAGATAATCCAATTAAACCAGTTTTTGTTCATGGCAACCGAGTTGCACTAGCTGGTGTTAAAAAACTTTCTGATGAACAGCTGCGTACTTTAAAAGCTGCTGATGTGCAAATTATTGAAAAACATCATGCGGCTATTAAGTCTTCACGTGATTTTCATCCAGAAGATACAATTATTAAGACACAACATAGTAGCATTGGCGGAGATGATTTTACATTTATGGCTGGTCCTGATTCAATCGAAAGCCCTGAACATGTGTTAGAGATGGGACGCGATGTGCAGTTAGCTGGTGCAACTATTTTACGTGGTGGTGCTTTCAAACCAAGAACATCCCCATATTCTTTCCAGGGGAATGGTGAAGTAGGATTGAAAGCTCACCGTGCTGCTGCTGATGCACTTGGCATGGATATGGTAACTGAAATATTAGACACACGTGACGTTGATTTGGTTGATCAATATACTGACATTTTCCAAGTTGGAACACGTAATATGCAAAACTTTGCGTTATTAAAAGCATTGGGTCAAAAGCGTAAGCCAGTTGTCTTGAAACGTGGTATGTCAGCAACAATTGATGATTTATTAAATGCCGCAGAATATATTGCCGCAGGTGGTAATGATCAAATTATTCTGATGGAACGTGGTATTCGAACTTATGATAATAAATATACACGTAATACGTTAGATGTATCAGCTATTCCAGTATTAAGAAGTTTGACACATTATCCAGTAATCGCTGATGCTTCACACGCCGCTGGTGTGTCTAAATTTGTTGAACCACTTGCATTAGCTGCCATTGCTGCTGGTGCACAAGGTTTGATGACAGAAATCCATGATGATCCAGCCCATGCTTTTGTTGATGGGGCACAGGCACTTACCCCAGCCCAGTTTTCACAATTGGCAGATAAGGCACGTAAAGTTCGTGAAGCTATTCAATAATAGGTAATTTTTAAACCACTTAGCTCAGTTAAGAAAGGAAGTCAATCATGTCGGTTGTCCATGTTGCTTTTAATGACAAGTCATATGACGTTAAAATTGATAATAATCTGCATACGCAAATTGGTTCAGAAGTGGCCTCTGTTTGGACGCCAAGAAAAATTGCCATATTAACAGATAGTAACGTTGGTCCGTTATATCTTGCTGACACGCAGGTTCAATTAGAAAACGCTGGTTTTGAAGTTTTACCATTAGTTGTCCCAGCTGGTGAACAGTCCAAATCATTAGTTGTTGCCGGTGATTTAATTGGCCAATTAGCTGCGCATGGGTTTACTCGAGGTGATGGTTTAATTGCTATAGGCGGTGGTGTTGTTGGTGATTTAGGCGGTGTTGTCGCTTCTTTATATATGCGAGGCATTGCATTCATCCAAATAGCCACCTCACTGACTGCGCAAGTTGATTCATCAGTTGGCGGTAAAACAGCAGTAAATTTAGGTCAAACTAAAAATATTGCAGGTTCTTTCTATCAGCCAGATTTAGTGCTAGTCGATAGCACTTATTTGGATACATTAAGCAAGCGTGATCTTGTTGAAGGTTACGGTGAAGTAGTCAAGACATCAGCCTTAGATAGCCTAGATTTTTTTGCCTATACTGGCCAAATTAAATCAGTATCAGATATTTATCAACATGCTCAAGAATTATCACAGCGTTCAATTGCTTATAAAGCAAAAATTGTAATGGCTGATGAGAAAGAATCAGGGCAACGCCAATTCTTGAATTTTGGGCATACATTAGGGCATGCCATTGAATTGCTCGCGCATGGTGGATTACGGCATGGTGAAGCAGTAGCAATCGGTATGATAGCTATCACTGAAAAATTCGAACGTGATGGTGTGTCACCAAAAGGCTTAACGGAGGCAATTAGAACGCGATTAGTAGCAGTTGGATTACCTACTACTTCTGAGTTTATTGGTCAACCAGAGTTTTTCAATCACTTGATTAATGATAAGAAGAATCACGGTGGCACATTGAATTTGGTTGCTTTATCAGCAGTGGGGAAGCCAATTATTTTTAAGAAAAATGTTACTGATATGCCAGCATTTATTGAACAAAATTGAAAGGGAAAATCTGCCTAACATTAATACATATAGACAGATTTATGATAAATAATGAAATACACAACAGCAGGCGAGAGCCATGGTCCAGAAGAAATTGCGGTAATTGAGGGCATACCTGCCGGATTACATATTACACAAGAAGATGTGGATTTTGAATTAGCGCGTCGTCAACGTGGTTATGGTCGAGGTGAGCGCCAAAAAATTGAAACGGATACGGTAACATTTTTAACTGGTGTTCGTCATCAAGAAACATTGGGTTCACCGATTACGCTAAATGTGCATAATGATGATCATAATAATTGGTCTAAAATTATGGCACCAAATGCACCAGCAACGTCAGAAAATACATTACGTAAAGTGTTACGTCCACGTCCTGGGCATGCTGATTTGGTGGGTGGTATCAAATACCGACATCATGATGATCTACGTAATGTGTTGGAAAGATCATCTGCACGTGAAACGACCATGCGTGTAGCAGTTGGTGCGGTAGCTAAAAAATTATTAGCAGAAATAGGCGTTGATGTGCATGGTTTTGTCGTCAATGTTGGCCCGGCAAAATCTAATTTAAATGAATTGACGAAATATAAGTCCTTACAAGAATTACGAAATGTTACTGAAGGATTTGAGACACGTGCTTTGAACCAAGAAGCTGACGATGCAATTCGCGAAGTAATTGATAAGACGAAGCGTGATGCTAATACTGTTGGTGGTCAAGTACAAGTCATTGCAACCGGAATGCCAGTGGGAATAGGTTCTTATGTTTCTGCAGATGATAAATTAGATGGTAAAATTGCTCGAGCAATTGTAGGCATTAATGCGTTTAAAGGTGTGCAGTTCGGCGGTGGCTTTGATAATGCTGAAAAATATGGTGATCAAGTCATGGACGAAATTTTTTGGGACAAAGATAAGGGATTTTATCGCGGATCAGATAATTTAGGTGGCTTTGAAGGTGGAATGACAACCGGTGAAGCAATTGTTGTTCGTGGTGTTGTGAAGCCAATTCCGACATTATACCGACCTATGCAATCTGTAGACATTGACACACATGAAGATCACAAAGCGTCAATTGAACGATCGGACACAACCGCTGTGACTGCTGCAGCAGTTATTGCAGAGGCCATGGTTGCTATCGAATTAGCAAAAGCTGTTTTAGACAAGTTTGATGCAGATAGTATTGAACGTATGAAAGAACAAGTAGCTGTTTACCGTGCTGAAGTTAAAGCCTTTTAAAAATGAGGAAGTCATAAATGATTAAATTAGCTCATGCACCAAAAAAAGGTTTGCATGGAAAAATTAGTGTACCTGGCGACAAATCTATTTCTCATCGTGCGTTGATGTTTGGTGCTATAGCGACTGGTGTGACAGAGATTGAGAATTTTTTAACATCTGATGATGTGTTGCACACCATGGCTATTTTTCAAGCTCTTGGTGTATCTATCGAGCAAATAGGTACACATGTGCGTGTGGTTGGTAAAGGTATTACAAACTTTACAGCGCCTAAAACAGCACTTGATATGGGAAACTCAGGAACATCAACGCGTCTACTTATGGGTCTGCTAAGTCGTCAGCCATTTGATATGTCTATTATTGGTGATAGTTCATTAAGTAAGCGACCAATGCGCCGCGTTTTGACACCATTAGAACAGATGGGCGCAAAAATTAATTTATCCACTGAGGGGACCTTGCCAGGGGTTATTCAAGCAAATAATCAGTTAAACGGTATGGTATATGAAATGCCCGTGGCATCAGCGCAAGTGAAAAGCGCGATATTATTAGCGGGGATGCAGGCTGAAGGTGAAACAACGATTATTGAAAAATTACCTTCTCGTGATCATACAGAACGTATGTTACAACAGTTTGGTGGTAAAATTTCAACTAAAAATGGTATGATTACTATTTCGAAACAAGGTGTTCTAAAAGGGCAGCATGTTTTGGTGCCGTCTGATATTTCAAGTGCAGCTTTCTTCATCGTTGCGGGATTAATCACACCCAACTCAGAAATCACGATTGAAAAAGTTGGTATTAATCCGACGAGAGACGGTGTATTAAAGCTCTTAAAACGTATGGGAGCCGAAATAGCGATTGCTAAGATACCAACTAGTGGGGAGCCACTTGCTGATATTACAGTTCGTACGCAAGCGCTGCATGGTATTCATATCACGGCAGCAGATATTCCTAGTGCAGTTGATGAATTACCAATTATTGCTTTAGCTGCTACACAAGCTGTAGGTGATACAATAATTACTGGTGCGGAAGAGTTGCGTGTTAAAGAAACTGACCGTATAGCAACTGTTGTGTCTGAATTGTCAAAACTTGGCGCTAGTATTGAAGCTCGCCCCGATGGCATGATTATTCACGGTCAGACACCGTTGGCTACAAGCCAAGATTCAACAGTATTAGAATCTTTTGGTGACCACCGTATAGCTATGATGAATGCAGTCGCAGCTTTAATTACCAAAGGAGATGTGACGTTAGTGGGTGAAGAGGCGATGCGTGTCTCTTACCCTAAATTTTTATCAGATTTAGCAAAGGTGATGCAATGAACATCGTTATTCAAGGATTAGGCGAGATGGGTGCTTCGTTAGCGTTGATTTTGAATCAAGTAGCAGATAATCATGTTATTGGTATTGATATCAACCAAAATACGTTGGATTATGCTATAAAACATCAGATTATTTCTGAAAGCGGGAGTGATTTAATAATGGTCGCTGACCGTGCAGACGTTATTATTTTGGCGACACCAATTAATGGTATCAAGGAAAGCCTAAAGCAACTATCAGGAATAACGCTTAAGCCACAGGTGATTGTTACAGATGCTGGGTCAACCAAAAATGAAATTTTACAGGTTGCGAATAAAGTCTTAGTTAACACAGCTTTTATTGGTGGGCATGCAATGGCTGGAACGCATAAAAGTGGTGTTGCGGAAGCCAATAAGAATTTATACCAACAAGTACCATATTTTTTAATACCAAATCAAGAGGGCAAAGCCTATGTTGAGCGGTTGAAAAATATTTTAAAGCCACTTGCCGCGGATTTTACAACAATTGACGTTGAAGCGCATGATCATTTAATGGCTATGATTAGTGATGTACCACATATCGCTGCGTTTGCTTTAATGAATACAGCAGTTAAACAATTAGGATCTTCTGATCATTTTGGCCGTTATGTTGCGGGAGGTTTTACAGATACGACGAGAATAGCGGCTAGTGATGCTAAATTGTGGACTGATATTTTGTTGAGCAATCGTGAGAGTGTGTTAGAAAATAATCAAGCTCTAATTGATGAGCTACAAGAAATTAATCAAACTATTGCTGATAATGATGCCAATAAACTGCAAGAGATGATTCAAACAGCACACGATGCACGACAAAATTTATTAAGTAGGAAACAGCATGAGTAAAGAACCTGATACATTAATGTTAGTCGGCTTCATGGGAGCTGGTAAAACAACAGTAGGTAAAGAAATTGCACGGCAACATCATTCAAAATTCATTGACATAGACTCAGAAATTGAGCGTGAAGCAGGGATGTCGATTCGAGCGATATTCCAAGAATATGGTGAGTCGGGTTTTCGTGATCTTGAAACAAAAGTGTTAGCTAATGTCCAAACTTTTGATGGTATTGTGGCCACTGGTGGCGGTGTAGTGGAACGTGAAGATAATATGGCCATTTTGCACGAATCTCCCGCAACTGTTATCTATTTACATGGTAATTTAGAAAGTACGATTGGTCGTTTACTTATTGAAGGCCAACGGCCTTTGCTGGAAGAAAAATCCGCGGCGGAATTTTTTAGATTATGGGCACAGCGCGATCCAAAGTATCAATCGGTGGCCAATTTTATGGTTGAAACGATTGGTAAAACACCGGAACGTATTGCTGCTGAGATTGTGGCATTGTTTAGTTCAAACGAGGATGAGTTAGCATTATTGCAATTACGTTCAGAAATTGATGCTTTTGATCGTCAAATTTTTGGTGTCATTGAAAACCGGATGCAAACAGTTGAAGCAGTGGCAAAATATAAAGAGAAGTTTGGTATGCCAACTGTGCAACAGGGTCGCATGACTAAAATGCGAGAATTGCTAAAATATGATTTTGAGAATTCTGAAGACGTTACTGATGACATGATTGATAAAATTATGGCAATACTTACAGATGCGGCAATTAATAAAGAGAACAAACAGTTAAAACGATGAAACTACATACATTAGGGCCTGTCGGCACAGATTCAGAACGAGCAGCTCAGCATTACATGTCAACTCAAAAATTGATTTTACATCAAAGTTTTGAAGAAATATTGACGCATTTAGACGATTATCGCGGGGACCAAGTTTTGATGCCCGTTGCTTTTAGATCTAATATTTCGCCTGAATTAAATTGGGCAGATATTAATTATTTAGAGTGGGCTAAATTAGATATTGTGACAACTTTTGTCTTACCATTGATGCCATTGATCTTGATAGAAAATGAGACATATCAGCGTAATATTGCAGTGATACACGCAGCCACAGAAGGTCTAATGAAGCGTTACCTGCGCGCTAATGACTTGGATAATGCTTGGGGACCATCCGTTATTTTTGTGCCTAGTAAGCCTGTTGCCATGGCTGACTTTATTCACGATCAAAATCGGTTTACTATTATATCCGAAGATCAATTTTTAAAAACTACAGAAAGCAAAGATCCAAAATATCAGGTACAACAACAGTTGAAGCCACAAATGATATGGGTCGTTTATCAAATAAAATGACATTACGTGAATTATTTAAATTACCAAAAAGTATTAATGAGAAGCCACTAATTGCAGTGCCGCTTACTTTGGGACCAAATGACAAATTAACCCCCTTTGCCAAAAAATTACAAGAGCAAAACCCAGACATTGTCGAGTGGCGGGCTGATTATATTGCTGATGACTTTAGTCAAGCAGTGATGTGGCAACAAGTCAAGGCTGGGGCACAAGCAGAATTGGCGCAAAAAGATGTTTCAGCCATGACAGAGGCTAAAATGCTATCCGAGATGGATAACGCACGTCAAGAATTTGATGCGAATTGGCCAGTCATGAATATGCAAATTATTAAAGAATTAACGGCATCGGTTTTTAACACAATTGGTAGTTTTCCAATTATTTTAACCTATCGTACGCAAGCACAAGGTGGTCAAGGGGAAATGACGCCAGTGGAATATGCGACTTTTATTGTAGCAGCATTACGATCAGGGTTTCATTTTACAGCAGTAGATGTTGAATATACCTTGGACTCTGAGTTACGTGACAAAGTGATTGATGTCGCACACGAGTTAGGTATACCAGTCATCATATCGTATCATGATTTTAATCAAACACCTGATGTTAGCGCGTTAATTGCAGATATATCAAAAATGCCTGCTGATGTGGTTAAAATAGCTGTGATGCCAAACAAGGAACAAGATGTAACAGACTTGCTTCAGGCTACACAGGCAGCCACTATTCAGCAACCACTTATTACAATGAGTATGGGTGCTATTGGACAACGTTCACGCGTTGAAGGGTACAAATTTGGCTCAGAACTGACATTTGCTACTTTAGATGGATTGCCGGTTAGTGCACCAGGTCAGGTAACAATTAGTGAGTTACTAGCTACTTGGACAAAATAAAAAAGGCGCAGAATATTTCGCGCCTTTTTATTATGATTCTGTGGCAGTTACTTCTTTAGGTGATGCTGAACCGGAAAGTGCTGGAATTGCATAAACAGCAATTTCACCAACAACAATCGCAATAATAGCTACTGTGGTATAAGAATAACCACCATTTGTGAGCTGTGATACAATGTAACCCAAAATTTCACCAAAGATTGCTGACCAAACAGCAACAGTAATATATTTCATAATTGCACCTCTTTACAAAACTATCATACGCTTTTCAAAAAAAATCGCAACCCTTTTAAGGCTTTTCATGTATAATAAAAGGGAACAAATTTTCGCGTTATATTGTGAAAACAGTGGAGATAATATGTACGCACCGTTACAAATTTTCAGTAGTTATAGTTTACTTAAAAATCCAAACACAATTGAACAAATCATTCAAACTGTAAAAGCACGAGGCTATCATGCTGTTACTTTGGCAGATATCAATGTGATGTATGGTGCTGTTGAGTTTTATCGCATCGCCAAAAAGTATGATATCAAGCCTTTATTTGGTTTGACATTACAAATTTATGGACTAGTCAACACCGCAACGTTATTTCCAGTTGTGCTCATTGCAGAGAATCAAGTAGGTTATCAGAATTTGATGTGGTTATCTTCTGCTAAAATGACGGCCAAAGCAGAAGATATGACATTTGCTATGATTGTCGACCATTTAGCAGGTATTAACGTCATTTTACCTGAGGATAGTGAATTAACACAACTTATTGCCTCAGCTTATGACGATACATCAACCTATTGGCAAGAATTAGTGTCACAAATTAATTCAAAATCATTATATATAGGCATCAATCCTGCCTTAGCACCTCAAATCAAAGCACGTTTGGCAGCATTTGGCGAAGATAATCAGGCAAAATTAATTGCCTTAGATAATATTAACTATCTTAACCCAGAAGATGCTTTTACGACACAAGTTTTAAAAGCAATTGATGTTAACGTTAAATTAGAAGATATTAGAACACTTTCTCAAAAATTAGGCACACATGTTTTAAATGATTTTGACACCGTAAGAACGGCTTATTTAGCATCTGATGTGTTAAAAGCAGCTTACTTGAATAATGAGTTATTAGTTAGTAAGAGTGAAGTCACGATGTCATTTCAGCAAACTGCGGCTTTACCAACTTTCAAGTTGCCCGATGATGCGCATTCATCACGAGAATATTTATATGAACTTGCAAAAAAAGGTCTTCAAGAACGTTTAAATGACCAAAGCACGGCGAAAAATCATCAAATTTATGACGATCGCTTACAGTATGAGTTAGAAGTCATTGATGATTTAGGTTTTAACGATTATTTTTTGATAGTATGGGATATTGTAAATTTTGCTCATCAGCATAACATTCAAATGGGGGCAGGTCGAGGGTCTGCAGCTGGTTCATTAGTTGCCTATGTTTTGAAAATAACGGATGTAGATCCATTAGAATTTGGTTTGTTGTTTGAACGTTTTTTAAATCCAGAACGTGGGCAAATGCCAGATATTGATATTGATTGGCCAGATAATAAACGTGAAGATATACTTGTATATTTACATGATAAATATGGTCAACGAAATTTTGCACAAATTATTACATTTGGTACGCTAGCTGCAAAACAGGCATTACGTGATACAGCGCGTGTATTTGGTTTATCACAACAAATGATGAGTCGCATTAGTAATACGGTGCCACAAGGGAAGCAAGGACGTCGAGTTTTTATTGCAGATGCCTTAAAACAATCAACACGCTTACAAGATATACTAGCTGAAATTGACAATGGTGAGCTGTTATTGAAAGTTGCGCAACAAATCGAAGGATTACCCCGTAATTATTCGACACATGCTGCTGGAGTCGTATTAAGCCAAGATGCACTAGTTAAAACGTTACCGGTGCAAACAGGTACGGATGAGCGTTTACTAACACAGTTTGAAAAAGATCCAGTTGAAGCCTTGGGGTTGTTGAAAATTGATGTTTTGGGTTTGTCTAATTTAACTATTTTGGCACAAACACTGTATTATGCTAGAGATATGTTGCCAGAACATTTTAATATTAGTAAAATCTCAGTCAACGATTCAGAAACGTTGCAATTATATGCTAAAGGAGATACCAACGGTATTTTTCAATTCGAGTCTGCTGGTATTAAAAATGTATTGCGACAATTAAAACCATCGACGTTTGAACATATTGTTGCGGTTAATGCCTTATATCGACCAGGTCCCAGTCAAAATATTGAAACATTTGTGAAACGGCGTCATGGCCGTGAAACGGCGACTATTCCAGATCCAAATTTGAAGACAATTCTAGCACCAACATTTGGCATTATTATCTATCAAGAGCAGGTTATGCTAGTGGCTGAAGCCTATGCCGGCTTTAGCCTTGGTGAAGCGGACAATTTACGGGTGGCAATGTCTAAAAAAAAGCTAGATAAGATGGCAGCAATGCATGAACAGTTTGTAACTGGTGCCGTCCAATTAGGCCATGATGCGCAACAAGCTGAGCAGATATTTAACTATATTGATGAATTTGCAAATTATGGATTTAATCGGTCTCATGCTGTTGCTTATACGAAGTTATCTTTTGAATTGGCATACATGAAAGCCCATTATCCATTGGCATTCTATAATGCGTTACTAAATGCGAATATTGGGTCATCTGAAAAAATCAGATTATATGTTACTGAAGCTAGAACACGACAAATTGAAATAAAAGCACCTCATATTAACCAATCTCACCGGTTTTGGTCTGAAAATATGCAAGCTTTGTGTATGGGATTGAATAATATTAAAGGTGTCCGAAGTGATTTTGTTACAGCTTTATTAGAAGAACGTCGCAATAATGGGCCATTTAAATCAATTCAGTCGTTTATTTATCGTTTGCCGGAAAAGTTCCGAAAAAGGGAAGTATTGTCGCAATTAGTTTATGCTGGCGCATTGGATCAGTTTGGCTATAACCGTCAAGAGTTATCGACTGCCCTTGACGACTTAATTGAAGCAGCAAGTTTTGGTGATTTAATTCTTAATGAGACGAAGATTAAAAAAGTCGAAGATATGCCTAGTACTGAAAAATTAACCTTTGAAAAAGAAGCTATTGGCGTTAATTTATCAGGACATCCATTAGATGTTTATGAATCAATGATTGCTAGTGAGCATCTGCAGCATATTGCTGATTTGACAAAAAAAGATCAAAAAGCGACGTTTGTTGGCATTATTGATAATATTCGGCAAACACGCACAAAAAAAGGTGATTTAATGGCTTTCGTTTCATTCTCAGATTTGACTGATACCATTAACGTGACAGTTTTTAGTCGGTTACTGACAAAAGTCAGTGATATTTTAAAAATTGGAACAATCGTTCAAGTTACTGGTAAGGTCGATAGTTATAATGACCGTTTATCAGTAGTTGCCAATCAAATTAATCCAGTGCAACAACCAGCACAAGTAGCACCTGGGACTTGGTTTTTACAATTTGATCAAACTCACGATACACCCCAAAACCGCCAAAAAGTAATTGATGTTTTAAAAAAATATCATGGAACTAATCCAGTGGTGATTCATTGGCAAAATACCGAAAAAACTCAGCAACTTGATGAAACATTTTGGTTGGGTGATGAAACCGCTATCATACTTGAATTGGCGCCATTATTAGGTTATGATAATGTTATTTTTAGAAGAAGTCATTGATAATTTGCCTTGTATAAATGGCGAAGAATGTATAAAATAGACTTTGGGTAAAGTTGCACAAGCAACAACCAAGACAACTAAGGAGTTATTTAACCATGAAAAAGACGAAAATCGTCTCAACACTTGGTCCGTCATCATCTGATGTCGAAACAATTGTAAAATTGATTCAAGCTGGAGCCAATGTTTTCCGCTTCAATTTCTCACACGGTGATCACGAAGAACATTTGGGTCGTATGAACGCAGTTCATGAAGCCGAAAAGATCACTGGTAAAACAGTTGGTATCTTGCTAGATACCAAAGGTGCTGAAATCCGTACCACAAAGCAAGCTGACGGTAAGATTGAGTTCCATACTGGCGATACATTACGTATCTCAATGGATGAAAATCTTGAAGGCACAAAGGACAAAATTGCTGTAACATATGCCGGTTTGTTCGATGATGTTAACGAAGGCGGACAAGTCTTGTTCGATGATGGTTTGCTTGGTACAACTGTTGTTGAAAAAGATTCAGCTAACCGCGAACTTGTTGTTCATGTTGACAATGACGGTATCTTGGGTTCACGTAAGGGTGTTAACGCACCTGGTGTGGCAATTAACTTACCTGGTATCACTGAAAAGGATGCTGATGACATTCGTTTTGGTTTGGACCACGAAATCAATTATATTGCTGCTTCATTCGTTCGTAAGCCTGAAGATGTGCTCGAAATTCGTGCATTGTTGAAGGAAAAGAACATGGAACACGTGCAAATCATTCCTAAGATTGAATCACAAGAAGGTATTGATAATCTTGATGCTATTCTTGAAGTTTCAGATGCATTGATGGTACCACGTGGTGACATGGGTGTTGAAATTCCTGCTGAAAATGTGCCTTTGGTTCAAAAAGACATGATTCGCAAGATGAACAAATTTGGTTTGCCAGTTATTACAGCAACACAAATGCTTGACTCAATGGAAGAAAACCCACGTCCTACACGTGCCGAAGCTTCCGATGTTGCCAATGCCGTATTTGATGGTACTGATGCAACAATGTTGTCAGGTGAATCAGCTAATGGTGACTATCCAGTCGAATCCGTTGCAACAATGGCTGCTATTAATGAAAAAGCTGAAACATCATTGCGCGAAAATGGTCGCCATCAAGATATCGTATTTGATGAAAGTGATTCAACAGAAGCTGTTGCTGCAGCTGTTGTGCGTATTGCAAATAGTGTGAACGCTAAGGCAGTTGTAGTATCAACAAATTCTGGTTACACAGCACGTATGGTTTCTAAGCACCGCCCTGATGTTAACGTTTTGGCAGTTACTTATTCAGAACGTGTACAACGTGGCTTGACGTTGAATTATGGTGTTTTGCCAGTTGTTTATGATGCACCTGAAACAATTGATGAAATGATTGCTTTGGCTAAGTCAGCTGTTAAAGAACAAGGTCTTGTTAACTCTGGTGATGCAATCGTAATCGCTGCTGGTGTGCCAATGTCACAATCTGGTACAACAAACATGATCACTGTACAAACAGTATAATTTTTAAATAATTTAGTAATAAAAGGCGCTGATGACAACATCAACGCTTTTTTTGTTGGTTAAATAGTGATGTCATAAAACCTATCATAATTCAGCTGTTTAAATTGGTATACCTGATATGATTATCTCAACGAAATAAAGAGGAGCGATGTTTATGAATACAGGAGACTTAGCGTGGGTATTGATTTCAGCAGCACTGGTATGGTTAATGACGCCAGGATTGGCACTTTTCTATGGTGGATTAGGTGAGAAACGTAATCTGTTGCATACAATGTTTGTACCAGTTTTGATTATTGGTATTGCCTCAATAGTTTGGTTTGCTGTGGGTTATTCTTTGGCATTTGGTGGTGAAGGAACTGTTATTGGTAATTTAAACCATGTATTTTTGACGGATGTATCCTTTACAAAATCAACAAAAGGGTTAACGATTCCAGATGGTGCTTTTGCACTGTTCCAAGGTATGTTTCCGATCATTACAGCAGCAATTATTACGGGATCAATTATTGGACGTGTTCGTATTAAAGCTATGATTGTTTTCATGATTTTATGGTTGATCGTTATTTATACGCCGCTAGCACATATGGTTTGGGGTGGTGGTTTCTTAGCACAATTTGGTGCAATTGATTTTGCTGGTGGTACTGTTGTTCACATTTCAAGTGGTGTGACTGGTCTTGTACTAGCTTTGCTTATTGGACACAGACATAACGACAAACATATACCAGTTCGTCCCTCATATGTGTTGATTGGTGGTGCATTATTGTGGGTTGGCTGGTTTGGATTTAACTCAGGGTCTGCATTAGCGGCCAATGGTACAGCCGTATTGGCTTTAGTGAACACATGGTTAGCATCATCAGCAAGCGTCCTAACATGGGGCGTAGTAGAGTATAAAATGCGTGGACGTGCGACGCTAAGTGGTATCACTAGTGCGGGTGTCGCTGGGTTAGTCGTTATCACACCTGCTGCCGGATTTGTAGCGCCTTGGGCAGCTGTAGTAATGGGATTAATTGGTGGATTAGTTGGTTTTGCTGGTATTACTTTTGTCAAGAATAGTTTTGGTTATGATGATACCCTAGATGCTTTTGGTATCCATGGTATCGGTGGTGCAGTAGGTGCAATTTTGACAGGTATTTTCGCTGATAAAAGTGTTGATGGTGTTGCGGGTTTGGTTAACGGTGATGTATCATTACTCGGCAAGCAACTAGTCGCCATTTTATTTACAGTTGTATTCGTAACAATTGGGACACTGATATTAGCCAAGATTACGGCAGTGATTGCAGCACCCTTACGTTTAACTGAAGAAGAAGAGGAAAAGGGATATGATGCTATTATGCATGATTTAATAGTTGAATGACGGGCATATGCCCTTTTTTTGTGTTAAAATTAGAAGAAATAATAATAAAGGGGATTTGCAATTTGTCAGCACAAATACAGCAAATTTTTACATTTGAAAATTCAGAACAGCAAACAAACCTGATTGGTGCCAATGACAGCTTTTTGAATTTAATTGAAGAAGGTTTAAACGTACAGTTACATGCACGTGGTGACCAAATGACAATCGCTGGTGATGAGAACAATGTTCAACTTGCTAACGCCGTTTTACGTGAACTAACAGGGTTAATTAAGCATCAAATTAATATTTCATCCACAGATGTTGTCAGTGCTGTAACGATGGCACAACGTGGGACATTAGAATATTTTAGTGATTTATATTCTGAAACTTTAATTCGTGATAACAAGGGCCGGGCAGTTCGTGTCAAAAATTTTGGTCAACGGCAATATGTGCAATCAATTCGTAAAAGTGATGTTACTTTCGGTATCGGTCCTGCTGGAACAGGTAAAACTTATTTGGCTGTTGTTATGGCCATTTCATCACTCAAACGCGGGGAAGTCGAACGTATCATCATTACACGTCCAGCTGTTGAAGCGGGAGAGTCTTTAGGGTTTTTACCAGGTGATTTAAAAGAAAAAGTTGATCCTTATTTACGGCCAATTTATGACGCAATGAATGCTATTATTGGATCTGAACAAACACAACGATTAATGGATCGTGGGGTCATTGAAATTGCACCATTAGCGTATATGCGTGGTCGAACACTTGATGACGCTTTCATTATTTTAGATGAAGCACAAAATACCACAAATCAACAGATGAAAATGTTTTTAACGCGTTTAGGTTTTAGTTCAAAAATGATTGTTAACGGTGATATATCACAGATTGATTTGCCTCGTGGTGCTAAGTCAGGCTTAATCGCTGCACAGCGTATTTTAAAAGAGGTTAATCGTATTTCGTTTGTTAACTTTAGCAGTGATGATGTCGTACGGCACCCGGTTGTTGGCCTCATCGTCAATGCTTACGAGGCTGCTGAACAAAAACTAGCAGCCCTAAAAAAGGAGCAAAATAGTTAATGGATTTAGCAATCATTGATCAAACAAAAAAAGGTGTAACACCATATCATCGTGATTTAGTTCATTCAGTGTTGAATTTTGCTGGAACGGCCTTAGATTTACCTGAAAATACAGAAATGTCCGTGACGTTTGTTAATAATGATGAAATTCAACGTTATAATCAAGAATATCGTGGTGTAGATAAAGTAACAGATGTGATTAGTTTTGCTATTGAGGAAGGAGAGGATGATTTTGCTAACCTTCCTGATAATAGTTGGGCTGATGAAATTGCTAAAAATATTGGTGATATTATCGTTTCAGTCGATGTCATTAGCTCTCAAGCAGAGTATCTTGAACATAGTTATGAACGTGAGCTTGGTTTTTTAGTTGTACACGGTTTTTTGCATCTAAATGGCTATGATCATATGTTAGGTGACCAAGAAGAGAAAGAAATGTTTGATTTACAACGGAAGATTTTAAATGATTATGGCCTCACGAGATAATGAAAAAACAAAATTAGAAGGTGTTCCAGCGAGTGAAAAACATCAAACAACTCGTAACAGCAATTTTTTAAAAGCTATGCGTAACTCGCTAAATGGTATTTGGATGATTTTAGTACGCGAACGTAATATGCGTATCCACATTGTACTAGCATTTCTGATTCTGGTTGCTGGTTTGCATTACGGTATATACCGTGCAGATTGGTTGTGGGTTACGATGGCTGTATTTATTGTTATTTTCAGTGAATTTTTGAATACAATCATTGAAGCTGTAGTGGATTTAGTTGTCGAAAAAAAGTATCATCCACTAGCTAAATTGGCAAAAGATGTTGCGGCTGGGGCAGTATTAGTGGCTGTTGGTGTTGAAATTGTGATTTTGTTATTGATTTTTCAACCCTATGTTTGGCGACAATTTGGTATTGTAACTAATTTTTCGGACTTATTACATCAGTTTCAGAGATAGTGTGGAAAATTATTTTTAGAATTAGGAGAAAGTCGGCCTAGGCGCCGCAAATATTATGACAGAAACCCCATTTAAATCAGGATTCGTTGCCATTATTGGTCGTCCCAATGTTGGCAAATCTACGCTATTGAACCGAATTGTTGGTGAAAAAATCGCCATCATGTCGGACAAAGCTCAGACAACACGAAATAAAATTCAAGGTATTTATACAACTGATAATGCACAGGTTGTTTTCATTGATACGCCAGGTGTTCATAAGCCACAGAATTCATTAGGTGATTTTATGGTGAAGTCAGCTTTTTCTGCTTTACATGAAGCAGATGCGATTTGGTTTATCGCTGATGCTTCTATGCCACGTGGGCGTGGCGATGATTTTATTATTGATCGACTAAAAGATGTTAAAAATACACCAATTTATTTGTTAATCAATAAAGTTGATTTAGTGTCACCACAAGATTTATTAACAATTATTGCTAGTTATCAAGAAGATGCAATTGATTGGACGGAAGTCTTTCCTATATCTGCACGTGAAGGTGATAATGTGCCTGAGCTATTAGATAATATTGTCGATAGCTTAGACGAAGGCCCACAATATTTTGATGCTGATCAATTAACAGATCATCCAGAGCGTTTTGTGATTGGTGAATTAATTCGTGAAAAAGTATTACAATTGACACGACAAGAGGTGCCGCATTCTGTTGCTGTGGTAATTGACAAAATTGCGCGTGAAAACGAAGAAAAAATTCATATACAGGCTTCAATAATTGTAGAACGTCCGACACAAAAAAACATTATCATTGGTAAACAAGGTACAATGATAAAAGAAATTGGAACACGTGCACGTAAAGACATTGAAAGCTTAATGGGTGATAAGGTATTTCTCGAAACATGGGTTAAAGTAGAACCACGTTGGCGTGATCGACCACAAGCACTACAAACATTAGGTTATCGTTCAGAAGACTATTAATACTGCAGTTGTTAACACCAGTGTGTTTGTAAATCAATATTATTAAAAGTTCTTATGTATTATTCTGATTTGCAATTTTTGAGTGATTCAAATGACTAGGAGTTTTTGCTGAAATCAGTTCATCTTGGTGCGTTTGATTTATGAGATAGCTGCTTGTGGTAATCGGTTTATAATTGCAAACCATTCAACGGTATTAATGGCGATTCTTGATATTGAATTAATTCAGGTTTTTAAAACGAATTATGATGATAATGATATTGTGCAACTATGACGCCAATTTTTAGGCAATTCGTATCAGTTTATGCATTATTTATTAGAGTGACTAATGACAGTAATTACAGGAATTGTACTATATACACGACAATATAAAGATAATGATTTGTTGGTTCGCATACTTACTGAAACACGTGGGTTGTGGACTTTTTTGGCGCGTGGTGCAAAAAAGCCAAAATCGCATCTTGCAGCAGGTGTGCAACCTTATAATTTGATTACGTTCGAAGGGGCATTTCCAGCTCGTGAAAGCGGCTTAGGATATATAAATGATGTTCAAAGAGCAACAATATATCCTCGTTTAGTTGAAGATATTGAAGCCAATGCCTATGCGGCTCTCATTGCCAGCCTGATTAACGCCACCTTTGAGGAAGGTGACCAAATTACGCGTTGGTATAATCAGCTTTTGTTAGCACTTCAAAAATTAGATGACGGCTTGGATCCACAAATTATTGCTAACATATTTGAAATTCAATTATTAGTACCTTTAGGCGTTGCGCCTAATTGGAAAGCAGATCCATTAAGCGGTCAAGTAGACGGTAGCTTTGATTATTCCGAAAAGTATAATGGTATTCTTTCAGAGAATCATTACAGTTTGGATGATCATCGTTTAATGTTAGACCAAAAAACAATATTCTATTTACGCCAATTTAGTGTGATTGATTTTAGACAAGTACATGAAATAAAGGTGTCAGCAGCCACAAAACGAGGATTACAACGTGTGATTGATTATATTTATGATAATCAAGTTGGATTAAAACCACGTGCTAAAACCTTTATTGAGCAGATGCATTCATGGCAAAATACACTCATTAATTTTAGACAAAAGGGGAACGCAAAGAATGACAATTAAAAAAATATTGGTTTTGCATACTGGTGGCACAATTTCAATGCATGAAGATGAAGATGGTGATGTGGAAACAGGCACAGAAAATCCATTAAATGGTGCTACTGTTCAACTACCTGATGCAGAATTAACTGTTGAAAGTATTTTTAATTTGCCGAGTGAACATATTGGACCACGGCATATGTTGCAATTACAGCAACGTATTTTGAAAACAAAAAACAGTTTTGATGGTGTTGTGATTACACATGGTACGGATACATTAGAAGAGACGGCATTTTTTTTGGATAGTACCTTATCAGTTGACTTTCCTATTGTGATTACAGGCGCTATGCGATCATCTAATGAATTGGGATCTGACGGACTTTATAATTATCAATCAGCTTTACGTGTTGCAGCGGATAAGAATTCGCGACACCGTGGTGTGATGGTTGTCATGAACGATGAAATTCATGCTGCACGATTTGTTACTAAAACGCATACCACAAACGTTGCTACTTTTGGATCACCAATCAGTGGGACGATGGGGTTACTGACAAAACGCCGTATAATCTTTTTTTATCAGTTAGCGCCACGACAAGTTTTCCCAATAACATCTGTTGATCAAAATATTCCAGTATTGGAAGCATATGCTGGAATGGATGGGCAGCTCTTAGAATTATTAGCCGCGGCAAATGTTGATGGTGTCATTATCAAGGCTTTTGGGGCGGGTAATTTATCTAAAGAGGCTGCAAATGGTGTCTCGTTACTCCTATCACAACACATTCCAGTTATAATTGTTTCTCGTAGTTTTAATGGCGTTGCTGAGCCGGTTTATGATTATCTTGGCGGCGGGGTTCAGTTGGAAAAAGCTGGTGCTATCTTTGTGACAAGTATTAATGGACCAAAAGCACGTTTGAAATTGATGATTGGTTTATCAAATCATTTAAATCATGTTGACTTGCATACATATTTACGCAATTCATGATTACTCATCATAAAAAAGCTGAGATTGTCCTAGACAATCTCAGCTTTTTCAATGTTATACCATTTTAAAAATATTATCATAAATTGCTTTAACTGCACGTTCAGCTAAATCGGGTTGGATACCTAACATAATAGAAATTTCACTAGCACCTTGGTTAACCATCTGTAGGCTAATATCGTGTTCTTTTAGGGGTGTGACAATATCTGTTAATGCACCAATTCGATTACGCATACCTTCACCGACGACCATGATGATACCATAACTAGGTAGCCATTTTAAAGTATCAGGTTTAATCGTTGCTGCAATATCTTCTAACATACCATCAACTTGTTCTTGCGTTAACAAAGTTTTGTCAAAAATAATTGTCAAATCATCAATTCCAGATGGCATATGTTCATAAGAAATATTGTGCTTCTTTAAAATTTCTAGAATACGTAATGTGAAGCCTACTTCTTTATTTAATAGGTAGCGGTGCAAATACAAAGCCGAAAATCGATTTGAATTTGCAATACCAGTGACTGGGCGTGTTTGTTGTACTTCGGTGGGTGGCACAATGAAAGTACCAGGTGCTTCGGGGTCATTTGTATTTTTAATATTAATCCGAATACCACCTTGAATGGCAGGTATGATTGCTTCATCATGAAATACAGCAAACCCAGCATACGATAATTCACGCATTTCATCATAAGTCATTTGTTTAATAGCCGCGGGATTTTCAATAATGCTTGGGTTAACAGCATATATCGCACTAACGTCTGTAAAGTTTTCATACAAATCGGCACTTAGTCCACGTGCCATAATTGCACCAGTAATATCTGATCCACCACGCGAAAAAGTTGCTATGTCGCCATTTTCAGTGTAGCCAAAGAAACCCGGAACAATTAATCTTTCGCTGGTACTTAAATCTAATTCAGCAATGGTGTTATAAGATTTTGTATCAAAAGTGGCGGAACGGGCATTATCATCAACACGTAAGCCAATTTCCTTGGGGTCAACAAAACGTGCAGGTACACCTAAATGAGTGAAAACTTTAGCGATTAATTGTGCATTAAGATACTCACCATGGGCTGCAAACGCTGCAAAAAGATAGTCAAACGAACGGTAATGTTTACGCGCAAGATGATCAATTTGTTCATCAATATCAGCTAATTCATAGGCAGGTAAGTCAAAATGATTACCAATAGCATGATAACGGTCTTTAATCGTTTCAATGATGTCTGTTGCATCGGTGTCTTCAATAGTGGCTTTAGCATATGTCAACAGTAAATCCGTGACTTTAGTATCATCTTTAAAACGTTTTCCTGGTGCAGAAACAACGATAACTTTTCTTGTATCATCTGCTTTAATAATGTCAAATACACATTGTAATTGATGGCCATCGGCGAGTGAGGATCCACCAAATTTTGATACTTTCATGTTTATGATCTTCTTTCTGTAGTAATACTTAATCCTTGAAAATCAGGTTCAAGTTGCAAAATTTTACCGGGTAAATTTGCTGCTGATAGTGCGTCAATCAATTGCTGGGTATCTTTTTTAGGTGTAACAGTGATAATTGTAGGACCAGCGCCCGATAGATAGGTACCAATTATATCTAGGTGATGTGCAATATCACGAATAGTAGATAATTCAGGGACTAAATGTTGGCGAGCTGTCTCATGGAATAGATCTTTTTCTATCAGTTCACGAGCTGTATTAAAATCATCGACATTGAGTGCTGCGATTAATGTATTACTAATTGCACTAGCTGCAGTACTCGTTTTGAATGGTAAGTTTGCTGGTAAAGCTTTGCGTGCATCGGACGTCATGAGCTTATAATTTGGAATAAATGTGACAAAATTAACATTTTGGGGTAAATGTAAGGGTGCATGATAGACACGAGAGCCATCATAATAAGCTGATACACCGCCACCAAATAATGCCGGGGCAACATTATCAGGATGACCTTCTAATGCAGTGGCATGCTCCAATAGCTCCTCGTTGTCTATATTTAAATGTGCCAATGCTTTAGCCATCGCTAAACCAGCTAATAGTGCTGATGAAGATGAACCAAGCCCGCGTGCGAGAGGAATATCTGAGCTGACACGAATACGATGAGGCGGTAAATCTGGGACCAATGATAAGGCAGTTTTGACAATAAAATTCGTCTCATCTTGTGGCATATCTTCTTGATAGTCATGTTCAACCAACCATTGGTCTGTTACTTCATAAATATTTAAAGTTAAATAGAGATTTAAGGCGACACCTAGTGAGTCAAATCCAGGACCAATATTTGCTGTAGTAGCTGGAACAGTTATTTTAATCATGAAAATATTTTATACTCCGCGGCTAAATTTATACCATCAGCATTTCGAATCGTTGTACGAATCACATTTAATTGTGCATCACTTGCTGGGTGAGTTAATGCAACAAGACGAGCTGTCCCATTTGCAGCAGGTGTTTGTTTTAAGTCAGTGAAACTAATTTTTGCTGCAGCGAACATACCGGTTACTGAATACATTGCGCCAGGTGTATCGTCAACTTCAACAACAATAAAACGTCGCGCAACCCGTTGTGAAGGTTTTGCTAAATTCAGGTCTTGGTTAAAGGAATTAAATGGTCGTCCAGGTGTGTTTAATGCAAGGTCAGTTGCCACATTAGTTAAGTCGCTAAGGACGGAATTAGCTGTTGGCATCTCACCAGCTCCAGGACCGTACAACATGACCTCACCGACAGATTCGCCATTAACCAATACGGCGTTATTTTCATTATTCACAGTTGCCAATGGATGTGTAAAGGGGACTAGATGAGGAGCAACTTCAATACTGATGGCTTCTTTGGTATCGCCAACACGTTGTGCAACACCCAGGAGCTTGACAGCGTAACCGAAACTATTAGCGTCAGCAATGTCTGTGTCAGTTAGATTGGCAATGCCATTTATCGTCAGGTCACCTAAGACTGGCTGAATACCAAAGGCAAAGTTCGATAGAATAATTAATTTAAAGGCAGCATCGAAGCCTTCAACATCGTTAGTTGGATCAGATTCGGCAAACCCTTTATCCTGAGCCAATTTCAAAGCTTCAGCATAGGATAAGTTATTGATTGCCATTTGTGTCAAAATAAAGTTACTCGTACCATTAATAATACCAGCCACACGTGATATTTCATCAGCTGTAAAACTTGAAGCTAATGTGCGTAAAATAGGAATACCACCAGCAACTGCGGCCTCAAAGAACAAATCGACACCGTTTGCTTCTGCAATAGCAACTAACTCTTGTCCGTGACTAGCAATTAAGTCTTTATTGGCAGTAACAACATGTTTTTTAGCATTTAGTGCGCGTTTAATAATGTCGTACGCCTGATCTAATGTCCCCATCACTTCAACCACAATCTGAATATCATCATTGTCTAAAATATCTGATGCATTATCTGTGATTGGAAAGTCTTGTGTAAATCCATGACGGGGTTTATTAAGATTGTGCACCACTGCGTGCTTAACAGTTAAGCGGGAACCTGTCCTTTTGGTTATTTGGTCCATATTTTCTTGTAAAATTTTGACGACACCACTGCCGACCGTACCTAAGCCGAAAAGCCCAATTCCAATGTCCATATTTTCTTCCTTTAAACAGTTATTCTTACAATTCTATCATTTTACTTCATAAATTTAAAGTTTTTTGTTATAATTTAACTCAATAATATAAAAGGATGTGGCATACAATGAATTATGTGTCAACACGTGGCCAAGCGCCAAGAGTTACAGCAAGCCAGGCAATTTTGGCAGGTATCGCACCAGATGGTGGGTTATATGTACCAGAATCATGGCCAACACTGGATTTAGATTGGTCAGCTTTACAAAACCAAACATATAGCGATATTGCAACGCAAGTTTTTGATGCCTTTTTTGATGATTTTAGTGTTTCTGAAATTGATTATGTTATTCAGAAAGCATATGGTAAACAATGGGCGACTGAGAATGTCGTATCATTGCATGATGAAGAAAATTTAACTTATATTGAATTATTTCATGGACCAACGTTGGCTTTTAAAGATGTTGCTTTGCAGATATTGCCACATTTAATGACGACAGCAGCTAAAAAGCAATCCCAAAACGAAAAAATTGTTATTTTAACGGCTACCTCTGGTGATACGGGAACTGCTGCTATGAGTGGTTTTGGCAATGTCGACCAAACGGAAATTGTGGTCTTCTATCCTGAAGTTGGTGTCAGTGATGTACAACGTCAGCAAATGCAAACAGAAGCTGCTACTAATGCGCATGTGATTGCTATAACTGGTAATTTTGATGATGCTCAAAAAGCTGTTAAATCATTATTATCAGATGAGAAATTGATAAAAGAATTACAACAACATCATCAGCGTTTTTCATCAGCTAATTCAATCAATATTGGGCGATTAGTGCCACAAATTGTTTATTATTTGTATGCTTACGCGCAATTAATCAAAAAAGGCACCATTCAAGCTGGTGATGCGATTAATATTACTGTACCAACAGGGAATTTTGGAAATGTACTGGCTGCATACTATGCTAGCCAAATTGGATTGCCAGTCAAAGAATTTATTGTGGCTTCCAATGAAAATAATGTGCTAACTGATTTTTTTGAAACTGGTACTTACGATCGTGACCGTGCGTTTAAAGTAACCAATGCACCAGCAATGGATATTTTAGTTTCAAGTAATTTGGAGCGCTTGTTGTATTTTGTTAGTGGGCGTAATAGTGAAGAAGTGAACCAATATATGACATCGTTAGCAAATGATGGTAAATATACTTTGACGTCCGCAACCAGAGCGAATTTAGATAAGTTTACCGTTGGGTTTGCGACACAGACTCAAGTGCTAGAGACAATTAGACGTGTGGCGCAGGAAGAAAACTACATTATTGATCCACATACAGCAGTTGGGCGTTATGTTTATGATCAACTAAAGCCAACTGGTACAACTTTATTGGCAGCAACAGCAAGTCCTTATAAATTTCCACAAACTGTGTTGGAGGCACTTAACCAAGTCCCAGATACTGGAAAAGCAGGGTTGAAACAATTGTCTGATGTCACACAGACTGACATACCAGCTCAAGTTGCGGATTTATTTGCTCAACCAATTTTGCATAAGACTATCATTGATCCAGAACAAATATCTCGAACATTGCGTCAAGAAATGCTATAAAGACGAACAATATTAAGATATTTCTCTCGATATTTAGTATTTATCTTAATTATTGGACGCCATTAACTCTTGAAATACGTTATAATTAAGTTACCATCTATTAGGAGAAAAATATGTCATTTAAAACACTTGATCCGCAAGTTTGGAGCGCAATTCAGCAGGAAAGTGCTCGTCAAAATCGTACTATTGAGTTAATTGCATCTGAAAACTTCGCTTCCCGAAGTGTTCGTGCAGCTCAAGGCTCTGTTTTAACAAATAAGTATGCAGAAGGGTATCCTAACAAACGTTATTATGGGGGTACGGAATACGTTGACGTTGTTGAACAATTGGCAATTGACCGTTTGAAGATGTTATTTGGAGCTGAATATGCCAATGTTCAACCACATTCAGGTTCGCAAGCTAATGCTGCAGCATATATGGCATTTTTGAAACCTGGCGATCGCATATTAGGTATGGATTTAGCTGCTGGTGGTCATTTAACACATGGAGCCAAAGTGTCATTTTCTGGTCAAGTTTATGAATCACATACGTATGGTTTGGATCCAGAAACTGAACTATTAGATTATGAAGCAATTGCTCAAATAGCACGTGAAGTTAAACCACAAATGATTGTGGCGGGCGCATCAGCCTATTCACGCACGATTGATTTTACTAAATTCCGCGCGATTGCAGATGAAGTAGGCGCATATTTAATGGTTGATATGGCTCATATTGCTGGTTTAGTTGCGGCAGGGTTACATCCTAATCCAGTTGGCGTAGCTGATGTGGTGACGTCGACTACGCACAAAACACTGCGTGGACCACGTGGTGGTATTATTTTGTCGCAAGAAAAATACGCAAAAAAAATCAATTCAGCTATTTTCCCTGGTTCACAAGGCGGACCTTTAGAACATGTGATTGCAGGTAAGGCAATTTCTTTTGGTGAAGCACTCCAACCAGAATTTAAAACATATGCAGCTCAAATTATTAAAAATGCGCAAGCAATGACTGATGTTTTCAATGAAACTTCGGATATTCGTGTTGTTGCTGGCGGTACTGATAATCATCTATTTAATTTGGATTTGACGCAAACAAGCTTGAACGGTAAACAAACACAAGAGTTGTTAGATAGTGTATCCATTACAACCAATAAAGAAGCTTTGCCAAATGAAAAGTTGAGTCCATTTGTAACTTCTGGTATCCGTATTGGTACAGCGGCAATAACAACACGCGGCTTCAACGAAACTGAATCTCGACAGGTAGCCGAATTAATTGTGACAGCTATTCATAATGTTAATGATGCCAAAGTTTTGCATGAAGTTAAACAAGCTGCAGAAAAATTGGCAATGGCACATTTGTTTGAGTAATTAGTACAATGAATTTATTCGAAAACATAAAATATGGACGATAAAGTAAAATTACGGCAGCAACAAAAACAACGTTTAGCTGACTATAGAGGACTAGAACGTCTGGAAGAAGAAAAAAATTTACAGGAGTTACTATTCCAATCAAATCAGTGGCAGATGGCTAAAGTTGTCGCATTAACGCTTAGCTTGCCAGCTGAATTCAATACTGCGCCCATTATTCAACGTGCTTGGCAGGACAAAAAGCAAGTAGTTGTTCCTAAAATTGTGGCAAATCAGATGTTTTTTGTTCTTATTACACCAGACTCAACTTATAAGTCAGGTATGATGTCAATTCTAGAACCAGTTAATGATGTACCATTTGATAAACAAGCCATTGATTTAGCTATTATTCCAGGTCTTGCATTTACACGTACTGGGTATCGTTTAGGTTATGGTGCAGGATACTTTGATCGATTTTTGAGTGACTTTCATGGCAAAACAATTGCTTTAGCTATGAAACCTCAGTTGGTCGATGATTTGCCAATTGAACCACATGATGAGCAAGTTGAATATATTTTAAATTCAAATATGGCAGTCATAATGGATTTTTGGCGCGGCTATCTAAAACAAGAATCATTATCACTAGACACACCGTTACCTGTTTTTGACATGTTTGGAAATGAGACATTGGCTGATGAATTAGCCACATTAATTGCCAATGGTACAAAAACGGCTACTGCTAGCTGGTATGACGGTTATTTAATTGATAATGAACCAATCCCAGTTAAAAATAGTTACTTTATTGTGTTAAACAGCAAAAAATCACCAGTTGCCATTATCCAAAATACAGATGTAACGATTGCTAGTTTTGACGAGGTCAACTCGGAACACGCTTATCTAGAAGGTGAGGGTGATCGTTCATTAAATTATTGGCGCACAGTACATCAAAATTTTTGGGAATCAGAGTTAGCGATGTATGATGTGACATTTAATGAGAAAATAAAAGTAGTATTGGAACGATTTAAAGTTGTGTATCAATAGTAATAGAAAATCAGATTTTGAATTAATTTTAATAAAAAAGCCATTCACTTTTGAAAGTGAATGGCTTTTTTAGTCAACCAATGGCAAAATATTGACAATTGAAATACGGTCGCTATCATCATGCTTGAGTCGTTCAATTATCTCATGATACCGGCGTTCGGATAGCGCTTCTTTTGTGTCAAATTCTAAAATACGATTGTCAATACGATTAGTCGTACTAGGATATTGTTCAACACGATAAATGATGAGTAACTTTTTGTAGGCAAAAGGTTGGACAATCATGCCCTCTAAATGTTCATCAACACGTTCGCTTGTTTGATTAGCGATATTATTTTCTATGGCTGCTTTTGTTTTTTTAAATAGTGTCATTATTTCATCTCTGTCGTATTTTTTGTGTAAGTGGTTAGACCACGAACGATAGCGGTGGCAATTTCTTTTTGATAACGTGCTGTGCGGATGTGTTTGAAGTCAGAATGATTATTGATATAGCCTAATTCAAGTAAAGTGGCTGGTCTGGTAACGTTGTTTAAAACAACATATTGAGCAGTATCCATACCACGATTTTTCAGAGGTAAGCTGTTTAAAGAATCGTGTAGCGATTTGGTCAATGCTTGACCACTTTTATGATAATAATACTGTGATATGCCAGTAGCAGTTGTTGCTGAGTTTTCATTATTAGAATGATCAAAATGAATAGAAATTTGGGCATCTGCTTTGTATTTTTCGGCTAGTCGTGGGATATGTAGTAAAGGAATCAATGTATCAGAATCACGTGTCATGAGCACACGCGCACCTGTATGTTCCAACGCTTTTCTCATATGCCGAGCGGTACGTAATGTATAAGTCTTTTCAAAATGTTTACCATCAGTTGATATCGAGCCAGTATCACCAGGAAAGCCTTGATATTTTTTATTAGGATCACCACCATGCCCTGGATCCAAAACAATGGTAGCCTCACTTAATGGGGTCACTTTATTTAGGGTACGAGACTCGGCAACCCAACTAGCAACCCAACCCACTTTTTCATTATCAGTGCGGCGCACTTGATACCAGCCATGCTCTCTTTTCATAATAATTAAACTAGAGCCACGCTTTAAAGCAGAAAGTGCGTGATAATTTCTACCTGGTCCACTGCGGAACTGAACGCCTTCAGGGCGTGTTGTTATTTTATTTTTAGTGGCCAGAGAATAAACTAAGCCAAAGGTCATGGTTAAAACGAAGGTTGTTATTATAATACCAATTAAATTGCTTAAAAGCCATTTCTTTATCATCAATTTTACCTACTTCAGCAAATTTTGCCGTGTGATAATATTGTATCATATTTCAATTTAAACAAGCATTTCTCTTAGTTTCAAAAGATGTTACAATATGGGTATAATATAATTTATGAAAACAATTAAAGGTTAAAAGGTAGACGCGATGTCAAAAACAATGGCAGTAAACGCCGGTAGTTCTTCACTTAAATTTCAACTTTTAGAAATGCCTGAAGAAAAAGTACTTATGCAAGGAATCATCGAACGTATTGGACAAGAAAGCGCTGAGATTACAATCAAGTATGGCGCAGATATTGAACCAAAGCGTTTGATAGGTACTGAAGATGGTCATGTTTCACTCACAAAGAATGGTGGCCAAAAGTATGAGCACGAAACAATGATTAAGGATCATCATCAAGCGATTGATTTCTTACTTCAAAAGTTAACAGATTTAGGAATTGTTGAAGATTTTAGTGAAATTTCAGGTGTTGGGCACCGTGTTGTGGCCGGTGGTGAGTGGTTTAATCAATCGGTTGTCGTCGATGATGATGTGTTGAGTAAAATTGATCGCTTGGCCGACTATGCGCCACTTCATAACCCAGCAAATGCCATGGGTATTCGTGCTTTTCAGAAACTGTTACCTGATGCCTTATCCGTAGCAGTTTTTGATACTTCATATCATCAAACAATGCCAGAAAAGAACTATCTTTATAGTATTCCCTATGAATATTATACGCGCTATGGTGCACGTAAATATGGTGCACACGGTACGTCGCATCGTTATGTGACGGAACGAGCTGCCAAAATATTGGATATTCCACTCGAAAAGTTTAATGCAATTTCTTTCCACTTGGGTGCAGGTGCTTCTGTGACTGCGATTAAAAATGGTAAATCTTATGATACATCAATGGGATTCACGCCGTTGGCTGGCTTGACAATGGCTACTCGCTCTGGAGATGTTGATCCATCTTTGATTTATTATATTCAAGAACGTGAAGGCTTGACAAATGCTGAAATGTTACAAGTCTTGAATACGAAATCAGGTTTATTAGGTATATCTACAATTTCTAGTGATATGCGTGATTTAGAAGGCGTACAAGAAACTAATTTCCATGCAGACTTAGCTTTAAATATGTTCTATGATCGTGTTATTCGTTATGCAGGACAATATTTTGCTGAGCTGGGACGAGTGGATGCGCTTATCTTTACTGCGGGTATTGGTGAAAATGATGCAGTGACACGCGCTAAAGTATTAGAGGCTTTAGCTTTTGCCGGGGTTAAAGTGGATTCAGCTGCAAATAATGTACGTGGTAAAGAAACCGTGATAACAACTGTAGACTCATCAGTTGCAGGTTTGCTAATTCCAACAAATGAAGAATTGATGATAGCAAGAGATGTTGAAGCATTGAAATAAAAATCATTCTGATTGTCATGAATTCATATTGCATAAAGTGTAGCAGTGGTGCTACACTTTTTTTATTAGCTAATGACAGTCTATCCTTGGGGGAGGGCAAATGAAGTTTCTTAAATTATGTTTTAAAAATTGGATTATGCCAATCGCTATTGGTATAACCATAGCGGTATTAATACAAAAATTTATAGTTATTGGAGCAACTGTTGACGGTCTTTCAATGATGCCTAATTTGTCTAATAACGAAAAAGTTATTGAGAGTAAATTATCCACTATCAAGCGCGGGGATGTGGTTGTTTTTGATGCGCGCGATGAAGATCCAGCTATTTCAGCTGGGAAAAAGTATTATGTCAAAAGAGTGGTCGGCATCGGTGGGGATACTGTTGAACAACGAAATTCAAAGTTATTTGTTAATGGTAAAGAAGTCAACCAATCTTACATTGATTTTTACCAGCAGTCAGAAGGAACCGGACTGAACTGGCAGTTATCTAATTTATCAAAAAAGCATGGCTGGCAAGAGAAAGATCAAAATCAAACACGTGTTCCAAAAGGGACATATTTTGTACTTGGAGACAATCGTATGCTATCTAATGATAGCCGATCGTATGGCTTTATAGATAAATCTCATATTTTAGGGAAAGCAATTGTGCCATTTTGGCAACAAAATAAACAAGCTAAGGAAAATATTAATCACCAAGCTAAATCATTTTTTGTTAATTAGTATTTTGAGATGACAATTAAATTCAAGCGCACTTAAGAATCATTAGGAAAAATGTACAACAAAAAGACTGAGTTTGATATACTCAGCCTTTTTGTTATAGTACCTTTAATTGACCACGTACTTCTTCAAGTGATTGGTAACCTTTTTCTTCAAGAATAGCTGTCAATTCACGCTCTAAACGATCAAAAACAGTAATACCTTCAATAGCGAGTTGCGAACCAACTTCTACCAAATCAGCACCGCAAAGAATATGATCATAAACATCACGACCTGTGGTGACACCACCTGTACCAATAATTTTAATATCAGCATTTAAACGTTGTCTCAATGCCCGTACGTTAGCGAGAGCAGTTGCTTTAACAAGTGTACCACCGATGCCGCCGAATCCGCCTTTGGGCTTGATGACAACCGTATCTGAGTTCTCATCAATTACCAAGCCATTGCCAATAGAATTAATGGTGTTGACAAATGCTAGAGGGAATTGATTTAGAATGTCTGCGATCATATCAAAATGCACAATATCGAAGTATGGCGGTAACTTAACGCCGAGCGGTTTTTTAAAGAATGCAAAGGCTTCACTTAAAATTTGTTGAGTCGCTTCAAAATCATAAGCAGTTTGTGGTTTACCTGGCACATTAGGACAAGAAAGATTCAACTCAATTAAGCCATCAAAATCAGAATTTTGCAATTGATGTAACATATCTAAATTTTCTTGTTTAGATAAACCGGCTATTGAGAAAAAAATAGGTTTTTGACTAGGATTAGTTGACACATAGTCTAGATAGTAGTTAAAGCCTTCATTGGGTAATCCCATGGAATTAATTGTGCCAAGATGATTGGGCAGTTCATAATAGCGTGGTGCTGGATTTCCTGGACGATGATTAGCAGTAGCTGATTTTGTGACTACGGCACCAGTGTATGAGGATGATAACACTGTGTTAAGCTCTTCATTTGTTTGACACATGACACCAGCAGCGTTTAGTAGAATGTGGTCAAAGTGGTGATTTTGTATGTTAGCCGTGAGTTGCATAATTTGTCTCCTATGATGACTAATTGGTGTGCGATTGGTTCAGATCATATTACTAAAAGATTTATCTTAGTATATCAAAAAAATAACCGGATAAAAAGGACGAATGTTGAGTATAATAAGAATATGAAACAATTTAGAATAGAAAACTTAAAAAGTACATATGGCGAGAAGGTGTTATTTAATAACATCTCATTTTTGATTACAGAAGGGGATCGTATTGGATTAATTGGTGTTAATGGCTCTGGTAAAACATCATTACTTAATGCGATTTCTGGCATAAATCCAGCTGACTCTGGTACGATTACGAAACCTAATGACTATACTATTGGCTATTTAATGCAAAATCCTATTTTGGATGATGATGCTTTAGTGATGGATGCCATTTTTTCAGGGAACCAACCAGTTTTTCAAACCATTCGACAATATTCATATGCGTTAAAGCGTTTTAGTGACGATCCGACTGATGAAAAAATTGCACAGCAATTCGAGGATGCACAAAACGCCATGGATCGCGATGAAGCTTGGACGACAGAGGCGCAAGTTAAAGCTATTTTAACACAGTTGCATATGCCAGATTTGTATCGTAAAGTTGGTGAGCTCTCTGGTGGCCAACGTAAACGTGTTGGTCTGGCACAAGTATTAATTGAAGCACCTGATTTGTTGATTTTAGATGAACCAACGAACCATTTGGATTTTGATTCAATTGCCTGGCTTGAAAAGTATCTATCTAGTTATAAGGGCGCTGTTTTGACCGTAACACACGATCGCTATTTCTTGGATGCTGTTACAACGAGAATATTTGAACTGTCGTTTGGTGATTTATTCGAGTACAAAGGCAATTATCAAGCCTATATGGTAGGTAAAGCTGAACGTGTTGAACAGGGTAAGGTAACCGAACACAAGCAGCAGCAACTTTATAAACAGGAACTAGCTTGGATGCGTAAATCTGCACGTGCTCGTAGTACAAAACAAACTGCACGAGAAAATGCATTTGCCGAATTAGAATCACAAATGGGAACATTGCAATTAGATGATAATGTGACTGTCAATCTTGGTCAGCAACGTTTAGGGAAAAAAGTCATTGTTATTGAAAATGCTACGATTAAATTTGATAACAAAACTATTTTAGACCACTTCGACTTACGCGTATCAGCTGGAGACCGGATTGGGATAACTGGTGAAAATGGCGCAGGAAAGTCAACATTTTTAAATGCTATTGCCGGTAAAATGCCATTAACCAGTGGTGTGATTGAAATTGGTGAAACCGTTAAATTAGCTTATTACACGCAAATTACTGAAGAAATTCCAGATGATAAACGTGTCATTGCTTATCTATCTGATGTGGCAAGTTCTGTCACTGATAAAAATGGCAATTTAGTGAGTGTGTCGGAATTGCTAGAACAATTTTTGTTTCCGCCATTCATGCATGGCACGTTAATTCGCCAATTATCAGGTGGCGAAAAAAAGCGCTTATATTTGTTGAAACTGCTCTTGCAGCAGCCAAATGTGTTATTGCTCGATGAGCCAACAAACGATCTTGATATTGGGACACTGACTGTGTTAGAAGATTTTTTATCGGGGTTTGCAGGCGCAGTTATTACTGTTTCGCATGACCGTTATTTCTTGGATAAAGTTGCTAATCAACTTTATATGTTCCAAGGTAACGGTGTGATTGAACGTTACGACGGTTTGTTCAGTCAGTACCTCGCGACACATACTGACGTTAAAGAAAATATAATAGACAATAAAGAACTTGTAGCAAAGAAAAAGCCTATTGTAACCGAAAAAAAGAAATTGAGTTATAACGAAAAGAAGGAATGGGAAACGATTGAAGACGACATTGCCAAACTTGAAAATCGATTGGATGAAATTCCTGATGAGATGACCAAATATGGCACGGATTATATTAAATTAGGTGACTTACAAAAAGAAAAAGATGATATTGAAGCTAAGCTGGATGAAAAAATGAACCGATGGGAATATCTCAGCGAAGTTGTTGAAAGTGAGTAATATTGGAAATTAGTCCACATCAGTAAACTATGCCAATTCTAGAAGTTTTAATATTTATTTGATTTTATATTTTGTGATAAGTGGCTAATCATATCGTATTATTTTCCTGAGGGGAAACGATTATGAACTTAAATCAACAACTGTTAGCTATTCATTTAACCACTGGAATTGGTGTAAAAACAGAAACACAATTAATTAACATGATTAATCGAGATCAAGCACCCACAGTTTTTCCGTGGTCGCTGGACTTTATTTTAAAAGTAACTAATACAGCCTATCATACAAAAATACGGGCAACTTATAGTGTTGCAGTGGAGCGTGCTAGTCTCTTTTTGGCTGAATACATCACTTATTTTGATGATGCTTATCCCCAACGGTTGCGAGAAATATTTGAACCGCCATTAATTTTATTTTATAAGGGGCATTTAGAAGCACTAAAGTTACCAAGTTTATCGGTTGTGGGCACACGAACTGCAACTTCTTATGGTTTATCAACCTTGCGACAGTTATTACCACCAGTCATTAGACTACACGTAGCTATTGTATCCGGTTTGGCACAGGGTATTGACGTCATGGCACATCAAATTACTTTTTCAAAATCAGGTATACCAATTGCAATTATTGGCACTGGAATTGATGTGGCGTATCCAACTAGAAATGAAAGTTTACAAAAGCAAATCACGCAACAAGGATTAGTATTGAGTGAGTATCCAGAAGGCACTCAGCCGCATCGGTCGCATTTTCCGGCACGCAATCGCATCATTGCTGGTTTATCTTCTGCTACGTTAGTTGTTGAAGCTAAGATAAAGTCGGGTAGCCTCATTACTGCTAATATGGCATTACAAAATAATCGTGAAGTGCTTGCTATTCCAGGTTCAATTTTTTCTGAAAATTCACAAGGGACGAATGAATTATTAAGTTTAGGCGCAAAAACAGTGACAAAAGCACAAGATATTGTAGAAAGTATCCAATTACTTGACACAATCTGATATGCTAGATACTAATAAGTAAATTGTAAGGCATATTATTAACTATGGTAGAAGTTAAAAAGAAAACTACAGAAAAAAAATCAGTAGCCAAGAAATCAACAAGACGAAAGTCTAAGAAGGTTAAAAAAAATCTTGTTATTGTTGAAAGTCCTTCGAAGGCGAAAACAATTGAAAAATATCTCGGTAGCACATATAAAGTTGTTGCTAGTTTAGGTCATATTCGCGATTTACCAAAATCAACATTAGGTGTTGATGTGGCAAATGATTATGAACCGAAGTACATTAATATCCGTGGAAAAGGGGATGTTATCAAAGGCCTACGCAAAGAGGCCAAAGCAGCCAAAAAAGTTTATCTGGCTAGCGATCCGGATCGCGAAGGTGAAGCAATTGCCTGGCATTTACAGCATATTCTAGATTTAGATCCGGAACAACCTAATCGTGTTGTTTTTAATGAAATAACCAAAGATACGATTAAAAATGCATTTAAAACACCAAGAATTATTAATCAAGATTTGGTTGATGCACAGCAGGCACGGCGTATTTTAGACCGATTAGTAGGTTATTCTATTTCACCAATTTTGTGGAAGACTGTTAAGCGTGGCTTATCAGCCGGCCGTGTGCAATCAGTTGCACTTGGTTTAATTATTGCTCGCGAACGTGAAATACAGGCTTTTGAACCAGAAGAATATTGGACGCTGGATTCAGAATTCAAAAAAGCACGTAAAAAGTTCAAATCATCATTTTATGGTTTTGATGGCAAAAAGCAACCTTTGCCTGATAACGACAGTGTACAGTCTGTTTTGAAACGCATTGACAAAAATGGTGATTTTAATATCGTGAAGGTGGATGCTAAGGAACGTAAACGTAATCCACAACAGCCTTTTACGACATCAACAATGCAGCAAACTGCCAATACGCAGTTAAACTTTCGAACACGTAAAACAATGATGGCAGCCCAACAATTATATGAGGGTATTAATCTTGGACGTGGTGTTGGCCAAATTGGTTTGATAACTTATATGCGAACTGATTCAACACGAATCTCATCTTTGGCACGAAATGCCGCTGCACACTATATTCATGAAACTTGGGGTGAGGCGTACTCACAGCATAAGCCGATTCAAGGTAAAATGCCTGAAGGCGCTCAAGATGCTCACGAGGCGATTCGACCAACAGATGTCACAATTACCCCTGAAAGCATCAAAGATAAATTGTCACCAGATCAATTTAAACTTTACTCACTCATTTGGTCACGTTTTGTGGCCAGTCAAATGACGCCAGAGATTTTAGACACAATGGCGGTAACAATTGAGCAAAATGAGGTGTTGTTCCGTGCGAATGGTTCAAAAACAAAATTTCAAGGTTTTACAAAAGCTTATCCTTCAGCAAAAGAGAAAGATAATGCCTTACCTGATTTAACAGAAGGGGATGTTGTTAAACTGGCTAATACTAATCCAGAACAACATTTCACTTTGCCACCAGCACGTTATTCAGAAGCTGCTTTAATTAAGGCGTTGGAAGAAAACGGTGTCGGTCGACCATCAACTTATGCACCAACCCTAGACACTATTCAACGACGCAATTATGTTCGTATTGATGCACGTAAATTTGTACCCACTGAACTTGGGGAAATTGTCCAGACAATTGTTGAAGAAAGTTTCCCTGACATTACTAATATGAAATTCACTGCGAGTGTTGAACGTGAATTGGATGAAGTGGAAGTGGGTGACAAGCGCTGGGTACCAGTAGTGGATTCTTTCTTTAAACCATTCTCAAAAGAGGTCGAAAAGGCAGAAACGACACTTGAAAAAGTGATCATGCATGATGAGCTAGCTGGTATGGATTGTGAGATTTGTGGTGCGCCCATGGTTATTAAGATGGGACGTTACGGTAAGTTTTATGCTTGTTCACGTTTTCCAGATTGTCGTAATACGCAAACAATTGTTAAAGAAATTGGATTATTGTGCCCAAAGTGTAAAAAAGGTCAAATCGTTGAACGTAAAACTAAGCGTCAACGGACATTCTATGGTTGTTCTCGCTATCCAGACTGTGACTTTGTCAGCTGGGAGAAGCCAACTGACAAAACATTGGCTGATGGCACGACACCAAGTAGTGATCAAAAGAATAAAGAAACTACCAGTGAAGAAACCAAATGAAATAATTATCTTCCAAAACAGTTTAGCATCTGCTAGGCTGTTTTTTTAGTGTCCAGTCCGCTAACTAAATAATGACTTAACGTATAATTAAATTAATATATCATATTTTGATATTAGGTATTGTAATCAATGAAAATAGCGAGTAGAATAAATTCAAGGAATGAAAGCGTTTACATATGAGCGTGTAAAAGTTATATCATTACCATGAAAACTAGAGGTGAGAGGATGAGTTATCTAATTTTGGTGAGTCATGGTCGCTTTTCAGAGGGATTGAAAGATGCGCTAAGTATGTTTGTTGGCGATTCAATTCATACAGTTAAGGCGATAGGGTTGCAATCCGGGGAAGATACGATAAGTTTTGGGAACCGGTTCAAATCATTGCTGTCAGATATAGGATCAGATGCTGACCTAGTCGTGTTAGGAGATATTATTGGAGGTAGTCCACTGACAACTGTTTGCAATATTTTAGAACAGGCAGGCCGATTATCAACAACAGTTGTGCTTGGTGGTATGAACTTTCCAATGGCGTTGAATGCGGCTATCTTAAAAGATACTTCGAGTTCGCAAGACTTAATCAGCGCTACGTTATTGGAGGCCAGTTCTGCTGTTAAGCAATTCACAGTTCATCACGAAGATGATGAAGATGAGGAAATTTGAAAGGAAAAACTATTATGAGCATTTCATTTGTACGTATCGATGACCGAATTATTCATGGCCAAACAGTTACTCGTTGGGCCAAGGAGTATCCCTGTGACGGATTAATCGCTGTTAATGATGCTGCAGCAAATAATCCTATCTTAAAAGATGCTTTCAAAAGCGCCTCTGGGAAAAAGACTTTTGTCTGGACATTAGAACATTTTAAGGAAAAAGCGCAACAAGTACTCACTTCGGAACGTCAATACTTTTTAATCACAAAAACGCCCCAAGATATGAAAACAATCTTAGCTGATTATAGTTTTGTGCCAGGTAATATTAAAACTATTGTTGTTGGACCAGCAAATGACCGACCTGGAGCCGTAAAATTGGGGAATAATCAATCAATTACACCAGACGAAGCACAGGCTTTTGAGGCTATTCAAGCTCAAGGATATCAAGTAAAGTTTCAATTATTACCAGATGTTTCGATAGGATATTGGAATGACTTTAAAGGAAAGTTCAATTTATAATTGGATATAAGAAAGGATTAGACAATGACAATTAGTTGGGTTCAAGCAGCTATTTTGGGTATTTTTGCCAGTCTATCTTCTATGCCAGGAATGGCTGGATCAACAATTGGTAATTATACATTAGGTCGACCTCTGGTTGGTGGCTTGGTGTGTGGTATTATATTAGGTGATTTAAAAACGGGTATTGCAGCTGGTGTCGCAATGCAGTTAGTGTATATTGCATTGGTAACGCCTGGTGGCACGGTTTCTGCTGATTTAAGAGCGGTATCTTATATTGGTATCCCACTTGCCATGGTTGCTATTCATTCTCAAGGTTTAGCATCAACTGGCGGTAATGCAGCTGACTTAGCTAAGTCGATGGGAACATTGGTTGGAACTGTCGGTACAGTGTTATTTTATGGAACAGCCACTATGAACTTAGCCTGGCAGCATATTGGTTGGCGTGCTGTTGAAAAAGGTGATTTCAAGAAGCTATATGTTGTTGACTGGGGATTGCCTTGGATTTCTCACTTCTTTTTCTCCTTTGTACCAACTTTATTAATGACTCACTTTGGTTCTAGTGCTGTTACGGCACTTAGGACAGCATTACCTATGGATGGCATCCCAATGAAAACACTGTTTACTGTTGGTGCTTTGCTACCCTGTGTAGGTATCGCTATTTTACTTAAGCAGATTGTTGATAGTCCGATTGACTTTATTCCATTCTTCGTAGGATTCACATTTGCTGCCTCATTAAAGTTGAACTTAGTCTCAGTCACAGTTATTTCACTGATATTTGCAATGATATCATATAAATTGGATATGGCAATTAGTACAAATAAGCAAGTAGCCTCTGGTTCACCAAGTAATATAACTGATGATGACGAAGATGAGGAGGACATTTAAAATGGACAATACAGAGATAAAAAAGATTTCTCGCAAAACATTAAATAAGTCATTTCATCATTGGTTCTATGGTCATTTGACAGTATTTTCTCAAGAACATATGCAGACTTTTGGTTATTTAACATCGATGTTGCCAATTGTTGAAGAATTATATGATAATAAAGAAGACCAAGAAAAAGCCATGAAGACGTATACTGCGTTTTTCAATACGGAACCACAACTTGGGTCTGTCATTGTTGGTGTCACAGCCAGTCTGGAAGAGGCACGTGCTAATCATGGTGGTGTTGATGATGCAACTATTAATGGATTACGTGCAGGACTAATGGGACCTATCGCTGGTATTGGTGATTCACTAGTTGTTGGGACATTAATTCCAGTTATATTAGGAATTGCTTTAGGTATGTCTGATGGTGGGTCGCCATTGGGCGCAATTTTCTATATTATTGTTTGGAACTTACTGGGTTACTTTGGCATGCGATTTGCTTTCTTTAAGGGCTATGAATTGGGGGATAAAGCGGTTGGTATCTTAATTGGGCAACAAGGTAAAGCCATCCGTAAAGCGATTGCCACTGTCGGTGGCATGGTTGTCGGTGGTGTTGCTGCAACATGGGTTACTGTTAAAACCTCATTTCAGCTAACTAATGCCTCTGGAAAACCTTACTTAGTACTACAAGATAATTTGGATTCTGTTTATCCGGGTCTATTGACTGCTGCCTTTATTGTTGCATGTTGGTGGTTAATGGCTAAGAAGAATATTTCGCCTATTAAGGTCATGTTGCTTCTTGTTGTTGTAGCACTGGTTGGTGTATTAGTTGGATTCTTCAATCCAGGTTTGAGCTATTAATCAAAAGCGAGGTGGGGTAAAATGGTACAAACAACCAAAAGTGTTGAAAAAGGGTATCAAAATGAAATACTATTTCAAGAAAAAATGCTTAAAAATCTTGTCCACTGGCAATCTTTCTTTTCGATGATGGTAGGTTTTAGTATTTTAATTATTTATTTCTTTAGTCGGTATAGTGTTTGGTTGTTGGTGGCTGGCATTGTACTTTTGGTTGCTAATATTATCTTAATCTTTCTCATAGGTTATGGCATCCGTCGTGGTAAACAAAATCTTAATAAAGTGATCCAACACTATAAGGAAGAGCGGCCTCAAATATAACTTGTGAATTATAAATTGGTATACCAATAATAAACTGATTGATAAAAGCTAATGACATCATGTCATTAGCTTTTATTCATCAACAAGTTTAAAATTAACTTATAAAAAATTTGCATAAGGAGAGAGAATGTTTTTAGCAATTAAGGAAATGAAGCATGAAAAATTGCGCTATGGCTTGATTGTTGCCTTGATTCTGTTGGTGAGTTACTTGTTAATTATTTTAACAGGATTATCAACTGGATTAGCTAATTTAAATAAAGCAGCTATCAATGAATGGGGTGCTAAAACAATTATTTTAGATAAAGATTCGCAGGGTAGGTTGGCACAATCTTATTTATCAGCTCAGACATTGCAAACAACAAAAGGGTCAAAAATATCGCAATATAACTCATTAGTAACATCAACCGGTGATTTAAAAGAAAATGCTCAGATTATTGCACTATCCAAGCAGTCATTTATTTATCGTAATTTAAAAGCTACGACAGGAAAAAAATTCACCTCTAAGAATACGGCATTAGTCGCTGATAAATTTAAAAAAGACGGATTTAAGATTGGTAGTAAAATCAAAATAGCAAATTCCAATGTTGAATTACGTATAGTTGGTTTTACACCACGCGCGACGTTAAGTGTAGCACCAGTTATTTATACATCTTTTGAAACAATTAAACCGTTGAATAATGGGGTAGTTAATGCCGTTGTTACTTCAGAAAAACATCAGTTTCAGGATGCACCAAGTAATGGGCTAGTTTTAAGCATTAATCAATTTATTAATAAATTACCTGGCTATAGTGCACAAAAATTAACTTTTAATTTTATGATTGGTTTTCTGTACATCATCATTTTCATAGTGATTTCAATCTTTTTATACATTCTTACAACACAAAAACTACCTAACTTTGGTGTACTTAAGGCACAAGGCGTGCCAACAACATATCTTGTGATGAATACTTTAGCACAGTCATTTATTATGTCGGTTATTGGGGTGTTTTTGGCCATTGTATTTGGCTTACTCACATCGTGGTTTTTACCTAGTGAAGTGCCAATTGTTATTAGTACTATGAATATCGTGTTAACTAGTGTCGGTATTATAATAATGTCCTTGTTAGGCAGTCTTATTCCAATTCGTCAAATCGCTCAAGTCGATCCTTACAAAATTATAGGGGGCTAACTATGTCAAATCTTAGGTTTTCATCTGTTACTAAAATATTTGGTCATGACACCAGCAAATATGTTGCGCTTGATCAAGTTAATTTTGAGGCAGAAAATGGGCAACTTGTTGTCGTTATTGGACCATCTGGTTCTGGGAAAACGACCTTTTTAACAATTGCCGGAGGCTTGCAATCACCAACTTCTGGTAACGTGACGATCAGTGGTAATAATATGACAAGTCTCGCCAAGAAAGAACAAACAAAGTTGCGTTTGAATAAGATTGGTTTTGTTTTGCAATCATACAATTTAGTACCATTTTTAACTGTGAAAGAACAATTTGAGCTAGTAACTAAAGTCAAGAAAAATAATCTTTCCGATCAATCATTGTATCAATTACTTGATGATCTTGATATTCGTTCTCTAGTCAATAAGTATCCAAATGAACTATCAGGTGGGCAAAAGCAACGTGTGGCAATAGCACGCGCTTTGTTTACTGACCCTGAATATATTCTTGCGGATGAACCAACAGCAGCTTTGGATACCGAACGTTCTATGGCAGTTATGTCATTATTAAAAGATTTAGCACATAAACATGATAAAATGATTATAGTTGTAACACATGACATGCGCTTAAAAGAATTAGCTGATAAAGTCTATCAAATTATTGATGGTAAAATGTCAGTGTATGAGGGTTAAAAAATATTACTGATCAACGAGCAATGCCATTATCATTAGATGGCGAAAGGGTGAGATTCATGAGGGATATTTATTTTGTCAGGCATAGCATTCAGGACTTATCCGTTCAAGATGATGCTTCGGCACCTTTAACGAAAGCAGGTCATGTACTGGCTAAGGAACTAACACGTCTGTTTACCAACAAATCTATTACGGCCATTTACTCATCACCTTACGCACGTGCGTTTCAAACAGTTTTACCGACGGCAGAAAAATTAGATTTAATAATAGACACACATGCTGATTTGCGGGAAAGACAAGCAATTTGGCGAGTTGATTGGCAAGAACATCTTGCCAATCTTTGGCAGGATTTTGAGCTTAAAGCAGATGGTGAGGAATCGTTGGCTGATGTCGAACGACGAATTGTACCAGCTTTCCAACAAATCTATGATGACACAGAAGGGAATATTATTATTACGGGGCATGGGACGGCTTTGGGTGTACTATTTTATCACTTAACACATGGTCAATTTACTTTTTCTGATTGGCAAAATATGAACATGCCAGATGTTTATATAGGACATTTTTCGGATAAAAACGTCTTCGTTGGTTTAGAAAAAATAGCTCGGTAATGATAGCTTTCGAGTCGTAATGATGAATATGCTATTATGGCACTTAATGACTCAAATAAAATTAAATTTGACATTTCCTCCTTTTTTTTTTACAATACCAGTTATAAGAAAAAAGGGGAAAGACATTGTTAGATAAAACGATTTATAAGCAGATTTTAAATGCTAGTTTTAACGCCCCAATCGACGTTGAATTTTGGGATGGTGAAAAGGTTAGTTACGGTGATGGTGAACCCATTGCCAAGATTATCATGCATGAAGTCATACCCGTTAAAGATATTATGTCTCATGCCTCATTAACGTTTGGCGAGGCATATATGGATGGAAAGATCGAAATCCAAGGTGATCTACAAAAGTTAGTTACCACAGTTTATAATTCTAAGGACAGTTTCCTGAACAGCTCGAAGTTTGCTAAACTGGTTCCAAAACATTCACATACTGAAAAAAAGAGTAAAGCGGATGTGCAAAGCCATTATGATATTGGTAATGATTTTTACGAGAAATGTCTTGATCCAACAATGACCTATTCATGTGCTTACTTTGCAAGTGAAGACGATTCACTAGAAGATGCACAGTGGAACAAAGTGCGTCATATCCTAAATAAATTAAATGCCAAACCTGGTGAGAAATTATTAGACATTGGTTGTGGTTGGGGAACATTAATTTTCACTGCAGCTAAGGAATATAATCTTGAGGCGACTGGTGTCACACTAAGTCAGCAACAATATGATTTTGTTACCAAAAAAATTGAAGCAGAAGGATTACAAGACCGCGTTCATATTTATTTGGAAGATTATCGTGAACTGAAGGATAAATATGACCACGTGACTTCTGTTGGTATGTTTGAACACGTTGGTAAAGAAAATCTCGAAGCTTATTTTGAACAAATTAACCATCTGTTAGTTGAAAATGGTACAGCTTTGATTCATGGTATTACTGGGCAACACAATGGTGCGGGCGTTGATGCATGGATTAACAAGTATATTTTCCCAGGCGGATATGTTCCAAATATTGCTGAGAATGTTGAGCATATCATGCATGCATCACTACAAATTGATGATATTGAGCCACTACGTCGCCACTATCAAAAGACATTGGAAATCTGGACTGAGAATTTCCATAATGTGAGTGAGGAAGTTATTTCACGTTATGGCGAACGTTTCTATCGGATGTGGGATCTTTACTTGCAGTCTTGTGCTGCATCATTTGAATCAGGAAATATTGATGTGGTACAATACTTGATGACCAAGGGACCTTCTGGAACTGATCTACCAATGACACGCGCTTATATGTATCAGGCAGATACAAAGCATGGTGTTAAATAATTAATTTAAAAAACTAGTAATCTATTAAATTGAGATTACTAGTTTTTTCTTATCATGATATGAGTAGCACTAGATTATTATGAGCTTGTTTTATATTTTAAAATTAATGAGAAAATTTCGCAAAAACCTCGAGTGTTTTAAACTGATTTTGATATGTTATTTGATCTTTTAGTGAGCCCTCATGTTTGAAGCCCAATCGCTGTGCAACAGCGATACTTTTATCATTCTCACTGTCGGCTTGTAAAATTATTTTATGTAGGTCTAATTGATCAAAGGCAAATGCTACTAAACGATTAACCGATTCTGAGATGATACCTTTTCCCTGATAATGACTAGCCAACCAATAACCTAGCTCAGCTGTTTTATTAGTGGGACTGATATGATGCAAATCTATCATGCCAACAGCTTGATTATTGGCAACAATAACTAGTTCAAATAAAGTATTTTTAGCATTTTGAATACGTGCATAATTAATAAATTTGATTTCATCATCGATTGACTGTGTTGCTTTTGCCCAAGGCATCCAGCGCGATAGGTCATCTCGATCTTGATTAATAGCATCGAATAATGGTTTCGCGTGAGATGTTTCTGGGAAAACAAGTGCAATGTTTAAATGATTGATGAAAAATGTATCGAATGTAAACAAATTAATGACCTCTAACTGATATTATACTAAAAATAAATAATATATCTCGTTTAAAGACTTGTGAGTATTGAATAAAACAGCTATGATATAATTTAGCAAGAAAAGATTTGAGAGGATAACTTAATGTTTATTAATAGTATTGTAGTTGGTATTATGGCTGGATTAATTTCTGGTATGGTTAAAATTGGCTGGGAAACAATTTTACCACCAAGGAGTCAAGCACGAGACGAGACAAATCCACCGCAGCAACTATTACAGCAGCTTGGTGTACCACGTCGGGTAACACATGCATACGTATATTATTCTAAGGATCAAAAAATTTATTACACGGCGCTAATAATGCACTTTGGTTTTTCTGTTACATTTGCAGTGTTACTTGCCTTAACTTATAAGATATTACCTATTATTGCGCTTTGGGAGGGGAGTTTATACGGTATTGTGATTTGGTTTGCTTTCCATATTGTGATTCTACCATTACTAAAAACTGTGCCTTCACCAGTAAAACAGCCATTTGCCGAACACTTTTCTGAATTTTTTGGACATATTGTATGGTCATGGTCTATCTATTTGGTTATCATTGCGTTACTGGGAAAGTAATTGTTGACACTCATTTTGAATAAAGAAAGCATGATTTATGATTAAGATAAATAATCGTAGAAGTTTTTCAAGCGTTGTTATGGTGATTTTGGTCATATTTTTATTTAATATTTTTTCTGACTATAGTATCAATTTTTTGCAAAGCCATCAACCACCAACTTACCTGATTCCAACAAATAATTTTAATCGTTTAATGACCTATCTTATGACATATTGGGGAAATTATGCGATTACTGGTGTTGGTTATTTATTTTTATGGGGTCTTTATGTTGCACTTTTGCTGAGTAGCTTATTGTGGTTTTGGAATAAGTTTTCTTGGACTAACCTGTTAAGCGGTTTAAAAACGGGGAGGGTACACCTATACAGCGTTGTTATTTTACTAATGACACTACCGCTTAACCAATTTGGTTTTAAATTTCCACTATCCTACTACTTGACTATTCCTAAAACTTTTTTGGATATGGTACTTGCTGATGTCTGGGTACCATGGGTAGGTTGGGCTATTTATTTATTAATTATTTTACTACTGATGAAGTCTCGCTATTTTATCTATCAAGTCGTCATATCACGAGACCATATTATGGCAAGTTTTAAAAACAGTTGGCAGCGAGGCCATTTGAAAATACGTCTTTTCTTAGCTCTGTTAGAGGTAATTGGGATACTTATTATGAGCTTATTGGTCATTATTTATATGCAAAAGGTTTGCGATGTCATAGCACCAGTAACAATCAGACGATTGACTGCTAATATATTAGTTGTTGTTATGACTGGTATTTTCTATTGGCTAACAGCATACTTAATTGCGGTTTTTTGTCAAGCAGCGACACCAGAATCGTTAAATAATGACTCTGCTAATCAGCCATTATTAATTAATGTGGTCAGTTTAGTGGTGCTAGTGGTTGTTAGTATTTCAAGTGTGACATTCTCTGGCAAACTGATGGGCTTACCTAATCAAAAATATTTAGTCATTGCTCATAAAGGCGTTAGTCACTTACACGCGACACCGAATGTGATTGGCAATTTAAAAAAAGTCAGTCAAGCGCAACCTGATTATATCGAGATTGATATTCAAAGAACAGTTGATGGCGTTTATGTCTTAAGTCATGACAGTAAAGTTACTGACAAAGAGGGAAAGCGCTTTACAATTAAAGAAACGAAATGGTCAGTACTTAAACAATTAACGTTAGTTGATGGTAAAAAAGACTTTAATTTGAGCACTTTTGATGAGTATTTAAAGCTAGCCAATCACTATCATCAAAAATTATTGGTGGAACTAAAAATCAGTGATACCATTACAAATCAGCAGTTAAAAGCATTTACAACGAAATATGGGACACTACTTAAAGAAAATCATGCTGAAATACAGTCACTTAATCAAAATGCTTTAAAGCGCGTTAGCAAATATATTAAGATCCGAACTGGTTTATTGTCACCCGTTAAAAATACAATTGATAGTGCTAAAAATAACGACTTTTACAGTATTGAGTATTCAAATGTCAATACCACTATGGTTCGTGAAATTGATAAGCAAAATAAAGATCTATACATTTGGACAGTGAATCGACCTGAGGATGTTGCTAGTGGTTATGTCTTAGGGGTACGCGGTTTTATTACGGATTATCCAAAACGAGTCCGTAGTCAATTGCAACAAATCAAGGGGCAACCGACCTATTCAGAAGCACTAGAAGGTGTCATTCTGTTTCAAAAGTCAGGTGTGTAGTCATAAACATATTTCTTGCAATGGTTGTGTTGAAAAGCTATACTGAAGGCAACAATAGAGAACGAACAGAAAGAGGCATTTAACATGAAGAAGATAAAGTCTGGCACTGGTTTTTGGAGTAAATTATCACTTTTATTAGCTGCTGTGCAATTACTTTTTAGTATCTATCATGAAATTAAGGATTCACGTTCGCGACATCAAGAAAAATAAGTTACTTTTCACGTAATTATTTAACAAGAGATAAACTAGGAGGTTTTTATGTTAAAATCAGTATTAAAATTCATGTTGGCATCAACACTTATTGTGAGTGGTGTTATTGTTGGCGGTACTATTTTTGCCGCTAAGGGTGTTGATAATTTAGGTGATAAATTAGAAGATAAAATTCATGGCTAATTATGATTTTTAGCTAGTTAAGGTAATATGAGGTACTGAACATCTATGGCTGTTTGGTGCCTTTTTATATGTAAAAAACGGGGATCATTGCTTAATAAATCACAAGTTGATTGTTTTTCGTCATTCAGATGTTGGTGCTATAATGAAGCTGTTGTTAATTATAGTGATTTTGTATTTAAAGAAAGGTCGAATTAAGAATGAGCTATCAAACCGTTAATCCATTTACGGATGAAGTGATTAAGACATACGACAACCATGATGATGCCTATGTTGAGGAAGCAATTGCAAACGGGGACGCATTGTATAAGCAATGGCGTAACGATCCTATCGCCAGCCGTGCTGATGCACTCAATAAACTCGCTGATGTCATGTCATCTAAAGCAGATGAACTTGCCAAAATTCTAACTAAAGAAATGGGGAAACGATTCGTTGAGGCACAAGGTGAAGTTGCTTTGAGTGTATCAATTGCCCGTTATTATGCAAAAAATGGGGCGGACTTTTTGAAGCCACGTGATATCCAATCTTCAATTGGTCCTGCTCAGATTATTTCTCGTCCAACTGGTGTGCTACTGATGGTTGAGCCTTGGAATTTCCCATATTATCAGATTATGCGTGTATTTGCACCAAATTATATGGCTGGAAATCCCATGCTATTGAAGCATGCCAGTAATACACCTATGGCAGCTGATGCTTTTGAAAAGATCGTCCAAGAAGCTGGGTTGCCAGATGGCGTATTTACTAATTTATTCATTAATTATGATCAAGTGAATCATATTATAGCTGATAAGCGTGTTCAGGGGGTGGCACTAACCGGATCTGAGCGTACCGGTCAACTGGTTGCTGCTGAAGCTGGTAAGAATATGAAGCAAAGTTCATTAGAATTAGGTGGTAGTGATCCATTTGTTGTTCTAGATGATGCTGATTTATCAGAAATTCAGAAAATTATTGGCGGTGCGCGACTTTATAATGCTGGTCAAGTCTGCACGTCATCTAAACGTTTTATCGTTACCGAAAAGAATTATGATAAAATCGTTGAAATGTTGAAAACGGCTTTTGCTAGTGCCAAGTTAGGTGATCCAATGGATCCTGAAACGACACTAGCCCCATTAAGTACTTCAAAAGCTAAGAAAAACTTGACGAAACAAGTTCGAGATGCTGTTGAAGCTGGAGCGACATTAACCTTTGGTAGTGTTGAGCAAAACCAACCAGCTGCTTTATTTGAACCGGTTATCTTGACTAATATTACCAAAGATAATCCTGCATATTATCAAGAATTCTTTGGTCCAGTTGGACAAGTTTATAAGGTGAAAGATGAAGCGGAAGCTATTGCGTTAGCAAATGATTCAAATTACGGTTTGAGTGGTGTGCTCTTTGGTGGTTCGGCTGAACATGCATCTGAAGTTGCTAGCAAAATTGAAACTGGTGTTGTTTTTGTTAATAGTTTTGGCGGTACATTGCCAGAATTGCCTTTCGGTGGTGTTAAGAATTCAGGTTATGGTCGTGAATTAGGTGACTTAGGCATTAATGCATTTGTCAACAAACAAACAATTGTGACAAAACATGAACCCATTGACTTAAATGATGCATTCGGTGGTTTCGTCTAAAATAATAAAACTAACAAATTAAGTATTGGAAGTAGATATCTCTCATAGAGAAAATCTAACATTTCAAGCTAATGTTTGTTAGTTTTTTTAGTACAATCTATTAATAATAACTCAAAAAATCTTGTCTAGATTTAAAAGTCTGGTGCATGTTGATAATTCGCCAACTTGTCTATACAAGAGTTAAAAAACCAGTTTTGACAATGTTGTAAACGCTTACATTTAATGGTATATTTAATCTGAGGTCAAGGAAAGGGGAAGTGGAAATGAGTAAATATCAACACATTCATGATGAATTATTGAAAGAGATTACCGATGGCAAGTATCCAGATAACACAGCGATACCTAGTGATTTTGCATTGATGAATCGCTATAAAGTTGCTCGCGAGACGTCGCGAAAAGCTGTTTCCATGTTAGTAGATGAAGGATATGTGATTCGTATCAGAGGTAGAGGAACTTACGTTATCAATCAAAATCGCTTCTCTTTTCCTATCTCACATGTTGAAAGTTACCGAGAATTAGCTGCGCGTCTCAAACTGGATGAGCGCACAAAGCTCATTTCCATTAGTGATGAGGATGTACCGTTAGTTTTTGATTATCGATCTGATATTGATGTGCATTCATCGAAAGTTGTACGTCTCAGGTATTTAGATAATGAGCCAGTTATCATTGATCGTGATTATGTTTTAAAATCAATTATTCCAGAACTGACGGCATTAACACCATCCTTGTCGTTATTTGATTTATTTGAAAAAGAACAAGGGATGACTATAAGTTATGCTAAGAAAACAATCACGATTGAAAATGCCAATGCCGTTGATAGACAATTGATGTCACTCACTGAACCGATGGCTATCGTAGTGATTAGATCTGAAACTTTTTTAAATGATGGTCGTATTATCTCTTTTACAGAATCTAGGCATCGAGGAGACCGTTTTAAAAGTGTTGAATTTGCACGACGACAGTAGTTGAATAATAAGATTTCTTTGATTTTAAAAAAGTGGAAAACAGTTATAGAGGAGAAAAATAATGGTTAATACAGATATATTAGCGCCGCTTGCCGGTCAGTTAATACCACTAGCGGATGTAGATGATCCAATCTTTGCTGATAAGGTCATGGGAGATGGTTTCGCTTTAGAACCTACTGGAAATAGGATTGTGGCACCAGTTTCTGGTGATGTTATTGCCATGCAGGGACACGCTTTTGGCTTGCGTCGTTCAGATGGGCTTGAAATTTTAATACATATTGGTATTGATACCAATGGTTTAAATGGCAAACCATTTTCATGGCGTATTAAAACAGGTGATGTTGTTAAAGCTGGAGATGATGTGGGAAGTGTTGATTTGGCAGCCATATCTTCAGCTAACCTGTCAACAACAACAATGGTTGTCATAACCAATAGTGATGATTTGTTAGAAGCTTTAACTATGCAAACTTACAAAAAGGCTACTATTGGTGAAGTAGTTGCTAGTGCTACCGTTAAAAATAGATCATCTGCTGTACCTCAACAAAAAGCTGTTGATCATTCAGGCCGTAAGTATTCACAGTTAGCTTCAGAAATTATTGCAGGTGTTGGCGGTCAACAAAATGTGGATAGCGTTATTCACTGTATTACACGTTTACGATTCTATTTAAAAGACCATAATGTTGCTAACGACCAAGCGGTTGAGCAGTTAGATGGTGTGGCTGGTGTTAACTATTCGGATTCTCTAGGTCAATACCAAGTTGTAATTGGTCCTGCGGTTGCAGATGTTTATGATGAAGTTGTTGAACAACTTGGCTCAAGCGTTACGGCAGATATACCAGATGAGGCACACCAAGCTAAGAATAATGCTTCTAAAAACCCACTAATTTATGCATTTCAAACAGTGATTGGAACCATAACTGGTTCGATGATGCCAATCATTGGTTTACTAGCTGCAGGTGGTATGTTAAATGGATTCTTAAGTTTAGTATCAAATAAGGCGTCATTTTCAACCATTTATTTTATTGATCCAGCATCAAATACATTTACGATATTACAATCCATGGCAATGGCGCCATTTTATTTCTTACCAATATTAGTTGGGTTCTCTGCCGCACAACAATTGAAGAGTGATCCGTTTGTTGTTGCTGCAATTGGGGCGTTCTTAGTCAAGCCCGAGTTTATTAATATTACCAATCCTCATGTGATGGATAATAATATTATTCAACCCACTAAAGCACTGGGCTCATTATTTGGTGTTAGTTTGAATGCTAGCTTCTTCGGGTTACCAATTAATATTCCTAGCTATGCTTACTCAATTTTTCCCATTATTTTTGCAGCATGGTTAGCACGCCCGGTGGGCAATTGGCTAAAAAAACATCTACCTTTAGTATTACGTTCCATTTTTCAACCGTTACTCACACTGTTAATCGTTGGTTCTGCCGTGTTAATTATTGTCGGACCAACAATTACCTTAGCTTCACAAGGTATTTCTAACATTGTTAACTGGTTGTTGCAATTGAACTATCCATTATCTGGTTTGATAATTGGTGGTCTATATCAAGTTTTGGTTATTTTCGGTTTGCATTGGATGGTTGTACCGCTGATTGCCAATGAAATTGCACAAACTGGTCATTCAACATTAAATGCGATTGTTAACTTTACCATGATTGCTCAAGGTGCCGGTGCACTTGCTGTTTGGGCTAAAACAAAGATTCCTTCACTTAAAGGGCTTGCCGGTGCTGGATTCTTGTCAGCAATGGCTGGTATTACTGAACCAGCAATGTATGGTATCAACTTGAAATATGGTCGTGTATTCTGGATGGCAAATATTGGTGGTGCTGTTGGTGGTTTGATTGCCGGTTTGTTCAACTTGAACATGTATGGATTTACTGGCTCATTAATTGGTTTCCCATCGTTTGCTGTACCAAAAGGTCAAGCAGGTGACCCAAACAATATGCTTATTTTCTGGATTGCTTCCATTGCAACAATTGCTGTTGCATTTGTCATGGTTTACTTATTTGGATTTAAGGATAGTGACACAGAACAAGTAAAAACAGTTGAAAAGAAAAATGCTTTTAAAGACGCTGTGAATAAGTAACAAACTATGCTATAAAAAAGGAGTTAACATGACGGAAAAAAATTGGTTATTGACCTATGATGATGTTGTCGGTGGTGTTAAAAATTATGGTCGTGAGAGTTTACTTAGCTTAGGCAATGGCTTTCTAGGTTGGCGTGGCGCATTAGTTACTAATCGCTATGATGATGATTTTTATCCAGGGCTTTACTCAGCAGGTGTGTTTAATCAAACATCAACAGCCGTGGCAGATCGGCAAGTAATTAATGAAGATTTGGTTAACTTACCTAACGTTCAGCTAATGAAAGTGACGGTTAATGAACAACCTTTAGTGGTTAATCCAAACACGATAAAATCATTGCATCGTACACTTAATTTTAAAACGGGTGAATTAAGGGATGCATATCGTGTGCAAATCGATGATGATACGACTCATTTTGTTGATATTGAGTCAATAAAAGTAATTGATCCAATTCAGTGGCATTGTTTAGCACTTGAATTTAAAATAACCCCAAGCTATGATGTACCGCTGACTGTTGATGCTATCATCGATGGTTTCATTGAAAATAATAACGTAGCACGCTATCGAGAGTTTGAATCAAAGGAATTTAAAATTACTTCAATTACTGACTCAGAAATGACCATTAAAACATTGAGTAGCGATGTGGTAGTTGCGATTGCGACTCACTCAACTGGGCAAAACACAGTATCCAAACAGACCATGATAACAGATACAAGCCTCCAGGATCATTATGAAATTAATGGTCAAGCTGGGCAACCTGTCACTATTCAGCGTGTCATGGCTATCGCAAGTAGTTTGGAGACATCTGGAGACATTCATAAGTTTGTCCATAATGAGATGACCCAAACAAATTTTGAAAAGATTCAGAAAAATTCTTACCAATACTGGCAAGAATTATGGCGTACAAAAGACATTGAAATTGTTGGTGATGACGCGATGCAAAAATTGGTACGTATGAATGTTTTTCACTTAAATCAGATGGCCAATCCGCATGCGAATCCTTATTTAGATGCATCGGTTGGCTCTCGTGGGTTGACTGGCGAGGGTTATCGTGGTCACATATTCTGGGATGAACTCTTTGCATTACCATATTATTCTGCAAATGAACCAACATCAGCAAAAGCGCTGCTACAATATCGTATTCATCGCTTATCGGCTGCTGAAAAAAATGCAATAAGTGAAGATGAAGTGGGGGCAATGTATCCTTGGCAGTCAGGCATGTATGGTGATGAGCAGAGTCAGCTTATCCACTTAAATACGGTAGACAATACGTGGATTCCGGATAATTCCCGCTTACAAAGACATGTATCTCTAGCCATAGCTTATGATATGTGGGTTTACCAGCAAATGACTGGGAAAACGGACGTGTTAGCCGACAACGGCCTTAAAATGTTAATTCAAATTGCCCGTTTTTGGATTAATAAGGCACAAAAAGATGGTGATCGCTACAGTATTAAAGGCGTTATGGGTCCAAACGAATTCCACGAAGAAGTACCAGGTTCGGTGACGGGCGGGTTACCTAACAATGCGTATACCAATGTCATGGTTGTTTGGTTATTGAACTATATTCATCATTTAAAACAAATACAGCCACTAGATTTTGATCGTGTAGCTGAATCAATAGGCTATACACATGAAGAGCAACAAAAAGCACAAGCATTACGTTATCATTTAAAGTTATCAATTAGTGCGTCAGGTATTGTTGAACAGTACCAAGGATTTAGTCAATTAAAACCACTAGACTTCCAAGCATATGAGGATAAGTATGGTGATATTCATCGTATTGACCGTATTTTAAAAGCAGAAGGTAAAACACCTGATGAGTATCAAGTGATTAAACAAGCAGATTTCCTCATGCTCATATACAACTTAGGTGCACAACAAACTCATGATTTGATTGTACAATTGGGGTATGAATTAGCTGACGATTGGCTGAGCCAAAATACGGCCTATTATTTGGAACGAACGACTCATGGTTCGACTACTTCTCGTCCAGTATTTGCTGGTATTTACGTCGAACTAGCACGTCAGGGAAATGCTGATTTTGAATCAAAAGCCTATGATTATTTGACAGATGCCATCGGCTCTGATTATTATGATATTCAGGGTGGCACGACTGCTGAGGGTGTTCACATGGGTGTCATGGGTCAAACATTATCAGTCATTCAAAATGACTACGCAGGTGTGGACATATTACATGGTCAGTTCCAGATTAATCCACGGTTGCCTCAACAATGGACTAAATTGAAATTCATGCAACAATATCATGGGACTAGATTAACAATTGAAATAACTGCAAATACAATTACCGTAGTAAGTGATCAAGATATGACGTTGTTAATTTGTGGGAAACAAGTGAACCTACTAGCTAATCAGGAAAAAAAGGTGGCGTACAATGGTTGAATTTTCAGATATTAAAGGATTTACATTTGATTTAGATGGCGTGATTACCGATACAGCGAAGTTTCATGAAGCTGCATGGCATGATTTAGCGGATGATTTGGGTATTGAATGGTCAGCTGAAATAGGTAATCATTTAAAAGGGATTAGCCGTATGGCGTCCTTGGATATGATTTTAGCTACAGATCCTCAAGGTAAACAGTACAGCCAAGAAGAAAAGCAACAATTAGCTGATAAAAAAAACGCCCATTATCGCACTCTCATTGCCACAGTGACCCCTGATGATATTTTACCAGGCATTAAATCATTTTTGGATGATATGCTGGATAAAGGTTACACTGCTAGTGTGGCAAGTGCATCAAAAAACGCGCCAAGTATTCTTAAAAAATTGGAATTAACATCTTATTTTGTTGGTATTGTAGATCCAGCCACGTTAACGCATGGCAAACCAGATCCAGAAATTTTTGTGAAAGCTGGGGAGTTGTTAAATTTGCAGCCTAGTCAAATTATTGGATTAGAAGATGCCGGCGCTGGTGTTGAGGCAATTAAGGGTGCTGGTCAAACTGCTTTAGGCATTGGTCCGGCAGCAAAAACAGCAAACCCAGAACTGTGGTTCGACAAAACTGAGAACTTAACATTGAACAATATTAAAAAACAGTTATCTATGTGATAATGAGAATATAGATAACTAATTGACAGACTAACTCATATATAGTAAACTAATATCAATTCAATTTTAGGAGTTCAGTATGGCACCAAAAGACTTAGCAATGCAATTTAACTGCTGCAGTACGACACGTTTTCGATGTTGTACTGCTTGTTAAGTGTGAACTTTTGGTCTGAACTATAATCAGATCACTCCATGGTTCTGCGAGTAGTTTAACTATTGAAGGCGTGTAAATTCATAAGAATTTACGCGCTTTTTGTTTGAGTTAGATAAAGAAAAGGAATGTCTCATGTATATTACTAATGTATCGCAGTTAATCGGTCGAACGCCCTTGATTGATTTGCAAGTTAATATCCCCAACCACAGCCACATTTTCGCAAAACTAGAAATGTTTAATCCCGGTGGCAGTATCAAAGACCGTCTAGGACAGTTTCTGATTGCTGATGGTATAAAGCGGCAAGTTATTAATCAGAATACAACTATTATTGAACCAACTGCGGGTAACACAGGTATTGGTCTCGCATTGGCTGCGCAACAACATCACCTACGCACGATACTTGTTGTGCCAGAAAAATTCAGTTATGAAAAACAGCAATTAATGCAGGCGCTAGGTGCAACAATTATTAACACACCAGCTAGTGAGGGCATCACAGGTGCGATTGAAAAAGCAAAATCCATTGCTCAGGAAATTGATAACAGTTACATACCAATGCAATTTGCAAACGCCGCTAATCCAGCAACATATTATCAATCACTTGCACCGGAAATCATACAAGACTTAAGTGAGCAAAAAATTACAGCTTTTGTCGCCGGGGCTGGTAGTGGCGGTACATTTGCAGGTGTGGCAAAATATTTGAACGAGCAGGATGCTGGTATTAAAAATATTGTGGTTGAACCAGAAGGTTCTATCTTGGCTGGTGGACCCGCGCATTCACATCGTACTGAAGGTATTGGTGTTGAATTTATACCACCATTTTTTGACACAATATCAATAGATCAAATTATGACAATTAGTGATAATGATGCATTTTATCAAGTGCGTCAGGCAGCTAAAAATTTGGGATTGTTTATTGGTAGTTCCAGTGGTGCGGCATTGGCAGCTAGTTTAAAATTAGCAGAATCATTACCTGAAAATAGTAATATTGTGACTATTTTCCCTGATAGTAGTGAACGTTATATGAGTGATCAAATTTATTCGAAATGAGGGATACAAAATGAAATTTAATACAAAACTTATCCATGGTGGCGTTAGCATTGATGAAACAAGTGGTGCAATGTCGATACCAATTCACATGGCTTCAACTTTTAAGCAAAAGACAATTGGAGAATCGCAATATGAATATTCGCGATCAGGCAATCCTACCCGTGAAGCGGTTGAAAAATTAATAGCAGATTTAGAGAATGGTCATAGTGGTTTCGCTTTTGCATCAGGGTCAGCAGCAATTAGTACGATATTTGCACTATTTTCAAGCGGTGATCATATTATTGTTGGTAATGATATATATGGTGGCACATTTAGATTAATTGATAGTGTTTTAAAACGTATGGGGATGACCTTTACCATTGTTGATACACGTGATTTGGATGCTGTTGAGGCAGCAGTCCGAGATAATACGACAGCCATTTATTTGGAAACACCAACAAATCCATTATTACGAATTACTGATATTAAAGGAATCGCGCAAATCGCCCAACAGCATCATATATTGAGTATTGTAGATAATACGTTTGCAACACCCTATATTCAAAAACCTATCGACTTAGGTAGTGATATTGTTATTCACAGTGCATCTAAATATTTAGGTGGACATAGTGATTTGATTGCTGGTTTAGTGGTAACAAAAAATGCTGAGTTGAGTGAAAAAGTTGGTTATTTACAAAATGCTATTGGTGCTATTTTATCGCCACAAGATAGCTGGTTATTACAGCGTGGTATGAAAACATTATCACTCAGAATGCAGCGACATCTATATAACGCACAGGTCGTGTTTGATTATCTTAGTACGCAGGCAGATGTGGCACGCATCTATTTCCCTGGAGATCCCCAAAATACTGATTTCACATTGGCTAGTAAGCAAATGGCAGGTTTTGGTGCGATGATTTCATTTGAATTGGTTGCCGGATTAAATCCAGAAAAATTTGTTTCGCGTTTGAATGTGATTACCTTGGCTGAAAGCTTAGGTGCATTGGAAAGTTTAATTGAAATCCCATCAAAAATGACACATGGGGCAATACCCCGTGATACGCGTTTAGCTAATGGTATTCAAGATGAGTTAATCCGACTATCCGTTGGTGTAGAAGATATAGATGATTTGATTGCGGACTTGGATCAAAGTTTTAAACAACTTAAATCATAATGGTGGTTCATGTGTTTGATACCGCTAAATCTATACTCAAAAGAGATCCTGCAGCAAAAAGTTTAATGATGGTTATTTTAACTTATCCTGGTTTGCATGCGTTAGGCTATCATCGTTTATCGCATTGGTTGCATTTGCAACATCATCCTTTGTTTGCAGCAATCGTTGCTCGCTGGTCGACAAAAAGAACGGGTATTACCATTGCGCCTGGAGCGCAAATTGGCCGTCGGGTCTTTATTGACCATGGTGTTGGTGTTGTCATCGGTGAAACTGCTGTCATTGAAGATGATGTTACCATTTTGCACGGGGTTACCCTTGGCGCACGTGGGCAAACAAATGGTCTGCGTCATCCCCATGTTGAGCCTCATAGTTTCATTGGGGCACATGCGCAATTGCTAGGTGCTATTACGATTGGCCGCCATAGTAAAATTGGCGCAAATGCAGTTGTCATCAAAAATGTACCAATTTATACGACTGCTGTGGGTAATCCAGCTCGGTTGATCCAACATGCTTCATTTGAAAAAAATCCTCATACCAATGATGATATTTGAATAATTGAGTTAATATGGTTCCTAATATGATCGTCCAAATCCTAACAGAAATTGTTAATCATTTCATTTCACGGCGTCGATATTATCATTTGTAATTGTAATATTCGGACTGTATTTAAGGCATATAGTCTTAAGTATGTCATTGCTAAAAGAGGTACTTAAAAAAGCACACAGTCATCATTTACTGTGTGCTTTTTATTGTGAGCGTGTCAGTCTTAACGCGATGATTATTTCGGTCTTTTTCAATGATTGTTATGCGGAGATTGATCAACATTTATTGCTAAATGAATCTGTGCACAAGCGAATTCGTTGCAACACAGTGAGGCGACGTATAGAATTGACGCAATAAGAGAGCGTGAGTTTCATAAAGTAATCAACAGGAGAAATTGAAATGGTTAAGAGAAATAGTCAGTGCATTGGATTTGAAAAGTGATGCTGTTTTGAATGGTTATAATCAATACTCAATGGAAAGGCGATACGTGCTCAATCAAGAATTTATATCACATTTGAAATTAGGTCCCATTAGACAGGTTCAATCTGTTAGTGGAGGTGACATTAATCAGGCTTATCAATTAGAAACAACACAGGGACGCGTTTTTTTATTGATTCAGCCCAATCATACTAAAGCATTCTTCACTCATGAAATTAATGGTTTGAAGCTGCTCGAACAGTTTGTAAAAGTGCCAAAAGTGTTATCTGTTGGTCATTGGCAAAATGATGCCTACCTCGTATTGTCTTATTTAGCACATCAATCTCATGGGGATGATTTTGCATTAGGACAGGCATTAGCGCATATACATCAAAAGGCAAGCCCAAATCATCATTACGGTTTTGGTGAAGCCTTTACTATGGGGACTTTTACAGCGGATAATACTTGGCAATCAAGTTGGAGTCAATTTTTTATTCAGCAGCGATTAGAACCACTTAAGGAATTGTGTCATCAGCAAGGTGTCTGGTCATTGCCTCTAGAGCGTGCTTATCAGAAAGCTATTATACGTTTTAAAATGCTCATGGGTGATTATCAACCCCAATCGGTCTTACTACATGGGGATTTGTGGTCAGGTAATTTTATGTTTGATTTGGATGGTCGTCCAATAATGATTGATCCGGCTGTCTTTTATGGTGATCGTGAGTTTGATTTAGGTATTACACAGGTTTTCGGTGGGTTTAATGCTGAATTTTATCGTGGCTATCAAGAAACATATCCCGTTGTAGCTGGTTTTGAACAGCGTGTATTATTTTATGAACTATATTATTTGATGTTTCATTTATCGCAATTTGGTATTGGTTATCAGCAAGCTGTAGCTAATACTTTGTCAAAGATTAATCGTTAAGCATCGGCTGTGATATGAAGCGTTATATTTGTAAGCGTTTACTAGAAATGTTAGACTGTAGGTACTAGGTACTAGGTACTAGGTAATATGAATGAAAGAAATGGAGGAAGAAATTATGATTTGGTCATTAATAGTAGGTGCTATCATTGGTGCCGTTGCCGGTGCGATTACCAATCGCGGCGAGTCAATGGGTTGGATTAGTAATATTTTAGCGGGTCTTATTGGATCAGCTATTGGGCAGGCCGTACTGGGTCACTGGGGACCAACTTTAGCAGGCATGGCTATCATACCTTCCATCATTGGTGCAGTTGTTCTTGTTTTGGTTGTTTCGGCAGTACTCGGTATTCGGGCAAGAAACTGATGTAAGAAATAAGAAGGGTATAACATGAAAAAATGGCAGAAAGCTGTGTTAAGTTTAGTAACAATTAGTTACTTGATCGGTCTATTGCTGATACTCTGGCCCCGTATTGTTGACCTGCTGATTTCAATATTAGAACGTTTTAATCTTGATGTCATGACAGATAGCCAAACTATTATACGTAATTATGGCATTGGTTTGTTAATCTTAACTGTTGTTATCTTGTTTGTCATACTATTCACCCCAGGACAGCGAACCAATATTCCAATTAGTCGAACAAAACAAGGTCGCTTGGCATTAAGTAATGCCGGAATCAGTCACTTTATAAGAACACAATTATCTGGTGAAGGTTTATCCAATATTAAAGTGACAGTTAAAAATACGCGTCGTCATAAGAAATTCTATATTGTTGCTGATTCTGTTTATCGTAGTTATACAATAGAGGAGTTGCCACGTATAACCAATACTTTAACAATGAAACTGACAGATTTATTGGCTGGTGTTGACCGAGCACCGATTAAGGTCGATATGCAAATTAATCAGGCAACTAAGGGCAATCGAAAAACCACGCGTGTGATTTAACAGTCAGGAGTATGAATGATGCAAAGACAGAAGACAAAGAATATGCTTATTGGCGGTGGTGTGGGTTTTGTGTTAGCCATCTTGATAGTGACAGTTGGTTTGCTGAATACTATTTTTATAGCTATCGTGACACTCATTGCTGCGGTTTTAGGTTACTTAGCTGAGAAGTATGAAATTGACTTTTCACGTATTTCTGAGCTTGTTACGCGAGAAAATCAACGATAAAAGAATATGGAGAATATGATCATGGTTAGAGAAAATACAAGTGTAAATACTACCGAACAAACAGCACCAAAAGGTGAACTGACGTTCAACGATAAAGTGATTCAGAAAGTTGTTGGTTATGCCATTGAAAACGTCTCAGGTTTGTTAGGTGTTGATGGTGGGTTCATTGCCAACATTAAAAATAAGATCGTCAACAGTGACAATCCTGTCGAAGGCATTGAAGTTGAAGTCGGGAAAGAACAAGTAGCTGTTGATCTTAATATTATTATGGAATTTGGTCATAATGCACATGATATTTATAAAGCACTCACAACAGTTATTGCCAAAAAAATTGATGAGACAACGAGCTTAAAGTTAGTGGAATTGAATGTTGAAGTTATTGATATTCAAACACAAAGAGAGTTTAATGATGCGCAAGTGACCTTACAAGATCGCATGTCTGATGCCGGAGATACTATTAAGGATAAGACGTCTGATGGTGTGAATACAGTTAAAAATACAGTTTCACAGGCAACCAGTGATAGTGACGAGCGTGTGAAATAATGTAACTGTGATTTTATAAATTTTTGATAAAATCATAGCATTAGCTGTTAGAAAAAACCTGATAACTTTGGTAAAATAATTATGCAGAAGGTTATCAGGTTTTATTATGTCTGAATGAGCCTATCTATTCTAGAAAAAATAAGGGCGTATTTATGACTGATAAACATGTTTATGTGATACACGGGTACACTGCTACACCAACAGACAATTGGTTTCCATGGTTAAAAAGACAGGTAGAAGAGCAATTGAATATACCTACTACCATTTTAGAAATGCCAAATGCGGATAATCCGAAACTACTGGAATGGGATGAATTATGTGATCGTCTCATTGACACGAATCATGAACTAACAATCGTTGGACACAGTTTAGGTTGCATACAGGCACTTCGTTTTGTGTCACAGCATAAAATTAAAAATATCAAAATGATACTAGTATCTGGTTTTGATGAAGTGCTTAACACATTACCACAACTACATTCATTTACAGATACCTCATTAAATTATCAAACAATCATACCTAAAATTGATCAGGCAGTTGTTATTTCTGCATTAGATGATGATATTGTGCCTTATCATTATTCGGAAACATTAGCACGTCATTTAAAATGTCAATTTATTTTAATGCCAAATGGTAAACATTTTATTGACCGAGATCATATTTACGAGGTACCAGTTGTTTGCCAACAGATTAGTTTGATGAATGAATATCGTGAAAATCATTTTAATAGTTGAACTATTATGTGATACAATAATCATTGTGCTAGGGGCGCTACTATGTGGCTGAGAAGAACCCTTTGAACCTGAACTGGATTATACCAGCGTAGGAAAGTGTCATACTGATTATTTTAGATGGTGCTTTTCTCATGTTAGAGAAGGGTATTTTTTATTTGCACAGAATATGGTACGAAAGGAACAATATAAAAATGAATAAAGCTCACTAGGGGCGTCGTAATGACTGAGATGATATATCGGTCCCTTGGAACCTGATCTAGTTTATACTAGCGTAGGAAAGTGACCAAAATTGTGTAACATCCTGTGATGTTACCGCGCACTAGGGTCCTTTTGTATGTCACATAAGGACCCTTTTTGAGATGGAAGGAATTGTTTTGACTATGGCGACACATAATAACCGCATAGTAGACCATGGTTTAGCTGGTTTACAACATGTTTTTGTTTCTAATGTATGGCTAGATCCAATCTATGTTGCAGCGGCAGCAGGGTTATCGTTAAATTTATCAACTAATTTGGTAAATACTATTTTTATTGTTTCAGGGTTGGTCACACTGACTCAAGTGACACGTTTAGCACGACTACCAATTATTCAAGGGCCATCTGCTGCCTTTGATGCCTTGATGATTAATGCTGGTAGAGCTGGCCAGTTGGCCTCAGCAAGTGGCTCCATTTTAGCCAGTGCACTGATTATTTTTTTGCTATCTGTAACAGGATTAATTAATAAATTAGTTCGCCTGCTAACACCGGCTATTACTGGAACACTTATCTTTCTGGTCGGCGTTTCTTTATCCAGTTTTACATTATCTGAATTTTTAGGTGGTTATCCTGGAGATAAACATTTCTCTTCACCGACGACACTTGTATTATCAATTTCAACATCAGCCATTGTTATTTTACTTTCAATATTTGGTAAAGGTTTTTGGAAACGTTTTTCCTTTTTGATTGCATTAGTTGTAGGCGATGTTTTATCAGTTGCAATGGGGCGTGTTGATTACAGTGTATTAGCGGCTAAATCGTGGTTTGGCTTACCTCACTTATTACCATATGGTGCGTTAAATTTTAATTGGACGATGTTTCTGACTTTTTTTGTTGCCTATCTTGTTGCTGTGGTAGAAGCAGTTGGCGTGTATGAAGCTGCTAGTGACGTGATGAAAGAAGATATTTCACCACGCCGTATTCAAAATGGTTTGATTGGTGAATCGGCTGGTTCAATATTATCATCGCTATTTGGTGGTTTTCCAACAACTGCTTTTGCACAAAATGTTGGTATTTTAAAATTAACTGGTAATGTCTCAAGAATTCCTGTAGTTATTGCAGGTGTTTTGTTTGTGATATTGGGATTTGTGCCAAAAATTGGGGCATTTTTAGCAATTACCCCAAGCCCAGTGATTGGTGGTATCTTTCTGCCAGCAGCAACGACTTTAATTATGACAGGATTTAATATTCTGAAAAAGGCACCATCAACAAATGCAAATAATATGATTATTGGGTTATCGATTGTGTTGGCTATTGCTCTACCAAATTATGCTACTGGGTGGCATGGTGCAGTGGGTCAACTTTTGTCTAATACAATCTTAATAGGCGCAATATCTGCCATCACATTACAGTTTGTTCTTGTGAATTTACCACAAATGATAAATAAATTAAGGAGATAACATGTCTGATGAATCTGACGTTATTCAAGCACGTCTTGTAAAGTTTATACAACAGTATAAAGAGGGGAAATCAAGTGAATATGAAGTTGATTTTAATCAATTAGCCATGAGTGTATTTGATTATCAATTCCAAAATAACTTACCCTACAAAAAATTTGCGCAATTAAAGCATAAAAATCCATTAACTGTCAAAAATTGGCAGGATTTGCCTTTGATACCAATTGAAGCCTATAAACAATTAACATTATCTACCCGAGACACTACGCAAGCTGAAGATGTTTTTTATTCAAGTGGGACAACGAATGCACAACAAAAAAGTCGACATTATATTTCCGACTTAAGGGTTTGGGAGCAATCAATGATAGCGGGATTTAAGCAATATGTTATCCCTACCAAAGAAAAAATAACGATATTTTCTCTATTTCCAGATATGTCAAGTCATCCTAATTCGTCACTATCTCGCTATATTACAACAGCTATGCAGGTATTTGGGACAGAAAATAGTCAGGTGTTTTTTAAACATAATCAGTTAGATTATGTTAATTTGATATCAGCTCTGAAACAAGCACAAGCTAATCATGAGCAGGTATTAGTTTTAGGTGCTTCTTTTTCATATGTGCACTTATTAGCTTATTTCGATCAGCATCCACAAACATTTGATTTAGCAGAAGGCAGTATTATTTTTGATACGGGTGGTTTTAAAGGTCAGTCTCAAGAAGTCAGTATGTCTACTTTGTACAAAAATTTAGGTCAAGTATTTAATGTATCCCGTGAACAGATTATTAATATGTACGGTATGACAGAAATTAGTTCGCAATGTTATGATCGTAATCTAATAGATTTATCACAAAATCAGTCAACTTACTTTGATAAAATGCCACCTGCTTGGGTAAAAATTCAAATTTTAGATGTGGAAACGTTACAACCTATTGAACAGGGGAAACGGGGTCTTTTGGCTTATTATGATTTGGCCAATTGGGATACATGTTTGGCTATTTTAACCGAAGATATTGCCATTCAAAATGAACATGGTTTTACGATTATTGGACGAGCGAAGGGATCAGAAGCTAAAGGCTGTTCTATTGCTGTTGATGAGCTTTTAAAAGTGCGTTAAGAGGAATAGCATATGACTAGTAAACAAACAACAATTGATATTTTTCATATACCAACAAATATTACGTTGAATACGCTAACTGAAACAATTATAGAGAATGAGTCACATACTGTGGTTTTACGTTATCCTGAGATATCTGTTACTGAGATAAAGCATATAGCTAATGTACTTCAAACGAATCAACACGATTACTTAGACCAACTGACTACATCGCAAATTATTGATGTTATTTCACAAGTTGCTGAAAAATGGACGGATCCAACCTACTATTTACGCCAAGTAGCTGAGACAGTAATACCTATTACAACGGGTTATAATGCTGACCAAGTAAAACTGGAGCTTAAGCGTTTTATTCGCTTATTCCGAAAGAAGGAGTTAAAGCGATTTGTGAATTCTGAAATAGGGCATGCGGGCGCTATGTTGGATGATTTTCAACCGAATCTAGCCGGTGGTTTCTCAAAGTTTTTTGGGCCTGATCTGATTTTTCAAATATTTTCTGGTAATGTACCAGGGATACAGTTGTGGACCCTTATAATGGGGCTACTCGTCAAATCGCCAACATTAGGGAAATTATCTTTTTCCGAACCAATTATGCCAGCATTATTTGTGCAAACATTAGCTGAAATAGATTCAAGATTAGCTGACTCAATTGCTATATTGCCTTGGCATAGTGGTCAAGAACTGGAAAAAGCTGGTATCGAAGTTGCTGATACCGTGGTTGTGTGTGGTGGTGAAATAGCAGTTAAAAAAATTAAAGCGCAAGTGCCTTTGGATAAAAAAGTATTGAGTTACGGCTATAAAATAGGATTTGTTATTGTTGGTAGAGAGGCATTGACACCGGAATATTATCCCCAAACAATTAAAAAGATAGCTGAGGATATTAGTATTTATGATCAACAAAGTTGTCTAGCCCCACAATCAATTTTTGTAGAGCGTGGTGGTGCAATCACTACAGATGAATTTTCTGCATTACTAGCTACTGAATTAAATAATTACCAAATTAAATATTCTCGCGCTATCTTACAAGAATCTGAAAAATTGGCAATTGAAAAAATGAGGCAAGCAACAGATATAGAATCTATTGAAAATAGCAGAACATTACTATTTGCTAGTGAGGATAGTACATCCTGGACAGTTGCTTTTCATGATCACTTGGGGTTTAGTGCCTCACCTTTGAATCGATCTGTTCATGTCTTTTCTATAGATGATTTTCTGCAACTACAACCAATCTTGAAACCATATCAGTCATACTTACAGACAGCTGGCGTTGCAATCGCACCAAAGCGGTTATTTACTCTCGCAAATGTTTTGGGTAAGTTGGGAGTTAGTCGAATGAGTGCAGTGGGTCAAATGAATCACGTATCTAGTGCGTGGCATCATGATGGTCACTTCAATTTGCTGGATTTAGTTCGTGTGACAGATATTGAGAATAGTCTAGAAGTTGAAAGTGAGTATTTTGATGCTGATGTTGAATGAGGAGAAAATATGCTTTTAAAAAATAAGGTCGCACTGGTCACTGGAGCTAGTCGAGGTATCGGTGCAGCTATTGCAAAAATGTATGCTAAAGAAGGTGCAATAGTTATTGTTAATTACTTGCATAATACTCAACATGCTCAGACCATTGTTCAAAGTATCATTTCACAAGGTGGACAAGCTGTTGCGATGCAATGCGATATACGAGATCAGCAGGAAGTCCATAATATGCTGCAAAATATCTTGGATAATTTTGGTACAATTCATATTGTTGTTAATAATGCACTGAGTCAGTATCAGTTTGACCCTAAAAATAGAAAATTATTAGGTGATTTACAATGGTCTGACTATCAAGCACAAATAGATGGTAGTTTAAAGGCTGTTTTGAATGTAGTTGATTTTGTTTTACCAAAACTAAAGCAAAATAATGAGAGCAGCATTATTAATATCACGAGTAATTTAATTCAGTCACCAGCAATCCCGTATCATGACTATATTGTCGGTAAGTCAGCTGTTCTTGGATTAACACGTACCATGGCAATTGAATTAGGAGCTTTTGGTATTCGTGTGAATGCGATTGCGCCAGGCCTAACTGTACCAACAGACTCAAGTCAATTGACACATCGTGACGTGCGAGAAAAACTTATTGACCAAACACCAACAGGTCGGTTAACTACACCGGAAGACGTTGCGGGGACAGCAGTATATCTAGCAACCGCACTTTCCAGTAATGTCACCGGACAATGTTTATTTGTTGATGGTGGGTTAACAATGACTTGATGATATTATCAAAATTAGAACCTACAATATAAAAATTATAGTGTGACATGCTTAACTATATAAAATTCGAATATTTTTTCTTTAGTTAGTTTAGTATTTGTTAAACGATTTACAATGTGATATAATTAACTTGTTCAACTGGTGGTAGTCAATTATCTTCCCGGGTACTCCTAATTTAATATTTTACTTTGCAGTGAGTTAAGTACTACCTGTTGAACTACAAAAATCACGTCAGTGTTAGGCTTCAGACATCTATCTAAGATATCTGAAGCTTTTTGTAACTAGAAAATTAACTATGCTAGTGAATTGTTTTTTGTTATCGTAAGGGATAAAATGTTAATAATGGCATATGACATTAAAAAAAGTTTTAGTATACTTATTTTGCTATTAGCCTCAACATTACTAATAACACCATTTTTATTTAATCACGCCATGATTATTGGCTCAGATGCGATTTTCCATTTTAATCGTTTTTATGACACCGCTATGCAAATAAAACATTGTGATTTTCAATATTTTATTTCAATTTATGGTTTTCAATCGTCTGGTAGAATTGTTAACGCTTTGTATGGCCCTTTAATGGCATATGCTCAAGGATTGCTGGTTCTTTTGAGTCCATCTTGGTTTGTATATCAGATGCTATCAAATGCCATATTATATTTTTGCGCAGGTTTGTCATTATATTTACTATTAAAAAAAGCTAGAATCGGTGATCAATATAGCTTGCCATTAAGTATTTTTTATATGACGTGTTATTCAATTCAATATTGGACAATACGGCAAGGTTTCTCTAGTTGGGGTGCTGCATTAATGCCAGTATGCTTTATACCACTGATAGATCTAGTTGAGAATAAGAAACTAAGCACAATTAAAACGGCAGTGGCAGTCGCAGCAATGGCTCAGGTACATATGCTATCAGCTTTTTTGTTGGTTTTTGTATATATTTGTTTTTTTTCTTCTATTTTTTTTAATCAAAGTCGCATGATTAAATTAAAACTAATTAAGCAAGTCGGTATGTCAGTTTTAGTTTGTACTGCCTTAGTTGCTAATCTCATTTATTGTTTTATTGCTGTTGACGGTTATAACGATATTGCTCAGCCATTTACTAATAAATATATGTGGCGGATGACAGTTTTTACTGGTAGTAGTTATTGGTTAGTTTATCCGCCAGTATTAATATTAGCTATTGTATTTTTCGTTTGGCAAATGACTAAAATGTGGCATAAATCAGCGCTTTTGTTGCGAGTAACCGAGATAACTGCTTTTATATGTTTCACATTATCGACGAATATTTTTCCATGGCGTTTATTTAGTAACAGTGTGTTTAGCTTCATTCAATTTCCATTTAGATTTTTTATTCCTTTTACGGTACTATTGCTTTTAGCGGTTGGCTTAATGTTACAAAATAATGCATACATTTCTTGGTCGTTTTATAGTGTGATCATTATTGTGATGGCAGCGTCGTTATGTCAAACAATGATGTCATCGAATAATACTTTGAATGTATGGCACCGTTCTACAAAGTATTTGAATGGACAAGTTCATACCCGTATCAATTCTGACGATAATTCTCAAGTAAAACAATCTTTTTTTAAAAAAGATAAGAGTAAGGCATTGCAGTACATTGTAAAGTCAACACCAGATTATTTGCCCATTGATAGTAATAACAAAAAAAGTAAGTATGAACTATACCAATCATTAATTTTAAACAATCAACAAAACTTTCGTAAATCAGTTAAAGATCATAAATTATTCCTTAACTGGTATGGTGATTACCAGAAAAAGGTTCAGTTACCAATTATTAAATATAAAAATACTGTGATGATTTTAAATCACACATCAATATCTAAACATATGACTCAATTTAGTGCGATCAATACGCCTATCATTACACAAAAGAAGGGGCCAAATCAACTTGTGGTTTATTACCAACATGATTGGTTTCTTTACCCAATACTACTGTTTACGTTTATGAGCTGGTCTGTTGTATTTATTGTATATCAGAAAACTTGGCACAGTAACTAATGAATTTTTTAAATTAACATATTGTCAATTTTCTGAATGTCTTGTTACAAATATTTCTCACGACTTTTTGATACTTTTATGCTATAATACTTTTGTACTAGGGGCGCCACTATGCGTGGCTGAGAAGCACCCTTTGAACCTGATCTGGTTAACACCAGCGTAGGAAAGTGCCATACTGATTGTTTTTAGATGGCGCTTTTCTCAAATTAGAGAAAAGCGCTTTTTGTTTGAACAAATAATGTATGAAAGGATTAATTTAAAAATGAATAAGCATCATTAGAGACGTTGTAACCGACTATGACGATATTGAAGACTGGTTTAAGCTGATTGCGTTACTGAAAACCAACAATAGCGTTATCACACAGTAAGTGTTAATGATAAAAGTGCCTTTTTATTTGTACAAGAGCACACTTTTGATGAATCCTTACTAAAAGATATGGAGAATACTATGAATATAAAAATCAAAAAAATTACTATTGTCACGGTTATGATTGCATTGGACGTTGTGTTGTCACCAATTTTTAGAATTGAAGGCATGGCACCAATGTCTAGTGTTATGAACATTATTGCCGGGGTGACTCTTGGTCCATTTTACACAGTTGTTATGGCGCTAATTACTGGCATTATTAGAATAGTCATCATGGGAATTCCACCATTAGCGCTAACTGGTGCAGTATTCGGGGCCTTGTTGTCAAGTCTATTTTATAAGTATGGACGTACAATGTATTGGGCGATGTTTGGTGAATTTGTAGGGACAGGTCTTATTGGGTCTTTAATATCATATCCAGTCATGGTTTGGTTTACTGGAACGCATCAAGGGTTATATTGGATGATTTATACACCACGCTTTATTGGTGCTACGTTAATTGGTGCGGTAATTGCCTACTTTATTTTGCTTAACCTAACAAAAATCAAAATTTATCAGGATGTGCAGCAAATATTTATGAAATCGAGCGTCTAATGACAAAAAAATTGGCAGAAATAATACCTTTGAACAATGTGCCGTTAATTCATTGTATTACTAATGATATTACCTTAGAAACATTAGCTAATACAATTTTGTATTTAGGTGGCAAGCCGATTATGAGTAGTGATGTTCGTGAATTTGCTGATCTGTTTAAAACAACTGATGCTTTATTGCTCAATATGGGACGATTGACTGTCAATCATGAGGCTAGCTTAAGAGAGGCTAGCCATTTTGCGGTTATTAGTCATAAGCCAGTTGTCGTTGATTTAGTTGGCTATGGTATGACAGAGCAACGTCGAAAATTAGGTGACGAACTTATCAATCATCAACCTACAATCGTTAAAGGTAATATTTCCGAAATGAGAAGATTGGTGGGCTTGCCAACAATTGCTAAAGGCATTGATGGTGACGTCTCAGATCAAAGTGATTTTGCCTTACAAGAACTTAATCATGCACTCAAAGAACTGTGTAAACGCTACCCTAAAACAGTGTTTGTAGCTACGGGAAGGCGTGATATTGTCGTACAGGGTGAACGCTCCGCATTGTTATGCAATGGTGTAGCAGCATTAGATCGGTTTGTAGGAACAGGAGATATGCTTGGTGCTATTATGGCAACCTTGATAGGTGCTGGTGCAGCAGCTTGGGAGGCGAGCTCTATAGCAATTAGTTATCTTAACATTGCGGGTGAAATAGCTGATAATCAGACACACGGATTGGAAAATTTCAGACAAGAAATGCTAAATCAAATTAGTTTATTGCAAAAAAAGTCAGGTTGGTCAAAAAATATTCATAGTTCTACTTTCAATTAGTTCTGTTCGAGTCATTATTATGATGAAACAACGATAAATATGTTATTCTTGAAATATAATGTTATTGTTTAGATTTATCACATAAATACTTGTATAATGCAGGTCCTTTTTGTGTTAGATCCAGTGAACGTTATAATGTTTGCATCATTTACTGATACGATTAAAATGAAAATGATAAGGGGGAATGGCTATGAGAAAAAAACACCAAGAAAATTATGCGACGTCGGATGAAGAATTTGACTCTTTTTTTGCTGAAGTACTGAGTAAATTACCGGTTAAAACAGCTAAAATTATCAAAAGTACATATCAAACAACCAGACGGCAAGCTGATAAAGTCCGCCTTAAAAGTCAGAGCAAATTCGACCAGGTGGCTGATACTTTTTTGATGGGTGTTGACGATGAAACACGTAAGAAGTGTCATCGTATTATTCATGTTGCCGCGTTAAGTGCTGCAGTTATTGGGTGCTCACCAATTCCATTTTCGGATGCTTTTTTACTGGTCCCTGTTCAACTGACAATGATGTCACGTTTACATAAATTATTTGGTCAATCATGGTCAGAAAATTTAGGTAAGAACTTGTCAAAAGAGTTAGTTGTAGTGAGTCTTGGACGCAGCGCAGTGGGAAACATTATTAAATTTGTGCCTGTTGTTGGAACAGTTTCTGGCGCAGCTATTAATGCTTCTGTGGCCGTGTCTATTACTGAATCTCTGGGTTGGGTCACTGTAAAGATGTTAAACGATGGAGAAGATATATTTGAACAAGCAATGTCTTTTAAAGGGCAGTTCAATTTATTGTTTAATTCAATCCATCGTTTCAAGTCACCTAAGTGAGGGCTAGTTAACTCGTATTTTAAAAAATGATGCACCGTTTACAAAACTAAGGAGGAAATTGCATGGCAGTATACCGAGAAGGTATTGAAGAAACAATAGAAGCGCATCAAGTTAATATAGAAACCGGCTTAAGTTCGGAACAGGTGATTAAAAGCCGTGAAGAATTTGGTAGCAATGTTTTTGTGGCAGACAAGAGGGTACCATTGTGGCGCAAGATTCTGATTAGTTTGCAGGATGTTGCTACAATCATATTATTAATTGCAGCAGTGATTTCATTTGTATCGACGTACATAGAAGGTACTGGACACTATTTTGAAAGTTTGCTCATTATTGGGATTGTGATTATTAACTCAATACTATCAATTGTTCAAGAAGGTCGAGCAGAAGATTCATTAGCCAGTTTACAAAATCTGAATCGCATGCAAGCTAAAGTACTACGTGATGGGGAAAAAGTACTCATCGATGCTGATGATGTGGTTGTTGGTGATTTACTCGTCATTGAAAATGGGGCTGCAATCCCTGCCGATGGGCGGTTGATTGAAGCGGTCGAATTACAAGCTGAAGAATCTGCTTTGACAGGTGAAAGCTTACCAGTTGAAAAAAATGAGAAAGCAACTTTTGAATCTGATGATGACGTTAGCTTAGGAGAACGTATTACAATGGTGTATCGTGGCACAACCATTGTAAATGGGCATGCTCGAGCAATTGTTACCGCTATTGGTATGCAAACAGAAATGGGTACGATAGCTGGCTTGCTTAACAGTGAAGCACAGAATACCCTAACACCCTTACAAAGACGTTTAGTCCAATTAGGGAAAAATATTTCTTGGGTAGCCATTATCTCAGCCATATTTGTTATGGGTCTGGGTGTTATACAGGGAATGGATTTGAAGCATATTTTCCTAATAGCTATTTCGTTAGCTGTTGCTGTTGTGCCAGAAACATTGGCTGTCATAGTAACTATGACATTGGCACTTAGTGTACAAACAATAGCGAAAAAGCATGCTATTATTCGTAGATTGCCTGCTGTAGAAACATTAGGAACCACCAATGTTATTGCTTCCGATAAAACGGGTACCTTGACTCAAAATGTTATGACAGTCAGACAAGTATGGCATGATGAGCAGAATCATCTTAGTGATGTTGATGAAAATTTAGATGAACCTGCTGTAGATGTTTTATCTTTGGCGGCTATTTCAACTAATGTAGAAGTCAATATTAGTGATGAAAAAAAGACTTATGCAGGTCTACCAACTGAGGTAGCGTTAGTACGCGCCATTGAGACAATTACTTCACGCGAAGAATTACTTAGACAATATCCATTAGTCGAACAAATTCCTTTTAATTCAACAAAAAAACGTATGACAACTGTCCACGAACTGCCTGATGGCGGTTATATTGCGATTACTAAAGGTGCATTTGATGTTTTGTTACCAATGATCAAGCATGGTAATTCTGAGCGCGCTGAAGAAGTTAATACGTCTTTTGGTAGACGCGCGCTTCGTGTTCTAGCTATTGCTAAACGAACATTTGATGTCATGCCGGAATCACCTACACAGGAATTTTATGAACAAGATCTGACTTTGGTTGGGCTAGTTGGTATCATTGATCCACCACGTCCAGAGTCGGCTCCAGCCGTTGAAAAAGCACGTTTAGCAGGGGTTAAGACAATCATGATCACGGGTGATCACGTCGAAACAGCTAGTGCTATTGCACGTGAAATTGGTATTTTACGTTCTGGAGACCTAACAATTACCGGATCTGAATTAGCTAAATTATCGGATCAGGAGCTTGATAAACATATCAAAGATTATACTGTATATGCACGTGTGACCCCTACTGATAAAATCAGAATCATTAAATCATGGCAACGTCAAGATGCAACAATTGCGATGACCGGTGATGGTGTCAATGATGCACCAGCCTTAAAAGCAGCAGATGTCGGTATTTCAATGGGTGAGACCGGAACTGATGTTGCGCGTGAAGCCTCAGATATTATTTTGACAGATGACAACTTCGCAACAATTATTAACGCTATTTCTGAAGGACGTGGTGTTTATATTAAGGTCAGAAAGACCATTAATTTCTTATTAAGCGCTAATATCTCAGAAATATTGGTTATATTTATTGCTATGCTTTTGGGATGGGGATCGCCATTATTGGCGGTGCATTTGCTATTTATTAATTTGGTATCAGATGGATTACCAGGTTTTGCGCTGAGCCGTGAACCTATGTTGACTAACGTCATGAATCAACCGCCAATGGCAAAACATGTTAAGTTATTTGCTCAGGGATTGGGACGTCAAATTGGTTTGAACGCTGGATTGTTTGCGATTGTAACGTTAGTCGCAATTTGGGTCGGTCAAAATGCTGTTATTGGTGGGCTCAATCCTAACGAACAAATTGGTCAAACAATGGCATTTACTGTTTTGTCATTAACTTCTATCATTCACGTTCTCAATATTCGATCAGAAAAAACATTATTTAGTATTAAATATAGTGCTAATCCGTCATTAGTTAATATGGCATTGTTAGCAGCCATTATAACGCTGGTCATTACACTATTACCAGTGACGCAGCCATTATTTGGCTTAACTATGATTTCATTAGGTCATTGGGCAATAATTGCTATTTTGTCCTTAATGCCTACGATTGTTATTGAATTTTTGAAATATATACGACCTAGTTTGTTTAGGGTTTAATACAAAAATACCTTACCATCTGGTAAGGTGTTTTTTTGTGCTTATGATAGCCACTGTAGTTAGTCTATTTATTTCAGCACATCGTGAATAGTAATGCCAACTACACTATCATCATCTAACATAAGTAAATTGGAAATATTATAAGCGACCATTTTTTCCATGCCGTACCATTACGAGCTAATGTGGATTCGTTAGATCCAGTTAATGGAGTGTTTTTAAATTATTTTGTTTTAAAAATGATCACGAGGAGTGAAAGTGCATAATTTATAAGTGAGCATTATTTGAGTAACCGCTTTCGTTTAGTGTTATAGTGTGGTTAACAAATTAGATGAAGTAGTTTGTAAAAAAAGGAAGCGAGGGAATGTTATGATTTGGACATTAGTTGTAGGTGCCATTCTGGGTACCGCCGTTGGTGCAGTTACAAGTCGTGCTGAACCACTAGGTTGGATTAGGCAGCGAGCCACGAGTCGAGTACATTTCTAGTTACTAAATGACCATCACTGACAAACATTTTATATAGAAGTCGTAGGAGAAATATACAATGACAGACAAAGAAAATGAAAAGATTGATGTTAGAAAGCAAAATAAAAAAGACGATCCCAAGTCAACTGATAAGGAAGATGTCTTTGACCACAATGAAAAGAATGCTGATTATAAAAAAGCTGATTGATGTTTAACTAGTGTATATGCTTTATTAAAGGTTTAGTTTGTCCAGAGACAAGTTAAACCTTTTATCAATAGTTTTAAAATGGATGAGGAGGAATTTTTAATGAATCTCGATAGATTGTATGAGTTAAATGATGGACACTTGTTACCTAAAATTGGTTTGGGAACCTACCAAATTCGTGGTTATCAAGGTGTTGACCAAATTTTGAGTGCAATTCAAAGTGGTTACCGTCTACTCGATACATCTACAAATTATGATAGTGAGGGGGCCGTAGGGGAGGCTATTCGTCGTTCAGGTGTGCCAAGATCTGAATTCTATGTCACAACAAAACTTCCTGGACAATATCATCATTTCGATGACGCTTTACAAATCATTGAAGAATCACTATTACGGTTAGGATTGGACTACCTGGATCTATATTTGATTCACTGGCCGTTACCCAAACGTGATACTTATGTAGAAGCTTGGCAAGCATTAATTGAGGCTAAGAAACGAGGCTTGGTGCGTTCTATTGGTGTATCTAATTTTGAAAAGGAACATCTTGATAAAATAATTGCAATAACAGGTGTTACGCCCGCTGTTAACCAAAATGAGATCCATCCTTATTGGCCGCAAGAATCCTTGGTTGCTACGAACCAAGAATATGGTATTGTGACAGAGGCATGGAGTCCCTTGGGTAGAGGTAGTAGTGAGTTGTCAGAACCAGTAATTGTAAATTTAGCAGAAAAATATGGTAAAGATACTGGTCAAATTATTTTAAAATGGCACATACAACGACATATTTTACCTGTAGTTAGAACAATTTCACCCCAGCACCAACGTAATAATTTAGATATTTTTGATTTCACATTGACTGAGGATGAAGTAAGTCAAATAACTAACTTAGAACGTGTAGACGGTCGTATTGACGATCAAGATCCAAAAGAGTACGAGGAATTTGGTTGATTGCTTAGTCAATATGGACTTATTAGCCTTCATCTATATTTGTATGGATGTCATCAAGTTAGTACTATTAGTACTAACTTGATACTAAAATAAAAGCTGCAAATCCTTAATGATTGTTTTTGACAATCTGTATTGAGGTATTTGTAGCTTTTTCAGTGTTGGATTGTATTTTGTTATTTAATGTATCTATTTAATTAGAAAATGTTTTTAACAGTAATAATTTAATTATTAACGGTACAGTAATCTATCGAAAAAAAGATATCAATAGTTGATGAAAAAGGGGTGGATAGTGGGTAGTTAAAATTCGGATTAGAGTCCTTATTTTTGGTAGTCAAAAGCACAAAGATTTTAAGTATCGGTCAAGCTCGAGGAAAAAAGTACATTATGTTCAAGTATATTATTTGCATTTGTGATGTGGTACCAAAATAATAGATGTCGTGCATACTTATAATTCCTATTAAACTTAATATTTTACACTAATTCATCCTTCACAAATAAAGAATATTTGGATCAAAAAGCATCCTTGATTTGAGAAAGAGGTGATAGCTTCTTTGTAGAACTGCATAAATAAAATATTAAAACATGAAGGCATGCTATGATAATTTTGATTGTACGACTGCATATTTATCCCACTCTTCTGGCAAAAGGGTCATTTGCCAAAAACGTAGCTCTTCTGCACTACTAAATAAAAATTGTTGTAGTAAAACATCAATTTTTATTTCTTTAGGTCGTCTTTCAACCAAATCATCCAATAAATCGATCATTTTGTGAACATAATTTTTAAAATCTGGATCCGCATAAGACTCCACAAAGTCAATATAAATTTGCTCTTTCCCTTGTAAATAGTCTTTTCTTTCTAGCATGTCTTCAAATATTTCTAAATATAACCATGGGCAAGGTAAGAGGGCGGATAAGGCATGGATTTCATTATATTCATTGAAGGCGTGATGCATATGACAGATATAGTGATATGTTGTTGGCAAAATGGTTGTTTTTTGAATATCTTGCTTTGTGATGCTAAGTAACTGGTAAATATTACGTTGCTGCTCAACATCGTAATCGTTAATTGTCAAAATACCTGAATTTAATTCCTCAATAATTTGATTATCTTTTGTGGTTGACAATATTTTATTGTAGATTGCAAGATAGTTCTGAACATAAAAATTATCTTGCAGTAAATAGGCTTTGAAAGCAGATAATGGTAATTCCCCAGTTTCTATGCCTTTAATAAATGGATGTTCTTTGCTGGACTGCCAAAGTGTTTTTGTTTTTTCATGCGCTAATTCACTGAATTTCATAGTTTTTTCTCCGTTTTTTTTGTAAAAATAATCTAAAAACCCAGCTCATTTAGAGCTGGGTTTACCTAAAAGTAGAAATGGACCACCATTTTAAAAGAACACTGTTATTTTAAAATTTGTTCTATAACTATCTTCCTTCGTGAGTGCTAACTCAATCAGGTTCAATGGGTATGATCTCAGCTCAAGGCACCCCAGATATTTTTATAATTTTATTTTATCACAAAAAGTTGAGAGATACTAAGTTACATGGTAATATATCTTAATGTGATGCTTACTGATAATTAAAAATAAGCAATATTCACTAATGAAATTTCTTACCATGCAAGCTATTAAATTTAAGAAAAAAGGAACTAAAATAACATGAAGTCGCTAGATCAGATAACGCAATTGGTGGGAACAAAGTCCCTCAAAAATCTTAACTATGAACTTCAGAACGCAGATTATGAAGGTTGTACTTTTCAGATTGGTGAGACAATGTTTAGAAGTCGATTAGCAAAATTGACTCCAAAAAAGAAAGGATATTTTGTTGCTTTCTGGGAAAAAGACGCTAATAATCAAAATATCGCTTTTCTATTTAATAATAGCCCTGATAAATTAATTATAGTCATTGATGACGATCAACAAAAAGGGCAATTTATCATACCAAAGGATGAGTTACGCAAACGTCATGTTTTGACAGATACCAATAAGGTAGGTAAAATGGCTATGCGAGTCTATCCATCGTGGATCAAAGATTTGAATTCAAGTGCTCAGAAAACACAAGCATGGCAATGTCAATATTTTGTTGATGCTAAAGATGATGATCTAACCGAAAAAATAAATGTACTATATTCTCTAAAATAAAGTGGTGTCAATTGATAGCATTTTAAAATATATTATTGGTTGAATTTAGTCAAAAAACTAATATTTTGTTTATTTAGGAATAATTAACACAATATGAATTATTGACAAAATGTGACTTTGAGAGTTATGCTAGTTCTATGATGATAGAACAAGAAGATTTAAAAAGAGCAGAAATTTTTAAGACGCTTTCAGATGTTAATCGATTAAGTATTATTAGAACTTTGTATATTGCTAATCGTGAAATGACCTGTGGGGAGATAGGTCAGCAACTAGATATCAGTAAATCAACAGTGTCATATCATTTTAAAATGTTGCGTGCTGTTGGGTTGACTCATACAAGGAGGTCGGCTCAGAGTAAATACCTATCTCTTAATTATCAAAATTTTAATAAATATTTACCTGGGTTTTTAGACTCTTTATGAGTCTTTTATTTTTAGGTTTTAGTTCGATTGTTGTGAAACAATCGAATGATAATTGGGGGATATTTTGAAAGAAAAAAATAATATAATGTTTATTATTGTGGCGGTCTTAATGGCTACATTTATGACATCTGTCGAAACGACTATTATTACAACCGCTTTACCACGAATTGTAAGTCAGCTAGATGGCCTATCAATGCAAAGTTGGGTTTTTGCAACTTATCTATTAACCACTGCATTGTCAACACCTATTTATGGAAAATTAGCAGATCGGATAGGTAGAAAAAGTGTTTTTCTAATTGGTATCATCATATTTGTCGTGGGTTCATTTTTTTCCGGGTTATCTAATCAGATGATTATGTTGATATTTTTTAGAGGGCTGCAAGGTATTGGTGCTGGAGCGATCATACCCATCACTTTTACTATTATTGCTGACTTGTTTCCTTACGAAAAAAGGACTACCATGTTAGCATTAAATAATACGGCGTGGGGAATTTCTGCTTTATTAGGGCCATTAATTGGTGGTTACATTGTTGATCAATTGAGTTGGCATTGGGTATTTTTTATAAATATACCTTTGGGTATATTAGTTTTTGTCATTATTTTATTTAATTACAAAGAAGATAAGCAAGTTTTTGTTAAAAAATCCATTGATTACAAGGGGATTATAGCATTATCAGGATTACTAATAACGACATTATTGCTGTTTCAAGGCTTAGGCGAAACTAATTTAAATAAGTCGGTTATATGGATAATGGTATTTTTACTCATCGGATTTGCTGTACTATTTGTCAGAATAGAGAAATACGCCAATGATCCAATCATTCCTTTAGCATTATTCAAAAATAATATTTTTACGATACAAATTTTGACTGCGTTATTACTAAGTGCTATTCAGATAGGCTTTCAGACCTATTTTCCAATGTGGCTACAAGCTATTTATAAAGCTAGTGCTGCCATTGCAGGATTAACTGTTACGCCTAGTCCAGTTCTTTGGCTGATATCATCTTTTTTTGTTGGTGTTTTAATGAAGAAATGGGCACCTAAATATATTTCAATCGCTCTCATTTTAATAATGGTTCTATTTTATCTACCGTTAACATTTATAGAATCAACAGTGACACAATCAATTTTCTACGTAATTTCTGGTATCACAGGTGCATCACTGGGTATTATTATTACCATGAATACTTTGATTTCACAACGCGTCGTAGATCAGTCGCTTTTGGGAACGGCTTCTGCTATGCTGACTTTAGGAAGGACGCTAGGGCAAACCCTAGCTACCGGTATTTTTGGCCTGACCTTCAATTTGACGATTAATCATCAATTAAGCAATGTAAAAGTAATTAATATTTCAATGGTAAATAGCTATATCAGCAGTAGTTATAAGTCAGAACATATTAGCTTGTTGAATGGTGTCATTTTATCAGGTTTGCACAATGTTTTTTTAATCGTGCTGATTATTTTGGGTGTTGTTTTGATACTCAATATTATGGATAAAAATGCAGAACCAATTAAATAGTGAGAATAAAACACGATCTCAGAGAAACAGGTCAATTGAGCCAGGTATAGCTAATTAGAACTAATCACAGGCATTTACCTGGAATAGCAAGATAAAGAGTACTAACTTTTGAAAATGGGTAATTAACGATTAATTTACTTAACATACAATGTATGTTAATATACTTATAAATAATAAGTATATTGTCATTTTGGAAAGTGAGATATAAAGTTATGAGTGATATTCAAAGTTTGGTTAGTCAACAGTTGGAAGCATTGCTGGAAAATGAAAACAACACGGTATCAAATCTATCTAACGCAGCTGCCTTGATATTTCAAAATTATGAAAATATCAATTGGGCAGGGTTTTATATTTATAATACCGAAACGCAAGTCTTGGATTTGGGTCCTTTCCAAGGTAAAGTAGCATGCATGCATATTCAACCTGGAACCGGTGTTGTTGGGGCAGCTTTTGCTCATAAAAAAAGTATGATGGTTGCAAATGTTCATGAGTTTACGGGACACATTGTCTGTGATGCAGAAAGTAATGCTGAATTAGTTATTCCAATATATAAGAATGAACGAGTTTATGGCGTTATTGATATTGATTCACCAGAGTTAGATCGCTTTACTGAAATTGATAAAAATGAAGTTGAAGAGTTAGCGCAAGTACTAGCACAACATATTTAAGTATTTCTAATAGAAATAGCAACTGATATATTAAGTGGTCTAATATGTCAGTCGCTTTTTTTGTGGTTGAAATAACGTCATAGCTTGTAAGACTTGTACTAAATCTAACTGTTTGACATGTTTCTAGGAGGATATGTTATAATACATGTATATTTAAAAACAACAAGTTAGTTATAGAAAGGGATTTTTAAATTATGAAATATGCTATCACTGCTGCCACTGGTAAATTTGGTCAAGCTGCTGTTACTCATCTACTTAAGACAGTACCTCATGAGGAGATTGTCCTAATTGCTCGTGATTTAGATAAAGCAAAAAAAATTTTTGGTAATGTTGAAGTACGCGAAGCATCATATGATAATGTGGATCAAATGATCACTGCTTTGGAAGGGATTGACCGTGTGTTATTTATTTCCTCTCAACCTGGCGGAAGAGTTGAACGCGTTGACCAACATCTCAATATGGTTAAAGCTTTATCTGCTAGCAATGTGAAGTTTGTTGCCTACACAAGTTTTCCAAAAGCTGAGACATCTTCTAGCTTTTTAGCTAGCGATCATAAAGCAACAGAAAATGCTATCAAGGCAGCAGGTATCCCTCATGCATTTTTAAGAAATAATTGGTATATTGAAAATGAAATTGGCTTCTTGAGTAGTGGTGTTGCTAATCACATTGCAGCGTATTGGGCGGATAACCATGCTGGTTGGGCGCTTGAACGTGAATATGCGGAAGGTGCTATTAAAGTGCTTACGCAGATAGAAAATAAAGAAGTATATGAATTTTCGGGTCCGGCGAAAAACTTTAATGATTTAGGCGAGGCATTGAAAGTGGCTATTAATCAGAATGTTAAAATTGTTAAAATGCCAGCTAGCGACTATACCGCGCAGTTAGAGAAAACAGGATTAGATCATGATACTGCCGTCTTGTTTACTTCGTTTCAAAAACCTATTGATGATGGCTCACTGGAAACAAGTAGTACAGATTTAGTTGATGTATTGGGACATAATCTCAAGCGTTTACCTGATGCTATTCAAGAGATTTTAGAAAAATAAATTTATCATTTAATGTGATTATTTGAAAGCAAGTAAAAGACATAGCTATAAGTTATGTCTTTTTGTATAACTAAAAGTTATAATATACTGTCAAGTATTATAAAGTGAACAAATCAAGAAAAGAGGTAGACATGCGGTTTTCTTATAAGTTGAGTGATGCAATACATATATTGGCGTTCCTAAGCATCTATGAAAATGATGATCTTTCTAGTCAAAGAATAGCTGATAGTATTGGTTCAAATGCTAGTGTTGTACGTAATTTAATGAGTGATTTACGAACAGCATCATTAATAATAACCCGGCAAGGGACTGCTTCACCACAATTAGCGCAAGATATTGCTGATATTAGCGTTTATGATGTTTATATGGCGATTACGATGGATCACAATTTACTACATATTGATCCCAAAACAAATCCAGACTGTATTGTCGGCGCGAATATTCAAAGTACATTAGATGTCATTTATAGTGATATTGAAACAACAGCGCATGATGAAATGAAAAAAATAACTATAAAATCCATTGTTGACGATATATTAGCTCAGCATAACGCTAATATATGAACTAGTTGACCAATATCGGAAATTTTTTAAAGATATCAAGTAGAGAAGTGGCTTGTAATTGGGTGATTAGTAATCTGAGTAATCACTTTGTGTCATAAGAAAGAGTCATTGCTGTGGGGGTATGATTTAAAAATAATTGATACGATTCAACATATTCATATTTTTTACGTCATAGTGATATGGTTTACATTATATGTCGTACACGATATAATATTTTAGGAGGTAATCATATATGGTTCAAGATGAACATCTATATGATGAGTTATGCTTATCAGTATATAATACCAATCGGTATTTTCACCATTTGTATGAGTACGTTTTAGACAAATATGACTTATCATATTTACAATATATGTGTTTACTTATTATTCATAAGCGTCAGTCAGTCAAATTGATGGACATTGGTGTTGAACTGGAGTTGTCTAGTAACACCTTAACGCCGGTGATTGATAAGCTTGTTAACAAGTTATGGGTTGTCAAGACACAAAATACTACAGATCGGCGCAGCAAAGTACTTGAGATAGCTGAAAACAAGACAGTTTTATTTGAAAAAATATTGTCTGAAGTGACTATTATGCGTGATGAATTAATACGTCAAAGCGGTCGATCAATTGCAGATGTACTTGAAATAAACAAAGCACTAAATTCAGTGTTGAAAAAAATGTTACAAGAACAAGAAACAGTAGAAGAGGGGAAATAAATGATTGCGTATATTATTACAACTGTGGTAGCCGTTGAGGCTATTGGAATCATGGTCATTGAGATGTTTGGTTCATCGGCAATGCAAGCAAAATCTTTTGAATTAGATAAGTCATTTGTAGAAATGCCAGAAGTGAAGACGTTATTAGCTAACCAAGGCATTTACAACGGTTTATTAGGTGTGTTAATTATTAGTACAATGTTAATGTTGACTGGTCCACAACAAATTTTAATGTTGCAGATGGAAATGTTGTTCATTCTAATTGCAGCGGTGTATGGCAGTTTGACAGCTGCCAGAAAAATTATTTTTGTTCAAGGGCTACCAGCTTTAATTGCTTTAATTACCTTGTTTATGACGAACTAATGACTGTCAATAGGCACCAGAATATGACTATATGTTTTGTTATGGTGTAATAATAAATCAAAAGAGTATTTTTAGATAAAATACTCTTTTTTAGTGTGTTTATGGTAAGTTATCATCAATGTAATTGCAATGCCTATGATTCATAAAATTTTGCAATTATTTGGAGTAACCATTGGGACTGTGGTTTACACAACAACTGTTTTAACAGTTATTGCAGTAATTATTATTTATTACTTCATTTATTTACAAACCTCCAAAACATATTATCGGCAAGTTACTCAGAAAAATGAGTCATAAGGTACTAACAGGCTATCAATCTAGACTTATTCCAGTTAATGTATGATATCAAAGATACTAATGATAGGCGACAATAGTTAGATGCCAAGTTTAATGTTAATTATTGCTGAAAGCAAATTATTTGCCAGCTTATATTATTGGTGTTATGTTTAAGATGTAAGTGGTAACATAGTTTTGATATCGTATAATTAGAAGTTTAGAAAAGAGACTATTGTAAAAGGAGAACAAAATGACAATTGCAATTATTGGTGCAGGAAATATTGGTCGCGCGATTGCAACCAATTTATCAAAACATGGGCAGCAGTTTTTACTCGCAAATCGTACAGTAAGTAAAGCCAAGCATTTAGCTGATGAAATTGGCGACAATGCTACTGTCGTGACGGTCGAAGAAGCTATTGATCAAGCAGATACCATCATATTGGCAATTTTCTTCGCTGACGAAAAACAATTGATTGAAAAATACCAGCAACAACTTGCAGGTAAGTTAGTGATCGACCCATCAAATCCGATTTCGTTTGATGCAACTGGCACAATGAGTCGTACGTTACCCGATGGGGTTTCGGCAGGTTCTGAAATTAAAAAACTTTTATTAGCAGATACTTTATATGCAAAAGCATTTGGTTCTTTAGATGCTAAGACACTTATAGCTGGTGGGGACTACCAAGATAGTCAAGTTATTTTGTATTTCGCTGCCGATACGTCAAAAGCTATCGACAAGGTCAGCGAACTTATCACTAACGCTGGCTTTGCGCCAAAGTTAGTCGGCACGGTTGATGAATCAGCACTTGATATTGAAGTGGGTGGTGCATTACATCAAATGGGTGGCTTAAATGGCGCTGTACCTACGCTCGACAGCGTTAAATAGAATAGTTTGAATTCCTGTAATTATTAAAAAGCAACACACCTATGATGTGTGTTGCTTTTTTGTTCGGATAAGTTACTTTAAAGCATTCTTTACGTTATAATTCGAAATTTATCACTATAAATCAATCCAATAGCGACACCAATATTTAATCCAGTTATTGAAAATCGTTTCATCTGATAATTGTGATTCTCTAAATGTCATTTTAGCCTCTAAAGTAATGTAGAAATTTATAATCATCATACCACATTAGAAAAACAACAATTATTAAAAGTAATAAAGTTATTATAAATGAATCCAGATTAAATAATGGCTATATAATGATTTATTATAAAAATATCATGTTTACTAAGTTGATGAATTGTGTTAAAATTTTGACAAAATGACTGTGAAAGGTAAAAAGATGACTTATATTTTTCCTAAAAAAATCAAACGTGGTGATGAAATACGTATCATTTCACCCAGTTCTTCAATTGATCGGGTTGGTGGTTTTGATGAGAACTTATTGGCTAAAAAGCGGTTGGAAAATCAGAGATTTAAAGTGACATTTGGTAAGCATATTTTAGAAACTGATCAATTTCAGTCAAGTTCCATCCAATCGCGAGTTGCTGATTTACATGAAGCGTTTTGTGATAAAAATGTAGCCATAGTAATGACAACAATCGGTGGCTTAAATGCTAATGAGCTGTTACCATATATTGATTGGGACATTATACGACATAATCCTAAAGTTTTTGTTGGTTATTCTGATACTACTAGTTTGCATAATGCTATTAGAGCTAAAACAGGACTAGTTACCTACTATGGTCCAAGCTACTCATCATTTAAGATGGATGAGTTACAGGATTTTCAAACCAAAGAATGGTTAAGAGCAATGACTGAATCAAACTATGAATTACGTGCAAGTCATTTATGGACTAGTGATAAGTGGTTTAACCCCAATTTACCACGGCATCTTATGCCAAATAAGTGGAAAATATACAATCATGGACACACAAGGGGCGTGACAACTGGAGGGAATATACAAACATATTGTCTGCAATCAGGTACAGTATTCTTCCCTGAAATTAAAAATCCAATCATTTTCGTAGAGCAATCTGAGGGTGGCGAAGCACTTGAATTTTCTAGAGAACTTGCCCAGATTTTACAAATACATGCGGATATAAAGGGGTTAATCATTGGTAGATTTCCAACTGAAAATAAAATGTCTGCATCTGATATTAAATTTATATTAGACAAGTTTCCAATACTGAAAAGTATTCCTGTTGTTTATGATATTGATTTTGGACATACTCAACCTATATTTACCTTCCCATTAGGTGGTGAAGTATCACTCGATGTCGAAAAAAAGAATGATGTGTCAATCACTGTTTTAAAAGGATGATTCAGATGGCGGTTAAGTCTTTAATCAGTGTGAGCCAATAAAAATTTTTGAATAGCTTTTAATGCTAAATCATATCGCCCAGCTTGACAATGTTGTTCGCCACCAGTTTCTTTGGTAAAGATTTTAGTTTCGAGTGATTTTGCATTTATTAATTCTTGCTGCTCGCACTTTAAATCTTTAAATGGTACATATTGATCATCTTTTCCAGCAAGTAATAACACGTTTTGATTAACTAAATGTCCAATACCTTTGATGGTGTGCTTTTCAATTTCTTGTAATAGCGCGTAGGGCGTGTTTGTGCCGGTATTTTCATATCCTTTTGTGAACAGGAAGTTAAGGTTAGAATTAACTTCAACTAAAGGCGTAATTAATTGGTTTAATTTGACGTTGTTATTTTCTTTTAATAATTGGCGAATAGTTGTCTGATCATTTTGAGAAAAATCTTTTAGGAAAGTGTTTAATCCATCGTAGAAAAAATCAAAACAAATAACATTTTTGATTCGTTTTTCATAGGCTGCAGCTCGAACAGCGAAATAGCCACCCCATGAAACACCCATGACATCGACTTGATCTAAAGCAAAGTAATCAATTACGGCACTTACGGGCTTCTCAAAGTTAGATATAAATTTAATATCATTATCAATTAATGCACGTCCTTGGCCAGGACCATCAAAGAAAATAATATTATAGTCTAAACCTTGAAAGAAATTAATCGCAATTAAAAGTTCTTCCATAAAACTGTCAAAACCATTGATGATAATTAATGTTTTGCTAGCGTTAGCTTTAATATTGACTTTTATTGCTGGTAGATACTTACCTTCATAAGGCACTTCATAATTTTCATAATTGATTTCCGTATGAGAACGATAGAAATTATCTAAATAACGATGGACAACTTCTTTTTTATTAGTATCATACTGACTTAAATAGAATTGTGCCAGTCCAAAATAGGCGCAAGCAAGTGTAAAATCACCATTTTGTTCTCTGGTTTCTCCTAATGTAAACCAAGTTTGGTACCAAGAATCCGCATTTGTTAATTTTGGAATAGCTATTTGTAAATCATCTTTAACTTGCTGGTTTTCCTTGATTTCTTCAAGTTGTCGATTGATTTGTAAATTCCATTGTTGATTATTTTTGACATATTCGTAAAACATGTTCAGACCTCTTTCTTTATTTAATAATTTTATTATAATGAAAAGAGTGAGGGACAACAATTAGCAAAGCTATTGATAATGTCCATAAATGGACATTATATTTTGAAATGTCTATTTATGGACAGAAAAGGATAGTTCTGTATGACAGATATCAGACCAACTAAAACAAAGCAAAATATTGAAAACGCATTTATTAACTTACTAAATGAAAAAGAATTGCATGCAATTACTGTTGAAAACATTTGTAAAAAAGCGTTAACGAGCCGTTCTACATTTTATTTACATTATTTAGATAAATACGATTTATTAGCCCAAGTAGTTGATACACAAATTCTAGTGTTCGAACAAATTGTCAAAAAACGACTTGATGGATTAATTTCAGGACACTTTGAAGAGACAATTGTGCAGTTTTATAATGAGCTGACCGATAGGCAATTAATCATTCAAACATTGTTTTCAATTGATGAACCTGGATACAATTTAAAAAATAAATTTGAACATATACTTTATCAATACTGGTTAAAATATTTGATTAACAAATCAAACAGTAGACATAATGAATTAATAGCTAAATTTGGGGCTAGTATAGTTTTTGACACGCTAAATTGGACTTTTGAACACGGCATTGATAATGACACGCTAAGTTTTGTTGAAAATATTAGAAAAAAGTTGCTTGATATGTCAAGTTCTTTAAAGTGAGCGTAAGGCATATTAGTTACTGATAAGTGTCACATAGGCACTTTAAGAAAACTTAGGAGAATGACAGTATGGCTTTAAATCCTGATGAAATGCAACAAGATATTTATAATTTGATTTTGAATCCAGCAACAAGGGAATGGGAACGAGAGATAATGGTGCAGGCCAAAGATAAGCGTGCTAGTGTTACTTTTAATTCGCAAATCGATACATTAAAATCTGATTTGCAACCATTAGCTATTCGAAATAATTTAACGCCTGATGTCATGGATTTTTATCTCAAAATAACTGGCCAGTCACAACCAGATTCATATGATCAAGTCAAGTTACATGATGAAAAGGACCCACCATATCAGGAACGTGCTATTTTTGCAGGTGGCTGTTTCTGGTGTATGGTAGAGCCGTTTGATACACGACCTGGCATTAAAGCAGTTATTTCAGGTTATACAGGTGGTGCATTACAACAACCAACTTATGATCAGGTGTTCAGTCAAAATACTGGTCATGTGGAGGCTGTAGAAATCCTATTTGATAGTCGTATCATAACGTATCAACAGCTAGTAGATGTTTATTGGCAATTAATTGACCCAACAGATAATTTAGGCCAAATCGATGATAGGGGCGAGAATTATCGACCAATTATTTTTGTAAATAATGACCAACAACGTCAAATTGCTGAGCAATCAAAACAAGCGCTTATTGATACTGAACTTTTTTCACGACCAATTGTGGTCGAAATTAAATCTGCAACGGTGTTTTGGCCTGCGGAAAATTTTCATCAGAATTTTTATAAAAAAAATACGCAACGTTATCGAAAAATTAAGCGATCAAGACGATTATATTTATTTTTATTACGATCAAAAAATACTGTTCGCCGTCTATTTAAGAAAGAAAATTAGTATGATTTAGTAGGGTATCTCTATATTTGTTTGTTCATGAGAGACGCTAAATAAATGATTGGGGTTTATTAACTAAATCCTCTTAAAAAATGTAGAATATCGTCATAGCTACCTGCAGTATATGTTGGCTTTATGTCTTCTTTTCTTGGTTCATTGTTGGGATTAAACCAAATATTCTTCATCGCAATAGATGAAGCACCTTGGATATCTGCGGATAATCTGTCACCAATCATTAGTGTATTGTCCACATTAATTTCCGGATTTGTGTTAATTATAAATGAAAAAAATTTTGGATCTGGTTTTCTGAATCCAATCTCTTCAGAAATGAAAATCATATCAAAATATTGATTGATTCCAGATCCTAAAAGGCGAGAATGTTGTGTATTAGCAACACCATTAGTACCTACAAAAAGTGTGAATCCAAGCTCTGTCAGTTCTTTTAATAAAGCAATTGCCCCGGGTATCACATAGTAATTTTGATCTAACTTCTTTCGATATTCTTTTTCTAATTCTCGGCCATCGGTTGATATACCCATTAACGCCAATGTATCCGAAAATCTATTATCTAAAAGTGGTTGCCTGTCGTAACCTTTTTCAATTTTCTGCCAAATAGAATCATTAATTTCATTATAATTGGTGAAAGCTCTATCTAAATCAATGGCACCTTGCTTTTTTAATATTTCTCGCACACCTTCATATTCGCCACGTTTAAAGTCTAAAAGTGTATCGTCTAAATCAAATATAATATTTTTAATCATCAGTTGTTCCTCTATTTTTGTAGTTAAAAAGCACTTTACTTAAACTAGTATAATTGATATGGTAAAATTATAATATGCTATATCACATATCTTGGAGATGTTATGATTGACGATTTGATGATAGATAAATATAAATTATCTTTTCTCCCACAAGAGGTACTTGTCGGTAGTCATATATGTTATTTTGAAAATACAGAAATAATAATGACTTCAGAACAAATTAAAAATTCAGCAACATTGTATTATCTTGTAGAAGGTCACGCTAAAGTGACCTTCCTATCACAGGAGGGTACGATGAGTTTAATACAGTTCTTTTATCCTAAAGACTGGATAGGGGAGCTTGAACTGAATGGCGTAACAACACATTCAAAACAAGTTATTTCAATAGGAAAAACACGATGTATTGGTATCCCACAGTCACTTGTGCAAAAATATTTATTAAATAATGTTGTGTATTTGCAAAATATCAATCACTATTTAGCCAATAAGGTGCTCAAAAGAACAAACTGGATGATTGTTCATAAATCTTATGCCTTCAAATATCGCTTGGCAACATTTATTCTTGATGATTCATATGAAGATAGATATAGTGAGCCACATCGTTTAGTTATGGAATATCTTGGCGTAAGTTACAGGCATCTCCTTTATACTTACAAAAAATTTGAAGAAGACGGTTTAATATACAAATTATCAAGAAACAAATACCAAATCGATTCAAAAAAGTTAAGATTATTATATATCGACGCATAATGTGTATGAACAAATATTGCCTAAAGTTCTTGACGAAACGCAGTAAACAGCAGGAATAACAAAAAGAGCCCAGTATGGGTCCTTTTTTTATTTTGTAATATATTAGTGAGTAACTTTAAAAATTAGGATTATACGGATCATTATCATAACTTTTTTAAATAATGAATTATATAACAAAATAAAAAACATTTATCACAATAAAAAACATTAATATATAAACGATTATCAATCATTTTACTTATTTATGTTTGATTCATCACCTTTTTATGTGATATAATGAACATGTAAAGAGAAAAGGAGTTTTAATTATGACAGATCGGTTAAAGAATAAAGTTGCTATTATCACTGGTGGTACACTTGGTATTGGCTTAGCAATGGCTCAAAAGTTTGTAGAAGAAGGCGCTAAAGTTGTCATTACTGGGCGTCGTGCTAATGTTGGTGCAGAAGCGCTAAAGACAATTGGTGATGAATCAGTAGCACGATTTGTTCAACATGATGCATCTGATGAAAAAGGCTGGATTGATTTATTTGAAAATACGATTAAATGGTTTGGTCATGTCGATACGGTTGTCAATAATGCCGGTGTTGCAATTGCTAAAAACATTGAAGAGACAACATATGAAGACTGGAAATTTTTGCAATCAATCAACTCTGATGGCGTTTTCTTAGGAACTAAGTACGGTATGCAATATATGAAAAACCAAGCTGGTGGTGCCTCAATTATTAATATGTCATCTATTGAAGGATTTGTTGGTGATCCTAACTTAGCTGCTTATAATCATTCAAAAGGTGGTGTCCGCATTTTGAGTAAGTCAGCTGCACTACATGCAGCATTGAATGACTATAACTTACGTGTCAACACGATTCACCCAGGATATATCAAAACACCATTGGTTGATGGTATTGATGGTGCAGAAGAAGCCCAATCACAAAGAACTCAAACACCTATGGGACATATTGGTGAACCTAATGATATTGCATATATGGCAGTCTATTTAGCTAGTGAAGAATCAAAGTTTGCAACAGGTGCTGAATTCGTTGTTGATGGCGGCTATTTGGCACAATAAGTAAAATGCTATAGATATAGAAAAAGCAATCAATGTAGAGATTGCTTTTTTTAGTGACTCGATGTGACGATGTGGACACAGATAATTACTATCATCATAATAGTAATCAGAAAAAGGCGGTTTGCTTTGACAAAGCCGTTAAAATAGGCTATACTCATTAAAACTAGGGGCGCCAATTGGCTGAGAAGTACCCTTTGAACCTGAGATGGATAATACCAGCGGAGGAAAGTGATTTGTGATGCAACATTAACTTGTTAGCAATGCATATTTAACTCAATTTTTAGAGCACTTTTGTCCGCTGGCATGGGTGCTTTTTTCGTGGAGGTAAAGCATGGATTTAACAGAGGTTAATCGACAAATTGAGACACGACAAGGTGAGTTATTAGATTTAGTGGCGCGTCTAGTTGCATTCGAAACACCAGCACCACCAGCACGAAATACGCGAGAGGCTCAGAATTTTGTTGCTGATTTTTTACGGCCTTTAGGTTTTGATATTGATCAATGGGCATTGTATGAAAATGATGATATCGTGGTTGGTACCAAAGCTGGCGATCCGACATGTCAGAGTTTGATTATTAACGGACATATGGACGTTGCAGCGTTAAATCCTGATGAAAAATGGACATTTTCACCGTTTGAGGCTGTGATTCATGATGGCCGAGTCATTGGGCGCGGTGTATCAGATATGAAAGGCGGCCTGGCGGCTGCGTTATTTGCATTAAAAATTTTGCATGATCAAAACATTGTCTTACCGGGTAAAATTCTTTTTGAATCAGTGATTGGTGAAGAAGTTGGCGAAGCCGGTACGAAATCAACAATTGATCATGGTTATACAGCAGACTTTGCGCTTGTAATAGATTCAAGTGATTTAGAAATTCGAGGGCAAGGGGGTGTTATTACAGGGTGGGTGACGATTAAAAGTGACCAAACCTACCATGATGGCTTACGTCGTGAAATGATTCATGCTGGCGGTGGTTTAAGAGCGGCAAGTGCTATTGAAAAAATGGCAAAGTTAATCATTGGTTTGCAAGAATTAGAACGTGATTGGGCGATTAACAAAACCTATCCGGGTTTTCCTGCTGGGACGAACACGATTAATCCAGCAGTGGTCGAGGGGGGTAGAAATGCAGCATTTATTGCAGATGAAGCACGTTTATGGATAACGGTTCATTTTTATCCAAATGAAACTTATCAATCTGTCACATCGGAAGTCGAATCATTTGTGACGCGCTTAGCACAAGCAGATCCATGGTTACGAGATCATTTACCTACTTTTGAGTGGGGCGGCAGTTCAATGATTGAAGATCGAGGTGAAATTTTTCCATCCCTAGAAGTAGATGAAAAGCATGCTGCAGTTCAAACATTGTTAGACGCCCACCTAGGTGCTTTTGGTGAGAAAACCAAACTTTCTGTTTCCACAAGTGTAACGGATGGTGGTTGGTTTGGTGATGCACATATTCCTGCTGCTATTTACGGACCTGGCGATTTACGCAATGCGCACGCAGTTGATGAAAGCATTTCAGTTGCGCGTTTGGTGCAATATAGTAAATCCTTGGCACAGTTTATTGTCGCGTGGACACATACTAAAAAGGAGTAGATATGGGATTTAGTCATGAAATCATCACAGAAATTGACAACATTTGGCAAGCTAATTTGAACCATCCATTCGTGCAAGAAATTGGTGCTGGTACTTTGCCGGTCAAAAAATTCAAATATTATATGATACAAGATTATGTGTATCTTAAAGATTATGCTAAAATGTTTGCCCTAGGTGCTCTCAAAAGTACTGATTTGGCAACCATAACGCAGTTTTCAAAAATCCTGCATGCAACTTTAACTGAAGAAATGGCATTGCATCGTCAGTATGCTGCGCGATTCAACATTAGTGAAGAGGCGTTGTCATCGGCAGAACCGGCACCAACAACTTTAGCATACACAAATTATTTGCTATCAGTTGCCCAAAGTGGTGGGCAGGCAGAACTTTTAGCTGCATTATTACCTTGCATGTGGGGATATGAGGCGATTGGGAAAAGTTTAGTCCATTCACCGGGTGCCAAACATGCATTGTATGGTGAGTGGATTGCAATGTATAGCTCATCTGATTTTGGTAGTCTAACTGAGTGGTTAATGCAAAAATTTGATACCATAACAGCGCAACAGACATCAACCCAACGCGTGCACTTAACGACTATTTTTAAAAATGCATTACGCTATGAGGTACTCTTTTGGGAAATGGCTTATCAAGAAGAAAAGTGGGATGTTTGATCATTTTTTAGATTAATGAGTCTGTATTTTTTTTAATTTACGTCAAATTCTTACATTGCTGACTAGTGACAGATGATTTGTGGAATTTTTCTTAAATATTAGAGTTGATTCAAACTCAATCCACCATTTGAATTCACGTGTCACTAAACTAAATAACTTGCCATTGGTGCGCTGTTCAAACACGCACTTTTTTTTGTTTGAATTTTAACATGTTACGTTCTTGATAAGGTATGATTTGTTGATCTAGTAATTTTTGACTGGCAATCTCTGATAAACATGTTTTGACAACTTTTAATTTGAATTCATTTATATATTGAGCCATATTAAAACCCGATAACTTTCTGGACATTTTATTTTGTCCAAGTTATCGGGTTCAGTTCATGTTTATTACTGTCTTTTTATTTTAATTGAGCGAAGCTATTGATTAAAATATAGGCTTATTTATCTAATGACAGAATGTTTATTTAAATCCAATTGAGCCTAGTTTTTCATTTTTAACGCTTCGGTAAATTATAATATCGGATGCAATATACAAAACTGTTAGTGTCAGAGTGACAGAAATTGGGAGCCAATTAGCCCCTGACATATCGGGTTCCCCAGATAAATTAAAGAAAAGATCTGACCAATCAATAAGCGCATGTAGTATTATTGGAACAATGATCGATTTTGTTTTGACGTACACAGCTGCAAAAAGAAATCCCATTGCAGCAGCGTATATGACTTGATACAAAGTATATGCTAAGTTTTGTCCACCATATAACGTGTTACCTAAATGAATAAGTCCAAAAATTAAACTAGATAATAATGCAGAGTATAAGAATTGATAATTACTTTTTCTAAATACGTGAGAAAAATAGTTGAATATTACACCACGAAATATAGTTTCTTCAAATAATCCGATAATAAGCGATGACACTAATGAAACAATTAAAGCTACAAATATTTGACCAATAGGTAGTTGATGAAAAATGGTATCTAAAGATTTTGAAGCAACAATATTACCAACAACTGTTGCTAACATTGAGGTAGTTGCAACAACAGGAATTGCCCATTTTTTGATTGTGAATCCAAAATTAAATTGCCAAACCAGCTTTATAAGTAAAATGTATACTATAATAAATGGCAACTCATAAATTGGGAATCTTATGCTACCTAAAAATTCTCTGCTATCATTTAAGATACCTATCGAAATACGCATTGTAAGTGATGGGAAAATTAGAGGAATTATGCCCATAACGATTAGTAATTTTTTTTTCATAAATTAGTTCTCCTAGATATGTATCATTTACGTTTATCATTTTAACATGGAAATAATAGGAAAAGGTATTTTAAAATGGACACTTTAAACAAAAATGTCCAACATTATTTGAATAAACAGTAGACATCATAGATTAAATTATTAGATATCGTGACAATAGTGTTTTTACTTGAAACCTGCACAGCAAGAATACGGGTGAATAGATTTCTATATAGATTGATAGTACTAATGTCATACATTATGAAAGAAGTTTTAATCACAAATAATAATCAACACTTGAATGTAAGGGGTTACAAGACTATAATATAGTTGTCATTAAAAAGGAGGAAATTCACATGGTTAAAGTTGCTGTTGTTACTGGTGGCGGACAAGGTATTGGCGAGGGTATTGTCAAACAACTCGCTTCAGATGGTTTTAGTGTTGCTGTTGCGGATTTGAATAAAGATAATGCAACTAAGGTTGCTGAATCTGTTGGTAACGGTTCAAAAGGGTATTATGTTGATATTTCAAATCATGATGACATGTTCAAACTAGTTGATGATGTTGTCAAAGATTTTGGGAAACTAGATGTTTTTGTTAATAATGCAGGAATTGCACAAATTGCTGCCATTATAGATGCAAAGCCTGAAGAAATTACCAAGATTTTTAATATTAACGTCAACGGCACGATATATGGTGTACAAGCTGCTGCTCAACAGTTTAAAAAGCAAGGTAAGGGTGGCAAAATTATAAATGCTTGTTCTATTGCTGGACACCAAGCAGTTGAGTTGTTAGGAATTTATTCAGCTACAAAGTTTGCAGTGCGTGGTATTACCCAAGCAGCTGCGAAGGAATTAGCAAAAGACAAAATTACAGTTAATGCGTATTGCCCTGGTATCGTATTGACACCAATGTGGGATCAAATTGATGCAGCAATGGCGAAAATCTATGATCGACCATTGGGTGAAACAAAACAAGAATACATTGATGGCATCGCTTTAGGGCGTGGTGAAGAACCAGCCGATGTTGCAAACTTAGTGTCATTCTTGGCTGATGAAAAATCAAATTATATTACTGGTCAATCAATTTTGGTTGATGGTGGTATTAATTACGTATAAAATTTTATTATGACGAGTAATGATTGTGATGTAACAAAGATATTCTCTGGCATTAGTCACTAAAAATGTGATTAAGAAAAGGGATTTTTTTATTGCTATAAAAATAATCATTTCAATAACAATTAATGGGATTACAATAATAAACTATTTAGAATGTTTTCCAAAATTTGATATATAACGGTAGCGTTGATTGATTCAAAAGCAACTTAGCAGATAAATATATTGCCATACTAATCGGTGAGCTTAATTTAATAGCATCAAATGAATATTATTGAAAACAAAAAATATTAATGTTATTCTATTCACAGAAGAAAAAACACAATCCGGTAGGTAGTCCGGATGTAGATTATATCTAGCAGTAACCGGCCTCCATGGTTGTCCATCTTCTGAACTATTTTACTTTTATGGAGGTGTCAACATGTGCACGGTAACAAGTTCTTTAACAATTATTTTTGATCCGCCCTATTATAAAGGAATCTTTGAAGTTAGTAAGGCTAAATCATATGCAGTAGCAGAAATAAATTTAGGTACATCCGAACCTAAACTGCCTTTAATTCAAAATTTTATTTTAGAAAATTGGTCAAAAATTCATTTTTTTACCAAAGAATTAGAAAATAAAATAGAGAAAAACAAGATTAATCCAAAACGATTACAATGTGTAGCAAAAAAGCAAATTAATCAAGGAGTTGGTACAGGTGCTCAAGTCGCTTTAAAAGAGCAATTAAACGAACGAAAAATGAAAAGGAAGTCTTCGAACACTGCTCATAATGAAGTTCTAAAGCAGCGAAAATTCGAGATAAAACAAGAGAAGAAGAAAGCAAAACATCGAGGCCATTAATCTATGTTGTCAATCAATACAATATAAAAGATCGCGGTGCTTTTTAAATATGACACATCCAAACGATTTAAGCGACAAAAACTTCAGCTTTGAATAATTAAACAGGAAAGCTATTAATGTTAAAAAAACGATATTTCAAAATTGTGATAGTTGTAGTAATCGTGATTATTGTAACTATTTTATGGTATAGGCATAGTGTTGGTAAAAGTGACCAAGCGGTCAATGTTGATCAATCTCAATATATTCCAACACTTTATATTCACGGATGGGGTGCTGGCGCTCGTTCTACTAACAGTATGATTGATTATGCCGAGAAAAATTATAATGCTGATCAAGTATTAACAGTAATCGTATCAAAAAAAGGTGATGTCAAATTCCAGGGTAAATGGACTAAAAAAATCAATCGACCAATCATTCAAATTGTCCTACAAGATAATAAAAATGGTAATTATAATGTAACTCAAAAGTGGTTTAAAAATATTTTAACCAAATTACAAAGTACCTATCATGTTAAGAAATTTAATACTGTTTCACATTCGATGGGAAATTTAATAACAATGTATTATCAAATGAATCATGGCAGTAATGATAAATTACCAAAACTTGAGAAACAAGTAAATCTTGCTGGACATTTTGACGGTATAATTGGACTTGATGATAAGGTTAATCGTAATTATTTTTTAAAGACTGGTGCGCCACGTTATCAAAACGATAGTTTTCGTGATTTATACCAACACCGCAATAATTATCCTAAAAAACAAGTAGATATCTTAAATATTTACGGTAATCTTGATGATGGTACGAATTCAGATGGTCGTGTTTCAAATGTTTCTTCTAGATCATTAAAATATATTTTACAAGATAGATACCATAGTTACCGCGAAATCGAAATTCATGGGGTCATGGGTCAACATAGTAAATTACATGAAAATAACAATGTTAATCGTCTAGTGGGAAAATTTTTGTGGCAGTAACCCTGAATTAATATGGTGAGTTAACAATATGAGGAATCATTTATGCCAATATATTCTAAAAATACGTTGGTACTAAGTATCTGAACTATTATTCAGTAGATTATTATCAGGGTATTTTTATTAGCCATTATCGATGACTAAACACCTTCAGAGCAAAATTTTACAAAAAGCTTACAGAGCTAATACATAGGTATTTTATACTAAAGGTATCAACTATGAGGAGATGGACCTATGCAACTGACAGGTAACGGTGTGAATATGACAACGCTTGAAACGCCTAAAAAGGGCTTTCAAACGACGATTGGTGAAAGAAATGTATTGATAATTTTACTAGGTATTGGTGTATTGAGCCTCGCTGTGGCAACGTTTTTTGACAAAAATGTAACAACCACTGTGATGGATCAAAACTCGATTTTTGGTAATGTTTTTCAAAATTATGCGGATCAAGGGGCAGGCATTGTATCCTTTGTTGCCTTTGAAATTATTGCATGGACTATTTGGCGTCGTGTTCAAGAAAATGTGTTACGTTACGTAGTAACAGCTGGTGCATTAGCCTTTGCATTGAATCAAATGCTAGCTATTTTACAAGATATGCTGAGTTATACCTATTCAATGTTCAATAACTTGTCCAAAGGGATACCAATGGGTGTAGCAAATAACACAACCGCTGAAAAGAATTATCCTGAAATATTACGTTGGGGGCTAGCAGTTGTCTTAACAATTCTGTTGTCTACCATATGTTACAATTGGATACAGAGCAAGAGCGAAGCCAATGTGAGCTATCTAGTAACGGCTGCATTAGTCGGCATTGTAGTAGTTTTTGTAGCACAAACAACAATTGGAGATATGAAATCCTTATGGGGACGATTTCGCCCTTATGAAATGACAACTGTTTCAGGTCAAGTTATGAGTGAATTCACGCCTTGGTATCACTTGAATGGTATCAACGGGCATAACTCATTTCCATCTGGGCACACAATGTCCGGTTGGTTATTCTTATATTTAACATTTTTTGTGCCACGTGGTCATGTTAGCTTGCAAAAAAAGATGACAATATTTGGCATCGCTATGGGCATATTAACAGCAATGAGCCGTGTCCGAATTGGTGCCCATTGGTTGAGTGACGTCACGGTATCCAGCATTATTGTTGGGCTAATTATTTTTATGGCAAGTCGACTGTTGGCAGCCCATTTTGTTGAACCAACAACAGATGTGTTAAAACAATAGCAATTAAATTAAAATACAATAATTTTTAAAAGAGGTAGCTTGCTAGTTAAATAACTAACAAACTACCTCTTGTTTCATTTAATTACCTGAAAAGACAAATTTTCCTCAAGTTATGAAGCACTATGCCCTTATGATATAATCAATTATCACTTTAATTTTGAGAATATTTAAGAGGGATGAAATGGCAAAAATTTTTATTACATCTTATTTGGCTGGTACGCAACAAAAACTATTAGAATTCATGTCGAAGACTGATAATGTTCAAGACCAAATTTTATTTATAACAACTGCTGCAAATGTTGAATCCTATACGAAATATATGGCTGATGGCATAAAAATGTTGCAAAATCTAGGATACAAGTTAGATTTTCTAGATATTACCGCAGAAAATGAATTGACATGTTATCAAAAAATAGAAACAGCAAAAATAATTTGTGTAGCGGGTGGAAACACATTCTACTTACTTCAAGCAATTAAACAAAAAAGCTTATTAACATTACTACGTCATAAAATTTTGAAAGATTGCTTATATATTGGTGAATCAGCAGGTGGCATTATTCTTTCAAAAAATATTCGATACTGTGAGACGATGGACGATAAATCTTTGGCTCCTGATCTAGAAAATGATGCATCTCTTAATGTCATAGATTTTTTTCCATTGCCACATTACATCGAAAAGCCATTCATTGAACCTGTTAAAGAAATATTTGAAGTATACAAGTGTCAGATAAACTTGGTTCCAATTGATAATAAACAAGTAATTACTATTCTAAATGATGATATAAAAATATATTAATCTTAAACAGCATGGGGCTATTGTAGTAATATTTTCAAATTGTTCATATGCAAGTCAACCAATTTTGTCTGATGGTACGTTTATTATGTATAATGGTTTTAAATGATGATTAATAATTATAATGTAACAAATGTTGAGAATATAAGTGACAAGACAACCAAGGTTTTTTCGAATTCAGGGAATATTCAGCCTGTTGCTGTAAAATTGTTGTCAGGGCTGGATTTAGTTTTTCATGATTATAATTCGATAGCATAGAAAGAGCCGTAGCGCTAACTACGGCTCTTTCTATGTCTTTATTATCGTATGGCTTCTGAGTGTGGTGGACTATAACACTGTAATATCTCGCTTATTTAGTTTTATTTTCCCATCATGACTCAGTTTGTTAAATAGGCGACTGAGTGTTTCGGGTGCGATATTCAGTGATGCAGCTAATTCCTTTTTTGTACCATTCAGACGAAATGTTTTTTGCATGTTGATATTGGACATTTTGTTTAAATATAGCATTAAACGTTCATCTGCACTTTGTAACGACAGACTAATTTGCAAATTTTCTAATTCAGTAATTCGTTTACCATAGGCATTTAAAATCTTGATAGCTAATTCTGGATGTTGATGTAATAGATCTTGAAAGTTTTTTCTCCGAATCATGCAAATTTTTGCGTCTGTCTTTGCGCGCGCAAAATGATGATGTTTTTCATCGGTAAATAAAGAAGCTTCCACATTCATTTGATGACTATGTAAAGAATATAGTAATATTTCCTGACCGTTGTCATTAACACTCAAAATATCAACCTGGCCAGAGTCAACTAAAAAAAGTCCCGCTAAATCATCATCCGGATGATAGATATAACTGCCAGACATATATTCTTTTTGGTGAGTTGAAATAGTGACTAATTGGGCAATTATTTCATCAGCTAAATCAGAAAAAATAGGAGCAGATTTCACACATGCAAATTCAGAATGTGACATATTTCACTCTTTCTTGACGTAAGTCAATTTTTAATTACTGATTAAATTATACAATAGAAATATAAACTTAGTCTATGAAATATTGGAGGTTAATCATGAAGGTAATTATTATTGGTTCAACGCATGCGGGGACAGCTACAATAAAGTCTATTTTGAAACAACACAGCGAAGTTGAAGTGGATGTATATGAAAGAAATGACAACGTATCTTTTCTTTCATGTGGTATTGCTTTGACTGTTCAAGGTGAGGTTAAAGAAATAAAAGACCTGTTTTATTCATCACCTGAAATATTAAAAGATTTAGGTGCTAACATTCACATGAATCACGAGGTAACCGCTGTTGACAATGTTAAAAAAACAGTTACAGTTACTAACCTAGTGACAGGTAAGACGTCTGTTCAACACTATGATAAACTCGTAGCAGCCACAGGATCTTGGCCTATTATTCCAGGTATTCCAGGTATTGAAGATAACCGAATTGTATTGTCTAAAAACTATACCCACGCTCAAGAATTAATTAACTATGCTAATGATGATCGTATAAATCGTGTAATCATTGTGGGTGGCGGATATATTGGGACAGAATTAGTTGAAGCTTTCAATGTTAAAGGTAAAGAGGTTACTTTAATTGATAATCAGCCTACTGTTCTGAATCGCTATTTTGATGAAGCGTTTACGAAAAATGTCCATGAACTCTTTCTATCACATGGGGTTGCTGTTGAAACTGACAAAACTGTTCAACGCTTCGAAAGTCAAGATGATGCAGTTGTTGTACAAACAAATGATGGCAGTTTTGCAGCAGATTTAGTTGTGATGTCAGTTGGTTTCCGACCAAGCACGAGTCTTTTTAGTGGCAAACTAAAGACTACGCCTAATGGCGCATTGATAGTTAATGACTATATGCAAACTAGTGATCCTGATATCTTTGCAGCAGGAGATTCAGTAGCTGTGCATTATAATCCAACCGGTGAAAACACTTATATACCTTTAGCAACAAATGCTGTACGGCAGGGAACACTCATTGGTTATAATTTAATGGCACCAAAAATTAAGTATATGGGGACACAATCAACGTCTGGATTAAAATTATATGACTTAACTATGGCATCTTCTGGCTTGACAGCTGCGCATGCGCGTGAGCTTGGGATGGATGTTGATTCCTTGACAATGACTGATAATTTTAGACCCGAATTCATGTCATCGACTGAACCAGTTTTGATGAGTATTACATGGGATCGCAAAACACAACGTATTCTTGGCGTGCAACTGCAGAGTAAGTATGATATTGCACAGTCGGCAAATGCAGCTTCCATTGCTATTCAAAATCGCATGACGATTACCGATTTAGCTTTTGTCGATATGTTATTCCAACCATGGTTTGATCGACCATTAAACTATTTGAATATTCTAGCCCAAGCAGCACTAGATAAAGCCAACGGTCAGTAAAAAGCATTTCTGTATAAGAAGTGTTTTTTATTTATTTGAAATGATATGATTGGTTAACTGCTTTTTATGGATTAGTAGTATTTTCGGACATGGATGTTTGCTTGTAAACTAGCAGTGAACACAAACGAGAGGAGACAAAAAATGGATATTAGAAAAGCAGAATTGGAAGACAGTGATAAAATCTCTGAATTGGTTTATAAGGCATTTAAAAATTATGAACTTTTCAATATACCAAGTAATCATTCATCAAAAATAAACGCGCTGCAAGAAATATTTAAATTGAATACGATAGCCTATATTAATGAAAAAAGTTGTTATGTGTGCTTCGAAGATGGTGATTTAATTGGAACATTTAATTTGATAAATCTACAAAATAGTTCTGTGACCATTTTTGATTACTTGAAAGCTGGTGCCGTTGTGTCGTTATTTAAAATTATTATGTTGACCACTAGTAAAATACTTAAAAATATTATTAAGGCAGATAGCATTTTAAACGAATATAAGCCAAAGTACTGGTATTTAGATACGCTGGTCATTAGTCCACAAAAACAAGGAAGCGGTTTTGGATCACAAATAATCACCCAAATTAAAAAGATGATTCAGAATAAATCAAAGCAGTTTAATTTGAGATTGATTACTAATTCAAATGTTAATGCCAAATTTTATATAAAAAATGGATTTTCAATCACAAAAAAAGAAACTTTTACTATGAAAGAAAATAAGATTACAACATGGTCATTTTTATACCAAGATACAATCATATAAATAGCTCTGATTCTGAGATTTAATAATTAAGTTCGTGCCAGAATGGTGTTGCTCTAAATAGCCTTAAAGGTAAAATCACTATCAAAAGTCATTGAAGTAACCAAACAAAATTTATATTATTAAACCCCGCGTTTTATGGGTATTATTTTGTACTTCAAATTCTTAATAGCTGTGTGTGTTAGAAGGATATGCGTTATTATAATTTGAACAGTTAAGCTAGCGATCATTTTCAATACTCTAGTTGCCAATAATGACTCATAGTTCAGATTATAAACAAAGGCAATTAGACTTGTATTAAATAAAAAGCTAATGCCAATAACCACAATAATATTGACCATAATTATACGAAATAAAGTTGGTCTAGTTAATAAGCCATATGTTGCCCCAGCTAAAAGAGAAGGTATCAAAAACCAAAATGAAAATGCACCATTTCCCATTATCGTAAATGCTAATATATTAGATAATATTGCTGCCAACATCGTTAATTTAGGACCATATAGATAACCTGCTATAACTAATGCGATGAACCCAAAGTTGACACTAGCAAATGATGGACCAATACTGACTTTACCTAAAATATTGTTAATTGCAATCAAAACCGCAATGCCTGTAACCTTATGTATGTCTAATTTCATGAATTTTAAACTCCTTTCCCAATAATGACACTTGTGTCATTTCATAAAGTGAATTATACTATAATATGACATTAATGTCATATTATAATTTCATGAGGAGGAGGCTTTTATGAGTGACAAAACGTTAACTAAGAAAAGTGAAATCAAAAAATTAGCAATTTTGAACAACGCTCGAAAAGTTTTTTCTAAAAAAGGGTTTTCAGCCGTTACGATGCAAGATATTATTGAAGCTTGTGGTATTAGTCGCGGTGGTATTTATTTATACTTTACTTCTGTTGATGACATTTTTTTTGAAACAATGACACAACGTTCAGTTCATCAATTTGATAAAATTCGTGAAGCTGTGATAAAACAACCAAGCTTTGAACAAATATTAAATGATTATCTTTTGGAACACAAAAATCGTCTCCTAAATCATATGGCTAACGGTTGTTCATTACTGCGAGCAATGTACGAATATTCATTTACACATCATTCAGATCGTGACAGAAGTTTGAAACAAAAACAGGTGAATGCGACTAAAGCAACAGTGAGATCAATTTTGGATCTTGGTGTTAAACAGGGTAAAATTGATTCTCATGATATAAAAATAATTGCTGATAACTTTATGTTTATTATTGAGGGTATGAGTATTTTGGCATTAACAGGTGAATTAAAAGAAAAACAAATAGATGATCAATTTGAAATGTTTATCAAAAAGTTACTTTAGAAACAGTACGACATATTCTAAATTTAAGTCAATAAAAATGCAGATACTCAAACTGTCAATTTGAAGTATCTGTATTTTTTTGTTATTTGGTTAATAGCCAGTAAAGATACTATAGATAAATAGTTGATGACATGTCAATTTTTCAACTATTTAGTTATATTACTGCTGGTAATCATGCTTAGCTGACCATTTTTTACTTGTTTTTCTTTGGAAAAATATTTGATAAACGAATACAATTATTGTCAAAACAATTAGTAGCCAAAACATACTTAAAAATGGTCCAGATTTTGTTGATAATGAATTGAGTTTACCTAGTCCACTGAGGAAAAAAGGTGTGGCGAAGGAGCCCAAATTTGCACCAATTAATATTGTTGAGTTAGCTAAGGTTTCTGAACCCTCCGGGGCAATCACACTGACTAACGAGAAAATATATGAACCAATCAGTGGATAAGAAATACCACAAATAATTGCACCTAGTGTGACACCTAAGACATTATGATAAGATACAATAACTAATGCGCCAAACGCCATAAATATTATGCCTAAAGGTAAGACAAATTTTTTAGCAAAGCCATATATTCGTCCGAAGAATATTCCTGTAACCATACCCATCAATGTATTGACAGAAATGATTAAACTGGCAACAGCGCTTGATTTAGATAGGTCGGTCACTATGATGTTTGGAATTTGAATAATAACCGAGGTCGAGCATGCGACCATTAGTGTCATCAAAATGGCCATAATAATAACTGGAAAATTAATTTTTTGCTTTTTATCACTCCTACCTGCAGGAATTGATGGTTCTGGTACGACTTTTAAGAAAAAGGCCAATAGTGGAAAGGCCAAAAGATAAATTAGAAATGAAGCATGCCAATTAATTAGAACTAGTGCACCAACGATTATGTTAAGAATTGAAACACCAATTTGTTCTGTTGCGGAACGGAATCCAAGCATTTGAGAACGGGTAGGATCCTCATAAAATAAATCAATAATTGTGATTGCCAATGAATTGAACAAACCAATACCGCAACCGACAATTAATCTGGAAATTAATATTAAAACAAAACTGTGAGAAAAGAATGGAAATACACCTGCAACACCAGTTAATATTAAACCAATAGTAATAGTCTTTTTGATGCCTATTTTTTTAGAAATAATACCTGATAGCAGCAAAGTTACCATAACTGAGAATTGCTGTATAGTTGCAATCATATCAATTTGTTCAACAGAAATATTGGGGAAACTTTTAGCCATTTCAGGTAATGCGGAAGATACTGCAGTACCTGTTGTTATCATAATAGAAACTGACAGGATAGCTAAGATAAAAACTTTTGAGTGGGGATTTTTTTCACTCAATGATAACACCTTCTTTTTTTATTTATTTTTGTCAAATATGATTGATTTTATTGTTTATTTTTTAAAAAGATATACTTTACTTTCATATGGACGTAAAGTTTTTCCTTGGTCATCAGTATAATTACTAATCAATAATTCGTCTGCGTCTAATTGTTGATAATCACGTGTAATGGTTTTATCGGTAAAGTTACTTAAAACAAGTATTGTTTGACCTTCATAGTGACGGCGATAAGCATAAACTTGGTCATCATCAAAGTCAATTGGTTCAAACGTACCGTATCTAATTATTTCTGAATCATGACGAAGCTGAATTAGCTTTTGATAGTGATAAAATACAGAAGTTTTATCAGATAGAGATTTTTCAGCATTGATTTCGGTGTAATTATTATTTGGCGCGTACCAAGGTGTTGCTGTTGAGAAACCAGCGTTGATTTCTTCATTCCATTGCATGGGTGTTCTAGCGTTATCACGCGACATAATGGTTAAATATTTTAGCATGAGCTCTGAATCGACGATGTGTTTTTGATTGACTAGCTCATCATAGAAATTAATTGATTCAATATCTTCATATTGCTCCAACTTAGTAAAATGGCCATTGGTCATGCCTAATTCTTCACCTTCATAAATATAAGGCGTACCTTGCATCATGTGCAAGGTAGTAGCTAACATTTTTGCTGACACATCTCTAAATTCATTTGAATCGTTTCCAAAGCGGGATACTGCACGAGGTTGGTCATGATTATTCCAATAGAGACTGTTCCAACCTTTACCATCAAGACTTGTTTGCCAGCGATTTAACGACTGTTTTAATTCAACTAATTTAACAGGTTCATCATTCCATTTACCCATGCGAACATCCGGATTAGGACTTAGTGCGACATGTTCAAATTGGAAGACCATATTTAATTCATGGCTATTCAAACCAGTATATTTAATCGCATCATCGGGTGTAGCACCAGGCATCTCACCAACGGTAATGGTGTCATACTTAGATAAGACTTCATCATTCATCTGTCGTAAGAATTCATTTAAGCGATGACCATCGGCAACAAAATCCATTGTTGTGCCAGATGTTACGGGTGCAGGAACATCTGGTAAGCCTTCAGGCTTTGAGATTAAGTTGATAACATCCATACGGAAGCCGTCAACACCTTTGTTTAACCAGAAACGTTCAATATCAAACACGGCTTCGCGCACTTCTGGATTTTCCCAATTAAGATCTGGTTGGCTTTCGGCAAAAATGTGCAAATAGTACTGTTTTCGTTCAGGAACATAAGTCCAGGCTGAGCCACCGAATGCTGCTAGCCAATTGTTTGGTTCATGACCGTCAACAGGATCTCTCCAAATATAGTAATCTGCATATTGATTATCTTGACTGGTACGGCTTTCTTTAAACCATGCATGCTGATCAGATGTATGATTGACAACTAAATCCATCATAATTTTAAGATTAAGTTGGTGAGCTTGTTGCAATAATTCTTCAAAATCTTGCATCGTACCATAGTTTGGATTAATGTTTTTGTAATCCGCAATGTCATAACCATTATCTTTATTTGGTGAAACATAAATGGGATTTAACCAAATTACATCTGCACCTAAATTATGAATATATTGTAAACGTTGTTTAATACCATTCAAATCACCGATACCATCATTATTACTATCCTGAAAACTCATAGGATATATTTGATAAACTACTGAGTCCTTAAACCACTGCTTTGTCATTAGCAAATTCTCCTTTTATATTTATGAGTACAGAATAACACTTTGCGTAAACGTTTACAATGCCTACAAGTAAAGAAAGTAAACGTTTACGTAAACAGAAACTTAAAATGGCGGTGATTGTAACAAAAATCTAAGAATTTATTTAATTTTTGTGAATAAAGAGCGTTGATATATAATTAAATGAGTTACTAAATAAAAAAGGGGTTACTTATGTCGGTAACAATTAAAGATGTTGCTAAAAATGCAAATGTATCAATAGCAACTGTTTCTCGCGTGTTAGCAGGAAAAAAAGAAGCCTATTCTTCATCAACTGAAAGAAAAGTAAAAAAAGCTATTCGAGAATTAGGTTATAAAAAAAACACCGCTGCCGTAGAATTAGTGACGATGCATAGTAATGTTATTGCAGTTTTGGTACCCACACCCAAGACCAATTTTGCCATGAAAATTATTGACAGCATTCAAAAGGGTGCTGACATGAAAAACTTAAATGTCATTATTCTATTTGTTGGCGATAATGATGAAAAAATGCAGATCAAGGCGCTGAATAATGTGATTGAAAGGCCAGTTAATGGTATCCTGCTTATTTCAGTAGAATTATTTGGTGATGCTGTAAATCTGTTGAAGAACAGTGATATTCCACATGTATTTGTTTCAACAGCAATCGACAAAGAATCTCAGTTTGTCTCATCAGATGATTTTAAAATTGGGTACGAGGCGACTAAATTTTTGATTGAAAAGGGACATAAAAAAATAGGGTTATCGAGTTTAGAAAAGAACAGTTTTATTGGCAGGCAACGTGTATCTGGGTATTTGGCAGCTTTAAATGATTATCATCTGCCACATAGTAATGATTGGATTGTTGAAGGGGATTATTCGTATGAAAGTGGCTTTTCTGCTATGCAACATTACAAAGAAAATACCGATATTACAGCAGTGATTGGGGCAAGTGATTTGGTAGCCATAGGCATCATTAATGCAGCAAAGCAATTAAATATTAATGTTCCCAATCAATTGGCGGTTGTTAGTATTGACGGAACCTATTTAGTTGATATCGTGAGCCCACGTGTGACAAGTGTCACACAATCATTTTTCACAATGGGAGAGACAGCATTGAACATGCTGTTTGCTGACGAAAATGCTGTCTCTAATTATATGTATATTCCATTTAAAATAGATGAACGAGAAAGTACTTGATAAAAGTCATAAAAATTATTATATTGGGCTTTTTTTTAGAATTCAAATGATGATTAGATCATTCAATTTGTTCAAGAGGGAACGAATTATGGCGATAATTCGTAGAATACAGGTTGAAAACAGGATCACAGATCAAAAAAATCAATATGTCATATATATTTGACATAAAAGGACGTTTATTTTATACTAGTGTTAGTCATATATAAATGACATTGGAGTTCAGTATGAATCATATTAAAGAGTATCGCAAAGCAAAAAAGATGTCACAGTACGAATTGTCACAAGCAGTTGGGGTGGCTAGACAGACTATTAACTTGATTGAAAATGATAAGTATAATCCATCATTATCGCTTTGCTTAAAATTAGCTCACGTGCTTGATACTGATTTGAATGCACTTTTCTGGGAGGAAAATAATGAAAACTAAGGAAACATTTGCAACAAAAATGATAAAACGCTTTTATGGCGTTCAAGGGGTATTAGACGAATATAGGCGGCAAGAACTTTATAAGATTGGTAATACTGGGTTTATAGCAATGTTTTGCTATATGTTATTGAGTAATTGTATTGTTTTATTAATTCTTGGTCTCGATAACTATAAACATTCAGAGGACGTAATTATCTGGTATATTATGGCAAATCTATTATTTGTCGTGTTCGGCATCAGTGGATATATTATTATTACAACCAAGCGAAGACATCTAATTGAAAATGAAGTGGCAGCAAAAGATATTCAAAGCCAAAAGAAACGTTTAGTGGATATATCCATTAGACAAGGTGTATGTTTTGGCACATTGACCTTTATTTTTAATGGCATCACGTCGCCAGGTTTTAGTGAGTTGACATCATGGCACATAATGATAGTGTACGTTATTGAAGGTATTCTTTTTGGTATAACGATGTACTTTTTTCAAAGAATGAATTTAAAGACAGTAAAGTAGTTAATTATAATAGGATAAACTTATTAAATTACTTTATCGTTATAAGAAATAACATACGACCATCCTGAAGAGAGCCCAGTAGCTTGGACAGCGTAAAAAATCCGTCCAAGCTACTGGGCTTTTTTGGCATAGTTAACGATAAATGATTTAGTTTATCTATGCGATAATTTCAAGAGTAGATTTATTTTAATGAAAAAAACTAGTTTGCAATGTATGAGGGATGGTGTAAAATTAAGGTGTAATGTAAACGCTTACAATTATGAAAAAGGGGTTTCTTGCTATGGAAAATAATCATGAAAAAAAAGCTGCGCCAATATTAACGCAATTCCTGATTTTTAGCACTATTTTATTAGTAGCTAATATCTTATCAACCGGAATTTCATTAATATGGTCTGAATTTCCAGTGCCTACGCCATTAATTGGTTTGATATTGTTGTTCATGGCGCTTGTCAGTGGACTTGTTAAATTAGAACAAGTAGAAAGCCTATCAACCAATTTAATTGGTTTAATTGGGTTGTTATTTGTACCTTCTGGTATTTCACTTGCTAGTTCGCTGGATTTATTTAAACAAGAGGGCATTAAAATCATTGTGGTTGTTATTATCTCAACTGTTGTCCTTTTGTTGTCAATTGCTTACACATCACAACTAGTGGCTAAAATTAGTGATAAATTACACCATAAATCATAGGTGGAGAGGAGTAAGAATATGTTATCTTTTTTAAGCACACCGTTTTGGGGCATCTTTTTAACGATTTTCGTTTATTGGATTGGTCAACAACTGTTCAAGAAATTTCCGATTTTTATATTTCAACCTTTGCTCATTGGTATGGTACTAGGTATTTTAGTCTTGATTGGTTTATCAAGTCTATTGCATCAACCTATCGTGTCAGTATATAAACAGTATAAAATTGGTGGCGATTTGATTTTTTGGTTTTTAAGTCCAGCAACTATGGCTTTTGCAGTGCCACTATACAAACGTCGTGATTTGGTAAAACGTTATTGGTTACGAATCTTTACTTCTTTATTTGTTGGATTAAGCGTGGCGTTATTCATTATTTTTACCATTTCTCACTTGTTTGGGTTATCAAAAATCGCAACAATTGCTATGCTACCTCAGGCAGCAACAACAGCAATAGCTTTACCAATTTCTTCTGTCATTGCTGGAGGCGGTCAATTAGGTGCAACTGCTTCATCAATTACAGCGATGGCAGTCATTATCAATGCCGTTGTAATCTATGCTTTAGGAAATCAACTGGTAAAATGGTTTAGATTAGATAAAGATCCGATGGGATTAGGATTGGCATTTGGTACCGCTGGACATGCTATTGGTTCAGCAAAAGCGATAAAAATTGGTGAAGTAGAGGGTGCTATGGCGTCTATCTCAATGGTGGTTATTGGGTTAATTGTTGATCTCATTGTGCCAACATTTGCGAAATTAATGGGTCTTATGTAACTTAAATCATATTAAATGAAAATAATGAGTTGGGTTACTTGATTTTCTGTATTGGTTGAGATATAATTTTACTTACCGTTATGAAAGCGCTTTCAATAACAACGCTTTCTCATTTAGGAGGAGATATCAGATGTCAGATAAAAAAATATCAGCTGGTTTAGCGGCTTTGAAAGTCATGGAAGGATGGGGTGTCCACACAATATATGGTATTCCTTCCGGAACATTGAGTGGTTTGATGAATGCGATGGGACATCCTGAAAATAACATCAAGTTCTTACAAGTGAAACATGAAGAAGTCGCTGCTATGGCTGCTGTCATGCAATGGAAGTTTGGCGGTAAATTGGGTGTTGCCGTTGGATCTGGTGGACCTGGTGCCACGCATTTGATTAATGGTCTGTATGATGCAGCAATGGATAACACACCGGTATTGGCTATTTTAGGATCAAAGCCAGTTCGAGAGTTGAATATGGATTCGTTCCAAGAATTGAACCAGAACCCAATGTATGAAAGTATTGCTGTTTATAATCGTCGTGTGGCTACCGCAGAACAATTACCTCACTTGGTTGATGATGCCATCCGTACAGCGATTGCAAAGCGTGGTGTTGCTGTTCTTGAAGTACCTGCTGATTTTGGATTTTCAGAAATTGATGCCGATTCAATTTATTCATCACCCTTATATTCGTCAGGTTTGAAGTATAAAGAATATAAGTCAGCGCCTGTTGACGCAACAGATATCGATGAAGCTGTTGCGTTGTTGAACCAAGCAAAGCGCCCAGTCATTTATGCCGGTGTCGGCACGATGGGTCACGGTCCAGTAGTCCAAGAGCTGGCACACAAGATTAAGGCACCGATCATCACAACTGGTAAGAATTTTGAAACTTTTGAATGGGATTTCGAAGCCTTCACCGGATCGACATTCCGAGTCGGTTGGAAACCGGCGAATGAAGCTGTTCTCGAAGCAGACACTGTATTGTTCGTCGGCACAAATTTCCCATTCTCAGAGGTTGAAGGTACATTCCGTAACATTGATAAGTTCATTCAAATTGACAATAATCCAGCAATGTTAGGTAAGCGTCACCAAAATGATGTTGCTATTCTGGGTGATGCTGGTGAAGCAATAACTGAGATACTTGCTAAAGTTTCTCCAACTACGGAATCAGCATGGTGGAACGCTAACGTTAAAAACGTACAAAACTGGCGTGAATACATGAACAAGCTCGAACAAAAGACCGAAGGAGATCTGCAAGCTTATCAAGTTTACAATGCTATTAATAAGTACGCAGCGGAAGATGCTATCTTCTCAACTGATGTTGGTAACGTGACACAAATGTCAATTCGTCATTTGCACATGACACCCAAAAATATGTGGCGCACATCACCATTGTTTGCAACAATGGGTATTGGGTTGCCAGGAGGTATTGGCGCTAAGAATACTTACCCAGATCGTCAAGTTTGGAATTTAATGGGTGATGGCGCCTTTTCCATGACGTATCCAGATGTTGTCACAAATGTTCGGTATGACTTGCCTGTGATCAACGTTGTCTTCACAAATACTGAATATGGTTTCATCAAGAATAAGTACGAAGACACAAACACGTATAACTTTGGCGTTGACTTTACTGATGTGGATTATGCTAAAATTGCCGAAGCACAAGGTGCTGTTGGCTTGACAGTCAGCCGTATTGAAGATATTGATCGTGTGATGAAGGAAGCAGTCGATTACTACAACCAAGGACGTGTTGTTGTTATTGATGCAAAAATCACTAAGGATCGTCCAATACCCGTAGAAACACTGAAGTTGGATCAAAGCTTGTACAGTGAAGACGTTGTTAATGCTTATAAAGAAAGATACGAGGCACAAGAATTAGTGCCATTCCGTGAATTTCTTGAAGCTGAGGGCTTAACATCAACATATATTAAAGAAAATAGTGATAATAAGTATAGCTTTTAAAATAAAACGCAATATATTATATAAAATGTAAAAAAACGCATAGCTTCAACAGCTGTGCGTTTTATCATTTAAAATTTTCTATTTCTACTATCCAAAATCACATTAATTGTTCTGATTAAAAAGATCACTTCATCATTTGCGTGTAGTGAGTTCCCCATATTTCCATAGCTTCAATAACGTGATTTTTACCAAAAAAATCTAATACCAGCCATACAAACAATACCAACTAAAACAACTAGTATCAACGATTTTTTTAAGTATCCAATAATTAATGCTGGTACAATTGCAAAAAAATTCTCAAAATTTAATATAGGGAATATACTAGCGCTTGTTTTATCAAATAAATTATCAAAAAACAATGCAGTCATCATTGTCAAAGGTAAGTAATGCAGAAACAGCTCTAACCATTTTGGAAATTTTATAATGTTGACCAGAAAAAAAGGCAAAATACGAATAAGCAAAGTTACACCAGTAGCAAATATCAATACAGTATAAAATGGTTGACTAGTTATCATTATAAGATTCCTTTTTTAACAAAGAGATGAACAGACTTCCTAGTATGGAAGCAAATAAAACAGAGATTACTTTACTGAATACCATCATAGAAACTAATAACACAATAACAGTCATAAATATCGCCAGTATAGCGTTACGATTATTTTCATGCGGATCTTTTATAAAGGAAATTGTTGTTAAAATCCATAATCCAGCAAACATTGCAATTAATGCAAAATCCAATCCAAAATTTTGAGGGTTAGCTATCGATTTACCAAATAAGGCGAAAACAATAGAAGACAGCCACCACGTTATCCATGAAGCAATATTTAATCCATGCATCCAGTTAATACTGATACTTTTTTTTGTAACAGAATTTAATGAAAAAATACCAAATGATTCGTCTGTCACCAAACTACCCATCAAAATTTTTGAAACTAATGATTGCTTATCAAAAAAATTGGCAACTGCAAGAGATTGTAAAAACATTCTGAAATTCACTAAAAAAACCATTGATACGATACTGGTAATAGAACTGTCAGCGAGCAACATGCCGATAATAATGAATTGTGCTGAACCTGCATACAATACAGCAGATAAAAGAAAAATTTGCCAGATTGTAAATCCTTCTGATGCCGCAATAATGCCAAATGCTGCACCAATACTCAAAAATCCGAATACTGTGGGTAATGCATCTTTGACACCATCTTGAAATTGATTAATATTACGTGTATTTTTATTCATAAAAAACAACCTTTTTTTAAATTTCACAAATTCTAATTGTATCATATAAGGCAATGTTTAATGACTTGAATTAATAGTTACAAAAAAACTCTGATAGTTTTGTGTAATATTTTAAGCAGGCGGCTATGATTAAAAAACACTTGGAGTTAATAATACTTCAGAAAAGTAAGTCTTCTAAAGTATTAACAGCAGAAATAAATATTATACCAGTTAACTTATCTATTTTAAAGAAGGGCAAAGCTAAGAGATTCGCTTTGATACCTTATAAAAGATTTTCAAATTTCTAACCTAGCGACATCATTGAGTATATTGCTGAATAAGATTTTTATTTTGACTTTAAAAAATCAAATACAAATTTCTGAATTTTGTTCAAGGATGTGATAAGTTGTGGGTTTGTTCCACTTTCAAGACTATGTTTGATAAAAATGGTTGCATTAGCGGCATATAATTCTGCAAAATAACTAACTGGAATACCTTTAATTACATCGGCCTGAAGTTCTTTAAACATATAGTTAGAGAATTCATCATAGAGTAGCTCCTTGATTTTGTGTTCTAAACTGTCTTGATTTCCAATTTTTGTAATTTTAAACAATGACTCTATGTTAGCTGCATCTTGTTTAAGAAATTTTGTCATTCGTAATAATGTATTTGAGATATCTTGTTCATCTAACCGACATTGAATGTAGTTTTTCAGAATCACAATTTTGGCATTATTGATGGTCTCCAGCAAATCAAATTTGTCCGCGTAATGTCGATAAAACGTGATGCGACTAATATTAGCTGCGCTACAAATTTGATTGATAGTTAGCTTAGAGAATTTAGTAGATCCTATTAACATTAAAAATGCTTGTTGAATTTCTTGATTAGTAATCTCAAATTTATCTGTCATAACAAATAATTTTCCTTGCAATATTTGATTATAATGTAACATTTTGGCCGTGATTGTAACTCGTTTCCACCTAAATAATACGTTATCGTAATATGTAGGAAAAGGAGAATACAACATGTATCAAAAATATCATATGGATGAACAATTCAACTTCCAAATCAACAGGTTTATTGAACCTTTCTATCAAGATGAAGAAGTTCAAGCAGAAGTGTATGCTGCTTCGAGGCGTATTAACGATGTTGAAAGTTGGATTTCGGTTTGGATTGATTTAGGAAAAAAGGCTGTTCTTGCTCATCATTACGCGCTCTCATCCGCCTACTATCAATTAGCAGATTTCTTCATTGGTGAAGATCATCCAATGAAGGAAGAAACTTACCAACTATTCAAGTCAAATTATTACAAATCAATTGACGATTCTGGCATTGAATTTGACCAAATTCATTACGAAAATGGTAAAATTCCGGTGGCAATTATCCGACAAGACGGTGCCAAAAAAACTTTGGTTTTTCATGGTGGTTTTGATTCTTACTTGGAAGAATTAATTCGTTTGGTGTTAACACACTGTGTGGGTGTCTTGAAAGATTATAATTTTGTATTGTTTGAGGGACCTGGACAAGGTATGTCACTGAAATCCGGCTTGCCAATGACCTATCAGTGGGAGCTCCCCGTAAAGGCTATACTTGATTATTATAACATCGAGAAGGCTGATTTAATTGGGATGTCGTTGGGTGGTTACTTGTCAATGCGAGCAGCAGCATTTGAACCTAGAATTGAAAAGGTTATCGCGTTTGATGTGTATTACAGCATGATGGATTCATTGACCATGAAGTTGCCAGCGAAGGCTGCGTCAACGGTTCACAAAATCAATAATCCAGTCATTGCAGCACTTGTTAATCGTAAAATTTTAGCTACAACTAAAACTAACGTTGATATGGCATTCAAAATTCGTAAAGGAAATGAAGTCATGAAAACGGACAAACCCTCGAACTTAATCAAATCCATTTCAAAATTTACCATGTCTGGCATCGAGGACAAGATTACCCAAGAGGTCTTGTTGCTAGCAGGTGATCATGATATGTATGTGCCAACTAAAACGATCGACTTAGTAGCAAATTCATTGATAAATGCTAAATCTGTCACAACTTATTTATTTGACCAGTCAAGTGGTGGCGAAAGGCACTGTCAAGTTGGTAATAAGCAAATTGCTTTCGATAAAATCAGTGACTTTCTAAGTTAATTTCAATCCAAAAAATAAATAACATTCTCAATTTGTTTATATAATTAAAGAGGAAAATAAAAATGGTGAGATTTGCGTGGTTCTGCTTTTGACAATGATAATGCCGGTGATAACAAATACACAAACCTTTTTAATGCATGAATTAAACTGAACACCTTGCACAAAAAGGCTGCAGATACTTTAATGGTAATTGTCTAAAATTAACCATAGAGGATCTGCAGCTTATTTTTTGTCCTTAAAAGTGTTGGTATAGCGTTACTTTGTATAGACATGCATTATATTAATCTTGATTGGTATATCAGATTTTTTTAGACATCAATAAATCAGTTTGAGCATCATTACCTAAATTAAAAGTATGTTCACCAACAGCATGGAAACCTAGATGTTTATAAAATAATTTAGCATTTTCATTATATTCCTATACGCCGAGCCAAATTTGTTTTTTATTTAGTTCATAAGCCTTTTTGATAGCCAAACTAAACATTTGACGACCTAATCCTTTTTTTTGATGTTGCTTTTGAATATATATGCGTTCAATTTCTAGAGCATTCTCAAAATCATCCTCAGACTGGGCACTGTCGATATTTAACTTTAAGTAAGCCATTTTTTCATTATTATCATCATAAAAAATATAAAAAGAAGAATTAGTATTTTCAATCTCTTTCTTTAGCTTCTTAATTGAATAACTTTCTTTTAAATACTGATTTAAATCATTCATAGCACTTTGGCTACCATATGTATTTGTAAATGTTTCAATACTGATTTCTTGTAGCTCTTGTGCGTCAGATATTGTTAATTGCTTAATTTTCATAATTCTGATTCCTTTAGTTCTGATTACATCTAATGCTTGAAAGACATTGTAAATATTTATGCATAAAAGTAAATTTTATCATAAGAAATAGATCCATTCAATATTTTTAAAAAATAAATTTATTATGAAACACCACGTAAGAGATACAATACTTTAAAATCCAACAATGTTCATTTTGATAATCAACGTAAAACATATAATAACCACAAAAAGAGGATCTAGACTGATGTATAATGCCATTGAGTATTATTAAAAGAATAAATATAAGACAAGTCAATCAGCTTATTTCAATTCAAAAAGTATGGGAATGAAAAATATTGAAATTTATATCTTTATCAAATTGCTTGACTGCGTGGTAGCCACATAGTATAGAATAGAATTAATCAATATTGAAAGGAAAAATAATGCAAACTTATTCAGCTTCGGAGTTGGCTAGAATTTTCAAAATCACGAAATTCGCTATCAGACATTATGTGGATAAACAATTATTAATGCCACTGAAAGACGAAGCCAGTGGCTATTATATATTTTCTGAAACAGATCTTTACAAATTATATCAAGTGATCTCATTTAGGAAAATTGGCTACTCTATTAAGTCTATAAAAGAACTGTTGATACAAAATAATCATGCTAATACTTTTAAGATTGCTGAGCAAAAAATTCAGGATCAAATTGATGAGTTAATACAAATCAAGCACTCAATTCAAGACATTATTCAAGCACAAACAAATACTCAGCTTAATGAAATTTATTTTTGTGAAAAAGAAGACAGATTTCTGACAAAAATACCAGAAAACTTATTGGACAAGGGATACGTAAATTTATTGGAAGCAACTAAAACTGAGTTGGTTCAACTTGAAAATATCTATTACATTATTAACAAAAACAGTAGCTATGTATTGTGTATTGCTGGTCAATCAGACAAGTACGATTATAAGTTGTCATCAGGTACTTACGCCTGCAAAGATGTTTTAGTTAAAGATGAAAAGAGTCTTAATAGACAAATTGAAATGTTTTCAAACGACAACTTTATACAAAGTAAATTGATATCTGGAAATAGTGAGTTGTTTTGCTATGAAAACATTTTTAAATCCTTAGCTTACAACGAGGGACAAACAGATGATATATTTAAGTAACGTTCCAGAACAGTTAAGCGAATTGATATTTAATGGGTTTAAGAATAAATTCACTGCCAAACTTTTTAAAGATAGTACTGCCAAGGATATTGCTTATTTACTGGCAAAATATGTAAGTTCAAGTAAAAAGGAACAGTTGATAATAGCTCGTCAAGATGATGAAATTTGTGGATGTTTATTTTACTCTGATGATCAAGATCATTCGCTTTATGAACTGATTAAAAAAGAGTATTCTGGTTTTATGAAAATTAAAGTGTTTCTATTTTTTTTAGTACTGGAACATCGACCTGTTAAAAATGAGACATATGTTGAATTTCTGGTCGTTTCAGATCAGCATAGAAGAAGAGGGGTGGGAACGCAACTTATACAAAAATGTAAAGATATTGCAACCACAAAAAAAGTGACATTGTATGTCGCTGCAAACAACACAAGTGCGATTGATTTATATCAAAAAAATGACTTTCGTACGCAGATAGTGCAGAGTAGTATGCTTTCAGGCAAAATTATTAATAACAAAAAATGGTATTTTATGACATGGGAGAATTTAAAATGAAAATTGTAACTACTGAAACAATTAGTGATCGGAACATTACTGAAATTAAAGAAGCTATTTTTAGTGAACAGGTGCTTTCAGTTAATGTTGTTAAAGATGCAATTAGTGGTATAAAAGGTATTTTTGGAGGCAAATCGAACAGTTATTCTGAAGAATACGCTAAGGGTCGGGAACTAGCTATTAACGATTTGCAAAAGGAAGCCGAAAAAATTGGTGCTAATGCAATTGTCGGCACAGTTGTAGATTATAATCAATTCGTAAATTCAGACATTATGTTGATCATTGTTACCGCAAGTGGTACTGCTGTTTCTGTACAATGAAGTAAAATTATAATAGTAAATTAAGTAATTACTTAAAAGTTATGAAAACTAAGATTTGCTAAACTATTACCTTACTTGGATAAAGATGATTATATTTTAATTATCATACATTATGAAAAACAGACGATACACTTATTAATTTGTGTCGTCTGTTTTTGTAAATTTGATTTTAGTGTGCTAACTTATTTAAACAACCTAATGACCCGTATAATGGGTAGGACTAATGAAATATTTTTGTCGGTCAAATAATCTTCGCAAAAAAACTCTTGATTAGTTTTAGCTCAATAATTCTTCTATTATCTGTTGTTTTCAAAAACTTTTTTTTTAAGAGTGTTGCTAAGAATAAGCGTCCCAACTCACCAGATAAATGAGGAATCCTTTCTGAAAAATCAATACATGTTTTTAACTGTTGTTGTTGATTAATTGAATAGCTTAGTAGTTTGCTTAAAGTTTTCTGGCCTTGTTCTGTTAGATAATAGATATCCGTACTTTTAGCTTCGACTAGGTCCATGTCTAATAATATTTGAAAAAGATTGATCCCAATTTTCCCAGCTAGATGGTCATAACAAGTACGTGCTTGACATAATTTAAGTGCTTGTGGTCGGTGATCTAAATAAGTGTTTGCTTTCTTTCCAAAATCTGTTAATATTGATATTTTTCGAATTCTAAAGTAATATCGGCCAGCAAAGTATCGTTTATAAATTAAATTTTGGTTTTCGAGCTGCATTAACTCACGTTGACAAGGGTAGTCTTCTTGTTGGCTCAGACTGGACAACTCGTGAACAGTTAAAAATCGTTGACAACTTAAAATAGATAACAAGCTATCTTCTAACGTCACTGTAACTTCCTCCTTAATATTATTGTATCTCACTACTTTCTAAAAAATTATAGAAGCCAGGTACAATATCACTTACAACTTCTGTAGGTGTGTATAATACAAACTTACCTTTTTTCTTAGTTACAACTAATCCAGCATCTTTTAATATTTTAAGATGGTGTGAAATAGTAGAATCACTCATCATCAAAATTTGTCCTAAAGCCTGTGTAGTGTAAGCTTGATCAGATATATATTTCATGACTTTCAATCTAACAGTATCACTTAGAGCATTAAACACTATAGCAAGACGATCAGGGCTTATTTTAACCTTCAGTTTATTCAAGGCATCATAGCACAATACAATACCATATTTAAAGTGGTCAACAAACAGATGCGGCCAAATAAAGTAACTAGGTAACAATAAAACGGTATCTTGGTCTGACAAATCAATGCGTTCTTCAAAAGGTTTGACAATTATTAATTGTTGTTGCCGCCAAAAGATACGATCAACTTGTAGATGGTTGATTAAACTTACAAATCCATATTGTCTTAAGTAATTGGATTGTTTTTTAATTTCAGTTAGTAAAAAATGTTCCAGTGATTTATCCTTCCAAGTTTTATCAAAGAACTGTTTTCGATATGCTTCAATAAATCTAAATAAGTGCTGATACACTGATTTTGGATTATCCGCCAAGTCTGTTAATAGATTTTGATGATCATCTAATTGGAATCCATGCCACTCTAAACTTTTAGCTAATGTCGGAATAAATTGATTTTCACGATCTGATGCAACTTTTTTTAGAGTGGTCAAAATAACTTGCGGATCAGTTTGAATAAGATATTCTTTTAATTGTGAAACTTCTGTATCTAAATTAGCATTTAAATTTTCAAAATTATTAAATAAAACTGGTGGTACGCCTAATTCATATATTAGTGAAAAGTAATGTAAATCATTAAAAAAATTATTCGATAAATGTCGTTGCGCTGTCAATGCCCAATCTATATTCATACCATGGTGACGGGGGTTTAACAAAACATGTAAGCTCCGAAAAAGCTCATTTAAAGGAGAATAAACAAACTGAACACGCTGAATAAGCGTCTCATTATTTTGAAGCGCATAATCACCAAATTTAATATGAACTGCCATAAAATCACCTCATGATTCTAAAATTCTGAAATCGTTTGAATAACTAACAAGTATATTCTATCATTAAAAGTAGTAAACGTGTGAAGAAGGAATTGACATGAATAACAAATTAAAAAACAATCTGATTATTACCATTTCAGGTATGGGTATGCTGTTGTCTACTTTAGATACGGGTATTATTAATGTTGCCTTACCTTTTTTAGAAAAAGAATTTCAGACGTCCACAAGTTTAACTGCTCTCAGTGTTATTGGGTATACCATGAGCTTGGCGATATTTATTTTACCTTTCGGTTATTTGAGCGATCGCTATGGTAAATTAAAGATGTCGTTGTTTGGGTTAATACTGTTTGGATTAGGCTCCATTCTTTGTGGACTAGCTAATAGTATTGTATCTTTAATTATTTTTAGAATTATACAGGGTGTCGGAGCCGCTGCACTTCAAGCAACATCAGCCGCTTTAATAACGACTCTAGTAGATAAAAAAAATGTGGCTAGTGCTTTAGGTATTTTGGGAATCATGATTGGCCTCGGGCCGGTATTAGGACCTTCTATTGGCGGATTATTTTTATCTATGAATCTTTGGCGACTAATATTTTGGATAAATGTTCCTTTTGCTGGTGTTGGCTTGATTTGCAACTATATTTTGATGAAAGACATTAACGAACAAAAACATTCCGGATCATTTGATATTGTAGGTGCATTATTTTGTGCTTTCACTGTGATATCTATATTAGTTGGTTTTTCCTTATTAAGTGATCGCAATTATCTCATTCTTGGCTTTTTACTAATTATATTTGGCGTATTTGTTGCTAGAAGGCTATATGTTATCGAACTGCACAGCAAGGCACCATTAATTAGTTTTCAAATGTTAAATAAAAATCCTAAAAGCTGGCTTTATTTATTACAGACAATGATATTTGGGTTTGCATCTGCTATGATTTTCCTGTTACCGCCTTTTGTATTTGAAAAAATAATGCACCTCAATGTAGGTATAACTGGTTTATTAGTTTTAGGTGCACCAGCTGGATTAGTCATTTTTTCTAGAATATCAGGTAAGCACAATGATGGTTATAGAAATTCACAGTTTAGTTTTTGGGGATTAACCACTATTGGCATATCTTTAATCGGCTTACTAGCATTCAATAAGCAGTGGCCAGCATTATTCATGACATTTTTTCTATTTGTTTATGGTATAGGTGGGGGACTATTTCAACCAGCTAATATTGCGGCTATCATGCAAGTGGGTGAAAAAGGAAACCAAGGTAGTATGGGCTCTCTACAAAGAATGATACAAAATATTGCAATTGCTAGTGGTACAGCCATTGGTTCCACAACAATCAACCTTTTACCGGGAAATCTAGAAACCAGTATTAAAATCAATTGGGGGGTGACATTATGTCTAATAATAATCACAATTGGTTTTAGCATCATGTTTGATAGAAAAAATATTAAAAATAAAAGAACATACTAAGACACTTATTTACACTTAATAAGTGTTTTTTATTTGGAAAATGCAATAAGAAAACAACGACACAAAAAATGGGGTTAAAACCAGAACAGATTGCCGGTAACGTGGAAGATGTGGCAGTATCTTCTTCAATCATTCGAGACTGGTCAAACAGAGGCTTAATTAAGATTAGAACCCATAACTATCACCACCAAGATGGTTCACAAAAAGAACGCGAATTAGCCAAAATACAGTGCGATCGTCAACGAAAAATTGCCTGTTGACGATCTAACCTACAAAAAAGTATTAATTTGGCTACTAATTTTCGAAAATAATAAAAGAATTATCAGCATTTGAGGGTAATGAAACTGCGAAGAGTTATCTCAAAAGTATTTATGATGAAAATGAATTATCTGTAATAAATGCTAAAATTTTTAGAAATATCAAGTTTGTTTGACATTCTAGTTGGGTTAGTCAAATCTTTTTAATTGGATGCTTTTAAGGTACCTTCTTCGCTTCTCAGCAGTTGTAGTCGAAATCATGCCAAAGTTAGTCCAAGAACGTCCTTGAAATCCTAATTGCTTCAATGTTTGATTTAAAAATATTTTTTTAATGCCATTGCCATTGAAAAAGCGAATATAAAATGTAGGCGAGGAGGACGTTGTTAGTAAATAACATTTTTTTATATTCTGTAGCTCACCCTGGACACCTAATTTGGTAACCGTATGTGATAGATTTTCTCCTTCTTTCATCACTTTGTCAATAAATCCTTTTAGCATCCCTGGTACACTATTCCACCAAACGGGGGAAATGATTATGATAGTATGTGCTGTCTTTAATAGCTTTAGGTACTTTTCAACCAACGGGTCAGTTGTCTGACCGCTATGATAAAGTTTTAGTTCCTCAATAGAATAAACTGGCGAAAAATTATCGGTGTGCAAATCAATAGTCTGATATGTCAATTTGGATTGTTCAAGATTTTGTTGTACTGCATTTAATATGGCATGGTTAAAACTATGCTGGTAAGGGTGGCAATATATAATAAGTGTGTGCATGTTTTTATTTCTCCAAAAATTTGTATAGTGTATTTTTAACTAGTTCATGGTCATAATTAGTTATTTTATTTTTAATTAATGCACCATATCCTTGTATAAAAGACCATAGTTGAATAAATAATGCTTTGTTGCTTTGTTCATTTTCAGTTGGATTAACTTGTTGTATCAACTTGTTAATCGCATCTAAAAACATAAAATTTTGCGTATCAAGGTTATTAGATTGGTTCAACATAATAAATTCCATTAAATAGGGTTCATTTTTAAACAACAAACAGATCTGCTCGGCTACTTTTAATAATTCACTAGTTGGTTCAGCAGTAATATCAATGTTTAGTCGTTCTGTTAATTCTTGCGATAATAATATTGAAACCTGATAATATAGGTCCTCCTTACTATTGAAATGTTTATAAAAAGCACCAGTAGTGATACCGATTGAATTAGTCAGGGTTCTAAGAGATATTTCACGATAATCTTTTTCGCGAATCCACTGCGTAGTGGCATCCAAAATCAGAGACTTAGTATTTTTCATATGTTCCCCCTTACAATTAATTATTTAAACAACATATTCAAAAGATAACACCGTTATCTTTTCTTGTCAACTATATTTTTCTCTATGAATGATTACAAGATCTGGATGCAAGAGCCATTATAAATACAGCGTAATGAATTGAATCATAACCATGAGATCAAAAAAGCATAGTCGGATTAATTGAAAATGTAGCTACCGATTTATGCTTATTAGTGATAATAAAATTATTGATTGATTTATGATTCGTATCTGAAAGTTTAGTTACTGGAAAATTTGCGACTAAAGAACAAAGATATTGATAATTCAAGCTATTCTTTTGTGAAATTATGAAGTCATTTGAAAGGGTATCCAACATAATATGGTGAACTTAGTCAATCTCGTGCAAAACATAGCAATAACTTTTGCCAGTAGCTCTTGTAATAGTTCAATCAGTTCATAAATAAATCATTTTTTCTAAGACCTTTTTTGTTGTGAGACTGTGCATTCATGGTACAATTTATCCTATAAAGGGAAATTTCATTCTAACTATGAAATAAAAGTGAGGAAGTTAATATGTTAAAAAAATGGATAACCGCAGCATTGCTAATTACCATAAGCTTATTACTGATTATAATTGCATATTTACTTTATAGTGGCCAGCAGAACGACAGTAACTCGGCCCCAAGCTCTTCCTCTTCACTAGCTCAATCTACTTCCTCTTCTAATAGTTCAAGTAGCAGTGAGACAGACGGTAATTTGCTCAGCTTGGACAAAATTAAGAGTATTTTTTATCAAAGATACAATGGTACATCTATTACATCAATTGAATATGAGAAGACTTTATTTTCGAAGTATTATGAAATAACGGGTGTAGATGACGATACTGAATACACTTTGAAAATTAATGCTGACACGGGAAAAGTGATTAGTCATAACAAAGAAACACTGGATACTGACGAAGCAAATGGCGTTGAGAAACAACAAAAAGCAATTAACTTTGATGAAATCATTTCATTAAAAGATGCCATATCTAAGGCTGAAAACTCCGCAGGAGACAGTTCAGTTGAGGGGTGGTCACTAGATAAAGAAGATGGGACTACACAATGGGAAATAGCCTTAAAAGCTAGCAATGGTAATGTCTCTATCAAGATTGATGCTAAAAGTGGTCAGGTTTTAGATCAAGAAACTGACGATTAAACAAGAACAAAAATACAGTGTTCTTGCTATAAAAGTTAATCTAATCAATTAACACTGTTGCTAGAGCGAAACAACATATCAAGATAAACCATCTGGGTTGCTTATAAAAATTATAATAACTAAAACATTACCAGTCATTGTCTTCATCGTGACTGGTTTTTTATTGATTCATAAAATTGAAAGACAGTTGTACCAAGTAAAGCGACAATTACGTGAAGCTACTGATTAACAAACATTTTTTTGATGGTCAAAATTAAAGTGCTATTGTAATTACCGAAAAGTTTCTGCATACTTACGAAACAAGATATCGACTAAAATAATTTTGAACTTAAAAAAACAAAATTCAGATCTCCTACTGTACATTACGTAAAATATAAATATTTCACTAACTACAATTTAAATACATTCCGATCAGAAAATCGTTGCTCTTTTGCATTGAATACAAACCATGAAAATTTTTAAATTAACCATAATTAAGCAATATAAGATTACTCAAAATTAACTTTCACACTTGTTTCTTTGTCAGTAGACTTGAAAAGTGTGGTGTAATAGTCCTTGGCTGAATCTTGAATCATGTCTTTGTATATTTTTAAGTAATGCTTCTGTTTACTACTTGAAAGTGCTTGAGAAACAAGTTGTCCCGTATCTACGGTTTTTGTTGAAGCACTCAAAATATTGCCACTGTCATCATACATTTGGTAAGGATTATTCTTATCTAATTCAACACCAATAACGTCAAATTTAGGTACTGTAATATCAACTTGATTCTTATCATTATATTTAATCTTAACAGGCTTTTTTATCCCTAACTTAGCGTCATAGTTTAAAATAATTATCGCTTTTTTCTCTGTTAGTGGTACCCCTATGTGAGTCCATGGTATTTTAAGATTATTTTGTCTTGTTTCGATATCTTGTATACCGACATTCAAAAAAACATGTTCATCAACTTTTTCAAGATTTTTAACCATTGTAGCTGTAGTTGACTGACTGGTTTGTATCCCGGCATCTTGATTATTGAAAAGACTATTTAATTTAAAACCAGCAATCAGACCGACAATTAAAATCACTACTAACAAGACCAGGATAAGCCATGTTTTAATTCTGCTACTTTTTCGCCTAAACTTCATTATAGTCACACTCACTGTATGTATTATTTTTTGCTAACGAATTTCATGAATAATCCAAAAATTACCAATCCAACGAAAGCTAGGGTAGGATTTAAAAATAGTAAACCAAACAATACCAACACTGAAATAATAGTTATCGTTTTTTTCATCTCACACTCCAGTAAATTCTCTAAATTAAACATTACTATATCATATTATACAACCTCACGAAAAATAATAATTAGGTTTTTTCCATCTACTCATCATCTTCGTATTGGCGCTTCAATATGCTGATTTCGGGTTTCAACTTCTCATTGGCAATTGTCAACGAGAAAAGACGAAGGTGGGTAGTTGATTACCAAAAATTTGATAATAATGATCAAGATCACCACTGCCAAATGCCTCTATATAATAATGTAATCCAGGATTGCCACCGATATCTTCGATTAATCCATAGCCAGATCCTCCAATGAGTGTAGGAATGTCATGCAATAATATTTCTTTTGTTTCTATTGATTCAACGTTTAAAGAAATTTTCCAATTATCTCCGAAGTCATACTGAAATGCAAATTGATTGTTGAGATTTGAAGGCGAAAAAAATTGGCTCAAATTTGTTTCCATTACACTATATTGCTTACCGGTCTCTACGAATTCTGGTAAATCCATTGCTGGTAATAAATAATAGTAAGATTGCTGATGATTAAAAATTTCAAAACTTTTTTGGAAACCAAATAGGTGGGCTCCTTCTAATCCGAAAGCAGAAATTAAGGTATATCCCAGATATGCTAGTGAACGTTCCGCATTAATCAAAATCGTTCGATTAATTACAGGTTTGAAATGAACGATAGGTTAGCCTACGATGACCCAATTAAAGCGAGTTATGACACGGCAATGTCTAATGTGAATGAGGTTGCAATGTTGGGACGTGAACTTGGGTGTTTATCTTGATTGGTAGCAGAGACCTGATGCGGGTTCTTTGCCAATGGCAGTACGTAACCAATTGAATATGCGTGTTAACATGGGTGTGCCAACACCAAAAATTGAAAAAATGGTGTTCCCTGATAATGAGAAGCAGTTGCGCCCTTTGTCATCTAGTTTGAAAGGGTGGGGCTTTATTAAGATGAGGGACAGTCAAGTACGGTCGTTCTTTGCACCAGAAGTACTAAAAGACTTTAACTTACATGAATATATGCGTGAAAATATAGTAAGTAGAGAAAAAAGTAATTAATATTTTTTCAAAAATAAAAAGTCGTAACTGATCACGACTTTTGATATTTTTAATTTAAATTCTTGCTTTTCCCCACCAATTTGGCATTAATTCATTTAAAGTAATAGTTTTCCGCATGTTGTAATCAACCATTATCTCTGTGTCAGCGTTTTCAACATTTAATTGCATCAAAAATTCTCGACAAGCACCACATGGCATTCCACCAACATCAGAAGGTGATTCGTCCCGAAAAGCTATGATGCGTTTAATTTTTGTTTGTTTACTTTGCTGATACATGTTAAACGCAGCAGCACGTTCAGCGCAAAGATGAAAAACTCCGCATGTCGCTTCAAAACAATATCCTGTAAATACTTGTCCGTCTTCAGCTTCCAAGGCGCATACAACATGTTCAGCGTATACAAAAGGTGAAACTTCATGTGGATTGTAAAGTACTTTAGCTTCATTATACAGTTTTTTCCAAATATCCATTAAAAGTCTCCTCTAAATTAGTTAAATAAAATAATATTAATTCTGAACTATTTTTTAATATATTATCTAGTGTTAAAGTGTGAAAAAGATCTTATCAATATAATTTAAATAGTTCATAGTAATAAAATGAGTATACCATAAGAATAATTTAGAATTGATATAAAAATAATTTGTTTGTGAAATTTGAAAAGTGACGTGATGAAATAGGCGTTTTAAAGACTTTGTGAAAGGTTTTGAAAATGACCTATTTTTTAGTGCTTATAAACGTTGATATAGCGCTACTTTTTATATCAGAACTTATGTAAACCTTGATTGGTCTAGCTCAAATAAATACAAAAGGACTCTAAAATTTAAAGTCCTTTTTGCATTTTTATATCTGTAATATTGTAACCACTTTTTTGATATACATGAATGGCACGTTCGTTGCTACCAAAAACATGTAAGCCAATAGTACTAAATCCCATTTTTTTAGCTTCATTTTCAGCTAGTTTAATAGCTTTTGATCCAAAACCATTGTTTTGGTGTTGATCATAAATTTCAAAATCAAAGATAAAGGCATTTAATTCATTTTCATTATCAGTGCCGAACCAAATATAACCTATTATATTAGCGTTCTCATAAATCGAATAAAAATAGTTGCCAGATGTTTCTAGACCATTTGGTAATAAACGATTGTATGTCTGTTCCGCGTTTTCTAGAGCATTACCTTTTTGCCAAGTACCATCTTCAATTTTTTCTTTTGCATATTCGTTTACTGCAAATGATATATATTTCTGAAACTCATTAAATGCCATTGGTATAAGTTTTGTCATTGCATATTTCCTTAGTAAGTTATTTATTTGCCAAGTATAGCATATTTTTAAAAATAGAAAGGAACCAAAAATATGAAGTATCATGCAAGAAGTCCAAGCCTTAGTATCCGTGTTTGGTTTTTTTATTAATTTGTATTTGTCGTTTAAGAAAGAAAAGAGGAAAATATGGCTTTTGACGTTAAAAAAGTACAATCATTGTCGGAACAATCGATTGCTGATTTAAAGACAATTGAAAAACTAGGAGATTTGGAACATCTCTCACAACTAAGTGATGAATTAAAACGAGTGCTTGCTGATGGCAATTTAGAAGAAATTAGTCCGATGTTACCACCATACATTACAGAAATTCGGAAAAATATTGGCTTCTTATTGGGCAACTATAAGTCGATTCGCACGCATGCGATTAATCGTGATAAAGAGTTAAATTCGCTTATGGATCAACTCTCACGGATCAAGTAAATAGGTAACGCAAACAAGTTGATGGTCTAATGTCTAGATAGTCAACTTGTTTTTTGTACATAGTGCTGGCTTGAGCCGAGTGGTTCGACCGACCGGGAGAGCCAGTGCCACGCCCTGCCCTTAGCGAAGCGTAAGAGGGCAGGGTGCGTGGTCGCGGTTAAACACGAATGACCATGAGTGTCAGCGACTGGCACGCACTCAGCTCAAGCAACCACAAAAAAGTCTTTAACCCCCAGTTACTAACAGGGGGGTTAAACCAGTAAAAACGCTGAAAGCGTCAACCCAATATGGGGAACAAACACCGAGATGAAGCGATTTAGATAAAAAAACAAAAATGTCCCTCTGAAAGTACCAAATGGGACATTTTGAGAAAGAAAACCTAACATGATAACGATTAACCATGAACCAAAAGCGTACACCCCTATTTTTCTAGGAACAACCCAACATAGCTTGCGATTATCGTTGGAAATTCTTATCATGGTCGGTATGAAATTAAATGATGAAATGATTGGGACTTATAACGTAACCGTTTCGGCTATTGCGTTAGGACAATTGCCTAACATCGGTAGCAAGATTGCAATTGATGAAATTACTGGCAGTGAGCTATCGGGTTTTAAAGCAAAAATTAGAAAATCTGATAAACAATTACAAAACACTGTTTCAACTGAATTAGAAAGTTTAATTGATTTAAAGAATGTTGGTCGATATCAACTGTTGAAAGGACAAAATACTATGACACAAGCATTAAATGTACCAGAATTATCAAAAAATAATTTAATATTGCTACGCCAACTACTTGGGGTCACACAACAGGAATTAGCTACTGCAATGGGTATTAACAGAAAAACAGTTAATCGTTTTGAGACAGGTGAACAGAAAATATCAGACAAATTTATTAACAAACTAATCACGGTCTATCCACGGCTAGCTGAAGCTATTGAGGTGCAATTTGATTGGGTTTCTTTGACATTCCCAGATTTAACGTCAAAGCAAGTTATCAATGATGTACTAAGCATTCAACCTGATTTATTTTTAGAACGTCCAACATCACAAAACTTTTATACGCGTGAAATGGCGTTTGCTGGCGAAAAGAATATCTATATACAAGACTTTGCACCAATTAAAAACCCTGAAACGCAAATAGTTGAGCAGAAATTTGGCACAACGCTGTATTTAACTGGTAAGGGGACACGATTATTTGAAAAGGCGCTACTGGAACAGAATATGACCTGGCATGATTTTTTTGAAAAAGCGAGACAATATCGAGGGCATCTCACTCGTTTAGATATTGCCATTAATGATAAGTGGGGTCTGCTGGATATGAATGAATTGGTCAAGGCGGTACAAGAAAAACGATTTTGGAGTAAATCAAAGTCTTATGCCGTTCATGGCAACGTTGATGATGGCTGGACAGTTAACTTTGGTAAGTCGCCGTTTGTTATCCGTGCTTACGACAAACACAAGGAACAAGCCAGTAAAGGCTTTGACACGGACGTACAAAACCGTGTGGAACTAGAACTGCATCAAGATAAAGCAGAATATGTGATTGATGGGTGGTTCGATCAGGAAAACAATAAAACATTAACTGAGATCACCTTTGATATTTTGTATACGCATCTTTGGTTTACTGATAAACCTATTGAGGAAAAGCTACTAAAAACTGATAAAGTCCGTGATACGATTGAAAATTCAGTTGAACCGATGCCTGCGTGGTCATTACTAACCGCTTTAGGTCATAAAATGAAATTTATTCGTCAACCCAAAGAACAGAGTGTAGAGCGTATTGAAAAATGGGTTTTAGATTCAGTGGTGCCTAGTCTAACAGTCTTAAAGAAAACTGGTCATTGGGCAGAAGTGATTGAGGCTATGAATAGTGCTGAATTATCCGCTGAACAACAAAAATTGATTAAGTCCACCATGATGAATGCGATTACACAAGCAAGTAAGCATTTAAATATTAATTTTGAGAAACCTAAAAAACGTTATCAAGAAATTTAAAAGGAGAATATCATGACACAAAAAATATGGTTAAATCCAGACCAACTAGAAAATTATATTTCTCAACTACAAGGTTTCAGAAACACTTATCAATCATTATTAACTGTTTTAGCATCTGATCGTCAAAATTTCAAGTTCAAGCCTGGCGCACCAAACTTTCAAAACACACTCCAGATGTCAATGAAGTTACATCATGACATCAGGACTGTACAATCCCAGACCTTTGGTGATGTCCTGATTTTTGGTAAAGAGTTGGATAAACAAATACAAAATCTCGTTGAAACAAGCATTGCCTTAACCTTTGAATACCGTGACTTAACCAACTTACTAAATGGTCATGATGTGAATAGTGAAAGTGGCATCAATCTGATTGAAGCCCAACTAAAACAAGCGAAAAAACAGCTTGCTGAAGCCTCACGATAAGTAATATAAGGCTATAAATTTTTAAAACGTTTATAACACTAAGATAATAAACGTTTGTTACGCTGAAATTGTATATCATTGAGCAAAAGAAAAGAAAGAATAATATGGTAGAAGAATAACCAAAGAAAAGGAAACGGCAACCACGATTAAACGAAAACCAACGTTACTTAATTGAACATTTGTGGAATAATGAACAACTCTCACAAAGCGATATTGGCCGACAATTAGGTTATGATCCATCAGTGATTAGTCGTGAATTAGACCGTGGTAATGTACTAGACTTCTCTAATCTAGACCGTCACAGTCTGTTAAGAATGAATATTCACGCACGCATTAAATATTCGGCTCAACGTGGTCAGTACATTGCGACTAAAAAACGATTTCGAATGGGGCAAGGGCTTTTACTGACCCCAGAATTAAAAGAACTGATTGAACACTGGATTAATGTGGAACATTGGACACCAGAACAAATTGCCGGTAACGTGCAAGATGTGGCAGTATCGTCCTCAACCATTAGAGATTGGTCCAAAAGAGGCTTAATTGACATTCGTACCCATAAGTATCACCGCCAAGATGGTTCACCAAAAGAACGAGAAATAGCCAGAACACAGCGCGATCGCCAACGAGAGATTGCCCGACTACGCTCCAATCTACAAAAGAGTGGTGAGTTAGTCCGCCATTCTATCTATGATCGTTCACCAGTAGTGGCAAAGCGCAAACAATTTGGACATTGGGAGATTGATTTAGTGTTACCGATGAAACACAATAATGGCCAATATCAAGACCACTCGGCTATTATGACGGTCGTTGAACGCAAAACACGATTTTATGCGTTAGTCAAAGTCAAAAGTAAGCAATCTAAAGATATGATTGAAGCATTCAAGTTGTTTTATGAACGCTATGGCAAAGCTGTCCGGACGATTACCGCCGATAATGGCTCTGAATTTATTTCTTGGGACTTCTTAGAATATGTTCAAAAAGAACTGAAAATTAAACTCTATTACTGTACACCGTCATCACCACATCAACGAGGATCTAATGAAAATCGTAACGGTAAACTCCGTGATTGGTTCCCTAAAGGAACGAGTTTTAAACCAGTAAGACAACAACAGCTCGATGAAGTCGCTGATAAGATGAACGCGATGCCAATGCGAATTGCTTTAAATGGTAAGAGTCCAATTGATTTGTTTGATAAAGAGTATAAGACGATGCAAAGATACCGCAGGGCTTATGAAAAAAGAAAACAAAGAAAGTCATAAATACTGATTACCGTCTATTAACAATAGCCATAATATCAAAGTTAGGGAAATAATACAGCGATCATAATAAACATTTGAACTAGCATATGTTAAGAAATCCTATACTATTTTCATATCTAATTAAGTCCGTTGAACTTTAATCAAAAGGTCTATAAAATTAAGGACAGCTTATTATTTCTATGATAGATAGGGAGAATTTATGATAACTCAACAATACAACGGTATTCAATACCATACTTTAGGTGCAGGGGAGCCAATCTTATTTCTGCATGGTTTATTTTTAGATAAAAATTCTACACAAGTATTTTTTGAAAAAGACTCACAACTCAGTAATTTCAAACGTATATATTTGGATCTTCCAGGTATGGGTAACTCGGAGAAAATTGAAGATCATTCTTCTAACGCTATATTTAAGAAACTAGTAGCATTCATCGATCATATCATCGGAGAAAAGTCATTTATCATATATGGACACTCGTATGGTGCTTATTTGGCTCAAGCAATTAGTCATCACTATCAAAATCAGGTCAGCGCAATGTTTTTAACTTGTCCCGTAGTAATTGCTGACGACAATTCAAGAATAACTGAAAAGCACAAAAATGAATATAGCGGTGAAATAAAAATGACCACTAACGCTTCCTTTTTTCCTGATTTCGAAGCAATGAATGTTTTGATCAATAAGACAAGTTGGTTAGCCTATCAAGAACTCATTTTACCTGGACTACAAAAGGCTAATCAGGTATTTATAGAAAAATTGCAAAAAAATAATTATGAGTTATCTTTTGAACAAGAATTAGATCACTTTGGTAGTGAAACAAAAATTCAAGTCGTATTGGGAAGATATGATCATGTTGTAGGCTATAAACAGCAACTTGCATTATTTGTACAAAAAGAAAATGCCGATATAACATTACTTTCTTCTGCTGGTCACAATATCATGATAGATCAACCTGATGTTATTTATTCACTATTTAACAACTTAATCAAAACACCATAAAAATACCTTTGAACAATTAGTGTTGAAGGTATTTTTATTCGAGCTCAATTTAATAAAAATAGTCAACTAAATCATAATTAACTTATTTTAATGTTTTGCCTCTTGCCAAACAGAACATTTGTTCGTATAATGAATTATACAGCCTTGTTTTGGAGCGTGCATATGGTCAACCAACAAAAAACTGAATATGATTATACGCAAGAAAAACGTCGGGTCATCTTCATGATTGACTCTAAAAGCTTTTATGCGAGCGTTGAAAGTATCGAACGTGGCTTTAATCCCTTAAAGGCACTCCTTGTTGTGATGTCGGAACAGGAAAATACAAATGGTGGTTTGGTCTTAGCAGCTTCACCAATGGCTAAGAAAAAGCTGGGTATTAGTAATGTTACTCGGCAACGTGATATACCCATATGCAACGAACTCATTATTGCTAATCCCAGAATGAATCTTTATATTCAAGAAAACTTACGTATTAACACGATTTACCGTGACTATACGACAGAACAAAATTTATTACCGTATTCAATTGACGAATCAATATTAGATGTCACCGAGACCTGGTCTTTCTTTGGTGACTCTCCAGAAGCTGTTGCACGGCAAATTCAGAAACGTGTCCGTAAAGAAACTGGCATTTATCTCACCGTAGGCATTGGTGATACGCCGGTACTAGCTAAGTTAGCTTTAGATCTTGAAGCGAAACATGCCAACAACTTAACGGGTGTGTGGCATTATGAAGATGTGCCGACTAAACTATGGCCAGTGACGCAACTGGATAACATCTGGAGTATTGGGTCACGGACCGCACACAAACTTGAAATAATGGGGATTCATTCAATGCGTGATTTAGCCCATCAAGATCCGTATATGTTTCGATCTCAAATGGGGCTAATGGGTGAACAACTATTTGCCTTGTCTTGGGGCATTGATCGTTCTGATATGAGTGAAGTGGTTAAACCAAAAAGCAAGTCCTATAGTAATTCCCAAGTTTTGCCACGTGATTACAGTAAAAAAACTGACATTGAAGTCGTCATACGAGAAATGGCTGATCAAGTGGCGACTCGAATACGTGCACACAAAAAGCAAACTTGCTTAGTGAGTCTCTTTATTGGCTTTTCATTTTCTGAAAGTCACAAGCAAGGCAGTCATGGGTTTAGAAAGCAACTGCGCATTGACCCAACTAATGACACGAGAACATTGATGACGACTATGATGACACTGTTTGAAAAACATTGGCATGGTGAGGTCATTAGAAACATAGGCATTGATTACGGTGGCTTAGTAGATGATATTGGTGTGCAACTTGATCTTTTTGAACCAGCTGAGCAAACCCTGAAAGCCAATCAAATTGATCAGGTCATCGATCAAATCCGGCAAAAATTTGGAACAACTGCGGTCATGCGCGCGATGTCACAAGCAGAAGGAGGCACAGCAATTAGCCGAGCCAATCTTGTCGGTGGCCATAATGGGGGTAATAGCTATGAATGATAGTGAGTTTAGTCAGCTGATTAATCATTATTTTCAGAATGATTATCGTGAACGAGGCAAAATGAAATGGAACGGTTTTTTTCTGTCTGATCATACAGCGACACTAAAAAAAGATGACCAGATACGTCATACTAATACAGAAAAATTACCAGCCATCTCACTGGATGTCGCACAAAATAAATTAAGACAAGCCTTTGTCAATTATGATAGTGTGACTGTACAACAAAATATTATCAACACCAAGCGACAATTCGTGCCGAATGTCACTGGATTAGTTAACGGTTTTTCTGATTTAGGTGTGTACATTAATCAAGAATTGATCCCGTTTGAAACGATTAGAACCGTGATAGTCAATGATCACTCATGATGACACATACAAATAACCAAACAAAAAATAAAAATTAGGTGTAACCATATGACAGAAATTGATGATATGATCTTAATGATCAATAAATTATTTACCAAAAAGCCAAATACAATCTATGAAGTCAGACTGGTCAATCAAACATATGCTAAACAAGTTAACGTCTTTTTTGAATATTATCGAATTGGCCACGCCACACATTCTCAGCAAATCGCTCGCTTAGACGACCAATACCGTACACGGCTCCCAGAATTAGCTAAACAAATCCACCAAGCAACTGGGTTGACCGTTAATACCAACTAAACTTAGCAAAAAAAGATACTACAATAATAGACTTCATTTGTAGTATCTTTTTTGTGTCATTGCATTGAAAAGCAATTGCGGATTGATTGTGTTAAAACACCTTAAAATAAGCTTTAGAAACCGTGGACAGTGATTTAACATTGATGTATGACATTGGTACAATAGAATAAGAAGTGTCTGACAAATAAAAAAACAACCAGTGAAATTACAAAAACATTTCCGGAATTTTACCGATTGATTAAACATCTGGTAAATGACTTGCACTTAAAGTATAAACTTATAAGCATAAGGTGTGAAACAGAAGTTGAAAAGTTTCTGTAACATTCCTTGTGCTTATTCTTTTTGTCAAATACGAATATTCATTAAGAAAGTATTAACATTAAAATCAGCACAAAAAAACACAACTAGATTTATTAGCTGTGTTTCAGTACATTGAAAACTAAATATACTCTTGATTGATAAAATAATGCCTTCGACAACGTTATTAATGAGAATCAAAATTTAAAGTTATTTTCAATAACTCAATTTTATATGATTATCAACTATCAAGCAAGCGCAGGTACAGAGAGAAAAGTCTGGCACTGTGTTGAAGAAAATCATAAGACCGATGAGATGAGCACTTATAGTGGCATATAAGTTGCGCCTAAGGCTTATGTCGTGAAGTATCATAAAAGAGTGAAAAACTAAAAAATAAAAAGTGATTTAGCCAATAAAAAAAGTGATAGGATACGTGCTATTTATTTGAATGCCTCTATTATTACAGAGCATATTGTTCTACAATATTCATAAAATATATTATGGGGAAAATAGATGACAATACGTGACATATTAGAGAAAGTTCTAAATAACTATTTACAAGAAAAAAACAAAACTTTAAAAAACAACGAATTTGCCAAACTTTTGAGAAGTGGATTAAAAAAGGCGGTAAGTGATGATTTTATAGCTGGAAATATCACAACAGAGGGATCAGTAGGAAAAGGGAATTGGGCAACAGTTCCGTGGATTGGCATATTTGATACAGCTATATCTAATTCCGCAACAAAAGGATTTTATATTGTTTACTTGTTCTCACCAGATATGAATAGTGTTTATTTATCACTGAATCAGGGGTGGACATTTTTTAATGATATCTACGGTAGAAATGCAAAAAACAACATTGGCAAGGTTTCAGCATATTGGCAAAATACATTAGCTAATCGAACAGACCGTATGACCACTAAACCAATTGATCTAACTAGTTCTTTACAAAATAAGAATAGCTTAGTATCAGGTTATGAATTAGGAAATATTTTTAGTATTAAATATAATAGTGACAATCTACCAAATAACGATCAACTACTAACTGACTTAAAAGATATGTTGTTTTGTTTAAATGAAATTAAAGCTGATTTAATTAATGAAAAAGATCTTCAGCAAAATATTGACTATATACTGTCATTAGATTTAAATTTGAACCCATTGTTGAACAACAATAACATTAAAAAAATAGCCAAAAAATTACCAAACATTGAACTGACGGAAACTGATTCAGTAGAAAAAGAATCAGATAAAAAAGGTCGTAAAATTGATTACGATACGCTTCAGAAGCAAAACTCAATGATTGGATTTTTGGGTGAACGAATTGTTTTGAAATACGAAAAGGATAAATTAAGTGATGACCTCAATTTAGCACAACAAATTGAACATGTTTCTCAAACTAAAGGGGACGGCTTAGGGTATGATATACTTTCTTTTGATAAGCAAGGTAATAAGATTTTTATTGAAGTTAAGACCACTATCCAAGGTAAAAATGCACCATTTTATATGAGTAACAACGAAGTGAATTTTGCTGAAAATCATCCTGATAATTACTTCCTATATAGAGTATATAATTTCAGTAAGCTAGTAGAAATGAATGATGTTAAGTTCTTTAAAATAAGTGGCGGTCAAATGGGGAATATTGATTTGAAACCAGTAAGCTTTATGGCAACTATCAATGATATTGGTAGTTAATTCAAGATATAATTGTTACAACGATTTGATTATTAAGTGGCGGAAAAATGTTCAATCCTGATGTTCCAATCCAATCGTCCTGTGATGATTTACTAGGCAGAAATAAGTTTGCTAAGTAATTAGCTAGATCAATTATAGACTTTGATCAGAGTGATAATTTTAACATTGATCTCTATGGTAAATGGGGATCTGGTAAAACCTCTGTTTTAAATATGACAGTATAATACCTATTAGAGTTAAGCAAAGATGAAATAAATAAACCAAAAATTATAAGGTTTAATCCATGGATGTTTACCGATCAAAATCAATTAGTTAATCAATTTTTCAGTCAGCTTTCAAGCATGTTTATAAGTTTGATGTTACCGATTGGGCAAATCTATTAAATGATAGCATAAAATATTACCTTAAATGCTAGACTGTGTTCAATTCGGGTACTTTACACAGTGAGGAAGAAACGTCCAGAACAATTGAGTTAGTCATAATTGTTGCTCCAATATCAAGGAATCAACATGGCGGAGATGTATAGTGCTAGATTGTATTTCGTAAAAGACGGATAGAGCCTAAATGTGTCACTTAAATGATCTGAGTAACAGGTGGTTTTAAATTATTTAAGAATAGTTAGCACAGTTAAGTGAAACCGGATTTTAGCAAAGCATAAAGTTTATTAACGAATATAACTAATTTATTTGGTGATATTGGTCTAAAATTAATCTATTAACTGCCTATTGCAAAGCCAAAGATAATTATTTTTGTTATAAATTGACATATAGGAGAATACAATGATTATCTTTCATAAACACCGTTTTGTAAGTTTAATATCATTTTTCGTAATCTTAAATATAATTGAATATTTTGTTGGCGATTGGGTTGGAGAATTCATCACCAAATTTCCACTTCATAGTTCAAAGATTGAAGTCATTTTAAATGATACTTTTTTTAAAGTGATTGAGTTGATATTAGCATTCATTTTAAGCCATATTTTGCCAGTTCCAAAATATTTCAAAATTATCTTTGGTAGAAAAACCGTGATTTGGTTGACGCTTATGGTATTAATCACAATATTACTGGCAGTATTTAATAGTTCTAATTTCTGGGAAGCCTTATTTATTGGTGTTGTGGCATCTATTCCTGAGGAATATATATTTAGAGGGATCAGTTTAGGATATTTACTCACCATTTTTAATAAAAATAAAAAAGGTGTTGTATTGAGTTTGGTAATCTCGGCAGGATTATTTTCTTTATACCATATGGGTAACATTCTCAGTCAAAATTTGGAGGCAACAATTCTTCAAATGGTGGCAGTATTTGGTATGGGATTTTTATTTGGCTGCCTATATGTCAGAACTGGTAGTTTATTGATTGCTATGTTCTTGCACTTCTTCAATAACTACTTTGTGACCATACTGAATGGTATGGATACAGATTATAAAATAATTCATTTTAGTGCTGCCACCGTTTATCCTCCAGTTATTCAATGCATTATTTTAATTATAATAGGCATTCTGGTGCTAAATATTAAAAATCCGAATAAGTGGATCCTACCGAAATTATTAAATAGAGATGTAGTTAGTATAAGAACTGAAGGTTCGTTCAAGAAGACTATATACTAAAATGTATAGAGATTGAAAGAGAACAAAAAAGCGCATTTCACAAACTTTCAATTACAGGTACAGAGAGAAATGTCTGGTACTGTGTTGAAGAAAATCATAAGACCGATGAGATGAGCACGTATCGTGGCATATAAGTGCGCCTAAGGATTATGTCACAACATAACTAATGTGAAAAAGCAAAATTAGCAAGAGATTTGCTTCGTGAAAAAAGTTATGAAGCGTGCTATTTTTTAAGTTTTCCTATAATAGAGTTTATTATTTTGTATAATACTATTAATAATAGAATTATGGGAGAAGTACCAATTGGCTGATAATATAAAAAGTTCAGAATTATTACCTCTAAATTCAAAAAAAAATTTACAAGGTAAATCATTCAAACAATATGAACGTTATTTAAATAATGTGATTAAAAATCCTGATATTCAAAATATTGCTATTACAGGTAAGTATGGAAGCGGAAAAAGCTCGATTGTGGATTCCTACTTTGAAAATCGAAAAAAAGCGGACTTTCTTAAAGTTTCTTTTGCTTCATTTAAAGATAAAAATAAGAGCAAGCAAAGTGAAAATAAAAATAGCGATAATAATCTGGATAATAAAAACAAATCTAAAACAAATCGTACTTTCATTATAAAAAATAAAAACAATAGTGATTATAATAGTAGTAGAAAAATTGAGCAAAGTATTATCAATCAAATATTGTATCAAATTGATCCGTCTAAAATTCCTTTAACAAATTTTAAAGTAAAACAACCACTGTCAAAAACAAAAAAGGTATTATATAGTTTAGAAATTATTTTTCTTATTATAATTTTCTTTCCTAGCAATCCTAATATTTTGACTAATTTTTTACAAGGGCTTTTAAGACTTGCTGAATTATTTTTATCTTCTGAATCTTACATGTATTGGTCAATTAATATGTTGCTTACATTGCTAATACAGTATAAGGTAGCCATACTTTTGCCATTTATTAGTTGGAATATATGGTCTTTTCTCAGTCACTTCCAGATAAAACAATTTAAAATATCATTTAAATCAGTGGGTGCAGAAATTGATTTACCAAATGATGATTTATTTGAAAAATATATTGACGAGATTGTTTATATTTTTAAACAGTCTGAAAAGAAAATATTGATTTTAGAGGATATTGATCGATTTGATGAATTAGATATATTTGAAAAACTACGTGAGTTAAACGTCAAGTTAAATAGTAGTTCAAATATGCCGACAAAGTGGCAATTTATCTATTTGGTTAAAGATGATATTTTTAATAATGCTGAAAGTCGGGTCAAGTTTTTCGATATTATTATCCCAGTAATTCCATTTATTACTACTAATAATTCATATTCAAAATTAAACGAACTTTTTTCGAATGAAAAAATAAAGCCGAGACTAATAGATATCTTCAGTAATTATATCGATGACTACAGATTATTAGTTAATATAAGAAACGAATACCAAGTTTTTAAGGCTCATTTAGATTCTAGTGATCTGAATCAATTACTTGCTTTGATTGGGTATAAAAATAAATATCCTAAGAAATTTGATGACCTTCAAAATGGAAAGGGGTCACTAAATGAATTAATAAATAAATTTTCAGCAATCAACTATCAGAAAAAAAATAGTCTACAAAACGAGGTTCAAAATTTAATAAAAAAACATAAAGAAAATATTGCCGAAAGTGAAGATGAAATTTTAGTTCTAGATTTTATGAGAAATGATCGACGTTCTTCTATTAATAATTTGAATAACTATAAATCGGGAAGAGGCTATAACAACAATGAATTTTTACCGTACGAATTGGGTAATTCAAAAAATCAAACTTACGAAGAATATTCAGAAACTAAATATTTTAAAGAAAGAGTTCTATTAGCTACTAGTCCAGAATATTTTGATAAACGTCTAAATGACTTACAAAGCCAAATAACAAATATTGATGAAAAAAAGCTAAAAGATATTGAACGATCAGATTTAAAAGAATCAAGTATCGAAATAGATGATTTAATGTTTGCATTGATTGTTAACGGATTTGTTGACGAACACTACTTAGATGTTATAAATAAGTATTATGGTGATGTTAATAACCACCAATTTAAAAAATCATTAATTTCACAACAAGAGAATTTTGATTTCCAATTGAAATTAACAGATATGTCTCACCTAGTGAAGGATTTAAATTATTCAGATCATCATAAAAAACAGATTTTAAACTTCACTCTGTTCAATTTTTACATTAAATCAGATAATGAAGAAAAAGCATCATTAATGATAGATACTGCTCAGAAGTATCCAAATTTTTTTCTTGAAGAATATTTAACTTATTACCCAAAGGACATTCACAATATTGTCTCTTTAAATAATAAACTACATTTTGATATTTCAAAAATCACACAAGAAAATGTGTTTAAAGAAATAATATTTGGTAATTTTTATGATTGTAATGACATTAATATGGAATATATAGTTCTATATCTTCAAAGAAATAATATATTTGAAAAATACAGTCAGCAAATTATTAGCGGAGATGTTTATATTGCATTAAAAGAAGCAATAATTCAAAACTTGCCAAAAAAATACAACGTAGAAGAAATAATTGATAAGGTTGATAAGGATTTAATAAACGTTTATTTCGACAATAACAAAGTTTATCCAACTATTGACGCTATTCTAGAATATTTTAAAAAGCAAGAACATGATGGTGAATATTTTGTTTTCAATGAAACAATTAACAATTTTTGTAAGAAAAATATTGATGAATTGACTCAAAGTGATGAAATCATTCCAGAAAAGTTATTTGATTCGGTTTTGTGCTCTAATACTATGGATAATAAGCTCAAGGAAAAAATATTTAGTCAGTATGATTCTGCAAATTATCAGTATTATACATCAGCATGGTTAGATAAAATTGAATCTAAAGATTTCTTCATGTTATTAAGCTTTAAATTAGTAGTTTTAGACGAAAAAGTATTCTTATTTTTACTTCAGAATAATAAAGACGTACTAGACTACTTTGAGACTCAGGTAGTGATTAAGGCACTAATTTCACACGATTTTGAAAGTAATGTTATAAGTGTTGATACATTGTTATTACTCATACAAGAAAAAACAGCAGACACATTTTTAATTTTAGCCAAAAATCTATCATTATTTAATGGTTACACTGACAAAATCAAACAATTGCTAGCCAGTTTCCCAGTGAATCAATTTAATAAAGATAATTATAAGTTTGTAAATATTTTAAAAAAAGACAAACGCTCTTTGACCAGTAAATTTACAAATAATGAAGCTAACAAGCACATACTAAAATACTTAAAAGAAAATAATTTTATCCAAAATTTTGCTTTAGCAAATAATAAATATTATATCGAATAATTTTATCCATAGCAGACTCCTAAAAACTTCATAAATATTTATGAAGCTTTTTTAGAAAGTAAATCGAATACCTTTTTTATTTGAAAATATGGTGTTATAATGTGTTTGAAAAGAGAGAAGTTCAATGAAACCTATAAAAGAAGAGAAATATGTAGAACATGGTGATGGTCATATTGCTTCAAATAATGAAGTTTTATCTCTACTTGATCAAATAACAGAGGTAACCAATTCTGAGAAAGGCAATCTCGTTTCTAAACAAGACATTTGTAGAGTTTTCAAAATATCTGATTCAGAATTGAAAATTACTGGTTCACGTGAAGCGATAAGGTGCTTTTTAAATATATCTAACAAAAAATATGATTATATTTTATCCTTAAATAATATTGATAGTATTGATTTTATAAGAGAGTCTTCTTATAACTCTGACGAGTCATATTTACTGCAGTTTAATGTTATAGATGAGGAAACGAAAAAAATATTAATACCGAGCGCTTTATCGTATTATGATTCAAAGAAAAAATTCCTAGATTTATATTTTTCAATGGCAAAGTATGGTGACTTTGCTTTGCATCATGATTCTAAAGAGTTAATTCTTAGCGATATTTCAACATTAAGGCAAAGGCCATCTGTTGCCAATAAAGAAGTTAAATTTCGATTTATAGATGATGACAAAGAAAATAAAACGTATTTACGTGGACTAGTAGGTTCTGAAGGGTACAAAAATTATGATAATGCGATTGTATTTTATATTGCATTAGTTAAAATTAATGAATTTGCTAAACAAGTAAAATCTTCTTTTCGTATCTCAAACATGATTGTAACAGATTCTAAAATCAATTTGTTTTTTTCTGAAGTTGGCACGGTTAATATTTCAAAAAATATTAGTATAAGTACTGGAATTAAGGTTTCAAACAGTGAGCTTGGTGATGGAGCTGCGATATTTAAAATGTTTTATACTATCCATAATAAGCAAGGTAAGAGTATTCGTGTACTTGCGCAAGAATTAACAAAGATAGTTCATAATGCTAATGTCGAAAAAATAAATACCAGTCTTTCTCATTTGAATAATTTCACTGACTACAGAAAAGATATTATAGCGGTTCTGAAAACAATTGAATGGGATAAAAAACTAACTAAATCTGATGACCAAGTGTTAAAATTAACTACAATTGTTGGACACTTAAAGATTGAACGTGGATTCACTGATCGTTTGAAAGAGGAGATAAAATCTTCCGAAGTAATAAAAGATACATTTACACTACTAGATGTATTTGACCTAATGAGTAAAATGAGTAATAAAAAGCAAGAAAACTTACAATTTATTTTAGAAGGAAAATTTCAACAAATAATTGAAAAAATGTCAAAATCGGAATAATTAACTTAATAAGTAACAAAAAGAACAGCCTAGTAGCTGTTTTTTTAATGAACATATTAATTATTTAAAGTAAATATAAGGAGAATATAAAAATGGTTAACAAATTTAATAAATTATCACTACAAGGGAAAAGTTTGGGAAAACTGACCTATGTAGGTCGTAACAAAGTTGGAACCAACGGGGATATTTCGGTCGCTGTACTCAACATTAACGACACCCTAAATACTGAAAACATTACACCACAGGCAGGATTTGATTTTGCTAAATCTTTTGGTACTGAATTGAAATTAATCAATGCTTCAATAACCGGAGGTGAAGCTCGAAGTAATCGACGTGGCGGCGCACGAGTTGCCACAAAGTCTGGTACATTATTGTCGATGTCTGATTCACAGACTGATGATATACCAGAATCAGAATATGATGCTGTATTTGTTTCTGGAAAAGACAAAACACCAGTTGGACGAGTGCGTTCCGCTGATGCTTTTGATAGCCACGATTTGATTTTATTTAGTGTCTCACCAAACTATCAAACCGACAATCAAAATAATCCAGTTCGTGATGATAATGAAGAACCAATCATTTCAAATTATCAATTCAATTTCATGCAACAAAGTAAGTCAGGAGAGGTTAACGATGATGACACTTTTATTCGTATCCTAATTGATCCAACCGAAAGTGAGAGGTTGCAGGTAGATTTAAAACCTGGGGCAAAATTGGCGCCACAAGGACTGAAGTTTGCCTTTGTTGGGAATAATGCCACTGATTGGACAGTGTATGCTGATACCTTGGTATTAGGGGATAATACTAATAAAATTAAACAAAATGCTAGTCAAATCAAAAAGGATGAGAAAGCCAATTAACATTTTTTACGACAAACTACGTTGAAGCAAAAATATAAGTTTAGTTGCAAAAAAATTCTATATAATTCCTGTCATAATCAAGAATAAGGTATACAATAAAATGTATACTAATTGTTAGCTAAGAAAAAAAGTGAGGAATCGCTATGATAGATCCTTTATTTGCAGAGGCATTCAAAAAGTTCGGGCTAAAGGAAGCTCAAACTATTTTAAGCTTTGCTGGTAAAAGTTTAAAAAAATATCAATTTAGAACATATGAGGATTTGCAACTGCTTTATTTTGATTATTTAAATAGGACATTTAAAAAACATAGTACTATTAAAACCTTATTATATAAGTCCGAACCTAAATTCTTATATGACTTTTATGAAAACTTAGACATTTCAAATAACACGGTGAAACATATACCGACAAGAGATTCGAACGAAATATTCACTCAATCCAAGCATATTATTATTTCAGGAACTGGTGGTATTGGAAAATCAATGATGATGAAACATATACTCATTAATCAGTGTTACACTAATTCATCAATACCCATTTTTTTTGAATTAAAGCAATTAAACGATTTAGAGAATACTGGCGAAAAATTTGAAGAAGTATTATTAGATGAGGTATATAGTCAAGGCTTAAAATTTTCTTTGGAGCAATTTATCTATACACTTGAAAAAGGTAGATACACTGTCATTTTAGATGGATTTGATGAAATAAATACAGAGATTGTTCAACATGCAACTATATTAATTAAAAGATTTACAGATAAATATCATTTAAATAACGTAGTAATATCTTCACGACCAAGTGACCAATTTATTGGATGGGAAACATTTACCCAATTTAACATAGATCCATTATCAAAACAACAAGCTGTCTCGTTGGTGAAAAAAATTGATTTTGATAAAAATGTTACTACTAGATTTTTACGCGAACTAAAAAACAGTCTTTACGAAGACAACGAATCTTTTGCTTCTATACCTCTCTTATTGACAATGATGCTACTTACTTATGAATCTAATGGTATTATTCCGAATAACTTAACAGAATTCTACAACCAAGCATTCTATACTTTATATCAGCGTCATGATGCGTCCAAATCTGGATACAAACGGCAACTTAAGTCGAAAATATCAGTTGAAGAATTTAAAAATATTTTGGGTTACGTCGGAATGAAAACTTTCTTTACTCAAAATATTGAATTTTCTGAAGAAGAAATCATTTCGTTTGTAAACAAGTATTCAAATGATCATTCATTGACTGTAAGTGGAACAAATTTTATACATGACGCTATACATTCTGTTTGTTTATTCATCCAAGATGGAACAAAAATTAAGTTTTCTCACAGATCATTTCAAGAATTTTTTGCTGCGTTTTATGTGACTAAATTACCCGACACTATTCAGAAAAAATTGTTACTTAGTTGGTCGCAAAGTGAAAGTTCTATATTAGCTTTTAATAAAAACTTTGTCAATACGCTATTTCATCTTCAAAAGGACAGAACTATTCATAATCTGATAATCCCAATTTTTGATAATGTAATTCAAGCACAAAATGAAGTTTCGAAAGAAGAATTTATAAAATACATTTTTTCAGAATTTATCTTTGCTAAAGAAACAGATACTGACTTAGTTACTATAAGATTTCATCTATCAATAATCGGAGGAACTTTTCTACACTGTCATATAATGTTATTCAGACTCTTGAATATTGACTTCCAACAAGATATTGATGATTCTGAAAAATCGCAACTTGATTCCAAAGAGCTATTTTCTGTTTTAAGCTCTAAATTGGGAGATGAGTTTAGTCATGATATGCGTCCAACTGTAACAATATCAAAGATATGGGATCAAGGGGAAGAAATTAGAAAAACATTAATTGAATATTTGGATGATTGGCTATTTCCTAGAATTGATTACTTAATAGAATGGAAAAATAATTATCACTCTGAGAATTCAACAAAATGGAAAAGAACTTATAAAAGTGTTGTGGAAGATTTGTAGTCAATCAACTAATTTACTTCCGCGTTACTGGTTTCAAAATTTATCATACTTCGTATTTTCACCACAACAGATCATTTAATATACCTATCATTTTTTAGAAAACAAAAAATAAATTAAAAAACACTAAAAAATACATTTTAATCAGATGTATTTTTTTAAGAGAAGAATTATGTTAACACATTTAACAAATTATTCCATGCAAAAAAATCAGGTAGAAATGAGAGTAACATTGAAAATAGATAACATATATTGAATAAACATTTTAAGTCAAAAATAATTTATTTGAAACTTTTGATGTAGTATTATTACAATATAAAAAATGTACTTTATAGGAGTTTTGAATGAATAATTTGTCTATTGATAATTGGATTAGCCTCGTTGGTATTTCACTTCCTATTATTGGCGGTATGTTAACTTTTATCGTTAAATCTTATTCTGATGCTAAAAAAAGGAACGAAGAGCTAAGACCTAACGTTTTTATAACTTATAAGCGTTTTAGAAAAAATGATTTTTTTCGAGAAGTTTTAGTTCTGAAAAATTATGGGAAAACCACCGCACAAGTTAAAGAAATAAGCATCCAACCGTTATTTCATAATAATGGCAATATTAGTTTATCAGATTTTGATCCAAATAGTTTTTCTTCTATTAAGGATCTTCCGATCGCACCTGGTCAAGAAATTCAAACACTAATAGGTATTAGTGGAGCAAATGACGAATTAATTATAAAAGAAAACCGACATTTCAAGATAACATATTCTAATATTTTCTTTAACAAAACATATATTTCAGAATATGATGTTGATGAAACCCATTTTACAGTTTTAAATTACCTTGGAAACGATGATGAAATAAAAGTCATGTTAGATAAAGACCAATTTTCAAAATTATTAGCAGTAAATAAAGATAAGTGATTTTTAAATGTTAGAAAGGAGTATGGATGCTCAGAATTCCAAAACTCAAAATTAATTTTGAGTACGAAAAAAAGAAAAAAGAAAAACCGATCAAAATTCCTAAAGCGCATACCTTGAACTTAGGTCGGGTTCGTTCAATTGTCCTATTAATCTTAATAGGGCTTTTTATTTACTTTAGTTATGTCTTAGTCCTTGCCAATGCAACGGCTCACAAAAATAAAGTGTTACAAAATACTGTCACAAATTTAAGTATCAAAATGAATCAAGAAAGGGCTGGGACAACTAGTTATAATCCATTAGTTGGTGAATATCTAACCAATTTCTTAAACTTATACTATTCATCCTCTAGTAGTGATTCTGATAAGCGTACGCAACAACTAAGTCAGTATTTAGCCAGTAATTTAACATTACCAGAAAGTGATAAAAAGACGAATTTAAAATTAAGTTCCTCAACCTTAACGGGTATTTTTACCATTGATGGGGTTAAAACAGCACAATACAATTTAGTAGTTGAAGCCAATAAGAAACACAGTCATCTCACCGTGAATATTCCGTATGCACAAGCTAATGAAAAGCTAACCGTGATTGGTTTACCTTATGTCGCGAATCCGATTAATAGTGTCAGTCATGTGAGACATGCGAGGTTAGCCAGCACTGGTAAAACGCTTAACAGTGAACAAACCACAGCTAAAGTTACCAAATTTACGCAACAATTTGCTCAAAAGTATGTATCATCATCTACTAAAGATATGTCGTTTCTGATGGCCAATCCAGTTGGACTAGATGGCGCAGTTGACTTTGTCTCTCTTGATGAGAGTACCATCAAAATATCTGGCACGTCGAAACGTCCGATTGTGACGGCTACCATAACTGTCAAAGTTCATGATACAGATATAACTCAAGTACAAACAATCCGTCTTTATTTGAAGCAACAAGCATCAACTTATTTCGTCACTAAGTTTGTGCAAGCATAGAAAGGAGAATCAAATGGATATTTATAACGCTTTAAAACCAGTATTATTAGGTTTAGTTGTCATTATTGCCGGTGGTCGATCAATTCAACACTATGGTAAAAACGAAAACAAAGATATGTGGGTCACCATTTTAATTGGTGGTTTAATTTACTTCTTCGTTAATGGACCAGCCAATACATTAAATGCTTTCTCAGGCTTAATGAATTCAGTATTAAACTTCATTCAAGGGTTAGGGGGATAGAAAATGTACAATTACCGACGGGTCTATACCAACTCCGCTAAATTTCGAACGATTTATGGTGATTTAAAATTGCCAGTCTTTATTGATTCGCGGGTAGCTGGGCTACTAACAATCACTACTGTGATTGATGTCGCTATTATTTTTATTTTTCAACTGTATCAGATTCAAAATGGCCGACTAACCTTTGGTTTTGCTTTACTGGTCATCTCACTATTTACCGTTTATAAGCTCGATAAAGTCTTGAAAATTGATGATTTACCTTTTGAAACGACGCTTAAATATGCCTTATTACATTACTGGCGTTACTGGTTTCAGAAGAAACAGCTTTATCAAGATCAACGCTTAAACAGTAATCAGAGAAAGTATCAAATATTGTAATTAGAAAATTGCAAAACATTTTAAAGTAAATTTCTCTAACAGCACAGTGTTCCTAAATAAAAGTTTTGTTAATGTCAAGTCATAAAACATTTCCCGCTTATGTTTTTAAACACATAATGTTAAATATATTTGCATATATGTTTTAATAATGTTAATATTAATTAAACATTATTTATATTAAGGAGCGGTTATGGATTGGTTTTTGGAGTTAGAACGTGAAGATCAAGAATTCATTAAACAATTAGTTAAGTCTTCTGGTTCACTTAAAGAATTAGCAAAAATATATAAAGTTAGCTATCCAACTGTACGTGTACGTTTAGATAAAATTATTCAACGTATAAGTTTGATAGAACAACAAAAAGAAAGCTCGTTCGAAACTAAAATAATGGAGATGGTCATTAACGATGAGCTTTCACTTCATTTGGCCAAAAAAATCATTGAAAATTATCAGGAGGAAAAAAAATGAGTGCATTAACTGGACCTATTTTGTGTTTTTTAGTATTGGGTGTTTTATATTTTATTGATTACTTTCTTCCTACTTGGCTTGGTACTGTACCAGGAAATGCTCCTATCCTAGTATTTGGTACATAAATTTCTGAACAGTTGTGCCATAATTAATAAAACAAGATAGGAGCATTCCAATGAAACGATATCAAGA
>NZ_JACHGL010000002.1:0-39553 GCF_014207505.1 Leuconostoc carnosum
ATACAATGGGGTCTGGTAGCACTGGTGTTACTGCTGTGAATGTAGATCGAGATTTTATTGGGATTGAGTTGGATCCGAGATATTTTGAAATAGCAGAGCAATGTATTGATAAGTGATAATTAAAAGTTTGGAAAAATACTAAATTTTTAATGTATAATGACTTATATATTAATTCAAATATACATGGGGAACTAGAGATGATATCAAACAAAAAAGACATTAAGAATTTTGCAACAACAGCTTTGAGGATTGCAGTATATTCTACGTTACCTGGAAGTGTTTCGTTGATAACAAAAAAAACACAAGACTCTGAAGGAAACATAGTTGAAGTTAATAAGACTAATGATGAATTAGACGAGGATCTCACTAAAGTTGAATTTTGGTCAGAAATGACTAAGAAAAAGGCACAAGTAGCTCAAGAAATGGCAATTGCTAATCGTATTTCAACAGCTGAAACAGTTGAAATAGAGGAGTTCTTTGACAAAAACGCTGAAGGAAATCTGGGAGTTGACTATTCAAAAGGCGCTAACATCGGTGGAAAAGGGCAAAATGTATCGAAACGGATATATCGTTTCACTGGATTCAACGACAATACCGATGGTGTATCTGAAATACTGAAGTCAGTTATGGGATTAGGTGATAGTAATGAACAGGAAATTAAATAATATTATATTTTCTAAAGAATAAAGTAGCTGAGTAGTTATTTTATTCTTACATGATAGGTTATTCAATTTGCGTAGAGTAAATCATGAATGAAGCAAATAACCAATGTGAGCGCTTGCGTGCAGAAAGTATCTGAAGTCTTGGATAACAGGCAAATTGATTATAGTTGGCACATGATGTGGATGAGGAAGTGATAATTTAATTTTAACCAACATATCTGCTTTCTAGTAGTATAATTATTGCTATTGGAGGTTGGAGATGGAATTTTTAGGATTAGATGTTGGTAGTTGGGCGGATTGGGTGAGTGGCATAGGTTCTTTTGTTGCCATTATATTTATTTATATTCAAATTAAACAGAGTGATCAGCATCAGCGAGAAAATCTTTATTATAATTTTAAGATTGCGATTGGTCAAAGAAGAATGGTCAAATCTGATGGTATATCATCTGAATATGAATTGATATTTTGGGGAACAAATGATGGGCATGTTTCAGGATCATTTAAATTTATAGGATTTTGTACCCCAGATACTTTTGATTATACTAACAAAGAACATATTTCTGGGGTTGTCACTGATACACATAAAAAAATAGAAGAGTTAGATTCAACGTATAGTTTAGGCATAAAATGTAGGGAATTTGAAAAAGTAGAATCTGGTGGTGTTTCTTCCGAGATAACTGTCCCCATGAATGCTATTGACTTAAACTATAAAGAAAATGAAACGGTTTGTGTTGTATACATGGATCCTTTGGGAAAGTTATACAAAAATGATTTATTACCACGTGATGAGGAAGACTAAGCGCATAAGCGCTTTTTATTTTGCACTAAAACATTGAAAAGAGGTGGCACAATGACATGAAATTAACACCGAAACAGAAGAAGTTGCTGATGAGTATATCCGAACCGGAAATGTAACGCAGTCGGCTATTGAAGCAGGGTATAAACAAGCACATGTTCAAGGGTCTCAAAACTTAGAAAAACTTAGTGTTAAAGAGTACATAGCTATAAGGCTGAAACAGGTTGAAACAACTACACAGATGAGTCAAACAGAGGCTTTAGAATTGTTAGCTAAATTTGCACGTGGAGATGTTAAAGAAACAGTTGTTGTTGGCACCACAATGGGAGCAGAAACAGTTGAAAAAGAACTGGATCATAAAACGCAACTCAACGCAATTAAAGAGGTCTTGCGTTTTAGCAAGTTTAGTAATGATATTACCGAACAACAGGTACGCAAAGCGAAGGCTGATGCTGACATGGCGGAAGCTAAGGTTAAATTGTTAGATGGGAACAACGGTGAAATTCAACCTGAAGGATAAGAATGACTAAGCTCATGTTTTACATTTTTATCAGATGATTGTAAATAAAAAAACAAGCTCACTTACGAGCTTGTTTTTTTATTTGTGGTTAATTTTTACTTGTGAATTCGTTAGCTAAGATGCCCATCATTAGACTATCATGGTAGCGGCCTTCGGCAAAAAAATGCTGACGGAGGATACCTTCTTCAATAAAGCCAACTTTTTTATAAATATGAATAGCTGCGCTATTATCGACATCAACATAAAGGTAAACTTTGTGCATATTTAGTACTTTAAAAGCATAGTCGATACCAGATTTCATAGCTAATTGTGCATAACCATGGCCTTGGTAGTCTGAATTAATGATAATTTGTATTTCAGTGTGTCGATGCAACGGATCAATATCAACAAGTTCAACGACGCCAATAAATTGTTCATCATTTTCCACAACAAAACGACGTTCTGTTTGATCTAATATATGTCTTTCATATAATATTTGCAATTCATCAAAAGAGGTATAGGCTTCTTGAAACCATAGTGCCATCACTTTTCGTGAGTTTTCTTGTTGATAAATATAAGGTAAATCTCCTTTTTCAAGTGGTCTGATTTTCATAGTTTACCTTTTAAACTGCAACTGGTGCTTTAATACCGGGTTCACTTTCGTAGTCCAAGACTTTGATATCTGCCATGGTGTAATCAAAAATTGATTTAACCTCGGGATTTAGCCATAATTTAGGCAAGTCATGCATAGGACGTGAAATTTGTTCTTTAACCTGATCAACATGATTGCTGTAGATGTGTGTATCACCGATAGTATGAATGAAATCACCAACTTCGTAACCTGTTTGTGCTGCAACCATGTGTAGTAACAGTGAATATGAAGCGATATTAAATGGGACACCCAGGAAAAAGTCACCTGAACGTTGATATAGTTGCAGGCTAATTTTACCATCAGCCACATAAAATTGGCTTAATACATGACATGAAGGCAAAGGTGCTTGTGGTGTTGTTTCAGGATTCCATGCTGTTAAAATCAAACGTCGTGAGTCTGGTGTGGTTTTAATCTGTTCGATCAAACGACTGACTTGATCAATGGTTGTATGATCAGCCGTGAAACTTTTAGTCTCCCAACGACGCCATAATTTACCATAGACATCCCCAATGTAACCAAATGCTTCCATAAAGTCATCATCGTTTAAAATTTTATCAATAAAAATTTCTTTTTGCTGTTGATATATTGCTGCAAATTGTTCATCTGCTTGCGCACGGTGGCTAAAATTGGTCATATCGGGACCATCATATTGGTCAGAATTAACCCAATTCTTAAAAGCCCATTCATCCCAAATATGGTTTTTGTGTTGCAATAAGAAGCGGATATTGTTATCTCCACGTAAAAACCATAGTAATTCTGATTTAATCAAACCAAAATAAACTTTTTTAGTTGTTAAAAGTGGAAAGCCTTCTTGTAGATTAAAGCGCATCTGCGACCCAAATAAAGAGTAAGTGCCCGTACCGGTACGATCAGTTTTAAGGGTACCTTCATTGAGAATTTTCTGGGCGAGATTAAGATATTGCTGTTCATTTTTAGACATGTGTTTGACAGAGTCCTGTTGGTGATGAAATTTCAATCATTATCATATGATGACCGTTAAATATTAAATTTCAAACAGACATGGACGTTGTTCCTTTCAATTATTCGCTTAACTTAAATATTAACGAATAATTGGCAAACAAGCAAATTTATAAGTATTTAAAAATGATAAAACATTTGTTATTTTTTGATTCGTTTTGATGAGTTACGACCAATTATTCATGTGAGATAAATTGGTTTAAATCAATTTGTTTAGCCGTTTCTGAGGAAAAGGGGACTTGTTGTAAGGGCACATTTTTCCTTGATAATAGTTCTTCAGCAAAAGGGTCGTTACGGTAGTTACGCATAAAATTGATTTTTGTTACACCAGCTTGTAATAGTAGTTTTGTACAGTGAATGCAAGGGACATCAGTCACATATACCGTGGCACCATTAACAACGATCCCCATTTGAGCAGCTTGCATCAAAGCATTTTGTTCAGCGTGGACAGCACGAATGCAGTGACCATCAACAATGAGGTCGCCGACTTCGGTACAATGTGGTGTACCAGCAACTGAGCCGTTGTAACCACTTGCAATGATCCGATTATTTTTGACAATGACAGCGCCAACATGCAGTCGTGTACATGTTGATCGTGTTGATAATATGGCGGATTGGGCAATGAAATATTGATCCCAACTCATACGTTTATCCAACATAGTAAACTCCAATGGATTTATTTGTTAAAATGAATATAACACAAATTGATAACTAACGAAGGAGATTTTTAATGACAGAAATTCTTGATGGGGCGGCAGTTGCTAAATTAACAAACGTCCAAACGGCTGAGCGTGTCGCACAATTAGATAAGCCAGTGACACTAGCTGTGATATATGATCCTAAAAATGATGGTAGTCGCTTGTATGTTGGGATGAAATCAAAAAAAGCATCAGCGCTCGGTATCCAAACACGTGATATTCCAACCGATGCTAATGCAACAACGCAAAGTATCATCTCGTTAGTTGAACAATTAAATGCTGACGATACTATCTCAGGTATTCTTGTACAGAGCCCCTTAGCCAAAGGTGTTAAGGAGCGTGAGGTGTTTTCAGCTGTTGCACCACATAAAGATGCTGACGGATTAGGTGCAACTGTTCAGGGAATGCTATTCGGTGATGCGCCATCGGATTATACAGTTGCTGCAACACCACAGGGTGTGATGTCACTATTAAAGCACTATGACATTGAGCTTGCTGGTAAAAAGGCACTAGTCATTGGCCGTTCACAATTATTCGGTCGACCAATGTTTGCTTTGTTAACCAATGCCGATGCGACAGTCACTTTGGCTCACCGCTATACATCGTCAGAAATACTCAAATCTTATCTAAAAATGGCAGATATTGTCGTTGTTGGCGTTGGTATACCAGAATTTATTCAAGGAACTGATTTGAAGCAAGGCGTAACAGTCATTGATGTTGGGATGAATTACGTGGATGGTAAGGCGGTTGGCGATGTTGACTTTCAATCGGTTCAAGGTATCGCTGACTTCATTACACCTGTTCCAGGTGGTGTCGGACCAATGACAATCGCAACATTATTAGAAAATACGGTTACTTTAGCAGAAAACTATTCAGCCAAAAATAGTTGAGAATGATAAAACCATCTATTAACTGCCCAGATTATGAGTTAATCTGATAATGGTAGCGGATAGATGGTTTCTTTAATTAATTTTTTTAGTAGCATTTTTATGAATAAATAAAATTTTGTACTGTTTGGGCAACAGTCTCATTACCGACAAAATATAATGTATCGCCTTTCTCAATGACCGCATAGGGACCAGGTGAGATAATCAGTTCTTCATTATGCAGTAGAGCAACAAGTGTGGCTCCTGTACTGTGCCACAAGGATAATTCTCCGATTGATTGACCAATTTTGGGGCTATCATGAGTTAATGTCAGTTCATAAGGGCTGAGAGGATTATGTTGTTGCACACGTTGTGTTTGGTCAAACAGTTTTGCTAATGATGATTCGAGTGATTTAAGTTCAATTTTTTGGTTGTTGATTAACTGGTTAATTTCAGCATGAGTAGTTTGAATATCTGACGTTTCTTGCGCTTGGTTGAGAAAAGTTTTAGCTTTCTGACGTGATAAAATTTCAACGCCACTGCCATGAATTGGTTTAACGATTTGCAAATCGGCTAAAAGACTAATTGCTTTACGTGCAGTTTCAGACGAAACACCAAATGTTGCCGATAAAGTTGACCGGGCATGCAATTTACTGCCAACAGTATATTCATTATCGGCTATTTTTTGTGCAATTTGATAAGCAATTTTTCGATATCTTGGTTCTCTAATTGTTGGCATAGCGTGCTCCCAATAGTTGGAAGTTTGACAAAAGTGATATTTTGTGACAAAATAAAATACATCACTTACAGGCAACTTTATTAAAAATATAAGTTGTCACTTAGTAGTTGTTACCTTGAAGTATAAGGTAAATCGTAGGCAGAGTCAATGGAGAAAACAGAAGTCAGTGTATCTCATGATGCTGTACTTGATAATTGGAGGATTTAATGGATAAGGTAGAGATTAAACATCTCACTAAAATATTTGGTAAGCGACCAAAAGCTGCACTTAAGATGGTGAAGCAAAATAAAAGTAAAAATGAGATTGTTGAGAAGACAGGCAGTACTGTCGGTGTTTATGATATTAACATGACCATCGAAGATGGCGAAATTTTCGTCATCATGGGACTTTCCGGTTCAGGAAAATCAACATTAATTCGATTATTGAATCGTTTAATTGAACCTACTGACGGTCAACTGTTTATTGATGGTCAAGAGATTACAAAATTTAATAAGAAACAAATGTTAGATATTCGCCGCCAGAAAATGAGTATGGTGTTTCAAAATTTCGCACTTTTCCCACATCGTACAATTCTAGAGAACACAGAATATGGTTTGGAAATACAAGGGGTTGATAAGGCTGAGCGCCGTAAACGTGCTGAGAAGGCGCTAGACAACGCGCAATTACTAAGCTTTAAGGATCAGTATCCTAGCCAGTTATCGGGTGGTATGCAGCAACGAGTTGGCTTAGCACGTGCGTTAACCAATGATCCTGATATTTTATTGATGGATGAAGCCTTTTCTGCTTTAGATCCGTTAGTTCGTGGCGAAATGCAAGACGAACTGCTCGAGTTACAAGCTAACGTTCAAAAAACAATTATTTTTATTACACATGATTTAAATGAAGCATTACATCTGGGCGACCATATCGCTATTATGAAAGATGGTCAGCTACAACAGGTTGGTACTGGTGAAGAAATTTTGACAAACCCCGCTAATGAGTATGTTAAAACATTTATTGGTGGCGTTGATCGTTCTAAGGTTTTGACTGCTGAAAGTATTATGATTCCAGCATTGACAACAAACATTGATGTTGATGGACCAACAGTTGCTTTGCGTAAAATGTCTGATGAAGAAGTTTCTGGGTTGGTAGCTGTTAGTCGTAGTCGTCAATTATTAGGTTATTTGTCTTCAGATGAGGCAGTTTCGGCACGCCATGATAAAAGACCTTTGTCTGAAGTAGTAGTAGATATGCCAACCGTACAATTAGATACTTTAGTAGTAGATATTATGCCAATTATCTATGATGCACAGACACCTGTTGCTGTTGTTGATAATAACCATCATGTTCGTGGTGTTATCATCCGTGGTGGTGTGTTAGAAGCATTAGCTGGTGCGGAAGGAGATGATGGAAATGCTTAATTTACCAAAAATCCCACTAGAAAGTTGGGTAACTGATGCTGTTAATTGGTTGACACAGCATTTAGCTGCTTTATTTAATTTCATGCAGTCAGTTGGTAAAATTGTGATGGATAATATGACGGCAGGTTTAATAGCTATTCCTATGCCGTTAATGATTGCGGGTATTACATTAATTGCTATTTTGACAACATCGAAGAAATTCGGTTTTCCACTTTTTACTTTAGTCGGGTTGTCATTGATTGCTAACCAAGATTTGTGGAATGATTTGATGAATACCGTTACTTTGGTAATTATGGCATCGGTCATTTCGTTAATTATCGGTATTCCATTGGGTATTTTGACTGCCAAGTCTGCAAAAACGGCTGCAGTTGTTAAACCAATTCTTGATTTTATGCAGACAATGCCTGGTTTTGTATACTTGATTCCAGCTGTTGCATTCTTTGGTATTGGTGTTGTACCTGGGGTCTTCGCCTCAATAATATTTGCTTTACCACCTATGGTACGTATGACAGATTTGGGTATCCGTCAAGTACCTACTGCTTTAGTTGAAGCAGCTGATTCTTTTGGCTCAACAACTTGGCAAAAATTGATTAAGTTAGAATTACCAAGTGCAAGAAATACTATTTTAGCTGGTGCCAATCAAACTATTATGTTGGCCTTATCGATGGTGGTAACAGCATCGATGATTGGTGCGCCTGGATTAGGACGTGGTGTGTTGTCTGCTGTACAGCATGCTGATGTGGGATCTGGTTTCGTTAATGGTTTAGGATTGGTTATTTTAGCTATTATCATTGACCGTTTCACACAGAAATTGAATACAACACCAGGTCAAAAAACAGTCGCTAAACCATGGCGTCGCTGGGCTATATTAGCTGCAGTAGTTGTTATGATTGGTGGTGGTGTTGTGAACTCACTGACTTCCAATAAAACTACTGGACAAAAAGTCAATATCGGCTATGTGGAATGGGATTCGGAAGTGGCATCTACTAATGTTGTAGCAGAATCATTACGTCAGCATGGTTACGATGTTACAATTACACCGCTAGATAATGCTGTTTTATGGCAATCAGTAGCTAATGGCCAGGTAGATGCTTCAGTAAGTGCATGGCTACCCGTAACACATAAAACCTTATACGATAAGTATAAGAAAGATTTGAAGGTACTAGGACCAAACTTACGCGGAGCTAAAACAGGGTTTGTTGTGCCAGATTATATGAAAGCTAACTCTATTGAAGATCTGACTAATCAAGCTGGCAAAACAATTACTGGTATTGAACCAGGGGCTGGTGCTATGGCTAGTGCCCAAAAGACTATTGATAGTTATTCAAATCTGAAAGGATGGAACCTATTAGGATCATCATCTGGAGCTATGACAACAGCGTTAGATAAGGCATATAAAAATAAGCAAGATATTATCGTGACCGGTTGGTCACCTCATTGGATGTTTAGTAAGTATCATTTGAAATACTTAGAAGATCCGAAGGGAACAATGGGTAAAGGTGAAAACATCAATACTTTTGTTCGTAAGGGGCTTAAAAGTGACAATCCAAAGTTGGAAAAAATATTTGATCGATTCCACTGGACTAAATCAGATATGGAGAGTGTGATGCTAGAAATTCAAAATGGCAAATCACCTAAACAAGCAGCAGCTGACTGGATAAAAGCAAATAAAAAATCAGTTGATAGTTGGTATAAATAATTTATAGAATCCAAAAAGGACCGTTAGATAAAGTTTCTAACGGTCCTTTTTGCATCTACTTAAACGTTATGATCTTGCGCAATAATCCAGTTCGTTAGTTCTGGATCGTTGATACGCGTCTGGTGTTGTTTTAAATATTGACGGTATAGTGTTGCTATGCGTTTCCTAAAAATCAATGTATTTGGTGCGGTGAGGGTATCATTCAGTAATTGATAAGACCGAATTGCGCAACTCATAAAATGTAACTCATCAGCTATTTGAACAGAGTTAAGCCCGTGAGATTCATGGAAAAGATGTTGCCGCATTGCAAATCCAAGTGCTTGTTGAAAACGGTTAAGGTTGTTGGGATCAATATGATTATCAGCGCCAATATCAAGCATTGTCTGCTTAAAACTGTCAATAGCTTGTTCAGGTGCTTTGTTTGTCAGTTCAAATCGTTGAAACGCTGTGCCATCATTAGTAACATTTTCTTCATAACGATACCACTTAGGATTGGTTAGAAAAAAAGGTATTTTAGCCATGGGTATTTTCTGCCTTTTAATTGATTAGTTCTTTTGTTTTTTTAGATTTTTGAACAATTGTGACATAATTTTGTCATCACTATAAGATAGCACATTTTTGGCGTAAATATTTTGTCCAAACCAAGCGAGGAGAATCATTGCGATAAACGAGATAACCAGTGATATAATCGCGGCTGGCCACGTTTCAACTTTGGTTACTAATCGAACAGGCATCATACTTTGTGAGATGAAAGGCACATAACTCAAGATTTTGATAGCAATATTATTCGGCATGTTTGTCATAACAAAACTAAACATGTAACCCACCATAGCTAAGAATGTAATTGGTTGTATTGCTTGTTGGACTTGGGCATTATCATTAATGAGTGATGCAATGAGTGATGTTAAGACGAGATAGAGTGCCACGGCAATTAAAATATATAGTGTGGCAAAAAGTGCAAAGCCAATTGTTACACCTGAAAAGGAGCTGGAGAGGTTTTCAACAATAGCATTATCTTTGAATCCAAGGTAAGCTAACAGGCCACTAATAATATAAATTAACATATGAGTGGTAGCGAGTCCAAAAATACCAATTATTTTACCAAAATATTGAACACGTGCTGATGTAGCTGCTAACAGTGTTTCCATAATACGTGAAGATTTTTCGTTGGCAATTTCTGTGGCAATCATCGACGTATACCACATGACAATAACTGTGGTAATTATTCCAATAGACACGGCAACACCATAATTCGCCATATCAGAATTTTCAGCATTTGTTGACTTGTTGTCTGATTGCTTGACAACAGTTTTTAAATCATAAGGCTTTATTAACTCGGCTGTTTGTGCGCTGGTCAAACCGTAGGTAGTGGCTTTTTGTTGACGTGAGAGGTCACCTAAAATGTGATTAATAGCCTCTTTATTGATTGCGTTACTTTTTGGATGTGTGGTTAAAGTTGCCTTATCATTATCGACAACCAATACACCATCTAATTTTTCGTTGGTTAACGATTGATTAGCGGTCTTGTTATCGGTTGTTTTTGATACATTAATATTGAGTGATTTTTCTGATTGAGTAAAAACTTGTCGTACTTCTGAGGGTGCGATGACCGCTATTGTCGGCGTTGTGTTACCTTGCATTTTGGTAATACCATAGGTAATACCGCCAATAATTGCTGCAAAAAGTAAAGGGGATAGTACAAGCAGCCAGTAACCACGGCTTTTGAAATGGTTTCGAAAAGTTTGTTTAATAACAATACGGAGTTGATTACTCATGATAGGGCGACCTCCTGGCGGAAAATATCATCAAGGGTTGGTGGTTGTTGTGAGAATGCGGGAATATAGCCATTACGTGTCACATAATCAAATAATTGATGACCCGTTGCTTCGTCACTTAGCGTGATGTCAAAACCTGCACCTTGCTGAGTCACTGTGATGACACCGGGAAAATTGGTTAACTCATCTTGTGTAAATGGTCCTTCAATATAGACTTTAGTGCGACCAAATTGTTCACGAATCTCTTGAACGCCACCTTGTAGTACAACTTGACCTTTTTTTAGCATAGTTAAGTTATCTGAAATTTTCGTGACGTTGTTCATATCATGACTTGAAAAAATAATCATTGCGCCATTGTCTTTCATTCTTACAATCTCGTCCATCATAATACTTGTATTAACAGGATCTAGCCCTGAAAAGGGCTCATCTAAAATGAGTAATTTAGGTGTAAAAATGAGTGAGGCAATCATTTGTACTTTTTGGGCATTACCTTTGGAAAGCGTCTGTACCTTGTCGGTCGCTTTACCCACAACATTTAAACGTTGCAACCAGTCCGTCAGAGCGACCTTTGCCTCGGCGCGTGGCATGCCGTGAAGTTCAGCAAAATACAAAATTTGTTCTTCAATGGTTAGTTTTTGGTACAAACCACGTTCTTCTGGTAGAAAACCAATTTTTTGTTTATCTGCTTGAGTGATAGGATGACCATCCCAAGTAATCTCACCAGATGTCGGCTTGATGAAATTTAAAATCATACGGAAGGTGGTTGTTTTACCCGCACCGTTTTGACCTATCAAACCCATAACTTTACCAGGCTCGAGTACCATATTCATATTTTTTACGGCGATGTTATCGCCAAATTTCTTGTTGAGGTGATTGAGTTCAAGCATTTAATTTCTCCTTATAATAGTTTGTTTAGCAGCCATCTGAGACCGTATGTTAAACTTAGAAGTAACAATAACGGTGCTGAAAGATACCAACCATATGTTGGGAAGTAGCCACATCCTACGACGAATATGAGATAAAATATCACAAGTAATATTTTCAAAGTGAGTGCGTCAGCTCGTTGACGAATATATTGGACCCGCTCATCAGTATTTTTAATTTTCTGACTGTGTACCTAATTTGGGTTTGATAAATATATAATACTCATCAATTTAGCTGCAAGTGCACCGCTGAATAGACCACTGTATAAACCTGAGGCAAATGAGCCGATAATATGACCAAAGAAATAGTAAATCGGAAAACTGGCAACGAATAGTATCACTGCAAAAATAATAAAACTAATTGCTAAAAAATTAGTTTGCAATTTGACTAAGTCGATATATTCTTGATCACTCAAACCCGGTTTTGGTGCTCCAAATAATGTTTTAAGCATGTTAATCTCTCTCTTTAAAAATAAAAACCTCTTCGATTGGTAATCCAAAATACTGAGCAATATCATGGGCTAAAAATAATGATGCATTGTACTTTCCTTTCTCTAGTGAAATGATTGTTTGCCTAGTAACTTCTAGAACATCAGCAAGCTGAGCCTGTGTCATGTGACGTGACTTTCTCAGTTCGTGAATACGGTTCTTCATTGCATACAGCCTCGGTTTTTATGAATTGTTATTCTCTTAAAGTATAGCAAGCTTTACTTTTTTTGTAAAGTTTGTTTTACTTTTATTTTGATTTGCATTTTAAAAGGAAAAGAACTATAACAGAGGTATAGAAAAGGGGTCAATAAAATGGCAGATGAACATTATGCAACATTAGATCTTCCAATGAACGAAGTTTTTGATTGGAGCGAGGACAAAACCCCATTACGCGATGCTTTGTGGAACCATTATATGGACGAAAGCAATAAAAACACGTTGTCAACATTGGAACATATAAAGGCTTATAAAACAATGAGCGATGATGATCTAAAGGTTGCTGCTGGCAAAGTTTTGCAGTAGTAATGGTTGGTGAGTGACTGTTGCTTTATCAGTATGATAATTTTTATAAAAAGCGAGCTTTATGAATTCATATTCAAAAAGTTCGCTTTTTATAGTTGTTTACAAGTTTATATTGTCTATATTTTACGTTATAATGGTTATAGAAAGAAAAAGGCGAATAATATATGGATTATAATACGGCATTTGATTATGAAGACGTACAATTAATCCCTCAAAAGGGTATTTTACATTCTCGTTCCGAAGCAGATACGCGTGTCACACTTGGTGACTATGAGTTCAAATTACCAGTTGTGCCGGCAAATATGCAGACGGTCATTGATGAATCATTGGCACAACAGTTGGCAGCCAATGGCTATTTTTATGTGATGCATCGTTTTGAACCACAAAAGCGTTTACCATTTGTAAAAATGATGAACCAAAAGCAGCTCATTACTTCAATTTCTGTAGGTATTAAAGCCGATGAATATCAATTTATCGATGAACTGCAATCGCAACAAGCACACGTTGATTATATTACAATTGATGTGGCTCATGGACATTCTGATGATGTGATGCATATGATTAGATATATTAAAAATCAATTGCCCGATGTCTTTGTAATTGCTGGGAATGTGGCAACGCCAGAAGCGGTCCGTGATTTGGAAGAGGCTGGTGCTGATGCAACGAAAGTGGGTGTTGGGCCTGGTAAAGCATGTATTACTAAGCTGAAAACAGGCTTTGGGACTGGTGGTTGGCAGTTATCTGCCTTACGACTATGTGCAAAAGTTGCTAAAAAACCTATTATTACTGATGGGGGTATTCGATATAATGGTGATATTGCCAAATCTATACGATTTGGTGCGACCATGTGTATGATTGGGTCTATGCTTGCTGGACATGATGAAACACCAGGAGATATTGTGGAAATGGATGGTCGAAAATTTAAAACTTATTTTGGTTCAGCCTCACAATTTCAAAAGGGGGAACACAAACATGTTGAAGGGAAAAAGCTATTTGTTCCTTATCGTGGTAGTATTTATGGCACATTGCAGGAGATGAAAGAAGACTTACAGTCAGCGATTTCCTATGCTGGCGGACGAGAATTATCTGATTTAAAGCATGTGGATTATGTCATCGTTAAAAATTCAATTATGAATGGTGATAGTTATTAATTTTTATTAGCAAGATGTTGACGCGGGGGTGTTTTTTCTGTATACTTATATCTTGTTATGGCGCTATGGTCAAGTGGTTAAGACGTCGGCTTCTCAGGCCGAAATCGAGGGTTCGACTCCCTCTAGCGCTATTTAGCATTTCATGGCGTTGCATAAGGTTGCAAAAACCTTGATGTAGCGCTTTTTTTGTTCAAAAACGTTGCACTGCATTTCATAGCATTTCACACAAAATGGGAAACTTTTTGGGAAACATTTTAAATACGTAAGTAAGCAGTGTAACGACGTTTAAGCCGTTTTTTATTTGCAGAAAAGGGCAACAAATAACACATAAACTAAAATGTGGTACATATTAACAAATACATATAAATATACGATATATAGTTGATATAATAGTTATATCAAAATAATGAGGTGTTGACATGCAAATAGTGACGTATGATATAGACAAAAAACAAGTGAAATTGTTTTTACAACAGTTACCAAAAATCGCAATCGTTGCACATATTAATTTAGCTAATCAACAGTTATCTAGTCGTACATTGTCAGACATGCCAGTAAATAGTAATAACAGGAATACAACACTTGATATGCTTGATCGTACCATGGAAGCACGTAACGTTATTAGTAGAGTTATTGAAGCATTAGAGCACATGCCACATGATAGTTATAAAAACATTATCAAATTACGATACTTGTATGAGTTGAGTTATGAAAATATTGGGGATCAATTAGCTATATCAAGTAGACATGTTATCAGACTGATACAAGATAAAGCTTTGAAAGAGTTTGCGCTTGCTTATGGTATGTTTGATTAAAGATTAGGTTAGCGATCGAAACGGATATTACTTTTCCTGTTAGTTTTTGATAAAGCGTACTTATAACGAGGAGCAGATATGCCAACAACATGGACAAATCGTGAAATATTACAGTATTATTTTAGGGGGATGATAGACCTAAAGATTAAATACCTGGACAATTCAGAAATTAATAACGAGTATAGGCGTGAGAATGAGACGTTTATACGAGCAGTTAAAACAACTCTGGATGACTTTAGTAGTCAACTTACGCCAGAGTTAAGAGCAATGTATGTTAGCAAGTACAAAGAGAATAAGCCATTTATAGAGTTCTACAATGTGGTAGCGCCTACGAGTTACATCATGGCATTAAATAAACAGCTGAATAAATTAGTCAACAAGATAGAACGACCCAAAAAGCGCTTATACGCATGATGGGGGCGCTATGGTGTCACAAAAAGGAAAACGTAGTATAGCTGAAGCTTTCAATAAATATCCCAGAAAATGAATTTGAGAAAGTCCTAAAAACAACTTTTTAAGAAAGTCATAAATAGATCACTGTGATGGGTATTTATTAAATAAATATGATAAGTTTATGTTTAATGACATATCGGTATAAATTAATGGGGGAATCTGTAATTATGAGTGATAGTAATGTTAAGTATGGGATTTTTGAGAAACATAGTTGGAAGGATGTTCTGTGGAATATTGGGAACCGAACAGCAGGTCTTACACGTCGCTATTATTTTTATCAGGAACATGACGGAGAACGAACATTATTGTCTAAAAAAGCATTGTTAACCTTATTATCAACAAATGAGGATATGAAAAATTATATTTCAAAAGATGAACGGTATAAACAATACATATCTCCTGATAATATTGTGATGAGCGAGAATGGTGAATTTTTTGCTGGTTTAATTAATATGGACTATATTAAAAAAATTGTTAATTATTTGAATTCAAGAGTTGAAAGTACCAAAGAGTTATAATCACAGATAGCTATACTTTAAATAAGTTGTAGTCGACTAATGATCACGTTCTTCAAGAATAGAGCGTAGTTTTGTATTTTTCATCTGTTTTGGTTATGGAAATCAAAAATATTCCCGCCCATATGCAGTTGGAGGAAGCGTCACAAGGTGGCGTCCTCATTTATTGCGAATGACGAAATCAAAAATTTTCAAAGTGGCTAATTTTAAAAAAAAACGTTGATATACAAGCATTCTTAACAGAAAATAGGTGTTTAGGGGTACCACAAACATTGCTGTAATTTACTGATTCTGATGCCATTTCTATTATTTTTGGGATGACTCTATATTATGCATAATGCACTTTATAAAAAATTATTGTGTCTGCGTTAGCAATATTTTAAAAGCGGGGTGTGTTTAGGGGGGGGGCTTTTTACGGTAGTTTAGATGTAAAGTGTCTTAAAGCCTTGTAGCAGTAGTGTTATATAGCCCCCTTTTTAGAATGTCATAGTCTATAAACGTTGATATAACAGCGTTTTAGTGTTTGATGTCCATAATCAATAATGCCTATATATCAACGTTTTAAGGGGTACCCCCTATATAAAAAAGTTTTGAAAATTGAACATTTTTGTAAGGCAACGATATGTGTGTGCTCTCTATTCTGGTAACAAGGGCGGGGGTGTTAAAATAGTTGGCTATGTTTTGAAGTATAAGAATTTTGATCAGAGTGGATAAAATAATCTCATCCCCATGTATTGATTGATACGCACACATTAAAGCAGAATAGGGTCAAAATTGCTCATTAAACATAAAGTAGTGTCTTTTAATATAAATAACTAACAACGCTTAAAACGGCTAATAAAGCGTTAAAATAGACACAATAAAACCACGACCTAGATTTAAACTAGATCGTGGTTTTTTGTTTACTTATAAGTTGTTACGGGGATGAGATAGTAATGTTAAATGTTCAAGAAACCTTAACATTACTTAACATGCAAAGTTACAAAAACCTTAGCAAAACATAGCATGTAACTCCAACATTTTCCAACATGAATGCAAGATTTGCAAGCATGAAAAAGTCAATAAATGTCAACAAAAGTCAACCTTTATAGGCGTTTAACCTTTGTCATGAATGGCTATACAAGGCGTTACAAACGTTGTAACAGCGTGTAACCTTTGTTACAAAAAAGGTTACATTGAGCGTTGCAACCTGTTACGTGTTTTATGCAACCTTTTTGTTTTTCAATTAGTGAAGAAATACTGCAAAGTTACTCAAGATGTAACAACATGAGTCAAATAATTGACAGGAGTTACTTTCTATTAGATTAATTAAGATGTTCATTATGGTAAAATTGTGTAAATTACAGAATGGAATTAATCAAAGCCATGCATATTTTTATAACGATTACTGTATCTTTTATCGTTTTAACAATTTTAATTTTTTGTTTAGTCAAGAGTTTGACACGGTTTTTAGCTAAACAAGCAGTTAATATTAGAAAAATCACTCAATATCAATTATTAACGGCAATTAAAGCTTATGACCCAAAAATGGCTGACATCATATACAAACATCTCAAGGAAGAATGGCGTTCACTAGACGTTGACCAAAATCAGTAAACATCAAAGTTCCATTTGAAGCTTCATCTTTTGAAAATTCGGGAATTTTGTTTAGATCTTCTTTAATTAAATTATACTGATCAGCTAATTCACCACTATCAAACCATTGGTCAGTTTTCGTCTTAATAATACCATCTATTTCTAATTCACTTATTTCAGCGTGCTTTTGGATATATTCTCCATTTGAAATACCTATAATATCAGTAGCAGTATCTAACTTACCGTTTGCTTCAGTTTTTTGATAAAAATTAAGGTAAGGAAAGCCAGTTTTGTAATATTTATTTGAAGCTAAAGTGTTTAGTAGTATTGCTTCATCATTACTCATATTTGCTAAAACAGATTTAAATTTGGGCGAAATTGTAGAATTTTTTGTTTTGTCAAGTGTATTGGTTAGTAACTGTGCAAACATTTCTCGGAGTACATCATTATCTAATCTACCAGCTGAGCTTTGCAATGTTGAATATGCTAGTCCGAGATTTGAGGAGTCATAGTTTTCAATATCTATATTTTTAGCTTTCTCCTCAAATGACTTTTGGTATGTTTCTACTTCGGATTGAGTTCTAATTCCCAACTTAATTAGTGGATGAAACATCCAATAAAGTAAGCCACCAAATCCCTTTCCTACTGCATGTGCAGAAGGGTTAAGCAATTCTTCTTTGGTTGTTTCTGGTAGGGCATCTGATAACACTCTTAGTTCATCTGGATTCATGTTTCTCTCCTTAAACTTTTTAGCGTGAACGCTTGGCACGTATGTACCACTTCCCGAGTGCATTTTTACTTATATAGTATTAGAGCAGAGTAGCAAAAAAAGGAATCAGTATACTGGACTTCAATAATTTCGTGACCATCTGCTTCCAATTCAGTTAAAGTAGCGTTTAATCTTTCAACGAAATTTTTAGCAGTCCAAAAACCAGTTATAATTTGTGTTTTCATATTTCATCCCCGTAAAGCTTTTAACGTGGTTCTGCACGTAATATTTACGCATTCTGTGAGTGCATTTCTTATTTAATGGTTAGTTAGTCATTAATTTCAATATCAGGACGCCGTTTAACGATAATTTTTTTATCTAAGGTAATTGAGACACCTTGGGCAAAAATACCGCTGTCTGCTACTGTTACCTCGTTTTCGCTGACTTTTAACACTATAAATGGTCCACCCCTAAAATTATCAGATGTATCTCCAATGGCTATATTGCCCTGGTCATTGTCCATGACTACTGTATTTTCAGGTGTAACTAGTTGCCAACCATAAGCTACTGTTTGTGTTTTTAATTTTTTTGTATTTTTCGTCATATTTCATCCCCGTAAAGCTTTTAACGTGGTTCTGCACGTATTTCACTATGTGATTTTTTTATTTGCGTATTTGTATTATTACTTACTAATTAAAAATTTTTTCTAAATTACTTTTATTAATTTTCGAAAGTGTCTTTTTTTTACGAGATGCTGGGTGAATTGGTGAGCCATCGTTATTATATCCGAACCAATAAAGTTTATCTTCATATTTATTAAGTAAGTCTTTCAGATCATTTTTGTATTCTTTCAATTTACCATAGTTCCAAGGGACTCCTGCACCCCAGTCTAGTAATACATAGTCCGCCTCCTTCATAGCACTTTTTAGTTGACTAAGAGTTTTACTGCCGATAAGCCCGTTTACCTTAGGCGCTGTCATGCTTGCTTTTATATGTTTTACTAAAATATTGGTAGTAGGAGTTCTTTTAACGAATAAATTTATTTTAGTTAGAGTTTTAATTTGATGATTTTTCTCTTCAATTTTTTCTTCTAATTTATATAATTCTGTTCGGCGTGTAGTTTCTAAAGGGTTATTTAACTTTTCGTTTGCATTTTTTATTTCCAAACCTTTGTAATTTTCTAATCCACGAGGATTCATGCCAATAGAAAGTATTTGTATTCCGCTATCATGCCGCCTAATGACTGATTTTGAATAGTCAGAACAAATAACTTCCTCAACGTTGACGTTCATACCATATTTTCTTAGCTATCTATGCTCATTTGTTTCACATGTATCTGTCATTTTATATTTCCTTTTATATATTCTTCAAAACAGCACTCTCAAGTGACATAGGAATACCAAAGTATGCCATGAAGTCATAAAGCTTGCTGTATCTATCAGTGTTCTCATCAAAGTAAAAGTCAGCCAGCATTTTAAACGCATAAGCATTAGCGCTTATTTCAGCATCATTCTTGGCCAAAGGGGAGAACGCATATGTCTTGTGTTGCTCGCCAGTTAGAATGTGCTGTAACTCGTGAAATTTACGAAATGGGGATGAAAATTTAGTCTTGAAGTTGGGATTAATCACAATCATGTGACGTGAGGGTCAGGCAACATCAGGATCATGTTTGCGCCCAGGCACCTCAACAACCGTTATTTGTTTGTTAGGGGGACGTTCAGCATTATATTTAACGACAACATCTTCAAAATATTCCAGTGGGGAACTATAATCTAAGTATTCATACATCTATTTATCATCCTCACGCATTGTTTTCAGCATGGCGAGAATGTCTTGCGTTTTGTTTTCATCCCAAATTGTGCTTTTAACGTAGTGCAGCACGTAATACACTCTTTATTTTTTAATCTAATTGTTCAAAACATTGCGTTAGTTGGTCAATATCAGATTGATGACTAGCTATTATGTCAGTGAGATTCTTGGCGTCTAATGGTACAGTTAAAGAGAGATTAACAGGCAATTTATGCATGTGTAAACCTTGCAATACTAGAGACATAGCTAATTCTGCTTGGAAACCGCCATGTGAACCGAATACAATCGTACTTACGGGTTTACCTTGCCACTCTGTATACAATGTGTCGAGTGCATTTTTTAATACTGCAGGGTAGCCCCAATTATATTGAGGATACACAATAATGAAGCCATCATATTGATTGACAGTAGATTGCCATGTTTTTGTGGATTCTAATTGATAGTTATTTTTGGCAGGTATTTCTGGTTCATCTAACCAAGGTAAATTTATTTCAGCAAGGTTAATCAATTTTGTGTTTACGCTGTCACTGTTAATTTGTGATTGAATAAGGGTAGCAATTTTTAGTGTTGTGCTGTTAGAACGATTGCTTCCGATAATAATTCCTATTTTTTTCATTTGTTTATTATTTCCTTAATTCTTTCAAACAGCATTATCAAGTGGTATAAGTATATCAAAGTAAAAGTTAGTCAATATTTTAAACACGTTGTCTGTTTTGCCTTATAAATTATAATATCTAAAGCATCAGCAATCGCCATACGTGGGGTATTAATCATTTTAGTCGTTGATCAGTAGCAGATCTATACCATGGCTTAAGCGTTATTAGAGTACTAAGCAAAAAATAAAATTTGGCTTTGCCATTATACATAGCTATATACATTAGGCACTAATAAAAATCATAAAGAGCCCTTTATCTATAAATATCATACCAGACAAGCAAGTCTATTTAAAGACAAGTAAGTGCAAAAGTTGACCACTTTCAGAGAAAAAACTATTATTATCATAAAAAGTTTATGGCATCATAATAAGTTATAGCCAGTCGCTTTTTTTATCCAAAATGTTACAATTAAATCATGATTATACTCGCTGATAATGTTAATGTACTGCCTGGTGTTGGACCAAAAAGGTTAGAGGCTTTACATGAATTAGACATTTTTACAATTGAAGATTTGATTAGTTATTTTCCCTTTCGTTATGAAGATTTAGGAGAACGTCTACCTTCAGAAACACTAGATGGTGAGAAGGTGACTTTTAAAGGAATTGTGAGTACACCACCAGTAGTCTCACGCTTCGGCAAAAAAAATCAAACGCGTTTTGGATTACTAATTGATCATGAAAATGTGCGGGTTACTTTTTTTAATCAACCTTGGATTGCTCAAAATATTGACGTAGGACAAGAGGCTGCGATTTACGGCACTTATAATGCGGCTAAAGCAGCGTTGACTGGCATGAAAATGATCAATGCGAGTGCAGATGCGTTGGATCCAATTTATCCTGCATCAAAACAAGTGAGTGGCAAAACAATACGTCATCTGGTTGAATTAGCTTGGGCTGACGTACGTGGCACGGTTGACTCATTAGTTCCTGAAAATATACGGACTAAGTATCGCCTACTCGATCGTAATCAACAAATAGAAAACATGCATTTTCCTCCTGATATGCCAGCAGCAAAAGCAGCGCGGCGTAGTAGTGCTTTTGAGGAATTTTTTGTATTTCAAATGCGATTGCAACTTTTAAAGTTAGCTGATCAAAATTTTGCTGGTGAGGCTGTGAACTATGACAGTGAGGCATTGCGGGCGTTTGAAAACCAATTACCCTATACCTTGACATCGGCACAACATAAAGTGATCGATGAAATTTTACAAGATCAAAAACGGCCACGACATATGAACCGCTTATTACAAGGGGATGTTGGTTCAGGGAAAACAGTTGTCGCTGCAATGGCAATGTATGCGGCGGTGACAGGCGGATTACAAGCAGTGATGATGGCACCAACAGAAATATTGGCACAACAGCATGCCATAAATTTATCTCAACTGTTTGATAACGCTGGGTTATCACTACGCATTGAATTATTAACCAGTGGTTTGAAAGTGACGGCTCGTTGGCAATTATTAGCTGACTTAGTCAGTGGTGAAATTGATATTATCGTTGGCACACATGCTTTATTACAACCCGACGTTGCCTTTCATCATTTAGGTTTAGCAGTCATTGATGAGCAACATCGTTTCGGCGTTAATCAACGTGCTAAATTACGTGAAAACGGCGTAAATCCAGATATTTTGGCGATGACAGCAACGCCAATCCCACGTACCTTATCGATTACTGCTTATGGTGAAATGGATGTTTCAGTCATTGATCAACTACCAAGCGGTCGTAAAACAATTCAAACAACTCGTCTGAGCCATAATCAATTAGATCAAGCAATTAGTTTTGTTAAAACGCAGATTGACGATGGCGCGCAGGCATACATTGTGACACCGCTAATTGAAGAGTCCGAAACACTAGATGTTCAAAATGCAACTGCCATGTATGAGACAATGCAATTAGAATTTCCGCAATATAGTATAGGTTTATTGCATGGTCGACTATCGAACGAAGAAAAAAAGGTCTTAATGGCTGATTTCAAAGCCAATCGTATTCAAATTTTAGTTGCGACAACAGTCATTGAAGTCGGGGTTGATGTACCAAATGCTAGTATTATGCTGATTTTAGATGCGGATCGTTTTGGTTTAGCGCAGTTGCATCAATTACGTGGTCGTGTTGGTCGTGGCACACGACAATCTTATACGATGCTAATTGCTGACCCTAAGACAGATTATGGCACAGCACGCTTGGATGCAATGGTTGAGACAACAGATGGTTTTGTGTTAGCTCAACGTGATTTGGAATTAAGAGGTTCTGGGGATATTTTAGGGACAAAGCAATCTGGTGTACCGGAATTTGCAGTGGGTGATCCAATTAAAGATTTAACTATGATGGAAATTGCGCAACAAGAGGCAATTACGTTAGTCAGCCAAGATGACTGGGATCAACACCCTGATAATCAAGCATTAGTTGATTATTTATCTCGGACAATGGCGCGTTATCGGCATTTTGATTAAACACTGAAAATAAGTATGAAATAATGAGGAGATGTGTCATAAAATATGGCCAAAATAGTAGACACACCAATGATGGTGCAATATCATGAAATTAAGGCACAATACCCTGATGCATTTGTTTTTTATCGTTTAGGTGATTTTTATGAACTTTTTGAAGATGATGCGATATTAGGGGCTAAAATACTTGAATTAACACTGACAGCACGTAATAAAAATTCAGAAAACCCCGTGCCAATGGCGGGTATACCGCATCATGCTGCGCAAAATTATATTGATATTTTAGTAGATCAAGGTCATAAAGTTGCTATTGTTGAGCAAATGGAAGATCCTGCCGTTGCTAAGGGTATGGTGAAGCGAGATGTTGTTCAGCTGATTACGCCAGGCACAAAAATGCTTGGCGGTGCGGGTGCTGATAAAGAAAACAACTATCTAGCTGCTCTTAGACCAAACGGTAATGATTTGGCAATGGCTTATATTGATCTATCTACAGGCGAATTAAAAGCAACAACTATCGGTAACTTTAATGATGTGATTGATGAATTAAGTTCGTTGGAAGTTAAAGAAGTTGTGTTACGTAAAGATGACGAGCTTACCATAAAACATCAAGTTGCTAATCAACTTGGGGAACGTGGTCTAGTAATTTCTTGGCAGTCAGATGTGACAGCAAATGCAACAGTTAGTTTTTTGACACAACCCTTAACAAGCATTGCTGAAACTGAAACGACAGCAATGTTACTTAATTATATTTTTGATACGCAGCGCCGTAATTTGGATCACATTGTGCCTGCTACGAGTTATGAGCGACTAACTTATTTGAAATTTAACCAAGACACACGTTCTAATTTAGACTTAATTGAAAATACGCGTACGAAAAAACGTGCAGGTTCACTGCTAGGATTAATTGATGAGACGAAGACAGCTATGGGTGGTCGGCTACTGAAACAGTGGCTACTAAAACCATTACGTGAGCAACAGGAGATTGAAAAGCGACTTGACTTGGTACAGGCGTTTCAAAATGATTTTTTTACACGTGGTGCTTTGCAAGATGATTTGAAATCAGTATATGATTTGGAACGATTAGCAGCTCGTGCGGCTATGGGTACGATGAATGCACGAGAACTTGTGCAACTCAAAAAATCATTATTAGCTATTCCAAGCATTAAAACCACTTTATCAGCAACAGAAGGAGTACTTTACGATGCTGGTGACAAGCTTGATAGCATGGTTGATTTGGCAGGGTTGATAGATGAAGCTATTGTTGATGACCCACCGGTGAGTGTCCGTGAAGGTAATATTATTAACGACGGATTCGATGAAAAGATAGATACATATCGCAGAGTTTTGACTGACAATCAAAAATGGCTAGCCCAATTAGAAACTGATGAGCGTAAAGTTACCGGTATTAGTTCATTGAAAGTCGGGTATAATAAAAATTTTGGTTATTTTATTGAAGTGACTAAAGCTAACATTAATAAATTAGAACCAGATCGTTATGAGCGACGACAGACACTTACAAATGCAGAACGCTTTGTCACGCCAGAATTAAAAGCGCATGAACGTTTGATTATTGAGGCACAAGCTAAACGAACAGAAAGAGAATATGAATTATTTGTAACGATTCGTGAACGACTAAAGGCAAATATTAGTCGTATTCAAAAGCTGGCAAGGTTAGTTGCGCGCTTGGATGTTTTAGCTTCACTAGCTGATGTCGCTGACAATCGCCGTTTCGTACGTCCTACCTTTACTAGTCATAACATGATAGCCATATCTCAAGGAAGACATCCTGTGGTAGAAGCATTGCTCGGTTCAGGTGAGTTTGTGGCAAATGATGTGATGTTAGATGAAGACAATGCCATGCAACTGATTACTGGTCCTAATATGGCTGGAAAATCAACTTATATGCGTGAATTAGCCTTAATTGTTATCTTGGCACAAATGGGCAGTTTTGTACCAGCAGAACAAGCTGAATTACCTATTTTTGATCAAATATTTACGCGAATTGGTGCTAATGATGATATTGCTATGGGACAGTCAACTTTTATGGTTGAAATGGCAGAAGCTAACCTAGCTTTGCGAGAAGCAACAGCACATTCGCTTATTTTATTTGACGAATTAGGGCGTGGTACGGCAACTTATGACGGTATGGCACTGGCGCAAGCAATTATCGAATTTTTAGATGCGCATATTCATGCCAAAACACTGTTTTCAACACATTATCATGAATTAACTGCATTAGCTGACCGGCATGATAGCATTACCAACGTTCATGTTGGTGCAGTAGAAGATGATAACGGGGAATTGCATTTTCTACATCAAATTCAAGAAGGACCAGCTGATAAATCTTATGGTATTCATGTTGCGGCACTGGCTGGCTTGCCACGCGAACTCATTAACAATGCTACGACCATTCTTTCTCATTTAGAAAGTGATGATGTCGTTACTGATCACCAGCTTGTCCAACAATCAGTGACGTCAGAAAAACATGACGAATCACAACAAGTTGAATTGTTCAATGTTGATGCTGTTGATTCAGAGACAGAAAAAGTATTAGAACACTTAGATAAATTAGATATTTTAAACATGACACCTGTAGATGCCATGAATGCACTAAATGACTTAAAAAAGTTAAGAAAAAAATAGAAGGAGACGCGTTTGTGGGTGTGATAATTAATTAGCCTTTAAATATTAAATTTGTTAGTTTAAGGCAATGACTCCACTGGCGTTCAAAAAACAATGAGCAAAATTCATGAGCTATCAAATTTATTGGCTAACCAAATTGCGGCTGGTGAAGTTATTGAACGACCAGCCAGCGTTGTTAAAGAATTAGTTGAAAATGCGATTGATTCAGGCGCAACACAAATTGACGTCGTCGTTGAGAATGCCGGCGAGGCGCTTATTCGTGTTGTTGATAATGGTACAGGTATTGATCCTGAAGATGTCCCGCTAGCTTTTACACGCCACGCAACAAGCAAAATAACAGATCGTCATGATTTGTTTAATGTTCTGTCTTTAGGTTTTCGTGGTGAAGCATTACCATCGATTGCAGCAATTGCCGACGTTACTTTAAATACGACAACTATTGAGGCACCAGCCGGTGTCATGTATCACATTAAAGGTGGCAATCAAGTCAGTTCAGTGCCAGCTAATGGGCATCGTGGAACTGTGATTTCGGTACGCGATTTATTTTATAATACACCGGCACGATTGAAATATTTAAAGCGACCACAAACAGAGTTATCACATATTGCTGACATTATGAATCGGTTGGCACTGTCATATACAAACATTGCTTTCACTGTCATTGCTGATGGGCGTGAATTACTAAAAACAGCAGGAAACGGTAACCAGCAACAAGTTATTGCGGCTATTTATGGTCGTGAAAGTGCGCAAAAAATGCTAGCAATTGCTGGTGAAGACGACGATTTTAATATTACTGGCTATATATCTTTACCAGAGCTAACACGTGGTTCACGAGAATATTTGACCATTTTAATTAATGGCCGTTTTATTAAAAACTTTACTATCTCTAATGCTGTGATACGTGGTTACGGTTCAAAATTAATGGTTGGTCGGTTCCCAATGGGCGTGATTAACATTAATACCGATCCTCTTTTGGTCGATGTGAATGTACATCCCCAAAAATCAGAAGTTCGCCTATCTAAGGAAGTTGAGTTATCTGAATTAATTATCGGTAGTATCAAGTCGCGTTTAGCGGAAGAAAATTTAATACCTGATGCTTATGAAAATTTGTATGGCCCATCAAGAGCAATACAATCGACCACGTCAAAACCCACCCAGCAGGCGCCTTGGTTAGAAAAAAGTGAGTCCAAAGAACAAACAGTGATGCCACAAAACACTATTAATTCGGGTCAAGAGATTGAACCTATTAGTATCAGTGATCGACATGATTTATTAAATGATCAAGTTAATGATTTCGCTAATCGGTATGCTCATGAGTCTGCATTATCAGTTTTTGGGCAACAATCAACAGTGCCTCAACCTCAAGTATCTGAGGATCTTGTAACATACCAAGCGCCACGGACGAAAAATCAATCACAACAAGAGGCACTTGATATCGCACCAAACACAGCTAGTGGTTTTCCAGCATTGGACTATATTGGTCAAATGCATGGGACATTTTTGTTTGCACAAAGTGAAACAGGCTTATACTTAATCGATCAGCATGCTGCACAAGAGCGAATTAAATATGAGTACTATAGGCGTGTTATAGGCGAAGTAGGAACTGACAAACAACGGTTGTTGGTTCCAATCACGTTGACCTACTCGGCAGCTGATATGTTAAAAATTGCTGATCATGAACAAGAATTACAAGCTGTTGGGTTAGAACTAGAGCCTTTTGGACCAACGAGTGTGATCATACGTGAACACCCAACATGGTTTAAAGCTGGTCAAGAAAAGGAAACAGTATTAGAAATGGTTGATTGGCTTCTAAGGGCTGGACATCTCACGGTAGCTGAATTTCGTGAACGCACAGCCATCATGATGAGTTGTAAAAGGTCAGTTCGAGCCAATATGCATTTGTCTGAAGAACAAGCACGAACTTTATTACAATCACTTGCTATGACTGAAAATCCTTATAATTGCCCTCATGGACGCCCAGTATTAACACAGTTTACACTAACAGAAATGGAAAAAATGTTTAAACGTATTCAAGACTCTCATGAAAATTGGGAAGAATATGATAATCATCCGTACTAAAATATCTGATCAATTTAAGAATCCATCACAGCGCATGATTGCGCCGTACATAACTAGGAGAAAAACATGAACAACAATGATATTATTATTCGTCTGCGCTACGCGCTTGATATCCAAAATACTGACATGATCAAAATATTTCATTTGGGTGGTATTGAGATTGATGAGGCACAGCTCCATGAGTTATTAACTAAGCAAGAGGAAGGCGATAAGCGTGATAAAAAGATAACGACTCATGATTTAGAAGCGTTCATGAATGGGTTGATTATTTCACAGCGTGGGGAAAAAATTGGGCCAGATTTAAAACCAATTCAACCAACTTTTGATATTAATAAAGAAGATGATATTAATAATGTCATCATGAAAAAGTTGAAAATTGCAATGTCTTATACAAGTGATGATTATATGAGCTTTTTGGAATCAGCTGGTATCAGTATATCTAAGAATGAATTAAGTGCTGTTTTGCGTCGACCAGATCATCGTAATTATAAGCCAGCCGGTGATCGCTACTTGCGTAATATTTTAAAGGGGATGGTTATTGAATACCGTCCAAATGATGTCAAAAAGACAGCTAAAAAATAGACCTTGTAAACGGTTTCATGTATAATGAAGTTAGTTTAGATCAAGGAGAAACCATGATAGAACGAACATTTATGATGATTAAACCGGATGGGGTACAACGTGGTAAAGTTGGTGAAATCATTCGTCGTATTGAGAATAAAGGGTATCGCATTGTTGATATTAAAATGGTACGGCCTACAGAAATATTACTTGATGCGCATTATGCAGAACATGTTGGTAAATCTTTTTATCCGAGTTTGGTAGCGTATATGACGTCAGGACCAGTGATTGCTATGATTGGTGAAGGAACTAATATCGTGGCTGGTTGGCGGATGTTAATGGGAGCTACTAACCCAACTGATGCTGCACCGGGTACTATTCGTGGTGATTTAGGACGTGAGTGGCAGAGTGATGCCATCATGAATCTTGTCCATGGTTCTGATAGTGTGACTACCGCTAAACGGGAAATAGAACTTTGGTTTTCATAATCATTATTAACGCGCTTAATGTCAGTAATTTATACTGATATTAAGCTTTTTTGTTGCAATTAGGCGGTATAGGTAAAAGTTTGGTAAAATAAAAGATATAGACACGGAGTTGAAAAATGCAATTAGACAATATAACAATATTTGAAAAGCAATCGTTAGCCCCCTATGCTTATACGCAAGCTGGTGGTGTAGTAGATTATTTAGCGATTCCTCAATCTTTAACTGAATTGAAAAAGTTATTACACTGGGCAAAAGATGAACAATTAGCCGTGCATGTTTTTGGCAGACTTTCCAACCTCGTTGTGCGTGATGGCGGTGTCCGGGGCTTATCAATTTTACTTCATGAATTACACAGTATTACAACTGAAGGGCATAATATTGTAGCTGAAACGGGGGCTGATTTGATTTTAGTGGCTGAAGTCGCTATGGAGCATAGCCTTACTGGTTTAGAGTGGGGTGCGGGGATACCTGGCTCGGTTGGCGGTGCAGTTTTTATGAATGCTGGCGCCTATGGTGGACAAACAGATATGGTAGTGACTTCAGTGACAGCGGTTATGCCAGATGGTCAGTTACAGACTTTTCCACGTGATATGTTGGCATTTGGTTACCGACAATCTGTATTTCAAACGAATGGTGGCATTATTGTCAGTGCGACATTTGATTTACATCCAGATGATAAACAAGCGATTCAACAGCGTATGGATGTTAATAATTTTAAACGTGCTGATAAGCAACCTTTGAATTATCCCTCTAATGGTTCTGTTTTCAAACGACCAGAGGGTTACTTTGCTGGTAAATTAATTATGGATTCTCATTTGCAAGGTGTTCGTGTTGGTGGTGTTGAAGTTTCTAAGAAACATGCTGGATTTATGGTGAATGTTGCCAATGGTACAGGAAATGATTATGAAGATCTTATTCATTATGTTCAAAAAACAGTTCAAGATAAATTTGGTGTCTTACTTGAAACTGAAGTTCGCATCATAGGAGAACGATAATAACAATGGCAATACTCGAATTAATTTTTATTTTAATTGTATCAGTTACAATTTCTAATGTTGTTTCACATTTTGCGACAGATATTCCTGCTAGCTTGTTTCAAATTGTCATTGGTCTATTCTTGTCCTTAGCATTTGGTGTATACATTGAGGTTGACTCGCATTGGTTTATGTTACTTTTTGTAGCGCCATTACTATATAATGATGCTTGGCGTTTTCCCAAACGAGAACTTTGGGAGTTACGTGGACCAATCCTGGGCAATGCGATTGTATTAGTGCTATTGACAACATTAGTCGGTGGTTTCTTGATGCACTTGTTAATCCCACAATTGCCAAGATCTGTGGCATTAGCATTGGCTGCAGTCGTATCACCAACAGATCCAGTAGCTGTGCAAGCCATTGCTAAACGCGTCAAGCTACCTGAAAATGTGATGCATATTGTTGCTGGGGAAAGTTTGATTAATGATGCCAGTGGGCTAGTCAGTTTTAATACCGCAATTAAAGCAACGGTAGCTGGGACTTTTTTACTTAGTCAAGCTATTGGTAATTTCTTTTGGATGACTTTAATTGGATTGAGTGTTGGGTTAGTTATCGGGGGAATCTCAGTCTGGCTACGTGATGTTTTTCATCGTGTTGGGCTAAATGATGCGGTTTTCCACACTGTCATAACGTTATTGACACCATTTTTAATTTATTGGACAGCTGAAGAATTTTTTCACGCGTCTGGTGTAATTGCCGTTGTTGCTGGTGGTGTTTTAACTAAAGTTCTAAGTGACCAGCGATTTGATGCACGTAATCCCGAAATTTCGGTAACTGGCGTCAGAACTTGGGAAATCTTTGCTTATCTGCTTAATGGTTCTGTTTTTGTTTTGTTAGGCATTGAATTACCACCTGCTATGGAAGGTGTTGTTCAAAATTCACAAATTCACACGGGGCAAGCGATTTTTTATGGTATTGTCACGTGGTTCATTGTGTTTGTTATTCGAACATTATGGGCATATTCGAATCAAGTTTTGATGTACTTTAAAGACAGATCACATCATCCATTATTTAAAACAGCGGTGACATCTGGTTTAACGGGTGTTCGTGGTGCGGTAACAATGGCGGCAGTATTGACTGTTCCGAGTGTCATTGATGATGGGACAGCCTTTCCGCAACGAAGCTTACTAGTTTTTGTTGCAGCAGTTGTTGTAATTATTAGTCTGTTGGTGGCTACGATTATGTTGCCAATTGTGACTAATGAGCGTTCAGCACATGATTTTACACAACCATCTATATCAGATGCTGAAGAAGAAACGACAAAGCATGCCTCACATGTTGATATGACTGAAGCTCAAGCACGTATTTTTTCTATTCAAGTTAGTATACAGATTTTGCGTGAAAATCAGCGGGATAATAACCGTGTGATTATCTATGAATTAATTACACGTAAACAAGCGACTATCGCACAAATTCGCCGACAGTCTAAAGATGATAGGTTAATGTTTACGCCGGTTGACGACGCAGAATTGCGTCGCATAGCTTTAGAGGCACAGCGTGATCGGTTACAACAATTGCTTGTGGCAGAGGAAATTTCACCCCTTGCCTTTTCAACACAAACACGTCGATTGGAAGTATTAGATCGTGCTATAGAGTCCAATACACATTTCCATGTGTCTCCAAAATGGGCTAGAATATTGATGCAGCGTGTGATACGTGCGATTCGTATTTGGTTTTCAGATGAAACCAGTGAAGCATTTAAGGAAGAAACTTCCTTAGCCATTAAAGAAACAGCTAAGGCTGCGATTAATGCTTTGTCAGAACATATGGTAAAGCATAGTGGTGATACTGTATCTCAACGTTTAGACAGACAAAACGCGTATAATTTAATTGTGACCTATCGTTACCGCATCGAAAATGAGAAACGTCCAGATACAGCTCTGCAACGTGAAATAGATGAGCGAATGCGTATGGAACTTGAAATTAAGGCACTTAATGCACAGCGAGAAACAATTCAAAATTTGTATGAACAAGGAAGAATTAAGCGACAAGCTGGTATTAACATTAGGCAGTTTATCAACTATGCGGAAACAGCAGCATTAGCAGGAAAACACGAAGAGTAACAAGACAGTGTTACTACCGTTTGTGAAAATACCAAAGGAATAATTATGCTATCGTACTTTACAATGAATAATTTAATGCATGTGGTAGATATTGCTATTATCTGGTTTTTGCTTTATAAAATCATCCAATTTGTCGAGGGAACTCGAGCGTTACAAATATTATTTGGCGTCGGGGCGGTTATTTTAGTTAAAGTAGTGAGCTGGTATTTAAGATTAACTACTTTGTCATGGGTCATGGATCAGCTGATTACATGGGCGCCAATTGCGCTAGTTGTCATTTTCCAACAAGAAATTCGCCGTGGTCTAGAATCATTGGGTCGCCGACTTATTGTGAGACGAACGAGAATTGATAATGCCGCCGAACACCAACTGATTAAAAGTTTGGATAGTTCACTTCAGTATATGTCAAAACGTCGTATCGGTGCTTTGATTACAATTCAACGTGACACAAATTTAGATGAATACATTAAAACAGGAATTAAGCTAGATGCTTATATCACTGGTCAATTATTAATCAATACTTTTATTCCAAATACCCCATTACATGATGGTGCGGTGATTATTCGTAAAGACCGTATTGCAGTAGCCGCAGCTTATCTCCCACTATCTGAAAGTACACGTATTCCGAAAGAGTTAGGGACTAGGCACCGTGCTGCAGTGGGAATTTCGGAATCAAGTGATGCGATTACCGTTGTTGTATCCGAAGAGACTGGTGAAATTTCTATTACACAGAGCGGTGATCTTCTACGCCAGATGGATCAGGAAAGCTATCTTAATTTCTTTGAACGTCAATTTTTACCAGATAAAGCAGAAACACCAAAAAATCGGTGGTGGCATAGAAGGAGGGTAGAAAAATGAAGCAATTTGGTCAATCTAAAATTGTAAACTTAGTGATCTCATTAATTATTGCAATTCTACTCTCAACCTATGTTTTAAGTACAAAATCAACAGTTTCGACAACAAATGGATCGAATAATTTTTCAACACTAGTACCTGAAAAAAAGGCGACGTTAAATGTAGGGCTTAATTTGCAATTTGATAAAGATAAGTATGTTGTGATTAACGCACCTGAAACAGTTAAGGTAGGCATTGAAGGTTCTGTGGCATTGGTGTCGGCAGCACAAAGTCGCAATGACATTCAGGCTAGTGCAGATTTACGTGGTTTAACTCCAGGTAAACACACTGTTGATGTAGCTTTACGTGGTGTTAATGCTTCATTGACTTCAACGATTAACCCACAAAAAATAACCGTCACAATTGCTGAAAAAACATCACGAACATTCCCTATTAAAGTGAACTATGCTAGCAGCAAAATTGCTAGTGGTTATACAGCTAGTGAACCAACAGCTGATCCAAAAGCAATTACAGTTACCGGACCTAAAGCAAATATTGATGCAGTCACTTCAATAGTAGCTCAACTTGATTTACAGAGTGGGACGAAAGAAACATTGACACAAGCAGTCAAACTCGTGGCAGTGGACAAAAATGGTGAGGCAGTTGAAGTGAAACTAAATCACGATTCAGCTAACGTAACGCTAAACATAGCACCCGAAGATTCGAAAAAAGTGACATTAACGGCCAATGTTGTTAATGGTGATAGTGATGATTATCGTATTTCATTTGACCCTAAAACTGTGACGGCCTATGGTTCATCTGATATACTTAATGCTATGGACAGTATTAAGGTGCCAGTAGATGTTGCAAATATTAATGACAAAGAAACAATTAAAGTAGCACTACCAAATATTGATGGTATCGTACATTACAATACTGCTAACGTATCGGCAACAGTTACGCCAAGAAATGATAATAATACGTCAAGTACTAGCTCTTCTAGTACATCATCGTCGTCAACAAGTTCAGCAGATACTAGTGAAAACGATCAGGATCAAACATCTAGTAGTGAAGAATCATCTAGTAGTAATTAAAAAGACAGGATAAGATAATGTCAGACATTAAATTAAAATATTTTGGAACAGATGGTGTACGTGGAATTGCAAACCAGACGTTGACACCGGAATTAGCCTTTCGTTTAGGTCGTACCGGTGGCACGATTTTAACACGGCACATGACTAATGATAAAAATCCAGTTGTGATTGTTGGACGAGATACTAGAATATCAGGTGACATGTTGCAGCAAGCTATTGTTGCTGGCTTTTTATCAGTTGGTATTGATGTTTTACGTTTAGGTGTCATTTCAACACCTGCTGTTGCTTTTTTGGTACAAGATCTTGAAGCAGATGCTGGGGTGCAAATCACAGCTTCACATAATCCGGCAGCAGATAACGGGATTAAGTTTTTTGGTAATGATGGCTTTAAATTGTCAGATGAACTCGAATATGAAATTGAGCAGCTACTTGATGCAGATGAAGATACGTTGTCACGACCTAGCGCAGAAGGATTGGGTGTTGCCAACAATTACCCAGAAGGAACGTTAAAGTATCTAGAATTTTTGCAAAGAACAATCCCAAATGATTTGGGTGGTATGCGAGTCGCACTTGATGGTGCCAATGGTGCCACGAGTGCTTTATTACCACGGTTGTTTGCTGATTTGAATACTGATTTTGTAACAATGGGAACAGAACCTAATGGTTTAAACATTAATAATGGTGTTGGTTCAACGCATCCTGAAGCATTAGCTGAGTTGGTGAAAACAAGTGACGTACAAGTTGGATTAGCATTTGATGGTGACGGTGACCGCCTGATTGCTGTTGATGAAAATGGTAGGATTGTTGATGGCGATAAAATTATGTTCATTATCGGTAAGTTTATGAATGAGCAAGGTCGTTTGAAACATAATACGATCGTTTCTACGGTGATGAGTAATATTGGCTTTTATAAGGCAGTGGCAGCGCATGGTATGACAAGCGTGCAAACAGCAGTTGGTGATCGCTATGTGATGGAAGAGATGATCAAGTCTGATTATAATCTTGGTGGTGAACAATCTGGTCATATTATCTTCCGAGATTGGGCAACGACAGGGGATGGCTTGCTAACAGCCTTACAACTGCTGTATGTTATGAAAGAAACTGGTACAAAATTGTCTGAATTGGCAAGCGATGTAGAAGTTTATCCGCAAAAGCTCAGTAACATACCAGTAGCAGATAAAGTTGCAATTCAGCGTGACCCAGATGTGATTGCTAAAATTGCAGAAGTTGAGTCGGAAATGGCAGGAGATGGACGTGTGTTGGTCCGTGCCTCAGGTACCGAGTCACTACTACGTGTTATGGCTGAAGCACCAACAGAAGAACTTGTCAATCAATATGTTAATGATATTGTTGATGTTGTTCGTGACAAAGCCGGCTTATAAATTAAGTAAGGTACCAAGTTAATTATAAACATGGTACTTTTTTTGATATAATAAACTATATAACTATGCTTAAAAAAGGAAAAAACCGTGTCACAAGACAGTTTTAAAGAATACTTACTATCAGAATTTAATATCAAATTTAACGATGAGACGCTCCTAATAGAAGCGCTAACTCAGCGTAATTATTTGAATGAACATAAAGATGAGCCCGGTCGTGATTACCAAAGGTTAGAATTTTTAGGTGACTCGGTCATGCAAGTGTCGGTAGCGGAATATCTATTTAAACGGTATCCTAACTGGCATGAGGGTCAACTAACAGAAATGCGAATTGCTATGGTGCAAACACGTTCTTTCGCACACTTTGCCAGGCAAGTTCGTCTAAATGAAGCGATTCGTTTAGGTAAAGGCGAAGAAATGTCTGGTGCGCGTGATCGTGATTCACTGTTAGAAGACATCTGGGAAGCGTTTATTGGTGCTTTGTATTTAGACCAAGATGCGGATGTGGTACGCAGATTTTTAGATAAAACTTTATTTGCGGCTATTGACACTGATTTTTTTGATCGCTTCATTGACTTTAAAAGTCGCTTACAAGAGAAATTGCAAGAAAATGGCTCAGTAGACATTGATTATCACACAGAAAATGAACAACAATTATCGGATAATACACAGTTATTTGAATCTAGTATATCCGTTGATGATCGTGAGTTGGCGCGTGGTGTGGGAAAGTCAATCAAAGATTCAGAAAAGGCTGCGGCGCGCGCAGCACTAAAAATATTGGAAGAAAAATAACCTATGAAACTTAAATCACTTGAAATCAGTGGCTTTAAGTCTTTTGCTGATAAAACAGTTATTGAATTTATGCCTGGTATGACAGGTATTGTGGGACCAAATGGTTCTGGTAAATCAAATATTATTGAGGCCGTTCAGTGGGTTATGGGTGAACAGAGCGCCAAGGACCTGCGTGGTACGCGCATGTCTGACATTATTTTTGGTGGTACACGGAAACGCGGAGCATTGAACCGTGCTGAAGTGGCCATGACCTTTGACAATTCGGATCATTATGTTAAATCAGAGTTTAATGAGGTCAGAATTTCACGAAAATTGTATCGTTCAGGTGAAAGTAGCTATCAAATTAATGGTGTCGATAGTCGTTTACGCGATATTCATGAATTGTTTATGGATACTGGTTTAGGACGCGAAAGTTTCTCGATTATTTCCCAAGGACGTGTAGAAAGTATTTTCAATGCTAAGCCGGAAAATCGTCGTGGCATTATTGAAGAAGTCGCTGGTGTTTATAAATACAAACAAAACAAAGAAAAAGCGCAAAAAGAATTATCACAAACAAGTGATAATTTAGCGCGTGTGGCAGATATTATTCATGAAATATCAGGTCGTTTGGAGCCATTGGCAGAGCAATCTGCACAAGCAACCGATTATTTATCTCAAAAAGAGCGTTTTGATATTTTAGATAAATTACGTTTAGCTTTGACAAAGCAATATTTGGAAGATCAAGTTCAGCAAGTACTACGTGAAGTAGAAAAACAAGATCACATTGTTAACCAAAGTAAATCAGCTTTAGATATTTTGAATCAATCACTCTCAGAAAAAAGGCAAGAACGTACCAGTACCCAACTAGCGCGTGATAAATTACAGCAAGATATTTTACATATGACCCAAGATAAGGAACGTTTAATTGGGGCAGAAAATCTTAGCAGCCAACAAATTGAGATATTGCAACGTGATATTGTGCATAATAAAGCACAATTAGACGACTTTTCCACACGACTAGGAACAATTGCTGCACAGCGTCAAACGCTGAAATCAAAGCAAGAAGATCTCGTATCGGAAAAACAAGTTTTACAGCAGCAAATTGATAATTTTGATGAGAAAAAGTACTTACAATCTCAAAGTACCTTACAATCACAAATCGCCCAAAATCGTCATGCCTATATTCAAACTATGCAAGACATTGCTGCTTTACATAATGCTTTACAAACTAATGACAAATTAAAACAGCAATTAGAACAGCGTATTCAAACCACGCAAAAACGGTTGATAAGTGAACAAGACAAGCTGCAAGATTTGAAAGAGCAACTAGAAATTTATCAACCAAAAAAACTAAAAACGTTTGATACTGATCATTTAGAAAAACAAGTACGACAGTTACAACAGCAATTAGAACAAGCGAGTGCCACGTACAAAACAGATGAAAAAAGATGGTATGAAGCATTAAACCAACTTAATAAGACACAAAGTCAACGTGATGCACGTAATACATTAGACGAATATGTGGGATTTTATCAGGGTGTACGCGTATTGATGAAACCAGATATTCGTCAGAATTATGCAGGTATCAAAGGTGTGATTGCCGAATTGATGACAGTACCAGCACAGTACACACTTGCTATTGAAACAGTACTAGGTGGTGCATTGCAGCAAGTAGTTGTTGATAACACGCATACAGCTAAACAAGTTATTCATTATTTAACGCAAAATCGTGCGGGTCGTGTCACAATTTTACCCATGGACACAATTAAAGGACGTCATTTGAACCTTATTGATGCTGTTAAAAAGCATGAAGGTTTTGTGGGAGTGGCTTCAGAACTTGTGACTATGCCGACAGAAATGACTGCGATTAAAGCTAATTTGCTTGGTGGGACAATCCTTGCAAAAGACTTATCTGCAGCGACTGAAATTGCAAAACTAGGACAATATCATTTCCGAGTTGTTAGTCTAGACGGTCAGCTTGTTAATGTGGGTGGTTCAATGACAGGTGGTGCAAATCAGAGACGTGGTGCAACTATTTTAGGTCGTCAATCAGAATTATTATCACTAAATGACCGTGTAGATGTTTTAACGCAACAAGCGCAAGTGTTAGAATCAAGCTTAAAATCCCAACGTGTTGATAATGAAAAGACTAGAAATACTTTGCAAGATGCTAGAAACAATCTAGCATCTGTACAAAACGAAACTGAACAAGTTGATTACACGTTGTCACGTCAACAAGATGAAATTAAACAGCAACAACATGTAATTCAAGCATTAGAATATGAATTAAAAGATCTCGAAAGCCAACAAACTGATAATAATCAGCAATTAGTTGCGCAACAACAACAACTGGATAAATCCCAGAGCGTAAAAGCGCAACAAGAAGTAGAAGCAAAGGAATTGCAACAAGCGTTATCGCAAGCTTCAACGCAATCACAGTCAAATCAAGAACAACGAGCTACAGTGCAGACACAGTTTGCTACGGTTCAAGCACAGGTTGATAGTTTAGTTAGTCAATTGCAACTATTAGATTCGCAACGTGATGATTTACTGCAACAACAGAAAACAGTATTCGAAGCATTGAAAACATTGCAACAGCAATTTGAAACGGTAAAGCATAAGACCGATAATGACATTAAAGTTGCTACGCTCAGTCAACAGCTTACAGATGCGCAAGTAGATTTTGAGCAACAAACACATGATATTGAAGTGTTAACATCAGCAGTGACAGCTTTGGAATCGCAGTTTGTGTCACAACAAGAAAAATTGCGTCATAATATTAGTTTACAAAGTCAAACGGCAGCTCAACTTGCACGATTACAAACGCAGTTGGATAATATTCAAAAACAATTATTGACGCAATATGATATTGTAGACGTAACAGATGTTCTAGATGCTAATGACAGCAGAGACTTGACTGAAATAGAATCTCAATTGCAATTATTGAAACGCAGTTTGGATGAAATTGGTTCAGTTAATTTGGGCGCAATTGCTGAATATGAAGAAGTGCAGACACGTTTTGAGTTCTTGACACAACAGCGTGATGATTTGGATACAGCACGACAGACATTATTGCAAACAATAAATGAAATGGATCAAGAAGTACAAATACGTTTTAAAAAAACATTTGATGCGGTGGCAGAACATTTTTCAAATATTTATTCACAAATGTTTGGTGGTGGCCGCGCAGAGATTCGTTTAACAGATCCAGAACACTTATTAACAACTGGGATTGATATTACTGCTCAGCCTCCTGGGAAAAAGTTTCAGCAAATGAGTTTACTCTCAGGTGGGGAAAAAGCTTTAACTGCTATTACTTTGTTGTTTGCTATTTTGCACGTACGACCGGTACCGTTTGTGATTTTAGATGAAGCAGAAGCAGCGTTAGATGAAGCAAATGTTGCACGTTTTGCGCGATATTTACATGATTTTGCTGGTGATACGCAATTTATTGTGATTACTCATCGTAAGGGCACAATGATGAATGCTAATTTATTATATGGTGTGACAATGCAAGAAGCGGGCGTATCAAAGATGGTTGCCGTTGACTTGGATAAAGCCACAGGAAGTGTAGGTTAAACATGGGATTATTTGATATTTTTCGCAAAAAGAAAACTGTGGTCGATAGTGAAGCAACTGAAACTTCTGTTGAATCAGAAGCCACCACTGAGTCAACGACTTCAGAATTAGAAACATCGGAAACGCAACCGACTCATGATTCAGAAATTGCGGTAGAAACACTTGACAGTCAAGCTGAGAGTACGTCACAATCAACAGAAACAG
>NZ_JACHGL010000002.1:39643-124970 GCF_014207505.1 Leuconostoc carnosum
ACAGAAACAGAAACAGAAACAGAAACAGAAACAGAAACAGAAACAGAAACAGAAACAGAAACAGAAACAGAAACAGAAACAGAAACAGAAACAGAAACAGAACAGCAAGTTTATAATAAAGGGTTAGAAAAATCTCGTACAGGTTTTGCAGCACGATTAAATAAATTTTTAGCTAATTTTCGTTCTGTTGATGAAGACTTCTTTGAAGATCTAGAAGAAACATTAGTCGGTGCCGATGTTGGTTTTGATATGGCGATTAAAATTTCTGATGAGTTGCGCGAGGAAGTTAAACTACAACATGCCAAACGTAAAGAAGATGTCCGTGATGTAATCATCAAAAAAGTTGTTGATATGTATGAAGCAGATGGTATTAATGAAGATGCCACAATGCATTTTAATACCAACGGGACCACGGTTATTTTATTGGTAGGTGTCAATGGTGTTGGTAAGACGACCACTATTGGTAAGTTATCGACAAAATATCAGCAACAAGGGAAGTCTGTTTTGCTAGCTGCGGCCGATACATTCCGTGCTGGCGCCACAAAACAATTACAAGAATGGGGTGATCGGGCACATGTGCCGGTCGTTGTTGGTAAAGAGAAAGCTGATCCGGCTTCAGTTGTGTTCGAAGCTGTTGCTAAAGCGCGTGATGAACATTATGATGTTTTGTTTGTGGATACCGCAGGACGTTTGCAAAACAATGTGAACTTAATGCAGGAATTAGAAAAAATGAAACGTATCATTCAGCGTGAAATTCCAGATGCACCACACGAAGTTCTGCTTGTACTAGATGCGACAACAGGACAGAATGCTTTACAACAAGCCAAGTTATTTAAAGATTCATCTGATGTTACTGGCATTGTCTTAACCAAAATGGATGGTACAGCGAAGGGCGGTATTGTATTTGCTATTCGTAATGAGATGCATTTACCTGTTAAATGGATTGGTTTTGGTGAAAAGGCAAGTGACTTACGTGAATTTATGCCGGAAGAATTTGTTTATGGCTTATTTAAGGACTTAGTTGAATGAAGTTTGAAAAAAAGAACTATATTAATGCCTTATTTGGTTTTTATGGCGAACTATTGACAACAAAACAACGTGATTATTTACAGTATTATTTTGAAGATGATTATTCAATTGTTGAAATTGCTGAGGTTGAAACTATTAGCCGTCAGGCAGTTTCAGACAATATTAAGCGTGCCATTGAACAGCTTGAAAAGTATGAATATGTTTTGCATTTGATGAAAGATTTTCAAGCGCGATCAGCCATTGAAAATCAGGTACGAGATTACATTGAAATGCATTATAATGAAGATATACAGTTAAAACAACTCGTGTCACAATTAATGGCACATGAAATTGAAGATTAACAAACTACTCTAAAAAGGGGAAGTGTGACATCATGATTTGTGATAACACACACTGATATTATGGCATTTGAAAACCTAACTGCACGCCTGTCTAAGGCAATGAAGAATTTAACAGGCCGTGGTCGCGTGAGCGAAGAAGACTTACGTGCAACAATGCGTGAAATTCGTTTAGCGCTACTTGAAGCCGATGTAAATTATGATACAGTCAAAAAATTTGTAGCCAATGTACGTGAAAAAGCGAGTGGCGCAGATATTTTAACTGGTTTGAATCCCGCCCAACAAATTGTTAAAATTGTTAATGATGAATTGACAATTACAATGGGAGAAGAAGCGGTACCATTAAATAAGTCGCCTAAAATTCCCACTATTATTATGATGGCAGGGTTACAAGGTGCTGGTAAGACAACAACGGTAGCAAAATTAGCTTATAAGTTAAAACAAGAACAAAATGCACGACCGTTGTTGATTGCTGCCGATATTTATCGACCAGCAGCGATTGATCAATTAGAAATACTAGGTCGTGATCTTGATATGCCTGTTTTTCAAATGGGAACGGATGTTAATCCGCGAGAGATTGTTCGCCAAGGTTTAGCCAAAGCTGCTGAAAATAAAAATGATTATGTGTTTATTGATACTGCTGGTCGCTTACAAATTGATCAAGAGTTAATGCAAGAACTAAAAGACATTGTTGAGATTGCGCATCCAGATGAAATTTTGTTAACTGTTGATGCGATGACAGGGCAAAATGCTGCTGAAACGGCCAAAGGTTTCTCCGAGGCGCTTGATTTAACTGGTGTTGTATTGACTAAATTAGATGGTGACACACGTGGTGGTGCGGCACTGTCAATTCGTGATGTGACAGGGAAACCAATTAAGTTTGTCGGTCAGGGTGAAAAACCAACTGACTTAGACGTCTTTTATCCAGAACGTATGGCTTCACGTATCTTGGGTATGGGTGATGTGCTAACTTTGATTGAAAAAGCGCAACGCGATTTTGATGAAGAAGCACAAGCTAAGCAACTTGAAAAAATGCGACAAAATACGTTTGATTTCAATGATTTTGTGGCACAACTTAAACAAGTCCAAAGTATGGGGCCCATGGAAGATTTGCTTAAAATGATTCCAGGTATGGCTAATAATCCAGCATTGGCGAATGTTAATATTGATGCCAAACAGTTTGCTCATTTAGAAGCTATTGTTAGCTCAATGACACCAGCTGAACGTGAAAATCCAGATTTAATCAATCCTTCAAGACGACGTCGATTGGCAGCGGGAGCTGGCCGTCCTATTGTTGAGGTAAATCGCATGATTAAGCAATTTGAACAGATGCGTAAAATGATGAATCAAGCGACAAATGGTAACTTTGGCGGTATTGATAAAATGATGGGTGGCGCTGGTATGGATATGTCATCTATGATGGGTGGTGCCGGAGGTGGGATGCCATCTGGTAACTTCGGTCAAAAAGTCCAAAATTTTGCAATGAAACAAGCAGCACGTCGTTTACAAAAAGCTAAGAAAAAGCGCGGTAAGAAGTGATGAACCGCTTAGAGTGGGTATTGCCCATATTTGTATTTGTGGTGATGTTGGGTTCAAATATCATCAATGCCGATCACCTAACGATATCATTATTTTTGATTGCCGTAATTGTAGCAGCAATTCCAAGTGTGATCGTGTTTGGTTTAATTAAATTTTTGGAGTGGTGGGTTTTCCACTAGACCATAGCTACCGTTTTTCTAGTTGATATGATACGAACAAATTGATTTGAAATTGAAGGAGAAATATGTCAATTAAATTGATTGCATCTGATCTGGATGCTACTTTTCTAAAGAATGATAAGACTTTTAATGAAGTGTTGTTTCAAGAAGTACTTGATAAATTACATGCACAGGGTGGTCAATTTGTCGTCGCAACAGGTAATCATGTTCAGAAAGTACGTGAATATTTTAAAAATTTTGACGGACAGTATCAGATGATTGCAAATAACGGGGCAGAAGTTATTTTAAATGGTGAGTTGACACATGTCTGGGCAGTACCAGAGAATGTGCCAGCAGTTGTTGATCAATTAGCAAATAAATATGTTAATCACTTGCAATTAGGTGTATCTTTTGTTGCGGCTCACAAAGCTTTTGCGATTATTAAACGTCCTAATGATGAACAGCTCGAATTTTCAAAAAAATATTTTGAAAATTTGGTTTTAATTGACTCAGTCGATGAAATTAATGAACCTATTTTAAAGATATCTCTCGTTTTGCCTAGTTTAGAATATGAATTTATGCGCGAAGTAAAAGCAATGCTTGGTAATAAAATTCATGTGACAACATCAGGCTATGGCGCTATTGATATTGTCAATCCTAATGTTAACAAAGCAAATGCGCTATCGTACATTGCTGATACATTGCAGATAGCATCATCTGAAATTATGGCCTTTGGTGATGGTTTAAATGATTTAGAAATGTTAGAGTATGTTGGGCAACCTGTTGCCATGACGAATTCGGACGAAGAACTATTTAAACATGATTTCGAACTTAGTGTAACAGACAATGATAATGATGGTGTTTTGAAGACAATTCTTGAAAAATTATAACACGCCTTGTGGCGTGTTTTTTATTACCACAAAATTAGCTATATAATTGTGATTATCAATGAGATGATTATTTCCGCAAACATGTGGAAAACATTTATCTAGAAATGTAAGCGCTTTCCTGATACACTTTGGGTAGTATAAGGAGGAATAAAAATGTCTAACGGTTTATCGAAAGAATTTCTTTGGGGTGGCGCTGTTGCAGCTCACCAATTAGAAGGTGGTTGGCAAGAAGGTGGCAAGGGACTGAGCGTGGCTGATGTCATGACAGTGGGTAAGCCAGGTCAAGAACGTGGCATTACAGATGGTATTATTTCAGGAGAGTACTATCCTAACCACGAAGCAATCGATTTTTATCATCATTATAAAGAAGATATTGCACTCTTGAAAGAGATGGGATTTAAATGTTTCCGGACATCTATTGCCTGGACAAGAATATATCCTACAGGGGAAGAAAGTGAACCAAATGAAGCAGGATTAAAATTTTACGATGATTTGTTTGATGAACTTTTGGCAAATGACATTGAGCCAGTTATTACATTATCGCATTTCGAATTGCCTTATCATTTAGTGACTGAATATGGTGGATTCCGTAATCGACAGGTGATTGATTTATTTGTTAAATTCGCTGAGACTTGTTTCAAACGTTATCAAGATAAAGTTAAATATTGGATGACTTTTAATGAAATTAATAACCAAGCAAATTATGATAGTGATTTCTTGGTATTTACTAATTCTGGTCTGCGATTTAAACCAGGTGAAAACCGAGAGGAGGGTATGTACCAAGCGGCACATAATGAGTTGGTAGCTAGTGCACGGGCGGTTAAATTAGGTCATGATATTAATCCTGATTTTCAGATTGGCTGCATGATTGCCATGGGACCAGTATATCCTGCAACAATGAATCCTGATGATGTTTTGGCGGCTCAGAAAGCGATGGAAAAAAATTATTTCTTTGCTGATGTGCATGTTAATGGCGTTTATCCAGACTTTTTAACAAAATATTGGGCACGTAAGGGATTTAATATTAATATAACGGCAGAAGATGAGGCCGATTTAAAATCAGGGACAGTCGATTATATTGGTTTTAGTTACTATATGTCACATGCTGTTAAGAAAGATAGTGAAATAGCATTTGATGATATGACGCCACAAAATAGTCAAGTACGTAATACCTACTTAGAGGCAAGTGATTGGGGGTGGCAAATTGATCCAAAAGGGTTACGCTATGCATTAAATTGGTTTACTGATAAATACCATCTGCCTTTATTTATTGTTGAAAATGGGTTTGGTGCTTATGATAAAGTCGCAGAAGATGGGGCCGTGCATGATGATTATCGTATTGACTATCTACGTGAGCATATTCGTCAAATGAAGTTAGCTGTTGTAGAAGACGGTGTTGATTTGATTGGATATACACCTTGGGGCTGCATTGATTTGGTATCAGCTGGAACAGGAGAAATGGATAAGCGTTATGGCTTTATCTATGTCGATAAAAATAATAAAAATGAAGGAACACTAAAACGTAGCAAAAAAGACTCGTTTGATTGGTTTAAAGAAGTTATCGCATCCAATGGTGAAAACTTAGATTAGAAAGGAAACGATTATGAAGAAAGCATTAATTATTTGCGCAGCTGGTATGTCATCGTCAATGATGGCTAAAAAAACAACAGATTATTTTAAAGAACAAAATGTTGACATTGAAATGGACGCGATTACAGCTACAGAAGGGGAAGAGGCTATTCGAGACGGAAATTTTGACTTATTTCTAATTAGTCCACAGACAACGATGTATCTTGATAATTTTCAAAAAATTGGTCAAGAGGTTGGTAAACCAGTTGTTTCGATACCATTTAACGCTTATATTCCGATTCCGACAGGAATTGAAAAAATGGCAAAATTAGTTGAGGACAATATTTAATAGTGTCAAGTGTAGGTTGTATGAGGTGTAATAAATGAAAGAAAAAGAAAGTGAGTTACTACGTTATTTATTAAATAATCAAGAACGCTTTGTGACCGGTGACGAATTAGCTAATATTTTGTCATTATCTTCAAGAACTATTCGAAATTACATCAAAATACTCAAAACAAAACTAAATTCACATGGTGCAACATTTGAAGCTAAACCTAGTTTTGGTTATCGACTACACATTTCACATCCTGTGACATTTGATCTATTCTTAAATAAGAATTACCAATTATCCCAATGGCAAGCCGACGATTCTGATGAAATTGATATTTCGGACCGTCAAAAATATGTTCTTAATAAACTGGTCATTGAAGATCAAACCATTCTAATTGATGATTTGGCTGAACGATTATTTGTTACGTCTGCAACGTTGTCCAAAGACTTATCCATGATTAGAAAAGAATTGATACCATATGATTTAACAATCGAAAACAAACCGAATAAAGGCCTTTTTATCCAAGGCTTAGAACGTGATCGATGTCATTTCATTTTGAATTATTTTTTCAGCCACAGTGGTAATTCATTTCAGCATTATATGGCTAATAAATCTTTTTTTAAAAAAATAAGTTTTGATGAAATAACCATTATTGTCCTTGATGAGTGTCGGGAAGCTGATATTCATTTAACAGATTTTACGATTCAAAATATTGTTTTATACATCGCACTTAGCGTACAGCGGATGGCTGGTGGATTTGAATTACAAACCATTCAACTTGATGATAATGCAGAGACTAAAGGTGTGCATGCTGTGGCTGCAAAAATAATTCATCGTATTGAAACGAGTTATCATTTGCAAGTACCAGCAAGTGAAGTTGCTTACTTAACAATTCAATTATTGTCCAAGGGGAGAAACATTCAAACAACTAGTGATGAATCACTGCCCAAGGATCTTCATGACGTGCTACAACAAATTGAATTGGAAACTGGGTATCCTGTATCTCAAGATTATGAATTACGAAAAAATTTGATTGAACATTTAAAGCCTATGATAATTAGACTTGAGCAGGGATTGCAGTTAAAAAATCCATTATTACAAGAAATTAAAACGAAATATGCCAATTATTTTTCAGACATCAAACGCTATGTTGCTTTATCGACTTATTTGTCTAAATTTGAAATAAGTGATGATGAAATTGCTTATTTGGCACTACATCTTATGGCAACAGCAGAAAAATATCGAGATTTGAATAAGCCAAGAGTTTTGATTATTTGCGCCACTGGTTATGGATCAGCGCAGCTGCTAAATAATCGTGTTGAAAAAGAGTTTGATAATGATTTCAACATTGTTGGTATCAAGGGCTACTATGAAGTTAATGACGCAGTACTAAAGGACGTTGATTTGATTATCAGTGCTATTGATTTATCGACACAATTTTTTAAAATGCCGGTGATTCAAGTCAGTGTTTTCCTAAATGAAATTGATATACAGAAATTACATCAATTTTTAAATGGCTTACGTCATCATGACAGTTCACATAGTTTGAGAACTAATGATGACTCAGATACTAATAGTAGTGAGAAATCAAATTATTTTGACCAATTTACATCTAGTTCGCGGTTTAAAATTTGGCATACACCAACTAACCGAGCGGAAGTTTTGGACCAATTAAGCGATATGCTATTAACGGATGAATCTGGCGAGTTTAAAAAAGAATTACTTGAACAAATTACGCAACGTGAATCCCTTAGTGCAATAACATTTAGTGACGTAATTGCGGTGCCACATCCAGCAACAGCAATCAGTCGCATTCCTAAAATTGCTATTGGCGTTATACCGGATGGCTTAAAGTGGTCTAATGATTATTCCCATATAAAACTTGTGTTTTTGTTATCACCGTCGTATTGGCATAATCAAGGACTGACCGAGATGACACAAACTATTGTTAAACTAGTAGAAAATCCACAACAACAATCAGACTTACTCTCCGCAAAGGGATTTTCTGATTTTCGACAAAAATTTATGTTGTTGATGAAAAGAGGTAAAAATATATGAACTCAGAAGAAATTCAAGTCATTGCATTTGAAATCATTTTACACAGTGGTAATTCACGTACAAATATACACGAAGCTTTTGCGGCTATGCGACACAAAGATTTTGAGTTATCTGAGAAGAAGTTAAAGATGTCGAATGATGAATTAATGTTGGCACATAAATCACAAACAAAATTACTCCAAAACTATGCTGCTGGCACTAAAATTGATATGGAAATTATTTTAGTTCATGCACAGGATCATCTCATGACTACAATGACTTTACGTGAAATGGCTATTGAAATGCAAAATCTATACAAGGAGGTAAAAGCTATTGAAGACAGCAGTCCATCAAGCGAAAAAAACATTACAGCCTAAAGAAAAAATATTAGCGGATAAAATTGAGAAAAACCGTAGAGATATGAGCCTTAAAAGTATGCAGTTTAATCGATTTATGCTGATTCGTTATTCAACGGCTTTCTTTTTCTTTGTTAACCTGTATTGGGCATTATTGATGCGGCAAACTTGGGTAATTATCATACCGTTAACAATTATGTTTGTTTCTGGGTTTGCCATCGTTGAACAAATAAAATTATTTGGTAACCATACCAACCGATTAATTTATTCAAAAGCATTTTTCACTGTACAATTAATTGTCAATATTTTTTTGATGATTAGTATCATAACACCCTTGTTTACACCATTATTTCAATTTGTAAATGACACGAATCAAAATCGATATATTGTTCTATTAATTTTGTTACTCGGTACTGGTTTGACACTGTTAGTTCGTAGGCGATTAGTTTTAATTGCAAGTAACCAAGATAAGTATTATTCGCGCTTGGTAGCTTATCAAGTGCTGTTTAAAAATAGCAAGGAGATGAAGTAGTTATGGAAAATGGACGTTTGTTTAACCTTCTACAAAAAACACTGCTTAAGCCGATGACAAAAGTGGCACAATATAGAATTGTGCGTGCCATTATGGCGGCAGGAATGGCTTCCATTCCGTTTACCATTGTAGGATCTATGATACTGGTTTTAAATATATTACCAACAGTATTTTCACCCCTAAGCAGTTTTTTCAATGCCACATTTTTTAGATTTAGTGATCTTTATATGATTGCTAATACGGCAACTATGGGTATTTTAGCAATGTACTTTAGTTTGGCTATTGGCTTTGAATTGACACGTATTATTCAGACAGAAGACAAGCTGAAAGTTGCACCACTGAATGGCGCTTTTCTGTCATTATTTGCTTTCTTCATGTGTTTACCTGAATTGGTGATGAAAGATGGTAAAATTGTTTTACTTAACGTCATGAATGATAAAGAGAAAGTCATTAATGGCTTCAGAATGACTGCTACAATTGATAGAATTGGAACGAGTGGTATTTTTACAGCGATTATTATGGCAGTTTTGGCAGTCTGGTTATATAGTTTCTGTGTGAGACATAATTGGACGATAAAAATGCCTGATGCTGTTCCTGAAGGCGTATCACGTTCCTTTACGGCTTTAATCCCAACATTTGTTATTGCCTTTGTTGTGTTAGCTATCAATGGTGGTTTGGTGTTACTTGGCACAGATATCTTTAAGATGATTGCTATCCCATTTGGTTTTGTTACGAGCATGACCAGTACTTGGTTGGGTATCATGGTGATTGAATTCTTAATCCATGCACTTTGGATTGTTGGTATTCATGGGGCAAATATTATTTCAGCATTTATTACACCCATTTTCTTAGCTAATATGGTGTCAAACTCACAGGGTGCTAATATACCTTTTGCCGGTGAGTTTAATAATTCATTTGCTATTTTAGGCGGTTCTGGTGCCACGTTGGGCTTGTGTCTGTTTATTGCATTACTGGCACGTTCAGAACAATTAAAAGTACTAGGCCGCGCTTCAATTGTACCGTCGCTGTTTAATATTAATGAACCATTAATATTTGGTTTACCTATTGTCTACAATCCTTATCTGGCTATTCCGTTTTTCTTAGCACCAATGGCTACGGCATCAGTTGCTTATGCAGCAATTAACTTTCACCTTATTCGCCCAATTGTTACGCAAGCACCTTGGCCATCACCAGTTGGTATTGGCGCTTTCCTTAGTACCGTCGATTGGCGTGCTGCGATATTGGCAGTACTTTGTGTGATCATTGCCTTCATAATTTATCTGCCATTTATTAAAATATATGACACAAAACTATATAATGATGAGCAGGGTGTGACTCAGTCTTAAATTCAACTTCTGCATTGTTAACTTGACAAATTATTTGTTACAATGTCCTGAAGGAGAGATAGTAGATGATTAAAAAAGATGGACATACGCATACACGCTATTCACACCATGGATCTGATGAACCATTGGAGAAATATATTGAACGTGCAATTGCATTGGGTTTCACAGAATACGTTGTCACAGAGCATGCACCGTTACCAACAAAATTTTTAGACAATTTTATTGGACCAGCTGGGGCACATGAAAGTTCAGCGATGCTATCCACAGAATTAGCAGACTATAAATTAGCAGTTGCACGTGTTCAATTAAAATACGCTAATCAGATCAAAATCAAAAGTGGATTTGAAATTGATTATCTACAAGGATATGAAAAAGAAATAGTCCAATTTATCATGTCACAAGTTGATTGGATAGATGAAATCGTTTTATCGGTTCATTTTTTACCAACTATGGATGGCTTACTGGCACCGATTGATTATGAGGCGGATACATTGGCTACTTATTTCCCGGAGATTAATGACAATCCACAAATTGTTTTTAAAAACTATTTTAAGGCAATACAACAAAGCTTAAATTTTGCTGAGACATTACCTGACGCATTTGTTGTTAGAATTGGGCACATCACATTGATTCGGAAGTACCAAAAATATTTCAATTTACCAGCATTTGATACTAGTAATCAAGCATATATTAACGAACTTTTATTACAAATTAAACAAAACCATTTTCAGCTGGATTTCAATACAGCAGGTATTAGCAAACCTTACAATGGAGAGGCTTATCCAACACCAGATATTGTTGAAAAAGCACAGCGCCTTGGTATTGAATTTGTTTATGGTTCGGATGCGCATCAAGTGAGTGCAGTTGGACAATTTTATGATATTGCAGAATCAATTGTTTCCAATGTTTAAAATAAGTATTGACATATAAAATAATGGGTGTATGATTAGTTTAATCTAATAAAAAACAGAACTGAAGTTGGACAAGTAATCAAAACCACATAGTACAGGAAGCGCTTAAGCTAACGCATTGAGATGAGCGCCTGTGTATTTGATGAAACACACCAATGAGTTGGATAATTAAAATTTATTCCGGAGATTCCCGATATCGAGTGCACCTGTGTTAGCAGGTGATTGAGCAGGTAAATGTAAGTTTATCTGAAAACAAGGTGGGAACACGTGAAAACGTCCTTTCAAATTATTAATTTAATTTGTGAGGACGTTTTTTTATTTGTTTTTAATGAGAAAAGGAAGGGATATATGAGCGAAAAAATGTTAGCAGCAGGATCGCGTGACGAATTTGGTGAGCGTTTAGTACAAAAACAACAAATCTCACAGATCATTAGTCAAACACTGAACGAAAAAGATTTTACCGCCATCAGCACACCGTTAATTGAACGTGAAAGCACCTTTGAACAATATCATCGTCGCAATATTTTTCATTTATATGACCAAATTGGTGAGAACTTAGTCTTACGTCCAGATTTAACATTGCCTATTGCGCGTTTCTTAGCTGCAAATCGGAGGCAAAGTCAAGTGACACAGCTTTATTATATAGGAGATGTTTTTCGTCAAACAGATCATTTATCTGGTGCTTATAATCAAGAAACGCAGGCAGGCATTGAACTAATTGGTGATGCGACATTCAATGCTGAAATGCAGGCATTAGATACGATGCTAAATTTTGCAGAACAATTTGGTATTGCAGAAGTACAAGTGGTTTTAAGTGATGCACGCTGGATTGATACTATTTTAAAGCAGTTGACAATGTCAGAGCAACAACGTCATGGGTTAAAAGAGGCTATTGAAGCTAAAAATCTAACAGCATTTGAAAAATTACGTGAAACAATTCCTGATTTTCCTGAAACATTGAAGCGTTGGCCATTGGCGTTTGGCGAAGATGGTGAAGATGTGATGTGGCAATTACAATACATTCCAGCAGCCAAAAAAATTATTGATAATTGGTTGCGACTTGCTGAATTTGTACACCAACATTATCCTGAAGTCACAGTAACAGTTGATTTAGCCGCTTCGTCTCCACAACCTTATTATACAGGTGCTATTATGCGTGGCTTTATTCCAAGCTTAGGCCGATATTTATTTAGTGGTGGTCGCTATGATCGCTTGTTAGAAAATTTTCAGAACGAAACGTTGCCAGCAGTTGGTATGGGTCTAGATATCGAAACAATTTTAAAAAAGTGGCGCATGGCACCAACAGACGATATCACAAGAGAACCAATTATCGTTGTGTTAGGTAAAGGCCGCATTGCCAAGGATGCTCAGAAATTATTGAAATTAGCAGGTATTGATACCTCACCACTAGATAAGCCTGAACGTAAATTAATCTTTTCAAGTCCTGATGGTGTCTATCGTTTCATTTTAGTTAAACCAACTGATGTGATTAAGTATTTAGATCGTGGTATTGGGGATATTGGTATTGTTGGTTCTGACACAATGGCTGAACAGGACCAAAATCATTATGATATGTTAGATTTAGAAACTGGTCAAGCGACCTTTGTAGTCGCAGCACCACCAAAATTTAATTTAAATGCAACACAAAGAAAACGCATAGCCACAAAATATCCGACTGTAACGACACAATATTTTTCAAAACGAGGGGAAGATGTGGAAATTATCAAATTAGAAGGCTCAGTTGAGCTTGGACCATTAACTAATTTATCTGATGCGATTGTCGATATCACTGAAACAGGTAATACGTTGCGTGAAAACAATTTAGTAATTTATGATAAAGTCGCTAAAGTATCGACCCATTTAATCATTCGTTCGGGCGCGCTCTTACAGTTTCAAACAGAGTTAAAAAGAGTTATTGAAAATATGATGACTATTTTAGGAGAAAAACAAAATGAAAATTATCCAAAATGAAACGCTTGATCAGATTAAAGCACGTATTCGACAACAAACGGAAAAAACCACGAATCCAATGATTGAATCGCAAGTTGCAGCAATCATTCAACAAGTTCGAGAGTTAGGTGATGAGGCATTAAAAGCGTATAGTAAAAAGTTTGATGGTGTGGTAATTGAAAACCTCAAGGTATCAGAAACAGCCATTGATGAGGCGTTTAAGACAGTTGATCCAAAAGTTATTGCTGCTTTAGAACAAGCTGCTGAAAATATTAGTAGTTTCCACCAATTAGAAGTGCAAAAATCATTTGAAGATACACCAAGAGCAGGTGTTTTACGCGGGACAAAAGTGACACCATTAGCAGCAGTGGGACTTTATGTACCAGGTGGTACGGCTGCTTATCCTTCCTCTGTCCTAATGAATGCTATTCCAGCTAAAATTGCAGGTGTTAAAAATATTATTATGGTGACACCACCACAAAAAGATGGTTTGAGTCCAACAGTTTTGGCAGCAGCTAAAATTGCAGGTGTCGATCATATTTATCAAGTAGGCGGTGCGCAGGCTATTGCTGCCTTAGCTTATGGTACCGCATCAATTCCGCGTGTGGATAAAATCACTGGTCCGGGTAATGCTTACGTGGCAACTGCCAAGCGTGCGGTCTATGGTCAGGTAGCAATTGATATGATTGCTGGACCATCTGAAATTGGTATTTTGGCTGATGAATCGGCGAATGCTAAGGATGTGGCTGCTGATTTATTATCACAAGCAGAGCATGATAAAAAAGCACGTGCCATTTTGATTACAAATTCGGAAAAATTGGCGCGATCCGTTTCAGATCAAGTTGAAAAGCAATTACAGACCTTACCGCGTGAAGATATTGCTAGAGCTGCAATTGAAGAAAATGGTTTTATTTATTTAGTTGACACAGTGACTGAAATGATTGATTTAATGAATGATGTTGCGCCCGAACATTTAGAAATTCAATTAAAAAATGCCTATGATTATGTGGATCAAATTCAAAATGCAGGTTCTGTTTTTCTAGGACGCTACGCTTCAGAGCCATTGGGTGATTACTTGGCAGGTCCAAATCATATTTTACCCACTGGTGGCACAGCTCGATTTAGTTCGGCATTAGGCGTTTGGGATTTCCAAAAGCGTATTCAGTACTTGCAATATTCACAAGAAGCTTTAGCTGATGATGCGAGCAACGTTGCAGTTTTGGCACGAGCTGAGGGCTTAGAAGCCCATGCTAGGGCAATTGAAAGTCGGGAGAATTAATCATGGTAAGATCAGCAACGATTAAACGTGACACACTTGAAACGAAAATTAATTTAACGCTTAATCTTGATGAACAAACGACTAGTGAGATTGATACCGGAATTGGTTATCTTGATCATATGCTGACCTTATTCGCAAAACATGGACGTTTTGGTCTGCAAGTTAATGTGAAAGGTGACTTAAATGTTGATTCACATCATACCACTGAAGATATTGGTATTGCATTAGGGGATGCTTTTACTCAGGCGCTGGGAGACAAGGTCAGCATCGAACGTTATGGGGCGCAATTTGTCCCAATGGATGAAACTTTAACACGTGCAGTAGTTGATTTATCAGGACGTGCTTATCTCGTTTTTATAGCTGAATTATCTGCACCAACTTTGGGTACTTTTGAAACTGAAGTGGTGGAAGACTTTTGGCAAGGGTTTTCTGATCAGGCTAAAGCCAATGTTCACATCGAAGTACTTTATGGTCGCAACACGCATCATAAAATTGAAAGTATGTTTAAAGCCATGGGAAGAGCAATGCGTCAAGCAGTGACACTGAATCCAGATATTCATGGTGTTAATTCCACTAAGGGTGTCATTTAGTTAATAAAGACACATTGGATGCTTAATATGTTAAGCAGAAAGAAAGGTGACTGTATGTCAATTGTAATTGTTGATTATGGTGCGGGTAATGTACGTAACGTCATTAAAGCAATGGCCTATGTTGGTTTATCAGCTAAATTAACACAAAATCCAACAGATATTTTATCAGCTGATGGCATAGTAATTCCTGGTGTTGGGGCATTTAAGTCAGCAATGGATCAAATTAATGATTATCAATTACTAAAACCTATACAACAAGCAGCTAAAAAAGGAATACCCATACTGGGAGTTTGTCTTGGCATGCAATTATTATTTGATTCATCGACAGAATTTGGGCAAACGACAGGATTCGGATTAATTCCTGGGACAGTCGAGCAATTGCCCAAAAATACGCCATTTAAGGTGCCACAAATGGGTTGGAACCAGAATAATGTGTCCATCAATAATGTTATGACATCAGGTATAAAAGATGAATATACTTATTTTGTACACTCATATTATGCTAAAACTGAAGCTAAATATATTGCTGCCAGCGTTGACTATGGGGTTATTGTGCCTAGTCTTGTGATCAAGGACAACATTATTGGTGCTCAGTTTCACCCAGAAAAATCTGGGGATGTCGGGTTACGTGTTTGGCAAGCTTTTGCTACGTTAGTTCAAGAAAAGGTGGCATCATCATGATTATTCCAGCAATAGATTTATTAGACGGGCAATCTGTTCGTTTGTTAAAGGGTGATTTTAATGCAGTGACGAAAATTAACTTAAATCCCGTGGCACAGGCCCAAGAAATTAATCGTGCTGGATTAAGCGCACTGCACGTGGTTGACCTAAACGGGTCAAAAGATGGGGCAGCAAGGAATTTTGAAACAATTTTAGCTCTGCGAAAAGAGTTTGTTGGTTTCATGGAAGTTGGAGGTGGTATTCGCACGCTAGAACAAATTGAAACATACTATCGTGCTGGTATTGATCGTGTGATTCTAGGTTCCGTGGCATTGAAAAATCCAGTTTTAGTAAAAGAGGCAGTAGCAAAATATGGTGATTTTATTGCTGTTGGTATTGATGGCGATAATGGCCGTGTGGCAACAGAAGGCTGGCTAGATCAATCGGATGTGACATTTGAGGCATTACTTGATGCCATGCTCACTATTGGTGTTAAAAATTTTATTGTCACAGATGTTGCCCGAGATGGTACATTACAAGGGCCAAATTTGTCAATGTTATCTGAATTACAGCATCAATTCTCAAAAGCCAATATCATTGCTAGTGGTGGTATTGCGCAAGTGAGTGATTTAGCTGACTTACATGATATTGGTATTCAAGATGTTATTGTTGGTAAAGCGCTAGCCACAGGAAATATTAAACTTGCAGAGTTAGTGGAAATGGAGGACTAGTGTATGGCATTAGCAAAACGCATCGTCCCCGCTTTAGATGTTAAAAATGGTCGCGTTGTGAAAGGTATTAATTTTTTGAACTTACAGGATGTTGGTGATCCAGTTGAAATTGCCAAAGCCTATCAAGATGCAGGTGCTGATGAACTCGTATTCTTAGATATTTCCGCAACCCTAGAAGGTCGTACAACAATGATTGATATGATCGAACGTGTGTCATCAGTCGTATTTATGCCATTGACTGCAGGCGGTGGTGTAACTGACCTAAATGGTATACGACAAATTATTAAAGCTGGTGCTGATAAGGTATTTTTAAATTCAGCAGCTGTCAAACAACCCAAATTAATTTTGCAAGGTGCGGAAGTTTTTGGTTCACAAGCAATTGTTGGTGCCATTGACGCAAAGTGGGACGAACCAGCTGGTATTTATCGTGTCTATATTGCGGGTGGGACAAAGCCTACAGACTTAAATGCATTAACGTGGGCACAAACCATGGTAGATTATGGTGCTGGTGAATTACTAGTGACAAGTATGGATGCTGATGGGACGAAAGATGGCTATGATGTTAAGCTTTATCAAGCATTAAATGATGTTGTGAAGGTGCCAATTGTAGCTAGTGGTGGTGCTGGTAAAATCCAAGATTTCACTGAAGTATTTCAGGATGGGCATGTAGATGCAGCCTTGGCTGCATCAGTATTTCATTACAATGAAATTGCTATACCATTTTTAAAACAACAATTATATGATGAAGGGATACCAATGAGAAGATGATGGAACAGACACCAAACTTTAATAAGGCCAGTCAAAACCATTTAGTTCCAGCCATTATCACTGATGTGGCTACCGGTACTTTTCTGATGCTAGGTTATATGAACGAAGAGAGTTATCAACTGACAAAGTCAACGCAAGAAACTTGGTTTTGGTCGCGAGAAAGAGCTGAACTTTGGCATAAGGGCGCAACAAGTGGGAACACACAACAAGTGGTATCAATGACTTTGGATTGTGATTTAGATACATTGTTGATACAAGTCAAACCTAATGGCCCAGCTTGTCATACTGGTGCTTATTCTTGTTTTTTTAATACAATCACAGGGCAAAATTTCACCAATAACAACCAAGCATTGGTCAAAAATCAGTGGACAACTGGTGGTTTTCCAATAAATTATCCCACATCATTACAAGAAAAATAAAATGAATTAGGAGGTCATATGCTCACCAAATAAGATATGGTGTAGTATAAAAAATATGCAACAAACAATTGAAGCACTTTATAAGCAAGCATTAGAACGTAAAGATAATCCGCAAGAGGGTTCTTATACAAATTACCTATATGACAAAGGATTAGATAAAATTCTGAAAAAAGTGGGGGAGGAAGCGACAGAAGTTATTGTCGGTGCTAAAAACACTAATGATGAATTAATTTATGAAACAGCTGATTTATTTTTCCATTTAATGGTATTATTAGTTGAAAAGGGTGTGTCCTTTGATGATATTAAGGATGAACTTGGTTCACGCCAAGGGCAACAATCAATATTGCATGAACGTGAAAACTGGCGTTAAAGAGAATGATAATGCTATTACGTGAAAATCCACTGTGCATAGGAAAGGCAACATGATGAAAGAATCGATTAAAAATCTGGCAGCATATGAAGCAGAAATACCAGCAGAAGTTGTAAAAGCCAAATATGGGTTACAACACTTAGCACGCTTATCAGCAAATGAGTCAGTGTATGGACCATCTCCAAAAGTAGCACAAGCCATCAAAGCGACCTCTGATGATATTTTAGGTTATTACCCTGATGGACAAGCTACTTTATTGCGGCAAGCAGTCGCCGAATTAGATGATGTTGATCCAGAAAATTTGGTTTTCGGTGTTGGTGCGGATGAGCTGATTCAATTATTAACGCGGACAATCCTGACACCCGGCACAAACATGATTGTGCCAGATCCGACTTTTGGAGAATATGCCTTACATGCACAAATTGAGCAAGCAGAGACTAAAAAAGTACCTGTTAATGTTAAATCAGGGCATGTTGATTTTAAGGCTATGCTCGCAGCGGTTGATGATAAAACAGCGATGGTTTGGCTCGCTAACCCAAATAACCCCACGGGTGTATTTGAACCAGTAGCAGATATCCTTGCCTTTCTAGATAAACTGCCAAAGTCCGTTGTATTAGTTGTGGATGAAGCTTATTATAACTTTGCAGACGAATCAGATGCAACAGTGGCTCAATATGTTAAAGATTATGCTAACTTAGTTGTTTTACGTACTTTATCAAAAGCCTATGGTTTGGCGAACTTACGCGTTGGTTATGGTATCATGACAGATCCATTGTATCCTGTCATGCAGGCAGTTAGACTGCCTTATAACCTCAACACTTATCAAATAATTGGTGGTACTGCTGCTGTTAAAGACCAAGCATACTTATCTGAAGTTGTTGCCAAGGTGCAGTCAGAGAGAATTAAGTTTCAAAAGTTTTTGCATCATAATGATGTGACGTTTTATGACTCACAAACTAACTTTATTTGGATTAAAGTTGGTGACACTAAAAAAGTTGGTGCTTATTTGTTGTCAAAAGGCTACCAAGTCAATGACAGGTTAAATAAAGAATGGATTCGCATAGCTTTAGGAACGCCAGAAGACAATGAGGGTATGCGACAGGCGCTACTGGATGTTATTGAATAATAGAATTGTATTAAAGGATAATTAATATCCTTTTTATTTTGTTATAAAAATATAATTGATAGTATTTTTGCCGTTTTTTTATATCATAATTTTACTGTGTATGTTAAAATAAAAAAGTAAAAGGCGTTTATTTATTTATTGTTCGCATTTTGCTAAAAATAAAATATATAATCTCAGAGGGACACTCACGGATAGGCGCAAACAAGTCATTGTTGATTAATCATCTCAGGACTTTCTCCGACAAACCTATCCCGTCTGAAAGCAGCTGGGGATGTACTAGGAGAAAGATATGTCTGGTGTAATTGTTGTTGGCTCACAATGGGGCGACGAAGGTAAGGGAAAGATAGTTGATTTTTTTGCGGAAAATGCTGATGCAGTTGTCCGCTATCAAGGTGGTAATAATGCTGGGCACACAATCTGGCATGGTGATACAAAGTTTGAATTATCAGCTTTGCCATCTGGTATTTTAACGCAAGGTCAGTTGGCTATTATTGGTAACGGTGTTGTTGTTAACCCTGAAGCACTACTAGCCGAAATCACTGAGGTTGAATCCAAGGGGATTTCAATTGATAATTTGCGTATATCCAACCGTGCACACGTGATCTTGCCGTACCACATTGCCCTTGATAAAGCAGCAGAATCATCATCAAATAATCGTATTGGGACAACCAAAAAAGGTATTGGACCAGCTTACACGGATAAAATTTCACGTGTTGGCATTCGTATGGCTGATTTGATTGATCCAGAAGTATTTGCTAAATTACTAAAAGAATATTTACCTTTTAAAAATGCGCAATTAACAAAATTATATGGCGAAGAAGCCTTGAATTATGATGATATATTCAACACCTATGTTGAATATGGGCGTCAACTGGCACCGTATGTTACTGATACATCATATTTGCTTGGTCAATTAATGGGTGATAAGAAACGAGTTGTTTTCGAAGGTGCTCAAGGTATTATGTTGGATGTTGATCATGGAACCTATCCTTACGTTACCAGCTCAAATCCAACTGCTGGTGGTGTCATGAATGGCGCAGGTGTGGGACCTAAACAGATTCAGGATGTTGTTGGTGTCATTAAAGCTTATACATCACGTGTTGGTGAGGGGCCTTTCCCAACAGAATTACATGATGATATTGCGGACCACATTCGCGAAGTTGGTCATGAATACGGTGTTGTGACGAAGCGCCCACGTCGTATTGGCTGGTTAGATGCTGTGGCTTTACGCCATGCTGTACAAGTTTCTGGGTTGACTAAGTTAGCTATTAATTCACTGGATGTTTTGTCTGGTTTGAAAGAATTAAAGATTGCAACATCATATACTTATAAAGGTGAAGAAATACATCATTTTCCAGCATCTGATACATGGTTTGAAGGTTTAGACATTAATTGTGAAACTTTACCTGGTTGGGATGAAGATATTACAGGTGTACAAACTTTTGAAGCATTACCAGTAAATGCTCAAAATTATCTTAAGCGTATTTCAGAATTATTGTCAGTCGACTTACTAAGTTTTGCTGTGGGACCAAAACCCGAAGAAACACATTTATTAAGCGAAGTTTGGGAATGATATTTGTTAATAGGGATTGTTTAAAGTGAGTAGTAATATGAAAATAAAGGCTGCAGACTTACTATTTGTTCGCAATCAACATGATGATTTGGATGAAGCGATTGCTGCAGCAACTGGTGATTACATTCATGTTGGCATTGCGCTAGACAATTATTCTGTTATTCATGCAAGTGGTCGTTATGGTGTTGTGATACAATCTTTAACTGAATTTATAGAAAATTCTGGACATGCTGACATCTATCGTCCAATGACCAACCAAGTTGATCGTGTGATTTCTCAAGTACAAGCATTTGAAGGATTACCGTATAATTTTTCATTTTATCCAGATGGTCCGGGGCTTTATTGTTCTCAATTAGTAGCTCTAGCTTTTAAGGGTGTGATTACATTTAATGAACAACCCATGCAGTTTGGTGATGGGCAACATGATATATCAGATTTTTGGTTAAACTATTATTTCAAATTAGGGCTTGCTGTACCTTTAAATCAACCTGGTACAAATCCTACTGATATGTCACATTCTGATCAATTAGAATATATTGGTCGAATATAAAAAAGCACGTTCTTAGAACGTGCTTTTTTTAAGCTTTAACATAGTCATTTTCAGAAATAACAATGTCGCCGGTTTCGGTATTCACATCTGCAAATAGTGTTGTACTTTCAGGGTGTGCGAGATAGTGGTCAGCCAAAGTATCGGCAATTTTATCTTGTAATACACGACGTAATGGTCGGGCACCAAGAGCGGGATTATAACCAAGTGCAGCTAATTTGATTTTAGCAGCATCACTGACGGTGACGTTTAAATTATTATCGGCCAAATTAGCATTCATATCAGCCAACATTAAATCAACAATTGTTAAGAGATGTTCTTGAGATAGCTGTTGAAATTCAATAATATCGTCGAAACGATTGAGAAATTCAGGTCGGAAATAGTTTTCTAGGCGTTGTAATAATCGACTTTTGGGGTCAGCTTGATTGAAACCTACTGGTGTGTTACCGGTATCTGTTGAACCAGCATTGGATGTCATAATAATTACTGTATCCTTAAAGCTGACAATATGACCTTGAGCATCTGTTAAACGACCATCATCCAAGATCTGTAAAAACATATTCATGACATCTGGATGTGCCTTTTCAATTTCATCAATCAAGACTAATGAATAAGGATGACGGCGAACTTGCTCAGTTAATTGACCGGCTTCTTCATAGCCAATGTAACCAGCTGGGGCACCAATCATTTTAGAAACAGAATGCTTTTCCATGTATTCTGACATGTCAAATCGAATTAAGGCATCTTTGCTACCAAACATTTCTTTAGCAAGTTGTTTAGCTAGCTCAGTTTTACCGACACCGGTTGGGCCGACAAATAAAAACGAACCTATTGGTCGACCTGATTTTGTTAAACCAATGCGATTTCGGCGAATAGCCTTGCTGACTGTTTGAACAGCTGAATCTTGACCAATCACATGTTTTGATAACTGTTTATCGAGATCTTGTAATTGGTTGACTTCATTTTCTTTCAAATCTCCAACTGGAATATCAGTTTTGTCTTCGATGATTTTCAGAATATCTTTTTCAGTGACGGGTTGTGGTTTAAACATTTCAGGATGAGCTTCAACTTGTGCTTTTTGAGACTCAAGTTGGTTTGTTTGATCCCGCCAGTAGCTGGCTTTTTCGAAATCTTCTTTATCGATGGCTTCTTGCTTTAACTGCTCAGCATTATCAATCTTAGTTTGAATAGATTTAGGATCAGCGATTGTCATTGTTAGGTTTTTACGTGAGCCGGCTTCATCAATCAAATCAATCGCCTTATCAGGTAAAAATCTTTCAGGAATGTAGCGATCAGAAAGTTCAACAGCGGATTGAATAGCGTCTTCTGTGAAGACGACGTGATGATAGTTTTCGTATCGCTTTTGGATACCTTTTAAAATCGTAACGGTTTCTTTCTTAGAAGGCTCTTCCACTTGTACAGGTTGAAAACGCCGTGCAATAGCACCGTCTTTTTCAATTTTACGGTACTCGTTGAGTGTTGTAGCACCAATAAGTTGGAATTCGCCTCGAGCCAATGCTGGTTTTAAGATATTACCGGCATCCATACCACCTTCCGCATTCCCGGCACCCATGATTTCATGAACTTCGTCAATGAATAGAATGACAGTATCATTGCTGCTAACTTCTTTCATCAATTGGCGCATACGTGCTTCGAATTGACCACGCATTGAAGTACCTTGCACGAGCGCTGACATATCTAAACGAATGACGTCTTTTGATTGTAACTTTTCTGGGACTTTATTGGCAACAATTGCTTGGGCCAAGCCTTCAACAACGGCTGTTTTACCAACACCAGGTTCTCCGATTAAGACAGGATTATTTTTGGTGCGGCGATTAAGAATTTCAATTGTCCGTGCGACTTCTTTATCACGTCCAATCACTGGATCAAGCTTACCTTCACGCGCCTGTTGTGTTAGGTTAATACCATACTCTTCCAAAAATGTTGGCCGTTTATTATTTTTGTTTTTGTTATTTTTTTGCTGTGGTCCAGTGGTATTTTGACCACCATTTTGTGCGTCTTGCATTTGTTCATTCATTGCGCGCATCATGTCATCAAAATTAATATTGTTAAAGCCAAAGGGGTCTTGTGCTGCCATAATTATCAGTAGTTTTTGTAGTGGTTAAATCATGTTGAAGATCGATATATTAGAGTGATTTAACACTACAAGAACATTTCCTTTCTATATATTATGTATTAATTATAACAGTTCAACATTAAATTGCAATTAAAGTTAGCACTCTGATAGTTTGAGTGCTAACTTTAATTATTGTATACTAGAAGTGAGGTGTATTATGGATTATAAACAACTATTAAATGATTTGCGTGATGGTAAAATTGATGAGATTAACATGACGCCAGAGGCATTTCCGGAATTTCAAAAAGTTTGGCGGGAATTTCCATCACAGAATCGTATTCGTGGTATAGCGGGTAAGCAGGGTCAAGTCAAGTATGTTCGTGTAAATTAATTAGTCAAAAAATGTGTTTCTATGCTACAATACTATCAGTTAAACATAAAATAAAATTGCGCATATTTTACATTCTAAGTATAAAAGGGGCAGCATTGTGGCATTTTCATTTGGACAACGTAACGTCGGTATCGATCTTGGTACGGCCAGTACATATGTATATATAGAGGGACGTGGTATCGTATTGCGTGAACCATCTGTAGTTGCACGTAATACAGAGACAAACGAAGTTGTAGCCGTTGGTTCTGAAGCAAAAGATATGTTGGGTCGCACACCAGCTAGTATTGCTGCAATTCGTCCAATGCGTGACGGTGTGATTGCCGACTATGATACAACAGTAGCAATGATCCGATACTACCTACAAAAAGCACTTGGTGGGCGTATTGGAAAACCATATGTGACAATTGGTGTACCATCAGGTGTCACAGCGGTTGAACGTCGTGCAGTTATTGATGCGGCTCGTGTTGCAGGTGCACGCGATGCGTATGTGATTGAAGAACCTTTTGCTGCAGCTGTTGGTGCAGGGCTACCAGTGATGGATCCAACAGGATCAATGGTTGTTGATATGGGTGGTGGAACGACTGATGTGGCCACTATTTCATTGGGTGGTATTGTGTCTAGTCGATCAATACGTATTGCTGGTGATAAACTAGATGAATCAATTGCTAATTTTGTACGTAATAAGTACAATGTGACAATTGGTGAACCAACTGCTAGTCGATTGAAGGTCGAGATTGGCGCTGCTTCTTTGGAATTAGCTAGAACTTTGCCAAATGCTTCCGTGCGCGGACGTGACCTGTTGACTGGTTTGCCAAAAACAATTGATGTGACTGCCGAAGATGTGGCAACTGCTATTCAGGAACCAGTTCAAGAAATTGTTGCTGCAATAAGAGAAACGTTGGAATCAACACAACCAGAATTAGCTGCTGATGTAATTGATCATGGTATGGTCTTAACAGGTGGTGGTGCATTACTTCGTGATATGGATAAAATTATTCAAGAAGCAACTAAAGTACCTGTTTTGATTGCTAATGAACCATTAGATGCCGTTGCAATTGGTACTGGTGAAGCACTAAAATCAATTGATGTTATGCGTCAAAACTAAATATAAGATGAGCTTAATTGAACACTAGCGTGGCGCTTGCGCTACGCTTTTATTTTTAAAACAAGGGGACAACAAAATGCGTAAAATATTTTCATCACGCACCGTTGTAACAATTATTATTGCCGTCATTGTGATTGTAGGGTTAATTGCGGGATCGAACTGGTGGGCGAAAAGAACGAATACACCACCATTTATACAACGCTTTGGTAATGATTTAGCTGGTGGCGTAAGCCGAGTGATTGCTATGCCGACAAATGCTGTTGGACGAACAGCTAATAGTATCGGGAATTTATTGGATACTTTTTCGGAAAATCGTGATTTGAAATCAAAAATTGATGAGTATGCGCAAAACAAAGTACGTTTGCAAACTATTGAAGAAGAAAATGCGTCACTTAAAAAGCAACTTAAGTTACAAGCAACGTTAACTGATTACAAAACAGTTTCTGCTGTGACGATTAGTCGTTCACCAACAACATGGCAATCACAGCTAGTTATTAATAAAGGATTAAATTCTGGGCTGAAAAAAGGCATGCCAGTGCTAGCTGGAGCAGGAATTATTGGTCGTATTAGTGAAGTAAATACCACGAACGCTAAAGTGGCTTTGATTTCTGATACGAGTGAAGAAGCTAATCGTTTTGCTATTACGATTAAAGGTGACGATGGCGATGTTAATGGTATTGTGACTAATTTTAATAGGGAAAAAAATCAGTTGATCATGGGCCAAGTTACCTCTGATAACAAAATTAAAAAGGGTGATTTGGTAAAAACTTCGGGTCTAGGTGGCATCATTCCAGCAGGCATATTTGTAGGAACAGTTACTAGCGTGACGAAAGATGATTATGGTCTATCTAAGCAAATCAATATTGAACCAGCAGCAGACTTAGGTAATATTACAACAGTTGTTGTTGCGGTATCAGAGATTGGAGCGCAATAGATGGCATTTTGGCAGTTAACACGCTTACGTGTTGTATATCCAATTGTATTATTGTTTTTATTATTTGTTGATGGTAGTTTAATGTCTGGAATGGGTGGTATATTTACTGCGTTTCCATGGCATATACTACCTGTATTAACCCTAGGATGGTTATTTTACGCTGTACAATTTGATGCTGAAACAGATATGCCATTCTGGTTATATGTCATCTTAATTGGCGTGCTGTTTGATATGTATTATACTGGTATTTTTGGGACATATACATTAGCATTTGTTAGTTCAGTGGCTGTCATGATGCAGCTTCATAAAGTATTAGATGAGCGCCTATTAAGTGGATTATTTATGTTTTTAGTTGGTCTGATTGTTTATCTGTTGGTCACTTATGTGGCAGGTTTTATTACAGGTGTATCAAGTGTTGGTTTAACGGCATTTATGTTATTTGAAGTGATGCCGACGGTTATTTTAAACGTAATGATTGCCGCAGTCGGTTATTATCCTGTTTGGTCGCTATTTCAATTTTTGAGATAGTTCTTGACAAATAACTTGAAAAGAATATAATAAGAAATATATTAAAAAACGTTGAGTAGAAGAGTAGGTTAATGTATCCTTCAGAGAGTTTGTGGTTAGTGCGAGCAAACGGTTATATTAAACGAAACACATCTGCGAGTGTGTGATTGAATTGAGTAGGTCATATCGGGAATGCCCGTTACCGCATACAGTCTTTTGACTGACTGAGATGTAACTAGTGATAGTTATATAATCAAGAGGTGGCACCGCGGAAAAACGCCCTCTAAATACGACTGTATTTAGAGGGCGTTTTCTTATTTTGGGTGGAAAGACTGACAGAGTGGTTTTGTGTGAGCAAAATCAAAATCTGAGGTGGTATCACGCTCAAGCGTCCTCTTGTAATTAATTTTGCAGGAGGATTTTTTTAATCAAAAAAATGAAATTAATGTTGTCAGTTAGAAGGAGATAAAGATGAATTATTTGATGGAAATATTGCCAAGCTTATTAGCCGGCTTGAAAATGACACTAGGTGTATTTTTCCTAACCATTATTGGCTCGGTGCCCTTAGGAATTATTGTTTCATTAGGCATGAAGTCACCTTATTTTACGATTCGTTGGATTATTAATGGCTATATTTGGATTATGCGTGGAACGCCACTATTATTACAGCTGATTTTCGTTTATTATGGTTTGGGTATGATAGGCATCACGTTTCCAAGATTTGAAGCAGCAGTGATTGCTTTTATTATTAACTATGCCGCTTATTTAGCAGAAATTTTCCGTGGTGGACTACAGTCAATGCCACGTGGACAATATGATGCTGCAAAAGTGCTTGGTTTTAATAAATTTCAAACTTTTTTCAAGATTATCCTGCCACAGGTGATTAAAATTATTGTGCCATCGTTTGGAAATGAAGTGATTAATTTAGTTAAAGATACGTCATTAGTCTATGTAATTGGCTTAGGAGATATTCTGCGTGCGGGAAACATTGCAGCGAGTCGTGATGTGACATTATTACCATATTTGTTGGTTGGCTTGATTTATTTACTCATGACAGCAATTGTCACAGTGGCATTGCGCCGTAGCGAAAAACGTTTAAATATTTGGAGATAAGCTATGTTAGAAATTAAAAAATTAACCAAAAAATATGATACGAATACAATTTTTAGAGATTTGAATTTAACGGTTAACGATGGCGAGGTGTTAAGCATTGTTGGCCCATCAGGTATTGGTAAAACAACCTTAATTAAAATTTTAGCCGGGTTAGAAACAGCTAATTCTGGTCATATTATGCTTAATGGTGATGAGCTGCCAGTAGACGGCACACGCTTTGATGCTAAAGTTGGTTTGATTTTTCAAGACTTTAACCTTTTTCCGCAATATACTGTGATAGAAAATATTACACTAGCACCCATTAATGTTAGAAAAACAGATAAAGTTGTAGCACGGCAACAAGCAAACAATATTTTGACGACTTTAGGTATGCTGGACAAAGCTGATTTATATCCATATCAATTATCTGGTGGACAAAAACAACGCGTGGCTATTGCCCGTGCATTGGCTATGAATCCGCAAATATTAGCTTATGATGAACCAACCAGTGGTTTGGATGAAGTGGCTACCAAGCAAGTCGGTGACATCGTGCAAACGTTAAAAGGGCAAGGGGTGACACAACTCATTATCACTCACGATCAAACTTTTGCAGAGATGGTGTCAGATCGCGTGTTTGATTTTGCAACGGAGGTACAACGTTAATGGTAACAAAGAAAAAGAAAATTATAGTTAATACAATTGTCGCTCTCATATTCTTTGCATTGATTGGTTGGGTTGCAATTGGACTAAATGAAAATTCAAAGAAGACATCACAAAATAATCAAACAACATCTCAAGTTGATGAGTGGAATCGTATTAAAAAGACAAAACAAATTACAATTGGTCTAGATGATACCTTTGTACCGATGGGATTTCGTGATAAAAATGGAAAACTTATAGGATTTGATGTTGACTTAGCAAATGCGGTATTTAAAACAATGGGTATCACGGTTAAATGGCAACCAATTGATTGGTCAATGAAAGAAACAGAATTAAACACAGGAAACATCGATGCCATTTGGAATGGCTATACTAAGACAGCTGCACGAGAAAAGCAGGTCGCTTTTTCTGAAACTTACCACAATGCGACACAAGTACTTGTAACGCTCAAAAAGAATAATATTAATCATTTTACTGATATGAAAGATAAAGTTCTTGGTGATCAAACAGCATCAAGTGGTGATGAAGGCTTTAGTAAGTATCCAAAGGTATTAAAGCAGTATGTAAAAGACCAAAAAGTCGTTGGTTACGATACGTTTGATAAAGCGTTTAATGATTTGAATGCTGGACGTATTGATGGTTTATTAATTGATGAAGACTATGCAAGGTATTATGTTGCCCACCAGCCAAATCCAAAAAATTATACAATAACGGTTGGTGACTTTCCGGTTGACCAAACTGGTGTCGGTTTCCGAAAATCGGACAATGGATTGCGTCGTGCTGTTAACAAAACATTGGCCGCATTTAAGGCTGACGGTCGTATGAATGAGATAGAAGATAAGTGGTTTTCAAAGTAATTGAATACGTTTTAATAAGCAATTAAGGTTGTCTGGTGACAATGCTAATTGCTTTTTTGTGCTTAATTATATAATTGATTATTTGATATAAAATAATGTAAAAAATGGTAAACTAGTAGTATTATGAAAATAGTAGATAGGGAGTGACATGCTAGAAAATTCCGTTCTAATCGTTTTATGGCTTATTTTGTTAGGTAATACAGCTGTTGCTATAATTGCTGTTTTCAGTCAAAAACGTGATATTGCAACAATTTGGGCATGGTTGTTAGTGTTAATATTGATGCCTGTTGTAGGCTTCTTTATTTTCTTTCTGGTGGGTAGCCGCATATCTAATAAAAAAATCTTTCGTTTACGCACACAAGAACAACGTGGGTTAGAACAAATTGCAGAAAATCAGCGTCAGCAATTAGAAGCAATTGAACAGTTATTACCAATTCCTGATTCAGCATCTGAACTAGTGAATTTATTTCTAACATCAGATGATGCAGTCCTAACACGTGGTAATGAAATTAATATTTACAGTAATGGTAAAGATAAATTTGCAGCACTATTTGACGACATTAAAAAAGCTACTAGCCACATCCATTTAGAATATTTTACAATTTATGATGATGAGATTGGCAATCAACTCGTTGATTTATTAACACAAAAAGCTGGTCAAGGTGTTGAAGTACGTGTGATTTTTGATCAATATGGCTCGCGTGGTCAACATCATGACATGTATAAAAGATTACGTGATGCTGGTGGTGTGGCAGAACCATTTTTAATGCGCCATTTTCAATTATTGACTATACGATTTAACTTTCGAAATCACCGTAAAATAGCTATTATTGATGGTAATGTGGGTTATATTGGTGGTTTCAACGTTGGAGACCAATATTTAAGCAAGTTTAAAAAATTTGGTCATTGGCGTGATACACATATTCGGATTCACGGTGACGCCGTACTATCATTACAGAGCCGTTTTTTAATGGATTGGAATGCTACTGCACCAGCTCAAGAATTACTCACTCAAACAGTTGATTATTTTCCAGAAATTACAGAATTACCTGGTCGTGCAATGGTTCAAATTGTTTCAAGTGGACCTGATAATGATTTAAAGCAAATTAAACAAGGTTTTATGCGCATGTTCGCTTCTGCACGCGAAGAAATTACAATTGAAACACCATACTTCATACCAGATGCAGCTATTCTAGAAACCTTACAAATGGCTATTATGTCAGGTGTACGCGTCAGACTAGCAATCCCAAACAAACCGGATCATCCGCTTGTCTATCGAGCAACACAATATTATGCTAGAGAATTAATCGAACTCGGAGCGGAAGTTTATCGATATGATGGTGGATTTTTACATAGTAAAGTTGTCATAATTGACCATGAAATTAGTACCGTTGGTTCAGCTAACATGGATATTCGCTCATTTGCTTTGAATTTTGAAGCAAATGCATTTATTTATGACCCAGATATTGCTGTACAATTAGAAAATTTATTTGAGAACGATATGCAACACGCTACATTATTAACAATTGAAGATTTCGAAAGGCAATCATTTTGGATGACTTGTTTACAAAAATTTAGTCGTCTATTCTCACCAATTTTATGAAAAAAATACAACTTAAATCTGGCGTGAACCTTGTCGTTCTGCCAACAACACAATTTAAAACATTGCACATTGCAGTTGATTTTGCAGCGCCGTTGCAGACAGATAGTGTATCTTCGCGTTCTTTATTATCTTATTTAACTGCAGTGAGCTCTAAAATTTATCGAAATCAACAAGCTGTTGCGCAAAAGACGATTGATTTATATGGTGCACAGTATGAAACTGATGTTATGCGCTTTGGACAAACACATCATGTGAGATATAGTATGCAGTTACCTGCACCGGTTTATCTTGAAAATACATCGTATTTACTCCATGATGCTTTTTCATTTTTAAGAGAAATGATTTTCAATCCATTAGCTGATGGGGCACAATTTGATCAAGAAACTTTTGAAAAAGAGCGACAGAGTTTGGTTAATGAATTGTCAAGTTTAATGGATGATAAGCGACGCTACGCTGTGACTAAGCTGCGTCAGTTAACTTATACCACGCCTGAGATGCGGGTATTATCATCAGGTGTTGTAGCAGATGTTGCGAAATTAACTGCTAGCGATGTATACGATGCATATCAGGATATGATTAACCATGATACAATGAACATTATCGTTTTCGGCGATATTGATGAAATGCAAGTATTGTCAGAGTTAGAATATTGGCCGCTTAAGCAACGTGAACCACGTCAATTGAAGCCATTTTATCGGCAACCGGTTCATACTTCAGTGGATGAATTATCTGAAAAACAACCAGATATTAACCAAGCCATTTTAACTTTAGGTTATCACTTGAACTTATCACCTGACGATCCTAGACGTTTTGTCGCCTTGGTTTTCAATACCTTGTTCGGTGGCTCACCCTTATCAAAGTTATTTACCAACGTACGTGAGAAAGAGTCATTGGCTTATAGTATTTATTCACGCTGGCAAAATGATACTGGTTTTATTACGGTAGCTGCTGGATTGGATAAAGCTAAAATTGCTCAAACAGAAAGCATGATTGCAGAACAAATTGCAGATATTCAAAATGGCAATTTTAGTGAAGAAACATTAGCAGCGATTAAAACGAGTCTGATTAATGATTATCTCAGCCAACAAGACTCACCAGCAAGTGAAATTGAACTTGTATTTTCACGTTTGCTAACACAACGTGAAACCCCAGTAGCACAATGGGTAGCTGAGGTTTCTGCTGTTACACCTGTTCAAGTTGCTGAACTCGCTCAACAATTAACGCTGCAAAGCCGGTTTATATTGCTGCCCAAAGGTTAATATGATAGAAAAAAATTATAAACAATTTAAAGAAAAAGTGATTACTGAAACACTAGCTAATGGGTTGAAAGTGATCATGATACCAAAACGAAATTATCACAAAACATTTGCTGTTATTACTACGCCATTTGGCTCCTTGGATCGTCAATTTCAAATTAATGACGAAGCACCCATCACGGTACCTGCTGGTACGGCACATTTTTTAGAGCATAAACTTTTTGAAAAAGAGCATAGTGATGCTTTTACACGTTTTGGCGAGTTGGGAGCAGATGCGAATGCATTTACTAATGCTTTCCAGACGAGTTATTTGTTCTCGACAACACAAAATTTGAAATTAGCTGTGACACATTTATTAGATTTTGTGCAGACACCGTATTTTAGTGACCAAACAATTGCTAAAGAGCAAGGGATTATTGGTCAAGAAATTCAAATGTATGATGATGATGCGAATTGGGCAGTGTATATGGGTTTGTTGCAACTATTGTATCCTGATTCGCCGTTGGCTGAGGATATTGCTGGTACGAAGCAATCAATTTCAAAAATCACGCCCCAACTGCTTTATAGTATTCATCGAGCATTTTATCAACCAAATCAGTTGACTTTACAATTAGTTGGTTGTTTTGACCCAGTTGAGGCATTGTCAGTCATTCGGGCTAATCAAGAGAGTAAACAATTTGAAAATGTTGCCGTGACACGTTTTGAAGCGCCAATTACTGTGTCTAGAAAAAAAGAAGTCATTCAATCATTTGATGTATCTCGACCCAAGATTGCTTTAGGTATTCGGTTAGAAGGTACGCAATTAACTGGTTCAGAAGCCACGAAGTTCATTTTAGCAACTGACATTCTAGCTGATATGTTATTTGGAGAGCAGACAGACTGGTACCAAAACCTGTATAATAAAGGTATCATTGATACGGAATTTACAACCTCTTTTGATTTACTTCATGGTTATCAATTTGTTAGTTTTTTCTCTGAAACAACTGAGTATGAGCTATTAACGAAAGCAATTTCAAATCAAATGGCTAGCTATGAAGATGTATTGTCACGCCAAGAAGAGACATTTGAAGCCTTACGTCGCGCGACATTGGGAGAAGGTATTCAACGTCTTAATTCTCTAGAAAGTATTGCTTTACGTGGGGATGATACATTATTTGGTACGAATTTGTTTGATAAAGTGATGTTATTACAAGAGTTAACGTATAATGATATATTAGAGAGCGCTAAAAAAATATACCAAAATGCGACTTTAAAACGTTTTATTTTGAAAAAATAATAATAGGAAAATCATGAACGAAACTTTAATAAATCAAATTGGGGAACAGCTAAAAGCTGCTCGGCTGAATCAAAATTTAACATTAGATGATATCCAAGCAACGACTAAAATACAAGTACGTTATCTGGATGCTATTGAAAATAATAATCTCAGCATTTTGCCGGGAGATTTTTACGTGCGTGCCTTTATTCGTCAATATGCACTAGCTGTAGGTTTGAATCCCGAAGATTTACTTGGTGAAGTAGCACCTGAATCTATTTCTCGAAGTCATGATTTGAGTCGTGCGCATCGTGATAATGATGGGATTGTGCGTGCAGGAATTGATCATCGTCAAACCGCGAAGTCGCGAATATCAGGTATGATGCCCACAATTTGGCTAGGCATTTTAGTCGTTGTGGTATTGATCATGATTTGGTTTGTTTTAACGCACATAGGTATTGGTAGTCAAAATTCGAGTAACGATACTGACAATGTATCAGTATCGACGTCGACTGTGCCAAGTTCGTCTTCTGCACGCGAATCCTCCTCTAGTGCATCATCATCTCGTAAACCAGCGAAGAAGGCAGCCACTAAATTAGATTTAGGAACCCCAGAACAAAATGCAGCATTACAAACTACAATTTATAATCTATCAGGTCAAGAAAGCAAAAAACACACTGTTAAAATTACAGCAAGAGGTACAGGGACTAATGTTAAGGTTAGTGTTGGCGCAAATGTCTTATTAGATGAAAATGTTACAACTGATCAAACAATTAGTATTCCGGCAGATAGTGAAGCAGTCAATGTTCAATTTACCAATGTGGTTAATGCAACAATGACATTTGATGGGCAAAAGGTCACCGTACTTGACACGGCAACCCCGTTTTGGAATGTGCTTTTTAACTTAGATAAGTGAGAAAAAAAGAATGAATCTACCTAATAAATTAACAGTTTTTCGTATCGTTTTAATACCCGTTTTTATTTTAGTATTATCTGTACCACATAATTGGGCTACACTCCTTTTTTCTGGTGAGGCAATTCCTGTGAATTGGATTATAGCGGCGATTGTATTTGCCATTGCTTCAATTACTGATTTTTTAGACGGGCAAATTGCTCGGCGCCAACATTTAGTGACTAATTTTGGTAAATTTGCAGATCCTTTAGCAGATAAGCTGTTAGTGATGACTGCCTTAATTTTTCTAACCAGCTTTAACGTTGTATCTGCTTGGATGACTGCAGTAATTATTATTCGAGAATTAGCCGTTACTGGTCTTCGTACACTTATTGTTGAAAATAATGGTAAAGTACTTGCAGCACAAATGCCTGGTAAAATTAAAACATTTTCACAAATGTTTGCTATCTTTTTCTTGTACTTAAAAGATATGCCATTTGCTGCTATTCATTTGCCAATTGGTCATATTTTAATTTGGATTGCTGTTATTTTTACTGTTTATTCAGGTCTTGATTATTTTTGGAAGAATCGCGATGTTTTTTCTGATGGGATGTAAAAGTGTCTTGCGTTGATTTTTCGTATCATCTATACAGAGAGCAAGTAGTGCGAACAATTGTTCGATAAATGCTTGCTTTTTATAGTAGAAACAGGTAAACTGATTGAGTAAGATAAAAGGAGTTAGCCGCAAATGGTAACGAAAAAAACGACTAAAAAAGAAGACAAAGAAAACCAAGCTAAGGGTCGCAAAGCAGCACTTGATGAGGCACTGAAGAAAATCGAAAAAAACTTTGGGAAAGGGTCTGTGATGTTGTTGGGTGAAAACGCAACAACGCAAGTGGACACTTACCCATCAGGATCAGTTAAATTAGATGTTGCACTTGGTGTTGGTGGTTATCCAAAGGGTCGTATTATTGAGATATATGGACCAGAATCATCAGGTAAAACGACACTGGCATTGCATGCTGTCGCTGAAGTACAAAAAGCTGGTGGCACAGCAGCGTATATTGATGCTGAAAACGCTTTAGATGTTAAATATGCTGAAGCATTGGGCATTCATAAAGATGAATTATTGTTATCACAGCCAGATACTGGTGAACAAGGATTGGAAATTGCCGATGCTTTGGTACAATCTGGAGCAGTTGATATTATCGTTATTGATTCAGTTGCAGCATTGGTGCCTAGGGCTGAAATTGAAGGCGAGATGGGTGATGCCCATGTCGGATTACAAGCTCGTTTAATGAGTCAAGCGTTACGTAAATTAGCCGGTACATTAAATCGTACAGGAACGATTGCTATCTTTATTAACCAAATCCGTGAAAAGATTGGGGTGATGTTTGGTAATCCTGAAACAACACCTGGTGGTCGTGCGCTAAAGTTTTATTCAACGATTCGTTTAGAAGTACGTCGATCAACACAAATTAAAGATGGTACAGATGTTACAGGAAACTTAACTAAGGTCAAAGTTGTTAAAAATAAGGTAGCACCACCATTTAAAGTTGCTGAAGTCGATATTATGTACGGAAAAGGAATTTCACAAACTGGGGAAATTCTTGATTTAGGTGCTGATACAGAAATTATCCGTAAAGCTGGGGCATTCTACTATTATGATGATGTCAAAATAGGGCAAGGACGTGAAAAGGCGAAGGAATTTTTGGATAGTCCTGAAAATGCCGAGATGCGTCAAGAAATTTATGCTAAAGTACGTGATATTTTTGGTATCGGTGATGGTAGTACAACTGAAGTCGCACCAGAAACAGAAGAATCAGTGGATGAACCAGATACATTGGATTTGGGGAATAATGATGATTTGACTGACGAACCAATTGTATAAATCCTGTAAAGGTAAGGAGAAGTGCTAGGGCATTTCTCCTTTTTTTGTTACAATGCAATTAAGAAAACAAATGGAGGATGGCACTTTAATACGTTAAAGTGTATACATGTCATGACAAGTATTTTAGTGGTGGATGATGAATTAGCGATTGCAACGTTGTTAAAGTATAATCTAGAGCAAAATGGATTTGACGTCACTTTAGCCGAAACAGGTGATCAAGCCTACGAACTTGCTTCTAAACAGGCATTTGATGCTATTCTATTAGATTTGATGCTACCAGTGATGGATGGCATGACAGTATTAAAAAATTTACGGCAAGATAAAATTAGCACACCAGTAATTCTGATTACAGCTAAGGGTGATGAATTTGATCGTATTTTTGGTTTAGAATTAGGTGCAGATGATTATATTACCAAACCTTTTAGTCCACGTGAAGTTATTGCCCGACTAAAAGCCGTGTTACGCCGTTCGCAGCAAACAAAACAGCAGAATGCGACACAGCTTGATGTGATTGAGATTCAAAATTTAACGATTGATGATAGTAAAAAAGTAGTGACTAAAGATGGTGTGATCTTAACTTTGACACCTCGAGAATATGAGTTATTATTGTATTTTGCCCAACGGCTAGGACGTGTGATTGATCGTGAGACAATTTTGACAGCAGTATGGGGTTATGAATTCACTGGTGAAAGCCGCATGGTTGACATGCATATCAGTAATTTACGGGAAAAGATTGAGCGTAATCCAAAGACACCAAAGTTACTCAAAACTGTACGTGGCTTTGGCTATACGATGGTTGTGTAGATTTGTAAAGACACATTTACATCTATTTACACAATAGTGACCGTTTTATGAAGCTTTCTCTTACATAGCGTGTGTAGTATATAAATTGTAAACAAGGAACGGTTACCAAGAACTGCTACTACAAACCTTGTTTACATCATATAGACTTCTGCGATATAAAAAGGGAGAATGCGTTATGAACAAAAAAGTTGTTGGCATTATTGGCGGTCTTGTTGTGATTGCGGCAGGAATGATATTGTATACTAGTTCTGGTGCAAACCAAAATGCTAAAAAAGCAGGTGATTCAACGTCTAGTGGTGCGAGTGTCGGTGGGAAAGTGTTGGCACTAGGATCTACTGCGTTACAACCATTGGCTGAGCAAGTTAGTAAATCTTTTCAAGATAAGAATCCAGGAGTCACAATTACCGTACAGGGTGGTGGATCAGGTGCTGGATTAAGTCAAGTATCTGATGGTTCAGCTCAAATTGGTAATTCTGATGTTTTTGCTGAAGAAAAAGAAGGTGTAGATGCTTCTAAATTGATGGATCATAAGGTTGCGGTTGTTGGTATTGCACCTGTTGTTAATTCTGATGTACAAGTATCAAACCTGACGAAAGCTCAACTACGTGATATATTTACGGGTAAAATTACGAACTGGCAAAAAGTCGGCGGTAAAGATCAAAAAATTGTGGTAGTTAATCGTGCTACTGGTTCAGGAACGCGTGCAGTCTTTGAGAAGAATATTCTAGACAATCAAAAAGCCGTCCAGGCTACCGAACAAGATTCAAATGGCACGGTTCAAAAAATTATTGCTACAACACCGGGATCAATCTCATATCTGGCTTTTGCTTATCTTGATACCTCAGGTATCAAGGCGTTGAATATTGATAAGGTACTACCAGAAAAGAAAAATGTTGAAGATAACACTTGGCCAATATGGGCCTATGAACATATGTATACTAAAGGAGAACCCAAAGGTGCAACCAAAGAATTCTTGAATTATTTTATGACAAAAGAAGTTCAAAAATCAATTGTGCCCAAGTTAGGTTATATCGGTTTAACTGATATGCAAGTGACACGTGATGCTAAGGGCAATGTGAGTGAAAAGTAACCTTAATTAGGACTAAAGCCGTCGATTTAGACGGCTTTTTTGTTATGATAGATGTATTGGAGTAATGTTATGAAAACAGTGATACTTAAATTTATATCGTTTTTAGTAATAAATATTGTTTGTTTAGTATTAGTTAATCATGTCATGTTATTTAGTGGTCAACAGTTACTTGCACTTTTTTTTATGATATTGATTAGCACTACGGGTGTTGTTTGGGTAGCTGATTTATGGGTGTATTATCAAAAAAAAGAATTAAGAGTGATGCAACAGCGAATGGCTTTAACGATTAAAGGGGATTCACCACGTATCGTATTGACCGAACCCAATCTACCCTACTATGATGTTATTCGACAGTTCAATGCACTGCAAAGTTATATTCGCGACGAACAACTCTCAGCTAGACGTGATATTAATAATTATCAATCATTACTAGCGAGTCTACCGGTTGGTGTGATTAATGTTAACCGTCAACACGTTGTTGATGTATTTAATCAAACGGCAGCAGACTTATTAGGTGTTGAATTACGCCAAACGCCAGTTACAGAAAGTTTAGTCATACAGCAATTTACTTTGTCAGAATTAATTAATCAGACATTCAATGCACAAAAGAATCAACGGTCTGTTTTAAATTTACAAATTAATGGTGAAACTAAACAATTTGAAGCAAGTACACTTTATCACAAAAATGATTCACAATATGCCGAGGTGATGGTGATTTTATATGATCTTACCTCAGTTTTACAAATCGAGCGTATGCAATCAGACTTTTTGGCAAATGCTTCTCATGAATTGAAAACACCATTGACAGCTATTACTGGGTTTGTAGAGACCTTGCAGGGTAAGGCAGGTGAGGATCCGACGGTACGTGCACAGTTTTTAAAAATTGTGGCCGATGAAACCAGCCGGTTAGCATTGTTAGTTAATGATATTTTATCCATATCACGATCATACCAGAATAGCGATGATAAGCAGGTATCATTAGCTGTTCATACTATTGTCACAGACCAATGGCAACATATGAAAACTATAGCTGCCTCTAAGAACGTGACCTTTATAAATAATGTACCACAGGACTTTACGATTTATGGTTTCAAACATGATTTGCAAACGATTTTGCAGAACTTGATCGGGAATGCCATTAAATATAATGTGTTAAATGGTAGTGTTACGGTTTCAGCGTACCAACATGATAGTTATTGGCAATTGGAAGTTAAGGATACAGGTATTGGCATTCCAAAGCAGCAACAGTCGCGTATTTTTGAACGCTTTTATCGTGGTGATGAATCACGACAAAGGCATATCGCTAGTGGTACTGGGTTAGGTTTAGCAATTGTCAATGAACTTGTTTCGAAACACCACGGTGAAATCAATGTTAACTCTCAAGTAGCTGTGGGGACAACGATAGTTATCAAATTACCGCTATAAAAATAGTCTTTACACAACCTTTACAAAACCATGCTTTTACATTTACATAACTTTAAGATAATAAAAGGGTAGTAGTTTAATCTTGGGAGGCATCATAATGTCGAAATCGCATCGCGCAACAATTGTAGCTACAGTTGTTGCGGTGGGTATTGTTGCGGCGCTTGGAACCGCTTATGCAACACGTGATCAGGGGTCAAGTGGTACATCAATTACTGCTGTTGGCTCTACAGCACTTCAACCATTTGTTGAAGCAGCTGGTGAGGAATACGCTAAAACTAATGTCGGCACATTTGTTAATGTGCAAGGTGGCGGTACCGGTACAGGATTGAGCCAAGTATCGCAAGGCGCTGTTGATCTTGGTAATTCTGATGTTTTCGCGGAGGAAAAAGAAGGTATTGATGCTAAGTCTTTAGTTGATCATCGCGTAGCTGTTGTAGGAATTACACCATTGCTAAACAAAGATAATGGTGTCAAAAATTTGACCACAGCACAGTTAAAATCAATTTTTACTGGGAAAGTAACTAATTGGAATCAAGTTGGCGGGAGAAATCAAAATATTGTGATTATCAATCGTGCAACTGGTTCTGGTACAAGGGCTACTTTTGAAAAATGGGGACTACAAGGTGCTAAGAGTACTGAAGCACAAGAACAAGATTCATCAGGAATGGTACGTTCAATTGTGTCCACGACACCAGGAGCTATCTCATATGCTGCTTTTGGTTATATCGACAAAAGCGTACTAGTACCTTCTGTGAATGGTGTTGAACCAAATAACAAAAATGTTGCTAATGGTCAATATGGTATTTGGTCATATGAGCATATTTACACAAAGGGTCAACCTACTCGACACGTTGCAAAATTTTTAGCATATCTAACCTCTGATAATATTCAACGTACATTAGTTCCAAAGTTGGGCTATATTTCCATTCATGATATGAATGTCGAACGTAGTGCCACTGGTGAGCTTGTCAAAAAATAAGTCATTGCATACTTAATAAACTTATCTATGGCTATGCCATATTTTATAGAATATAAAATAGAGTTTAATGACTTAAACATTTTGGAGAAAAAATGGATAATATTACAAAAAAGTTGATGCAAAAATCTGAATCAACAAAAAAAGATTCGATGGGACGAGCTATTAGTTTAGCTGCTTTAGCCTTGATTGTCATTGTTGTTGTCTCAATTTTTGCTTTTGTTATGAGCAGAGGTTTATCAACCTTTGTTCGTGATGGTGTGAGTGTTAAAGATTTTTTATTTGGCACAACATGGAATCCGTCCGTTGTTAATCCACAAACAAAACAACCATACATTGGTGCACTGCCAATGATATTAGGGTCATTTTTGGTTACTTTTTTAGCTGCCATTGTTGCAACACCATTTGCTATTGGTACGTCATTGTTTATGACTGAAATTGCCCAAAAAAAAGGTGCCAAATTGATGCAACCAGTGATTGAATTATTAGTTGGTATTCCGTCAGTTGTTTATGGATTCATTGGCTTGACAGTTGTTGTACCGTTCATTCGTCATTTATTTGGTGGTTCTGGATTTGGTATTTTATCAGGTACGATTGTTTTGTTTGTTATGATTTTACCAACAATTACTTCGATGACTGTTGATACATTGAAGTCTGTGCCGCGCCATTATCGAGAATCTGCGCTAGCTATTGGCGCAACTCGTTGGCAAATGATTTACAAAGTAGTGCTGAGAGCAGCAACACCAGGTATACTGACAGCTATTGTGTTTGGCATGGCACGTGCCTTTGGTGAAGCACTAGCTGTACAGATGGTTATCGGTAATGCAGCTTTGATGCCAAATGATTTGATTTCACCGGCATCAACATTAACATCAGTATTAACTATGGGTATTGGTAATACTGTCATGGGCTCTTTGCAAAATGACGTTTTGTGGACATTGGCTATGATCTTATTGTTGATGTCATTAATCTTTAATTTGATTGTACGTGCCATTGGTCGTAAAGGAGAAATGAAATAATGAATGCAAAAACTGCTGATAAACTAGCAACTGGTGTGATTTATGCTATTTCTGGTACAGTCGCTTTGATCTTAATTGCCATGTTGTCTTTCATTTTAGTACGTGGATTACCTCATCTATCGTGGCATTTTTTAACCACGCCTGCTAAAGCCTTCGAAGCAGGTGGTGGTATTGGTATACAGTTATTTAATTCGTTTTATTTACTTATTTTAGCTATGTTGATTAGTTTTCCAATTGCTTTGGGTGCCGCAATTTACTTGAACGAGTACGCTAAAAAAGGACCGATTACAACAATTGTGCGTACAGCAATTGAAATTTTGAGTTCTTTACCATCAGTTGTTGTGGGGTTGTTTGGTTTTCTGTTGTTTGTTGTTAAGCTACATTTAGGTTTTTCAATTTTATCTGGTGCCATTGCATTGACTTTATTTAACTTACCGCTACTCACACGATCAATTGAGACAAGTTTAGCGCAAATCCCTAATTTACAACGTGAAGCTGGATCTGCACTTGGTTTATCAAGATGGGAAACGGTTATTCATGTTATTTTACCAGCAGCAGTGCCTTCAATTATAACAGGAGTTGTTTTATCTGCTGGTCGCGTATTTGGAGAAGCCGCTGCCTTAATTTATACAGCTGGTCAATCAGCACCAGCACTTAATTTTTCAGACTGGAATCCATTCAATATATCTAGTCCGCTAAGCCCAATGCGTCCAGCTGAAACTTTAGCTGTTCATATTTGGAAAATTAATTCTGAAGGAATTATGCCAGATGTATCTGCTGTATCTGCTGGCGCTTCAGCTGTTTTGATTATAGTTGTACTTTTGTTTAATTTCAGTGCGCGTAAACTTGGCGCAAAACTGCATAAGAAATTAACAAGTGCTTAATTTTTAGAAATCTGAATTGATTGAATATGAAATAGTAAATACTTAACATTTGCTAAATGAGTGATGAAGAAAGTGTGGCAAGCCTTATGGAGTTAAAACCAGTTAGTGAGTTTATCACTGATGACGCCCCAGAGCGTTATATCTATGATATGCAATCAAAAAAGCATGAAATTGCTTTATCAACAAAAGATTTACAAGTTTATTATGGCGACAATTTAGCCCTCAGTGAAGGGGATTTATCATTTGAACGGTATAAGATCACAAGCTTGATTGGTGCCTCTGGTTCAGGAAAATCAACTTTCTTGCGGTCGTTAAACCGTATGAATGATGGTGTGGCAACAGTCAAAGGGAATATTATGTATCGTGGGGTGGATATTAACACCAAGGCAATTGATGTTTATGAGATGCGCCGTCACATTGGGATGGTATTCCAGCGACCTAATCCATTTGCCAAGTCAATTTATAATAATATTACGTTTGCGTTGACACAACGAGATCACTATACAAAAGAAGCACTTGATGAAATTGTTGAAACGAGTTTAAAACAAGCTGCTTTATGGGATCAAGTAAAAGATGATTTGAATAAATCAGCCCTTGCATTGTCAGGTGGGCAAGCGCAACGCTTAGTAATTGCCCGTGCATTGGCGTTAAAACCAGACATCTTGTTATTGGACGAACCATCGAGTGCGCTTGATCCAATATCATCAGCTCAGGTAGAAGATACGTTGCTTGAATTAAAAAAGCAATATACTATCATTGTAGTGACGCACAATATGCAACAGGCTGCACGAATTAGTGACTATACGGCATTCTTCCATATGGGTAAAGTGATTGAGTATGATTTAACGCGTAAAATTTTCACACGACCTAAAGTTGCACTTACTAATGATTATATTTCGGGGAATTTCGGATGACAGATAATAATCACAAAAATATACTAGAAACGCGTGATGTCAAGTTGTGGTATGGTCACGCAGAAGCGCTACATGGGATTAATTTAGATTTTCCAGAAAAAGGAATTACCGCACTTATTGGTCCCTCAGGCTCTGGTAAGTCAACTTACCTGCGTGCGTTAAACCGTATGCATGATTTGGAAGACAATGTCACAGTGACGGGTTCATTTAATTTTAATGGGCAAGATATCTATGCACCAACGACAGATACGGTAGATTTACGTAAACGTATTGGCATGGTATTTCAACAGCCCAATCCTTTTCCGTTTTCAATTTATGAAAATGTTATTTTCGGATTGAAATTAGCCGGTGTGAAAGAGAAGGCTGTGCTTGACGAGGCGGTTGAACGCTCATTAAAACAGGCATCAGTTTGGGATGAAGTAAAAGATGATTTACATAAATCAGCATTAGGATTGTCAGGTGGGCAGCAACAGCGTGTTTCACTTGCCCGTGTTTTGGCCACAGCGCCAGAACTATTATTACTAGATGAGCCAACATCTGCCCTTGATCCAGTTTCTAGTCACAATATCGAAGAAACATTGTTGAATTTACGTGACGATTATGCGATGATAATTGTGACACACTCTATGTCCCAAGCCTCACGTATTTCAGATCGAACAGCCTTCTTTTTGAGTGGTGATTTGGTTGAGGTTGATGCGACAAAGCATATTTTTTTAAATCCAACAAAGCAGGAAACACAAGATTATGTGAGTGGTCGATTCGGTTAATTATGAAGAATACTAACAGATGATGCATACGTTAACAGAAAAAGGAGCAAGAACATGCGACGATTATTTGATGAAGAATTAGCAGATTTAGATAATTCATTTACAGAAATGGGCATGCTCGTTGCCCAGACGATTCAAAGGTCTGTGCAGTCATTTGTGGATCATGATCGCGAAGGTGCCAGAGACATCTTAGAAAATGATCACCAAATCAATGAACGTGAAGCAGCAATTGAAAAGAAAACATTTGAAATGATAGCACTCTATCAACCAGTGACAACAGATTTACGAGAAATTGTCACCATCTTAAAAGCTGTATCTGTTTTAGAACGTATGGGAGATCAAGCACGTAACATTGCCAACTCAACTATACGAGTAAAAGGTACGAAACATATTTCTGGGGTTGAACAAGAGCTTGGTAAAATGGGCGAACAAGTTGCGAAAATGGTTGCTGAAGTCATGGATTATTATATTAAAAATGATGCTCATGGTGCTCAGACTATTGCTGATGAAAACCAATCGTTATCAAAGCGGGCAGCTAAAGTACGTTCTGATGCTTTGGAGGGAATGAAAGAGGATGCAGAATTAGTTGATTCAGCTGCAGACTATTTAGTTATTGCTGGATATCTTAAGCGTATTGGTGATTACACAACTGACATTGCAGAATGGATTGTTTATAAACGTACAGGTAAAATTATTGAATTAAACCCTGGTTATAATTATTTTATTTAATCGGTAGTTAATTCTTGTAAAAACAGCTAAACAAATATTGTTTAGTTGTTTTTATTTCTCATAGTGTCTAAATTTTGGTATAATATAGATATTAGTCAGATTCATAAGTGCATGATAACAACACATTAAGCGCTTACATAACCATCCAAGGAGGAAACAATGCGATTCATTGCAAGATTAGCAACAACGATGCTAGTTTTCTTGATTTTATCATCTTTGTTTTATGATGCGTTACGCGTTGACAATTGGCTAGTTGCACTTGGATCTGCACTAGTCTTATCCATTCTAAATACCATTATTAAACCAATTTTAATTATTTTAACCTTACCGTTAACTTTGATCACATTTGGTTTATTTACAATTATTGTAGATGCCATTATGCTTGAAATAACAGCAGGTTTTATTCAAGGTTTCGAGTTTTCTAGTTTTGGCTGGGCAATATTCACAGCTATTATTTTGTCTATTGTGAATGCTTTATTGACACCTAATATACGTATATATACAGAAAGAAAGTAAAATGGCAAAAAATTCAGTGACAGTAAAACAATTAATCGAGAACACACGTTTAGAGATTATATCTGGTAAAGAATATCTAGAAAGGCCAATTACAACCGCAGATATTTCTCGCCCCGGTCTTGAAATGACAGGATATTTTAATTACTATGCACCAGAACGTGTGCAATTATTAGGTATTACGGAAACATCGTTTTCAGAGCGTATGGATCATGATGAGTTACTGATGGTTTATCGACGAATGGCTGACCAAAAGACACCAGCATTTGTGGTGTCAACAGGATTAGAAATTAGCGAAGAATTAAAACAAGCGGCAAAAGAAGCACATATTCCTATTTTAACGTCTACTTTAACATCGTCACGTATCTTATCAAATATGACCTATTATTTAGGTGGACAGTTAGCACCTAGAGAAAATGTACATGGTGTTTTGATTGATGTTCATGGCTTAGGTGTGCTAATTACTGGTGATGCAGGTATTGGTAAAACTGAAGCTGCCTTAGAATTAATTCAGCAAGACAAAGCACGTTTAGTTGCTGATGATCGTGTTGATATTTATCAAGAGGACGAAGAACGTTTAATTGGCGAACCCAGCGCAGTTTTGCGCAATATGATGGAAGTTCGTGGGGTTGGAATCATTGACGTGCAGCAAGTTTACGGTGCTGTTTCTGTGCGTTCTCATGCAACGATTGCACTTAATATTCATCTTTCTAGTGGCAAAATCGGTGAAGCCAATTTTGATCGACTAGGGAATGATAATGATACCTTGGAAATCTTAGGTGTTAAAATTAAGCGTATGATTGTGCCAGTAACACCTGGTCGTAACACGGCAAGTGTAATTGATGCCGCCGCAGTTAAGTTTAGGACTGCCAATATGGGAATTGATGCATTAAAAACGTTGGAAGAACGTATGACCGCAGAGATGGTTAAAAATGAGAAGATAGATTTGGAGAATAAAAATGACTAAAATAGCAGTGCTGGGTGCTGGCTCATGGGGGACTGCGTTAGCTAATACTGCTGCAGAAAATGGACATGATGTACGTTTGTGGACACATAATACGGATCAAGCAGAAGAGATAAACACACAGCATACAAATACAAAGTATTTACCCCAAGCTAAATTGATCGATAAACTTATGGCAACTAGTAATATGGCTTTAGCAGTTTCGGATGTCGAGATTGTTTTGAGTGTTGTACCAACAAAAGCAGTCCGTGAAGTGGCTAAACAGCTGGGTGAAGTTTTAAAGAAACAATCCCATACTGTTATTTTAGCTCATGCAACTAAAGGATTAGAACAGGGCACGTATAAGCGTATTTCAGAAATGTTAGCAGAAGAAGTGCCAGCGTTATATCGTTCAGCTTTGGTTGTGGTCTCTGGACCATCCCATGCTGAAGATGTTATCAAACATGATTTGACAGCGGTGTCTATTGCTAGTTCTGATGAATCAGCAGCGCGCTTGCTGCAAAAAGTTTTATCCAATAATACATTCCGAGCATATACAAATGATGATTTATTAGGTTCAGAGTTATTTGCGGCATTAAAAAATATAGTAGCTATTGGTTCAGGTGCATTAATTGGCTTAGGCTATGGTGCCAATGCACAAGCAGCTTTACTAACTAGAAGTTTGGTAGAGATGCGTGCTTTAGGTTTAGCCATGGGAGCGAAAGAAAAGACATTGTACGAGTTAGCTGGTATCGGTGATCTTATTGTGACGGGTATGTCACCGAATTCTAGAAATTATCGTGCAGGTCTAGGATTAGGACAAGGAAAGACTTTAGAGCAGGTTGAAAGTGACATGGGTATGGTCATTGAAGGTGTCAATACAACAAAAGCTGTATACGACTTTGCTCAGGATTACAAAGTAGACATGCCAATTACCGTTGCTATTTATCAAGTCTTGTATGAAAATAAACCTATTCGCGAAGCTATTTCTGATTTGATGGGACGACCGCTAAAATCAGAAGACTAATGTCGGTCTATTATTTCTAAACTTTGAATATAGAAAGAGAGTATTATAATGAAACCAGTACGTAAAGCAATTATTCCCGCAGCCGGATTAGGCACACGTTTTTTGCCAGCTACAAAGGCATTGGCAAAGGAAATGTTACCAATTGTTGACACACCAACAATTGAATATATCGTTCGTGAAGCAATTGCCTCAGGTATTGAAGATATTGTCATTGTTGATGGTAAGTCAAAGCGATCAATTGAAGATCATTTTGACTCAAACCCTGAGTTGGAAAATAATTTACGAGAAAAAGGCAAGGAAGAGCTGTTAAAGGTAGTCGAAGAAACAACAGATATCAATATATACTTCATTCGCCAATCACATCCTAAGGGCTTGGGGGATGCTGTTCTAACAGCGAAAGCATTTATTGGCGATGAACCATTTGTTGTTCTCCTCGGTGATGATTTAATGGAAGATGATGTACCACTAACAAAGCAGTTGATACAACGTTATGAAGAAACTGGTGAATCAACCTTGGCAGTGATGCAAGTACCACGTGATCAGGTCTCAGAATATGGTGTTATTGATCCAGCCGCCGAAGCATCTGACGGACTGTACCGCGTTAAGTCATTTGTTGAAAAGCCAAAGCCCGAGGATGCACCATCAAACTTAGCTATTATCGGTCGTTATTTGTTAACACCAGAAATTTTTGAAGAGTTAGAAAATACACAACCTGGTAAGGGAAATGAAATCCAGTTAACTGATGCTATTGATTCATTAAATAATCGTCAACATGTTTACGCGCATGAATTTAAGGGTAATCGTTATGATATTGGATCAAAGATTGGCTTTTTGGAAACTAATATTGAGTTTGGCTTAAAGCACCCTCAAACAAAAGATAAGTTACGTGCCTATATTAAAGAAATCGCTTCAAAATTATAATCAATAAATTAGAATCGGGCTAATCTCGATTTTTTTAGTTAACTTGGCTTTTAAATAATCAGGTTACTCGACAAAAGAATTAAACACGTGTAGACTAAATGTAACTAAAAGTAAGTAAAGCGAGGCCACTTAAATGGTAGAATACAAACAATATGATGTGATCATTATTGGTGCTGGACCTGCAGGTATGACAGCAGCAACATATGCATCACGTGCTAATTTATCTGTTTTGATGTTGGACCGTGGTATTTATGGTGGTCAAATGAATAACACAGCCGAAGTAGAAAATTATCCAGGATTTAATTCAATTATGGGACCAGATTTGGCAGAAAAAATGTATGCCTCATCTACTCAGTTTGGTGCTGAATATGGTTTTGGTACCGTTGAAAGTATCGAAATGGCTGGTGATTTAAAGATAGTTCACACAGATATGGATCATTATATTGCTAAAGCAATTATCATTGGTACTGGATCAGAACATATTCATTTAGGTGTTACCGGTGAAGAAGATTATCAAGGCCGTGGTGTGAGTTATTGTGCAGTTTGTGATGGGGCTTTTTTCCGTGATGAGGATGTGCTGGTTATTGGCGGTGGTGATTCGGCTATCGAAGAAGGATTATATTTAACTAATTTAGCCAAGTCTGTTACTGTATTACATCGACGTGATAAATTACGTGCACAACAAATCATTCAAGACCGTGCATTTGCTAATGATAAAATTAATTTTAAATGGCATACTGAAGTTGTGGGAATTATTGGTGATAAAGAAAAGGTTACTGGTGTAACAGTCATTAATAACCAAACACAGGAAAAATCACATATTGATGCCAGTGGTATTTTCATTTATGTTGGTTTGGAACCCAATACACAAGTTTTTGGCAATTTAAATATTACTAATGATGAAGGTTGGATAATTACAGACGAACATATGCAAACAAGTATTCCTGGCATTTTCGCTATTGGGGACGTACGTGCCACAGAATTACGTCAAATTACCACAGCAGTTGGTGATGGCGGTGTAGCTGGTCAGGGTGCTTATGATTATATTAGTCAATTATCAGTACAAGATACAGATAAAGTGAAATAATCGTAAAAGCAGAAACAGGATACGCTGTTTCTGCTTTTTTGTGATTTTATCAAATAATAGTATAAAATTAATATAAAAAATTTTTTCTAATAAAAATAGTAATAAAGGTGTAAAAATAATATTGTAACTCTAATGAAAGTTTCTGTAAAGTGATTTTATAAGTTACATTCTATAAAACGTTTGACAATTAAACTGCAAGCGATTACAATTATTTGTGTTAACTTGCACAAGTAATTGTTTTGCGCAAAAAAGGAACCGGTTCTAAACCGGTATACTCAAGGAGAATAATAATGCAAAGTCAAGATAAGTGGATAACCAAAATTGCGTTTCTTGGTATTTCATTCATGTTAACCAGTGCATATGCGATTAATGGGGCTATGCCTCATATGACCAAAGCACTTGGTGTTTCAGCAACAGAGGTACAAGCGCTGGCAACGACACCATCAATTGTGGTAACTGTATTTGTGTTACTCAGTTCATTTATTGCTGCGAAGTTAGGTGATAAGCGCACAATAATGCTTGGTATGTTGTTAGTTGGTTTTTCTGGTGTAGTGCCATTCTTTGTTACATCATACCCAGTTATTCTTATATCTCGTATGGTTTTAGGTGCCGGTTTTGGTATTTTTAATTCATTAGCTGTATCAATGATCGCGGTGATGTATCAAGGTAACACACGAGCTACAATGCTTGGCTGGCGTGCGGCAGTTGAACAAATTGGACAGGCAGTGTTAACTTTTGTTGCTGGTTTATTGCTGAACTTTGGTTGGCAAGCTACTTTCTTAGTTTATTTATTAGCTTTTCCAATTTTATATCTCTTTTATATCCGCGTACCTGACACAACAGAAATGTTGGCAGAAAATCAAAATAAAAAAACAGGAACTAATATTCCAGTATCATCACCTGAATCAATTAGCCCACTTGTTTGGGTATTAACACTATTTGCTGCTTTCCTAGTGATTGATTATATGGCAATTCAATTGAGTTTTCCATTTATGGCACAAAACTTGGGTGTTGGTGGCTTGCTTGTATCAACTATCTTGTCTTTGATGCTTGTGGCAGCTATGGTCGGTGGACTTGTTTACGGTGGTATTCAAAAAATATTTGGTCGTTTTACATTGCAAGTTGGGTTACTACTCATGGCAGTTTCTAACGCACTAGTGATGTTGTCAGATGGTAATTTTATTATACTAACCATTGGTGTGTTACTAATTGGATTCCCAATGCAGTTAATTTCACCATTCATATTTAGTCAGTTACCTAATTTGGCACCGTTGAAAAAACAGCCATTTGTGACTTCAATTGTGTTAATTGGATTTAACGTCGGCGTGTTCATTGAACCATTTGTTATTTCATTTTTGGCAGGGGTCATGGGACATCCAACAACTAGTGTATCTGCTGCTGCTTATACAACACTTCCATTATTGATCGTTATTTTGCTTATCATAACAGTAGTAACATTTATAGTAGGTCGTAAAAAAAGTTAATAAAGTTTGCGCGGCAGGTGGCGCACTATAAGTAACCTTAAATTGATTGAAAAATTATATAACTTACACAAGGAGAACAAAAAATCATGAAAAAGCTTACAAATGAAGCGATGCTTATCACATATGCTGATTCACTCGGTAAGAACTTGAAGGAATTAAACCAAGTTTTGTCAAACGAATTGGATGGTGTTGTTGGTGGTGTGCACGTCTTACCATTCTTCCCATCAACAGGGGATCGCGGATTTGCACCTGAAGAATATGAAACAGTTGACCCAAAGTTTGGTGACTGGTTTGACATCGATAAGTTGGCAGATAAGTACTACTTGATGTTTGATTTTATGTTGAACCATATTTCACCACAATCAAAGTACTTCCAAGACTTTTTGGAAAAGAAAGAGGAATCAGAATATTATGACATGTTCTTGAAGTATTCTGAATTCTGGCCAGAAAACCGCCCAACTGAAGCGGATATTGACATGATTTACAAGCGTAAGGATAAAGCACCATTTGCACCTGTTACTTTCGCTGACGGCACAACAGATCAAGTTTGGAATACATTTGGTGATCAACAAATGGATTTGGATGTAACCAAAGAAGTTACAAAAAAGTTCATCAAGGATTCATTAGTTAACTTGGCACATCATGGTGCTTCTGTTATCCGTTTAGATGCCTTTGCTTATGCTATTAAGAAGTTGGATACAAACGATTTCTTCGTTGAACCTGAAATTTGGGAAATATTAGATGAAGTCCGTGCTATCTTAACTGCTGAAGGTTCAGAAGTTTTGCCTGAAATTCATGAACATTACACTATTGTTCGTAAGATTACAGAACATGACATGTATTCATATGACTTTGCTTTGCCATTGATTACATTGTATTCATTGTACTCAGGTAAGACGAATCGCATTGCTGACTGGTTGCGTCAAAGCCCAATGAAGCAATTCACAACATTAGACACGCATGATGGTATTGGTGTTGTTGATGCTAAGGACTTGTTGACGCAAGAAGAAACTGACTTTACTACTGAAGAAATGTACAAAGTTGGTGCTAATGTTAAGAAGATTTTCTCTTCAGCAGCATACAATAACTTGGATATTTACCAAATTAATACAACTTACTATTCAGCATTGGGTAACAACGATGCATCATACTTGCTAGCCCGTGCAACACAAATTTTCGCACCTGGTATTCCACAAATTTACTATGTTGGTTTACTTGCTGGTGAAAATGATATTGAATTATTAGAAAGTTCAAAAGAAGGTCGTAATATCAACCGTCATTATTATGATTTGGCTGAAATTGCTGAAACAACAAAGCGTCCTGTTGTTTCAAACTTGTTTGATCTATTGCGTTTCCGTAACACAAGTGCTGCCTTTGACTTGGATGGTTCAATCGAAGTTGTTAACAACGGCGAAAATGAATTAACTGTTACACGTACATCAGCAGATGGTAAGACAACTGCCACACTAGATGCTAACTTTGCAACTAAAGAATTCACTGTGACTGAAAATGGTGAAGAAATTTTTGCAACAAAGTAATAGGTTAAAAAAGCGCTTCGGCGCTTTTTTGGTAGAAATAGAAATGATTGTTTGTTGATTACGTATTATAAACATTGCAGAAAGATACGTATAGGGCTATTATTACTGAGTGATTTGAGCGCAAGTAAGTCGAACTTTGTTATAATTAAGTTTAGAAATATAAATAGGAGAAAAACATGAGCTATCAAAAAAAATTAGCACTATGGCAGGCTGCACAACTACCTGATTATTTGGCTAAAGATTTAGAAAAGTATACACCAGAAGAACAAGAAGATGCATTTTATCAGAACTTGAGTTTTGGGACAGCTGGTATGCGTGGCGTTTTGGGTGCGGGTACGAATCGTATAAATATTTTTACAGTTCGTCAAGTAACAGAAGCGTTAGCTCGTTATATTGATGCACAAGGTGTAACAGCTCAAAAACGTGGTGTAGCAATTAGTTTTGACTCACGTCATTTTTCACCGGAATTTGCTTCAGATGCAGCAGCTGTTTTATCAGCGCATGGGATCAAATCATATTTGTTTAGCAGTTTACGACCAACTCCTGAACTATCCTTTGCTGTTCGTGAGCTAAATGCTTTTGCTGGTATTATGATCACTGCATCACATAATCCTAAAGAATATAATGGCTACAAGGTCTATGGTGAAGATGGCGGACAAATGGTACCAGAAGCTGTTAATATCGTAGTCGAAGAACTTGAGAAAGTGTCTGATGTATTTAGCATAAAACTTGATGAATCAAGAGCTAATGTTGAAATCATTGATCAAGTCATTGATGATAAATATTTGGAAAAGATGACCACAGTCACAGTGGATAAAGCTCTAGTTGCCAAAGAAGGTGCTTCATTAAAGTTTGTTTATTCGCCACTTCATGGTACGGGTCAATATATCGGTGAAAAAGCGCTGCAACAAGCAGGATTTACCAACTATTCAATTGTTAAAGAACAAGCAGTCATTGATGGTGATTTTCCAACTGTTAAAAAGCCAAATCCTGAAGATGCAGCTGCATTAGAATTAGCGATTGAATATGCTAAACGTGACGGGGCAGATGCGGTTGTCGCCACAGATCCTGATGCTGATAGAATGGGTACTGCTGTTAAATTAGCTGATGGTACATTCCAAGTATTAACTGGTAATCAAATTGCGGCAGTCTTGGTTAATTATTTGTTAACTGCTAAGAAAAAGACTAATACATTACCTGCTGATGGTGCAATTGTGACATCTATTGTATCTTCACGATTTGCTTCAACAGTTGCTGAGAGCTTTGGTGTAACAACTGCTGATGTATTAACAGGATTTAAGTATATCGCTGCAACAATTGATGAATATGAAGCTACAAAATCAAACACATTTTTGTTTGGCTTTGAGGAGAGTTTTGGTTATCTTGTAAAGCCATTCTCACATGATAAAGATGCTATTCAAGCGTTGGTATTGTTTGCAGAAGTGGCAGCTTATTATAAGTCACAAGGTAAGACATTTGCAGATGGGGTACAAGAATTATTTGAAAAGTTTGGTTATTTTGAAGAAAAGACAATCAGTTTAGACTTCCCAGGTATTCATGGTAATGATGAAATGGCCGCAATTATTGCCAAATTCCGTGATAATCAACCAGAAACCATTGGTGGCGTGGCAGTTACGCGCATTCAAGACTTTTCAACTGCTACTGAAACACGGGCTGACCGCACAAGCATCACGTTACCACAACCTAAAGCAAATGTTTTGAAGTATTGGTTAGCTGATGGTTCATGGGTTGCTGTACGACCATCTGGAACAGAACCAAAGCTAAAATTCTACATTGGGGTTGTATCAGATACACAAGAAAAATCACAGGCAAAAATCAATGTGATTGCTGATGATTTGATGTCGTACGCTAAATAACATTAGACAAATTATTTAATATTTGATATAATTAAAGACGGCTTAGTTGCCAAATTAACGGTAATCCGCTGTGCGTTAAGCCCAAGGGCAAGTGTAAGATTATCGACTAGGAGAAGACCATGCGTCAAAATAGTATTTTAGAAAATGTTACCTCAGTACAGTTACGTTCAGACATTCCTGAGTTCCGTGCTGGTGATACTGTTAAAGTATTCGCCAAGATTGTCGAAGGTTCACGTGAACGTGTTCAATTGTTTGAGGGTGTTGTTATTAAGCGTAAGGGTGCTGGAATTCAAGCAACTTACACTGTACGTAAGATTTCATCAGGTGTTGGTGTGGAACGTACTTTTGCATTGCACTCACCACGTGTTGAAAAGATCGAAGTTACTCGCTTTGGTGCCGTACGTCGTGCCAAGTTGTACTACTTGCGTTCATTGCAAGGTAAAGCAGCTCGTATCAAGGAACGTCGTCGCGACGTATAATCTTTCTAAAAATATCCCTCGGGATATTTTTTGTTTGACCAATTAAATGATGATTTTTATATAGTTATTTATGTTTTGTCATTTTCATGTAATCAAATCGCAAGATTTATGATATATAAATTGTAACGTAAGGGTATATAATTAATACATACTCAAATAACATTTGAGTTTCATTACTCCCCCCAGTAATGCTTCAATCAGCTCCCCCAATTACTGATTGATTCAATTGATAGTTTCGGCTATCATCCCCCTGACCATTGCCCTCTTCGGTCAGGGGTTTTTTTTGTAAAAATATGAATAGTAGTTGTTTGAACAGAGTTTTGAGCGAACTTTTGTTCGCTTTATGCTAAAATAGGATTATGCCAGAGTTTTTGATAACAACTGATACCCGTAAAATTCTACACGTAGATCTTGATGCTTTTTATGCGCAGGTTGAAATGCGGGACAACCCGTTTTTGCGGGACAAGCCGTTAATTATTGCACGTAATCCAGAAGAATCAGGTGGACGTGGTGTCGTGGCGACAGCGAATTATATGGCACGACAACTTGGTGTACATTCAGCAATGAGCTCAGTTGAAGCCAAAAAATTAGCGCCCAATGCAGTGTTTTTATCGCCGAATTTTGTTAAATACAAAGCAATTTCTAAACAAGTGCATGATATTTTCTATCAAGTGACAGAAAAAGTTGAACCTGTAGCTTTCGATGAAGCCTATTTGGATGTGACAGCATTACCGCAATCAGGTGCAAGCATTGCTGCAAAGATACGCCATGAAATTTTTAAAATCACACATTTGACTAGTTCAGTTGGGGTATCTCATAATAAGTTATTAGCTAAGTTAGGATCGGAATATAATAAACCAAATGGCGTCACGGTCATTACAATCGATAACATGTTAGCGTTTCTCGATGACCTACCTATTGGTGAATTTCGTGGTGTCGGTAAAAAAACTGAAGCGCACTTTGAAAAATTGCATATTAACAATGGGGCACAGTTACGTCAGATGTCACATGAGAATCTACGTGCTTTATTTGGTAAAATGGGTGAACATTTCTATTGGCAAGCACGTGGGGTTCATTTTGGAGAAGTTCAGTGGCAACGTCAGCGTCAGTCTATAGGTAAAGAAGAAACGTTTGATAAAATGTTACACCGAGAATTTGAAATCCAATCAGAATTTAGAAAATTAGCTTTTGGTGTGATTAAGATTATGACAGAACGACACATTGTTGGTCGTACACTCAATATTAAAATACGTGATGATATGTTCAATACAGTGACACGTGCTATAACTTTGACAGAACCATGGCAACTCTCGGAAGATGTGTTAGTCAAACAAGCACAAAATATTTTTGATGAAGTGATGGGGACATCATTTTCGATTCGATTATTAGGTATTTCCATGAGTAATTTACAATCGAATACATTTGAAGAAATGACGTTGTTTTAAACATGGTATACTAATATGTAGTAATAAATATACCTCTAAATTTAGAAAGATAAAATAATGGCAACGATTGAAGAACAGTTACTTGAACAAATTAAACACTATGATACAATTATTATTCATCGACATCAGCGACCTGATCCAGATGCATATGGGTCACAATTAGGACTTAAGGCATTGTTGAAAGCCAGTTTCCCAGAGAAAAACATTTACGCAGTTGGTAAGGCTGTGCCTGGTTTATCTTGGATGAGTGATGATGAGCACTTCATGGATGACATACCAGATAAAACTTATCGTAATGCTTTGGTTATCATGGTTGATACAGCTAATGCACCACGTATCGACGATCAACGGTGGCAAAATGGTTTAGAAACAATCAAAATTGATCACCATCCAAATGATGATGCTTATGCTGATTGGCAGTGGGTCAAAGAGGGTCATTCGGCGACCAGTACAATGATATACGAATTTTATGAAGTCCTAAAGAATCAAGGATTGGTTATGACGGCTGAAGCAGCCAGGTTGCTTTATATTGGTATTTTAGGTGATACAGGTCATTTCATGTACAGTATGGATAAGGAAACATTTCGTGTAGTTTCAGAGTTATTTGGTTATAATTTTGATTATGAATCAATTCACCATAATATGGCAACAATTTCTGAAAATGCCGCAAAATTGTCAGGTTATGTTTTACAAAATCTAACACTGTTACCATCCGGATTAGCATATATTGTGTTAACTAAAGAACTTGTAAAGCAGTTTGATTTAGGCGAGGCAGGCACTTCTTTTGTTGTGTCATTACCTTCTAAAATTGATCGTGTCAAGGCATGGGCGATATTTGAAGAACAAGATGAGGGAAATTATCGTGTGCGCCTACGATCACGTACAATTGTGATTAATAAAATTGCTAATCAATTTGAGGGTGGCGGACATCCGATGGCTTCAGGTGCTTGGGCACAGACCAGCGAGGATATTGATCGTCTACTCCATGTGTTAGACAAGTCACTCGTTGCAACATATGGTGTAGAATAGAAAGAAACAAGCGATGAGGGTATCGTTTGATAAGACTGAAAGTAGAGAAAATTGATGGCAGAAGCTGCAAACCAATTTGGACAATTTAACTTAAAACCAGAAATTATTAGTGTATTAACAGCGATAGGTTTTACAACACCAACACCAGTGCAAGCAAAATTAATTCCTGATGTATTACAAGGACGAGATGTGGTTGGACAATCACAGACTGGTTCAGGAAAGACACATACTTTTTTGATACCAATTTTTAATCAATTAGAAAGTGATCAACATTATGTGCAGGCAGTGATTACAACCCCTTCTCGTGAATTAGCTGCACAGATTACTAAGGCAACAAAGCTTTTTGCCGAAAAATTAGACCAAAACATTACCATTTCGGAGTTTGTCGGGGGTACAGATAAATTACGACAAATTAAGCAACTTGAGAAGCAACAACCACAAATTGTCATTGGTACACCAGGGCGAATTAAAGATTTAGTTACATCTGGGGCATTGAAGTTACATGCCGTTAAGCAATTAGTTGTAGATGAAGCTGATATGACGCTAGATATGGGATTTTTAAGTGAAGTAGATTTCATTGCAGGTGCCATGCCAGAAGCTCTACAAACTTTAGTATTCAGTGCAACTATGCCAGAAAAGCTCAAACCTTTCTTAAAAAAGTATCTAGATAATCCTCATTTTGAATCAATCCCAGTGTCAACGGTTATTGCTGACACAATTGATAATTGGTTATTAGCCACTAAATCAAAAGATAAAAATGACGTGATTTATCAGGTTTTGACTACTGGTAATCCTTATTTAGCTTTAGTTTTTGCCAATACTAAAGAACGTGTTAAAAACATTGCATCAAACTTACGTGGTCGCGGATTAAAAGTAGCAGAAATTCATGGTGATATTGAACCGCGTGAACGTCGTCGCGTCATGAAGGCTATTCAAAATTTGGAATATCAGTATGTGATTGCAACTGATTTGGCAGCGCGAGGAATTGATATTGCAGGTGTTTCTCATGTAATTAATGACGAGATTCCTGATGAGCTTGAGTTCTTTGTCCATCGTGTTGGTCGTACCGGACGTAATGGGTTACCAGGATTAGCTATTACGTTATATGGACCTGATGAAGAAGCGGAAGTTGCTGAGTTAGAGGCATTAGGCATCAACTTTAAAGCCAAGCGCATCGAAAATGGTGAATTTACTGATGTTAAGGATCGTCGTGCACGTAAGCAACGTGTTGCCACAACAAAAAAGCTTGATCCAACAATGGTTGGTATGGTGAAAAAGAAGAAAAAAATAGTTAAACCAGGTTATAAGCGCCGTATTAAAAGTGCAATTAAGCGTCAGGACCAAATGGACCGACGTGTATCAAAACGAGAAGATATGCGAGCTGAACGTAAGGCTAATAAAAGGCGTGGACAAGATAAGTAAACAAAAAGGTTACCACAAGAAATTCTTGTGGTAACCTTTTTTTATTTATTTTGTGCATTTAAGGGATTGATAATATTAGTTTGTATCAATTTAACAATTTCGGGATTGTCTGGTAAATTCGAGTGCTGCGCATTATCACCGGAAACGGTGATTTGTGTATAAGCTTTGATGCGTTTTTGATAAATGTATCTACCAGCGATAACGCTTTGAATTGGCACGAGACCGTCATTTGTATAATCGTCAGTACCGGCAATTGAAAACATTGTTAAATCAGGCGGTAATTTGTCACTTGCTTGGATGAAATCTTTTAACATTTCAGTACGTTGTTGTAATGAGGGTTCTGAAAAATTAAAAGGTGTACCTAAAGTCATTAAAGTTGGTAAGTTAAAAGTTTGGCGATCATAATATTTTTCAAGGTAATTTGTCCAAATGAGACCGCCATTAGAATGGCCAACGGCTGAAAATGTTTTAAAATGGTAGCGTTCTTGCAATGACGTTAAGGCGGTTGTTAACCATTTAGTTTGCTTTTTGATGTTATTATAGCCATCATCATTATTTTCAAACCCAACAACAATAAACGGTTGCTGATCGTTGGCATTAATGTTACCTATATAAGTTAGTTTACCGTTACGATCCACCTGCACTTTTAAGACACTATGTGCTGGTGGTGTTTCATTGAGTAATGAGAATAACTGGTCAAAGCGATTAATAGTAGCGCTAGAGCCTGGAATGAAAATAATGGGTGTCATACGTGAATTCTGAATTTTAGCTTGGTTAGTACTTGTTTGAGTAACCCAGTGATTACCATATATGCCTAAAATAATGAGGAATACTAGACTGATGCCTAATATGATTTTATTTTTCATTTAATTCCTCCATGGTCAGTTGTTTAATGAATGGTTTGTATATTAAAATAGATAAACCAAAAATAATGATAGTGACAATAATGGCACTAAGGTGACTGTTACTAGCTAAAGTAGGGGTCAATATGGTTGGCATACCAACTGGTGTCATAAATACTGGTGGCGCCATTAAGTGTAGAGCAATGGTGAGGTAACTAATTGTTATGCTCATGATACTGACTAAAATCATAGGCACTAGTATGAGAGGACGCAAAAACATCGGCAACCCATTATATAGTAGTTGATTATTATTAAATAAGCTTGGAAACCACGAAATAAGCCCTAATTGTCGGTGCCTTTTTGAATGTGCAAATAATAATAAAATACTGATGACTAAACTATTTCCGATACCGCCAAATAAACTAAAAGCACCATAAGTGCTATAAAGATTTTCTGGGAAAGGCAGTAGTACATTTGCATGACTTAACATCGTATCTAAGTTTAACACGACAACATTAAGTGTTGTTTGGTCGCTCATTAATTCTGTTGGTAGACGTAAGCCAAGTACGAAGAGAATAGGTGTTAATAAAGCAACTAGCAGCAGACCAATAAATGACGTGAAAAATGGTTGATATAAGATTTCAGATAACCAAATTTGTATATTTGATTGTTGCACAATTGGATGAGCGCTAACACATAACATGATGATAAAGCCAGACCATAATAAATACCGAATGGCATAGGGTTGTACATTGGGATTCATTCGCTTTTGGTACCAATTGTAACTTTGACTACTAAATAAAGTAACACCAGTTAATAGTAAATACTGCATGGTGCTGTGATCAGGAATTTGATATTTCTCAACAAGTAAAAAATAAGTTGCAACGACATTTGTTAAAATAGGGACAATGACATGTTTAACATTTCTAACCGTAAGGAAACTGTGCGTCAGACTAGTGACATAAACCATAACTACAATGGTATCAAGTATACTTAAGGCAAATTGTGACTGAGTGGGATTGGCAATTGAATGAAAAAATGATAAATGAACATTGAATACATTAGCAAAAAGAGAATCAGGTGAGAAAAAAAGTTTAAATATCAATCTTAGATAGACATCAATTGCTAATATTGGGAGCGTTTGCTTCATAGCAATTCTAACAGCTTGCATCGTTCTTTTTTGATATATTTTTTGATCCCAGTTTAGGATCAAGTTCATTAAATAGGTTGCCATGCTACTACTCCAATATCATTATTAATCTCACAACATAATACTTTTTACTTTACTGAGTCAACTATGCTATAATAGTTTCAATTGTTCTTCATAGCATATTTTACTATTTACTATGTTGATTATACATTAAAATCAAAGACTCGGGGGAGACAGAGCATGTTTCAACGTTTTTTTCAGCGGCCAGTGGTTAATTTTATTAGTCGGTCATTATTCTATTTTGTTATTATCTTAATACTTGTTTATTTATATAGTTATTCAGGTGTTGGTGGTGGGCACTTTATTTATAACGAATTTTAACTGGGGGAATGAATCATGGTTATTAACAATGTCATCAAGGTCATTGACCAATTTGCGCAATCAAATGGTAAACGTATTGCTTATGATGAATTAGGTGATACACACACTTACGAGGAATTAAAAGTAGTTTCAGATCATTTAGCTGCCTTTATTGATAATTCAAATATTTCTGACAAGGCACCTATTATGATTTATGGTGGCCAGCAATTTGCTATGATTGCTAGTTTTCTAGGTAGTGTTAAATCAGGGCACGCCTATATACCGGTTGATGTTAACTCAGCAGACGAGCGGTTATTAGATATTCTTGAAATAGGACAACCAGGATTAGTTATAGCTATTGATAAATTACCAATTAATATTGAGAATGTACCAGTGATTAACAGCTCAAAATTAAAAGATATATTCGATACGCCAGCAGAATATCAGTTAACACATCCTGTAACTGAAAATGATAATTTTTATATTATTTTTACATCGGGTACTACTGGTAAGCCAAAAGGTGTGCAAATTTCACACAATAATTTACTGAGTTTTGCCAATTGGATGCTGGGGGATGATTTTGGTTGGGATGCTGAAAGCAATGTATTATCACAACCGCCATATTCATTTGATTTATCTGTCATGGATTGGGTACCAACTTTATTATCACAAGGTACTTTAAAAGCCGTACCCAAGGATGTTTCAGATGATTTCAAAACACTGTTTACTACGTTGCCAACCCTTGAACTTAATCGCTGGGTGTCTACACCATCATTTGCAGATGTGGCATTGTTAGATCCTGAATTTAATCAAACAACACATCCAAACCTGAGGGCTTTTTATTTCTGCGGTGAAGTACTCACCAAAACAACAGCAGAGAAGTTACTTGATCGTTTTCCAGATACAAAAGTATACAATACATATGGACCGACTGAAGCAACTGTCGCGGTTACTAGTTTAGAAATTACCAAAAAAATTATCGCACAAAATGATAAGATGCCAATTGGTTATGTTAAAAACGATACAACAATCACAATCCGTGATGCTGACGGTGCCTTGCTTGACGATGGGCAAGCTGGTGAAATTGTTATTGCCGGTCCTTCTGTCTCAAAGGGATACTTAAATAATGCTGAAAAAACAGCCGCCGCCTTTACAACAATTGATGGTGTGCAAGCATATCGGACAGGTGACCTTGCAGTAAAGGATGCAGATGGCTTGTTACACTATAAAGGTCGCAGTGATTTCCAGATTAAATTGCATGGATTCCGCATTGAACTAGAGGAAGTTGCTCAACAATTACAACAAAGCCAATGGGTTGAACAAGCAGTCGCAGTACCACGCTATGATGCAGATGGCAAAGTTAAGCAATTATTGGCTATTATCGTTGCAAATACCCATCATTTTGAAAAACCTATTCAATTGACGCAAGCCATTAAGTTAGAACTTGAGAACGTGATGATGCCATATATGGTCCCTAATCGTTTTATGTATCGAGAAAGCTTACCACTTACGCCTAATGGTAAGATCGATTTGAAAGGGTTGATTACTGAGGTGAATGGTAATGCTTAACATACAACCCTATGCTGATCCAAAATACTTTGTCATTTTGTTATTAGCGTTAGCCCCATTAGCAATTGGTTTGTATTTTGGGAAACGTTTTGCTTTGTATGAAGTGATTGTGTCGCTTGTTTTTATTTTCCTTATGTTTAACGGGTCAAAGTATCATGAAGGCTACGCACTTGTCATATACATGATATGGCAGTGGCTACTGGTATGGGCGTATACGTTATACCGAAAAAAGTCAAATAACAGTTGGGTCTTTTATGGTGCAACGTTTCTAGGTGCTCTACCTCTAGTTCTGATTAAAATTGCCCCGGCAGCAAATTGGACGCATGTGTCTACATTATTAGGATTTATGGGTATTTCTTACCTGACATTCCGTTCTGTTGCTATGATTATGGAAACACGTGATGGTTCGATTAAAGATTTTGATCCTTGGTTATTCTTACGCTTTATGCTATTTATGCCAGCCATTTCATCAGGACCAATTGATCGGTACCGTCGTTTTGTGAAAGATATAGTCACTGTACCAACGCGTGAAAAATATGTAGCTATGCTTGAAAAAGCTGTTTGGTACTTTTTCCTAGGATTTTTATATAAATTTATTCTGGCATATATTCTGGGTACATTGCTATTACCTCATGTAGAACATTTGACTTTATTATCTGCAAGTGCACATCATGGATGGTCATGGTGGTTGATTGCTGTAATGTATGTTGATGGTTTATACTTATTCTTTGATTTTGCTGGTTATTCATTATTTGCTGTGGCAACAAGTTACGTTATGGGCATTGAGTTACCAATGAACTTTAATAAGCCGTTCCTAGCGAAAAATTTGAAAGATTTTTGGAATCGCTGGCATATGTCATTATCATTTTGGTTCAGAGATTATATCTTTATGCGCCTAGTATTCTTGATGATGAAAAAGAAGTGGTTTAAGAGTCGTGTAACCATATCAAATATTGCTTATATTGCTAATATGTTGATAATGGGATTCTGGCATGGATTAACATGGTACTATATTGCTTATGGGTTGTTCCATGGTGTTGGCTTAGTTATAAATGATGCGTGGTTACGATACAAGAAAAAGCATAACGTGCCACATAATAAGTTTACAGAGATACTTGCAATTATTATCACTTTCCATGTTGTTATGATCAGTTTCTTATTGTTCCTAGGATTTTTAGATAAATTGTGGTTTCAATGATTTGTGATAGAATGGTTTTAGTTGGTAGTATTTGAAGAAAGAGGAAAAAATAATGGCAGTAAAAGAAGAAGTAATTGATATTTTGAACACAATTATTGGTGAAGATATTAGTGACCAAATGGATGATGATTTTTTTGAAAGTGGCTTACTAGATTCAATGGCAACAGTCGAATTGTTGCTTGATTTAGAAGGTAAGTTCGATATTCAAGCACCCGTATCTGAATTTGATCGTAATGAATGGAACACACCTAATAAAGTTGTTAACAAAGTCGAGTCACTGATCGGATAACACAATGAAAAAACGGGGGCTTTGGTGGGTTTTTGGACCGGTGCTAGTAGCGTTTATTTTAATTGGCGCATTATTTTTAGCACCATTTTCCCTAAATCACACCACACAAAAGAATATTCAAGATGCATCAGTATCCTTTTCTAAAGATGTTGTTAAGGGACAGACAATTAAAACAGCGGCATTTAGTGATAAGCAAATGCGTTATGTACCATTTTTCGGATCAAGTGAGCTGTTACGTTTAGATACAATGCATCCAACAATGTTAGCTGAAAAGTATGATCGAAATTATCGTCCGTTTTTACTAGGACAAGCGGGAACAGAGTCATTAACGCATTATTTAAGTATGCAAGAAATGCAGCCGGCATTGCATAAAAAGCAAGCTGTGTTTGTTGTATCACGGCAATGGTTTACTAAAAAGCAAAGTAAGTTAGCTTTTTCAGAATTTTACTCACCGTTGCAAACGTTAAATTGGTTAAAAAGTATTCAACATATTACACCAACAGATCGTTATATAGCTCATGAGTTGTTGCAAGAAGCTAGAATCAAAAATAGTCCATTTTATGCTAATTTGGTGACAAAAATTAGTGGAAACAAATTACTATCAAATCACGATAAGAAAATTATTGCGTTACGATATCATACATTGTTGCGAGAAGATCAACTGTTTTCAAATGTAACGGTATCTAATAATTGGAACAAAAAAGTTATACCAGCAATGAAACATTTACCAGAGCAGGATGATGAAGATTCATTGTTGCATGAAGCAACACGTATTGGTAAAGCACAGACAACAAATAATTCGTTTGGTATTAAAAACTCGTTCTATAAATATCGTGTTAAAAACAATGTCAAAAAATTGGCTAATTCTCAAAAGCAATTTGACTATCGTCAATCAGAAGAATACGCTGATTTTCAAGCTGTGTTATCTGAATTTGCAAAACAACATACAGACGTACTATTTGTTATTCAACCAGTTAACCAAAAATGGGCAAATTATACTGGATTAAATAAAGAAATGTATTATCAAAGTGTCAATAAGGTTAAGCAACAATTAACATCACAGGGCTTTAATAATATTGCTGATTTCTCTCATGAGGGGAATAAAAAGTATTTCATGCAAGATACAATCCATATGGGTTGGAATGGTTGGGTAGCTGCTGATCGGCATATTAAGCCATTCTTAACTGATGGTTATCAGCCGACAAATTATCATATAAATGATCGCTATTTGACTCGTGAATGGCAAAATTTAATACCTACTGATGATAATTTATCTGAATTCAAATAAAAAACACCGGAAGGTGTTTTTTATTTTTATGAAAATGGTGATTGTGAATCTTTTTTTGGTACAGTTGGAATATTAAATGGATCTATTTCGTCACCACTAGATAAGGCACTTAATGGTGATGAATCATCAGTAGGTAAAACGGTGTCGTCAAAATTAAAAGCAAGCAATGAATCTGTAATGGATTGTTCACGCGAAATGTCGTAATCGTTTGGAATAGTCACAATTTTAGCGTGTTCAACGGTGTCGTGAGTTTGTTTTAGGAAAGATTCACGTTTGGCAACTCGTTGTTTGATATCTGAGACATCGACTGTTTCATTCAAATCAGTCACAACTTCAAAGCTGACACCTTCATTTTTTTTCATTAATTTGAAAGTCGCTTCAGCAATGGCACCTGTTTGTACTTCAAGCTGCTGTGCTAAGAAACCAGCTTCCAAACTGAAATCAGCTGTTTTATCAAGAGATATACGTTGTTTTACTAGCTCACCGGTTAAGTACCAACGCTGATTTTTACTATCTTGTGAGGCAATCTCTAAGTTACCGAATCCAGAATGCTCAAAAAATTCAATCACTGAGGATAAGGTATCTGTTGGAAACTGGCGTGCAATTTCTTTACCAGCCCAATAAAGAATATGAGGATAATCCTCTTGTAATAGGTTTTTAAGTAACCCATCCCTAAGAAGCGTCAAGGCAAAACTATTGACTTGAAAATTAGTTTGTAAAATTTTGTTGTAATCGTTGATATTCATATGTTTATATAAACCTTTCAGAACTTTATTATACCAAATTTTAAGCATGAAAAACTTGCATTCTTCGTTTTTCCGTTCATAATTATAGATATGAATAAAAATAATCCAATTGGTATGGTGGATTCTGGCGTGGGTGGCTTAACTGTCATCAAAGAAGCACAGAAACAATTACCCAACGAACAATTTATCTTTATTGGTGATACAGCACGAATGCCTTATGGGCAACGTCCTGTTGATGAAGTCATTGCCTATACATTCCAAATGGCAAATTATTTGATGACAGAAAAACATATTAAATTATTAGTTATCGCTTGTAATACAGCTACGGCTGCTGCGTTACCACAGTTACAGCTGCAACTATCAATTCCAGTCATTGGGGTTATCCAACCTGGTGCAGAAGCTGCTGCGTTACGTACAAAAAATAAAAAAATTGGCTTAATAGCAACGGCGGGCACGGTTAATTCCAAAGCTTACGAAAACCAAATTGCTGATTATGGACAAGATATTACTTTGATGTCACAGGCTGAACCGGATTTTGTTCAACTCGTTGAAAGTAATCACTACAAAACGGCTATAGCTCAAAAGGTAGTGAGCGAGCATTTAGCAACTTTTAAGGAAACGGCCATTGATACATTGATATTAGGTTGTACACATTTTCCATTACTGTCGTCTTTTATTCAAGTAGCAGTTGGACCAGAAGTCCAATTGATTGATGCAGGACGTGAAACTGTTAATTTAATTAGCAGCTATCTTGATAGATATGACTTAAAATCAGAAATTAAATATCAACATGATAATGATACTTATTATACAACCAGTGACCCAGAAATGTTTAAATTGATTGCCACACAGTGGCTAGAACGTCATAATGAGCTTGATGTTCGTCATTTGAATATTATTGGTACTGGTGAAGCACAACATTTGGAGGGTAAATAATGTCTAGATTAATTATTGCCAGTAACAATGCGCATAAAATTTCAGAATTCAAAAAAATGCTTACTGATATTAAGGTAGACCTAACGGTTGTGCCATTGCGTGAATTGGGAGATAATGTACCGGAAATTATTGAAGATGGGACGACTTTTGAGGAAAATGCCACTAAAAAAGCGATGACTATCGCACAAGTAGCACCAAATGACTATATTTTGGCAGATGATTCTGGCTTATCAGTTGATGCTTTAAATGGCGAACCTGGTGTCTATTCAGCACGTTATGCTGGTGATCATAATGATGAAGCAAATATTGACAAAGTATTAGATAAATTGGGCGATACATCAAATAGGCAGGCACATTTTAATAGTGTATTAGTTTTGGTTGGACCAAATAAGCCAACGCTAGTTACTCATGGACAAATTGACGGCGACATAACTAGCCAACGACGTGGAAATAACGGTTTTGGTTATGACCCAATTTTCTTTGTACCGCAGTTTAGTAAAACTTTCTCGGAATTAACTGGTGAAGAAAAAAATAAAGTGAGTCATCGAGGACTTGCTTTGCAGGCGTTGATGGCAAAGTTACCTCGATGGTTGGAAGGAGAATAGTCAGCATGTCAAAATTTCTAATTGTTTCAGATATTCACGGTGACCGTGCGATTCTTGTTGATATATTAAAGCAATGGCATCATCAAGTAGATGGTGTTTTTTATAATGGTGATTCTGAGTTGCCAGCAACTGATGATGTCTTTCACGGCGTATCAACCGTAATAGGAAATATGGATGATGATCAATTTGCTGATGATCAAGTGGTTACAATTGATGGGGTCACTTTTTTCCAGACACATGGTCACTTATATCGTGCCACAAAAGCTAATACTTGGGCAAACCTCGACTTAATGAATCAAGCAGCCAATAAGGCTAAGGCACAAGTTGTGTTATTTGGACATACGCATATCGATGGTGCTACAATTTTTGATCATAAATTATTTATTAATCCAGGATCAACAACTATTCCAAAAGGTCCACGGGCTGTTCTAGGTGGCACATACGCAATATTGACCGCTAGTGACAAAAGTTATGTTGTTAACTTTTATACACGAACGCATCAATTATTGCCTGATTTAACTGTTGAAGTGTCACGTTAATTTGTATTGTCTATCAGACAATATTTTTGTACGCATGAAGTCAGAAATTTAGTGTTTGTTGAGGTCATGAAACGCGCGGAAACGTGTTAAAATTAAAGATATGGAAAATCAACAGGAACCACAATTTAATCAATGGTATGAGACGAATAGTGAGGCTGATCAACTGTTGCGTGATGCGGCTGCCAATGCCACAGAACAACATGATGAGCTTTCTTTGCGACCACAATTTTTGCGTGAATATATAGGTCAAGCTGCCTTAAAAGATGAATTAAGTGTTTATATTTCAGCGGCTAGGCAGCGTGAAGAGGCATTAGACCATGTGTTGCTTTTTGGACCACCCGGATTAGGTAAAACAACATTGGCAATGATTATTGCTAATGAAATGGGTGTTAACATTAAAACAACATCTGGACCTGCCATTGAAAAACCTGGTGATTTAGTTGCGTTACTCAATGAATTAGAACCAGGGGATATTTTGTTTATTGATGAAATCCATCGGTTACCAACTAACATCGAAGAAATTATGTATTCAGCCATGGAAGATTATTTTGTTGATATTATGGTGGGACAAGGTCCTACGGCACGTGCGGTTCATTTTCCTTTACCACCGTTTACTCTCATCGGGGCGACAACACGTCCAGGGATGCTTTCTAAGCCATTACGTGATCGGTTTGGTATTATCAATGCGATGGCATATTATACATCAGATGAACTGCAAGAAATTGTCGTACGTTCATCAGATATTTTTAACGCACCTATCAAACCAGAAGGTGCCTACGAGATTGCCCTACGGTCGCGTGGTACACCACGTATCGCCAATCGATTGTTGAAACGTGTACGTGATTTTGCACAAGTTCAGGGTAAAGATGCCATTGATAAGGGAATTGTTGACATTGCCTTAGATAAATTGCGTGTTGATAATCGTGGTTTAGATGAAACGGATCACAAATTTTTAGGTACGATGATTGATTATTATAATGGCGGACCAGTGGGTCTAAGTACAATAGCGGCTAATATTGGTGAAGAGGCTGAAACCCTTGAATCAATGGTGGAACCTTATTTGTTACAGATTGGTTTTTTGCAACGGACACCACGCGGTCGTGTGGTGACAGAATCCGCATATAGACATCTCAATGTACCCTATCAAAAGGAACTTTAATGGATTATATTATTTCAGATACGCATTTTAATCATGAAAAAATTTTGTATTTTGATAAATCACGAGCTGATTCACTGCGGGCGTTAGGCATAGAGCCAACCATTGAAAACATGGATGAGTATCTTGAAAAGAAATGGAATGAAACCATTGGCAATGAAGACATGGTCTATTTTCTTGGCGACTTGGGCATGTTTAGCAAAAAGCAAGCCTTTGTGGCACAACTTGTTCGACTGAATGGCCAAAAGATTTTTTTCAAAGGTAATCATGATCATTCAGATCAATTAAAGGCAGCATTAAAAGAGCCGGCAACACAATTAATTGAAGTGGTAGAAACAGCAAAAATATTGAAAATCAATGGTCATACGGTGTGGTTAAGTCATTACGCCATTGATGTGCCATATCCTTTAATATCGGTCCATGGACATATTCATGAGGCAGAATATCGATCAGCAGGGATGGTAAATGTATCATTGGATTCTGCTTTAATGCAAACACGACCATTTGGACAACCAATGCCATTAGATGAGTTGGACGCTGTGTTAGTTAAAAATAAAGCAATCATAGCACAAGAATATCATATTGAATCAGAAAACAAGCGCTATGATCGGTTAATTGAACGTGCCTTTGATGAAACAATTACAATTAATAAACCAACTGCTACACAACGCCATGAATTGGCATTATTGGTGGCATATCTTAATCAAAATAATTTAACTTATGCAGATGTTTTGACAAAATTCAATATTCCTAATGTGAATAAGGTTTTGTCATCAGCGGAGAAAGAACAAGTAACGCAAACTGGGTTTGAATTTGAAAAATTAATCGGTATGAAGGGTAATTCAGGTGGAGAAATATGACAGAAGAACAACATTATCAATTATCAGATTTTGATTATGATTTGCCAGAAAGTTTAATTGCGCAAACACCATTGAAGCAACGTGATTCATCACGTTTGTTGGTACTCGATGCTGATACTGGGAGTTATGAAGACAAACATTTTTACGATATTTTAGACTATGTTGCGCCAGGTGATGCCATTGTCATGAATAATTCTCGCGTATTACCAGCACGTCTGCACGGTGCTCGTCCAGAGACTGGGGGACATGCAGAAGTTTTATTATTGCGTCAAGATCATGGCGATGTTTGGGAAACGTTGGTTAAGCCAGCAAAAAAATCACCTGTCGGATCAACAATTGTGTTTGGTGATGATATTGATAACCCAATAATGACAGCTACAATTGTTGGTGAACTTGAGCATGGTGGCCGTTATATCGAATTTCATTATGAAGGTATTTTCATGGAACTGTTGGAGCAATTAGGTGAAATGCCTTTGCCGCCATACATTAAGGAAAAGCTCGCCGATCAAGAGCGATATCAGACAGTTTATTCAAAGGTTGAAGGCTCTGCTGCAGCACCAACAGCTGGTTTACACTGGACACCGGAATTACTGGATAAAATTCGTCAAAAAGGGGTTAAGACAGTAGAACTCACATTACATGTTGGTTTAGGCACTTTCCGACCAGTTGAAGAAGAAAACATCGAAGATCACAAGATGCATTCTGAGTTTTATCAACTTAGTCAAGAAGCGGCCGATACTTTAAATGAAGTGCATGAGTATGGTGGCCGTATTATTGCTACAGGAACTACATCAATTCGTACGTTGGAAACAATTGGCTCAAAGTTTGATGGCCATTTACAAGCGGACTCCGGTTGGACTGATATTTTCATTAAGCCAGGTTATCACTGGACGATGGTTGATGCTTTCATCACTAATTTTCACTTACCAAAATCAACACTTGTGATGTTGGTAGCTGCTTTTACAGGGCGCGAGAATATTTTAAATGCCTATCAGCATGCTGTTAATGACAAATATCGTTTCTTTAGTTTTGGGGATGCTATGTTCATTAAACGAGAGCGGTAATATCTTATTAATCAACAAATAAATGCGTCAGGTCATTGTGTGTGACGTATTTTTCTTGTGCTATTACAGGCTAATTCATTGAATAATAAATTAGCATAAACCAGTTAAGGGAGACAAAGGGTGTACGAATATATCAATGGACTTGTTACGAATATCTATCCGGCTTATTTAGTGATTGCCGATCGTAGTGGTGTTGGCTATAAATTATTTGTGGCAAATCCTTATCGATTTGAGCAAAACGTTGAATCACACGTATATGTAGAGCAAGTAGTTCGTGAAAATGAGCTCACATTATATGGTTTTATTGATGAAAATGAAAAGGCTTTATTCAATAAATTGATCAACGTGTCAGGCATTGGACCTAAAAGTGCATTGGCAATTTTGGCGAATGGTGATTCAGAAGGACTAGTTAATGCCATAGCTAATGAAGATCCGACCTATTTAATGCAATTTCCTGGGGTTGGTAAAAAAACGGCTCAGCAAATTGTACTTGATTTGAAAGGTAAGTTGGATGACATGGCAGTTTCAGTTGGTATGCCAGCTTCTAAAGCAAAAACAAATCAAGCGCTAACTGATGCATTAGAAGCCTTGGAGTCGTTAGGCTACAGCGCAAAGGAAGTTGCAAAACTTGAGAAACAACTGGCTGCTAATCATGACACTACTGACGGTTATATTCGTTCAGCTTTGAAATTACTGGTCAAATAAAAAACACATTTCAATTTGAAATGTGTTTTTTATTAACGAATAGTTTTTAAAGCATCTTCAATTTGTTGAAGAATAATCTGTTGGTTTTTTTCATTCTCTAGGTCATAAGTTTGTAGATCAATTTTGATTTTTGGTGAGGCATCATATGAATTAAACCAATTTTGATATGCTGACCACATGCGGAAATAATATTGCCGCAAATCGTCATTACCCTCAAATTGTTCATAATCACGTCCACGTTTTTTAATACGATATAAAATCGTTTCAAAATCAGTTTCGGCATATACCATTAAATCAGGTGCTTTTTTTGGTAACTGCTGTAATTCTGACATCATATTGTCAAGTAACTGAGTATAGACAGTCATTTCAGAATCTGTAATATTACCATCTTTGTGGTTTTCAGATGTAAATAGGGCATCTTCATAAATTGAACGGTCTAGGACATTATTGTCATCTGCTAGTGCACGTTTAATCATATCAAAACGACGGTTTAAAAAATAAATTTGTAGCAAAAAACCATACTGCTTTGGGTCTGAGTAATAAAGTGGGAGGACAGGATTGTCACCCACAGGTTCGTAAAATGCTTTTGTACCAAAATGTTCAGCAATTAATCCAGTTAAGGTTGTTTTGCCAACGCCAATCATGCCCGCCGTAATAATCACCATAACGACCTCCAATAATTTAATAACTCATTAACTATACAAAAAAACTACCCAAACGACAAGGACAGCGAATGGGTAGTTTTGGAACAAAACACGAACGTTATGCTTTTTTCTGAGCATCTAACAAATCACGAATTTCTGAAAGTATTTCCAATTCAGGGTTAACGGGCACTTCTTCTTCGACTTTTTTGGTACGTAGTACACGGTTTATGACTTTGATAATCATGAATACAACAAAGGCTGTGATCAAGAAATTAATGAAATCATTGATGAAAGCACCATATTTAAATGTAAGTTGCTTAGTAATTATTAATTCAAGATTGGCAAGATCAGTCGTACCACCAGTACAGAAACCAATAATTGGTGAGATTAGGTTAGTGGTCAATGATTTAACTAACCCTGTGAATGCACCACCAATAATGACACCAACGGCTAAATCGAGCACATTACCACGCATGATAAATGTTTTAAATTCTGAAAACATAGTTATTAATTTGCGATTAGGCACAGCGGGACAACAGTTAAATGGTTTTATTGCCAAACAGTGTTATGATTTCTAATCGCACTCCCTTCAAAAGTATATATATTTATTTTACATGAGTTTGGAATGATTATAAAGACATACTTAGAACTTTACTTAATTTTGATTTAATTTATAGAACTTTAATGTTTCTGGTCGTGATATATGTGTCAAAAATTAAACATAAATAGGTTAAGCTTACTTACAATATGTAGTATATCAGTCTATAACCTCGTTTTCTCATGCAATAAAATGATAGTCATGATAAAATAAACCTAATCGTCTACAGGGAGAATATTAAGATGGAAAAAGATCAACTATCATTATGGCATGAACAACTCATTGCCATTATTAAGGATGTCAACACACCACATACATTGGGTGGTATTACTAATGAAGCTAATCGTGCACATGACGCACGATTAGCCCGTCGTGCGCTTGATCAATTAATTATCTTGAGTGAAGAAATTAACGCACAACGTGAAGAATAATGCTTCGGGGGGAGTGAATATTATGTTACCAGATAACGCGCAAAAACTACCAAAATCAGTCAAAATTGTTTGGCTGATTCATACAAGTATCGCTTTTGTTTTGATTTTGGCTGTTGGTTTAGTCATCAATAGTTTTTTCTTAAACCATTGGCAAAATATTTTAGCCACTATTATTCAAGTTATTTTTGTACTAGTACTACTGTGTTTACTTGCTTATGCTTTACTGATTCCTTATTACTATCGTTTTCATCAGTATGTCATTAATCCGCATTCTGTCTCAATTTATAAGGGCTTTTTCTGGCGTCAGTCACAAACAATTCCGTTAAATCGTATTCAAAATGTTGATACTGTGCAAGGCCCAATCTTAAACATTTTCAAGTTGCAAAAATTATCAATTGTCACTGCAGCCAATGCTTTCACTATTAATGCAATTGATGAAAAGACGGCGCTACAGTTACGTGATCAATTAATTCAAGCTGCACGACAAGCACGTGAGGTGGATACCGATGACTAAGGAAATAGGGCATCGCCAGCCAAAGGTTGCCATCATACGTGAGGTGCTCAATGTTTTTGTATCATTGATTTGGCCGGCTTTTTTTGGTATTTTGCGATTTTCTGGTTCAAGGGTATTTCAATTAGGAATTGTAGTTATTCTTTTATTAGTTTCATTAGCATTTGGTTTTCTTAAGTGGTATTTTTTTACTTATATCACGACGGAACACGAAATTTCTTTAAAACGTGGTATTTTTGCTAAAAAACATGTGCATTTACCTTTTGAAAGAATACAAACAATTACCCGTAATCAGCCGATTTATTTTCAACCGTTTGATGTGTTCCATGTCACAATCGAAACATCTGGTAAAAGTCAGGATAAAATAGAATTTAGTGCACTGACGCTGCCTCAAATTGAACATATTGAAAATCTACGTCGACGATCACAAACTAAAAGTGCTGAAGTTATTAAAACTTTATCAGAGCAACCTGCCATTGCGGCAAGTTATCAAATCAATGATCGTGATTTATGTTTATTTGCGTTGACTTCATTAGGTAGTTTAGGAACAGTAGGGGCAATATTCCTTATTTTTTCGCAAGTCCAAGAGTTTCTGCCAGCAACATTGTCAAGACAATTCACTGCTTGGTTAAATCAGCAAAATGTAACAATTTTTATTGGGCTAGTGATGATATTTATTATTTTTGGTTTTCTGCTGTCATTTTTTAAATTATACAGCCAATATTTTCAGTTTAAAATATCACGAATCGGTCAGCATTTAGCAATCACGCGTGGTTTATTCACTAAGCAAAATGTCCAATTACGCGTATCACGTGTGCAAGCAGTGCATTTTCAACAATCATTGTTACGTCGGTTAGTCAAACTCGTCTCAGTCGATGTATTATTGGCTTCATCTGTCAATAATACAAAAGGGGAAGTTAAACAGACTAGTATCATGCCAGTTGTGAGAATGAGCAGTGCAGGTGAAGTGATTCAGCCATTTTTGCCCCAATATCATTTTATAAACCCGACTAATAGTATGAATGCTAACCGTGCCTTGTGGTATCGTCTGAATATGATTTTTTGGTTAGATATCTTCATTGCCAGCTTGATTTGGATCACTTATTATATCACTAAGTGGACAATTCATTTTCATTTGACCTATGATCTACCATTGTTAATTATTTGTACGATTTTATTAATTGGTTACTCACTGTTAGCTAGTTGGTGGCAAATGATGGATCAACGCATACAAGTTGACGGTCAGTACTTGATTGTACAATTATCATCAAATTTCACAAAGCACACTTATTATATGCCACGTGAAAAAATTCAAAGTATTGCAACATCGCGTAGTATGTTGTTAATCAACAAGCACATAACACATTTACATATTACAGTGCGTGATGGTGATAGTGCGCGAAGGTTAACATTGCGCTATTTACAAGAACCTTTAGTTAAAAAAATCAATAGCTGGATTGTCGATGTCAAGTAAAACCCCTTGACATCAAATGCTGTTCGTGGCATAATAAGAGAGTAATATAAGTGTAAAAAGCACATAAGAAATATGGAGGACATATAATATGTCAGTAAAAATTCGTTTGAAGCGTATGGGTGCTAAGAAGCGTCCTTTCTACCGTGTCGTTATCGCTGATTCACGTTCACCACGTGATGGTCGTTTTATTGAAACTGTTGGAACATACAACCCAATTACACAACCTGCTGAAATCAATTTGGATGAAGCAAAGATTTTGTCATGGTTGAGCAATGGTGCACAACCATCAGATACTGTACGTAACTTGTTGACACATACTGGTATTTTAGCAAAGTATGCTGCATCAAAGGCAGGTAAGAAGCCAGCATCAGCAAAGACTGCTACTTCATCTGCAAAGCCAACAGAAAAGAACACAGTTGCCGAAATCAAGGCATACTTGGATGCTAATGGTACAACTTATGCATCATCAGCTAAGAAGGCTGATTTGTTGGCATTGGTATAATTAAGTGAGAAAGTAATTGCCATAATTATTATGGCAATTACTTTTTTTTACTGTTGTTAGAGTAGTTTCATCAATCAATTTTATTTTATCCAGTATTAGATAGGTGACATATTATCAATACTACTGTTTAATATTTTACTGTCGGTAATTAATATCGGTCTGAATAATTTCCTATCTGGTTTAGATGGTGCCATTCAGTATAGTTAGGTGCTATACTTGGCGTATGTTATTCATTGATATGGGTGGTTCAATAACCAAAGAGAGCCATGTATTAGGGACAGGCACTTTGGTTGAAATAGATTCACTTGGTGGAACAGTGATAAAAGGTGCGATTATGTCTGATACAATATATTTAGCACATGCACTTCTAAGTTTTATAACTGCACCAGTTCTGTCAGGTGTTGTTAGGTTGGCTTGACATTAAACTGTTAGTATCATATGGAGCTATTTTCATTATTGAAATGATAAATTCGCCATTGTTTTAAATATTCTTTATAATAATTTTAGGGTAATTGTTTTATGGTTTCTTTAAAAAAATCAAAAAACCTAATCAGTCCATGTGCTGATTAGGTTTTTTTGATGTCTTATTTTGCTTTTTTGAATAAATGTCTAAAGCAATGGACATATTAAAGTGTAAGCGGTAACAATAGTGACGTATACTATATTTATAGAGATGGAGGTGAAAAAATGAGCATGTTAGAAAATCGTGTGTTAATGTTTTTGGGAAAACAAGTTGATTTTGTAACTGCACAAGAAATTTCAGAAACATTAGGATCTTCAACAAAAACAGTTTATCGATTGATTAGTAAATTAAATACAACCGAGAAAGTAATTCAATCTCAACGGGGACGAGGCTATCGCTTAGTTAAAAAAGTAGCCCTTCTAACAGAAGAGCAACAAGAGGCACAAAAATCAATAAATCTAGCAATTACAATTTTGACACAATTCCCAAAAGCCGTGAATCGTTGGGAATTAACTGATCAATTTTATGTATCTGATTCTACATTATCACGGTATTTATCATTTTTAAATACTAAATTACTGCAGTTTAGAATACAATTACAGCGATCGGATGGACAGGTGCGAGCTGTTGGTACAGAGGTGCAATTACGAAAAGCGCTGAATTATTTTTTATTAGAAGAAACAAGAACAGGAAAAGTTTTAGATAATATTAGTGATATTTTTCCAAATGTATCTGATAATGATCGTCAATTTATAAGCGCGCAAATGGTACTTATTGAAACTGAATTATCTGTTCAAATTTTAGATCCGTACACGATTAATATTTTCTCACATTTGTATATTTTAATTCAGCGTGTACGTCAAAAACGGTATGAGGAACAATTAAATTTAACCAGTTTAACGCAATATGATGAAAAACTAACGGTTGTTGCAAGAAAAATCATTGATAATTTAGGTCACTATCTCAATGATTCCATTCACTCACAAGAAGTTGAAAATTTATTAGTCTACCTTGTAGGATTACGATACAACAAAAATTTAGATGATAGCAAAGATGACGAAGCGCATCGATTAGTGAGTTTCATCATTCAAAATATATCGCTTGGGAAACACGTTAATCGTAACAATTTAATAAAAGGATTATTAGGGCACGTGAGACCTATGATTCATCGCATTACGGCGAATATATCAATCATTAATCCTCTGCTAAACGATATTAAATTTAATTATGAAGATGCTTTTAATAATATAAAAGAAATAACACAAAAATCGTCCTATATTATTTCAGATGATGAAGTGGGATTTCTAACACTGTACGTTGTCCGTGCTATAGAAGATGCTACAAACTATAAACGTGTACTAATTATGTGTTCAACAGGAGTTGGAACAGCACAACTATTGCAGACAAAGGTTAGACATTCATTTCCTGATTTTGATATTGTAGATGTTATATCATCGAAAACATATCAAAAGGATTTAAAAAAATATCAAGATATTGATTTAGTGATTTCTACTGTTCAGGTACCTTATCCGACGGTGTCACCAATTATTCAAGTTAGTGCTTTATTTAATGAAGGTGATAAAAGACGCGTGAAGGATTTAGCTTATGGATAGATATATTTTTGAAACAATGAGTGAGCAAAAATCTATATCACAGTTAGTGGCAAAACATTTTAATTTAGTGCAACATGTGGTTGAACAGGCAATAATTCAACGTAATCAATTAGGGAGTGTGCAAATTGCTCCTGATATTGATTTACCACATGTGGTCTTGCCGAATCTATCTTACCAGGGCATTTTGTTATTACGAAGCTGGGATAAATTCCATTTAATAATGATTATCGATAACCAATATCCATCGAAAAATATTTTAACTGTACTTAATTTTTTTCTTAGCGATACTGGTTTAAAAAAATTGAGAACAATAATAACCCAACAAGATTTAACTTATATAATAAAAGAGGTATTAAAACATGCTCGATGATAAAGTAATAGTACTAGATTCTGAAGCTCAGAATAGAACAGAAGCACTTAAACTGTTAGCAAAAAAATTTGTTGATCATAAGATTGTCCAGACGTCTTTTATAGAAGCAGTGTTAAAACGAGAAGAAAGTTTTCCAACTGGATTGGCAACTGAAATTATTGGTGTCGCAATACCGCATACTGATGTGCAACATGTTATACGTTCACAAATTGGTGTCATGAGATTAAAGGCACCTGTAAATTTTTTCCAAATGGGTGACGGGAAAGACGTACCAGTCAAGATTATATTTATGCTAGCGTTAACGAAACCACATGAGCAGTTAGAGATGTTACAAAAACTAATTGGCCTTATTCAAAATAAAAAACTTTTAATTAAAATTTTGAATACTAACAGTATTGAGAATGTTATTTCAATTTTGGAAACAGCAGGTATTGAGTAAGAAAGGACATTATAATGGGGATTATTAGATGGTTATTGAACGCAGGTCCAACCGTATTTTTACCAATGTTATTATTCGTATTTGGATTATTTTTACGAATTAAAGTAGGGAAAGCATTTAAAGCAGCTTTAATGGTTGGTATTGGTTTTACGGGTTTAAATCTAGTTATTGAATTATTGACTGATAATTTAGGTCCGGCAGCTCAGTCGATGGTCCGGAATTTTGGGCTAACACTTAGCTCGATTGATGTTGGATGGCCAGCAGCATCGGCGATTTCATACGGCACAACATTAGGAAGTTTGGCCATTCCAATTGGTGTTGCTTTAAATGTTATTTTGTTAGTTATAGGGCTAACTAAAACCTTAAACGTCGATCTATGGAATTACTGGCATATTGCATTTACTGGGTCGTTAGTGTATGCAGCGACAAATAACTTTGCTTTGGGCTTGGCAACAATGATAGTTCATGCGATGTGGATTTATTTCTTAGCTGATTTGGCAGCACCTACGATTCAAAAACACTATGGGTTAGAAGGTATTTCTTTTCCTCAAGGTGCTTCTGCACCTGGATTTGTGATCGCATTACCTATTAATTGGGTTTTGGATCGAATTCCAGGTATTAAAAGTATTCATTGGACACCAGAAACCATACAAAAACGATTAGGTGTTTTTGGCGATTCAGCAGTCATGGGCCTTATTATTGGGTTGATTATCGGATCATTAGCGCAGTATGATATTACTAAAATTTTGAATTTAGGTATTACCACATCTGCTGTTTTAATTTTAATGCCGCGTATGGTAGCTTTATTGATGGAAGGACTATCACCAATTTCTGAAGCAGCCAATCAGTTAGTACAGAAAAAATTTCCTGGACGTGACTTGTACATCGGTATGGATTCTGCCTTGGCTGTTGGACAGGAAGCAGTGTTATCTGCTTCATTAATTTTAGTACCATTATCGCTATTGATTGCTGTTATTTTGCCAGGGAACACAGTGTTACCCTTTGGAGATTTAGCAACAATACCATTTATGATTGCAGTTATGGCTGCAGTATTCGGTGGAAATGTTTTTAGAATTGTGATTGGTGGCATAATAGATATTGCTATCTCATTATGGATTGCGTCTTGGATTGCACCATTGCTAACAATTGCTGCTAAATCAGCTCATTTCTCAATGAACGGCGCGTCTTCCATCTCAGTGTTGTCAGATGGAGGTGCTTGGACAACACTGCTAATTGTTGGGTTAGGTAAATTATTAAGCTGGGGTGGTATCACGGTTGCTGGCATGATTGTTCTTGCTTTGATGATTTGGTTGAATAAATTTCATACGAAACGTATATAAAAAGGAGTAATAAAATGATAAAGTCACTGATGGTAGTGTGTGGTACAGGAATTGCAACATCAACAATTGCTACAGGAAAAATTAAAGAGTTTCTAACCTCAGAAGATAAAGTTAACGAAGTTAAATTTTTACAATCAAAAATTTCTGATGAGGTTAGCGCTATTCGAAACGGCGATTATGATATCGTAGTTTCAACGACAATGGTGCCACATGAAATTCAAGATAAGGTTATTAATGGTGTTGCTTTATTAACAGGTGTGGGCACACAGAAAGTTTTCGATCAAATTAAAGCAGCACTTTAATTTTTGGTCTATGCTTTCTTCAAAAAGTATCAGATTATAAAACCTAATTGGGAAACATGCCAATTAGGTTTTTTGATTATCTACATAATGATGGCTGTTTACTATCTTTGTTATCATTGTTACTTTATAATTGATAATGATAGATATGCTATTTTACGCACTGTTAAGGAGAATTTTATGTTATTAGATTTTATCAACGTGACATTAGTGTTTAGTATTGGTATGTTACTGGCTAATGTTATTGCTGTTGCACTAAATAGGCGCTGGTTATGGTTTCTTACTACAACTATCATTGAGTTCGTTGTTATTTATTTGGCACTTTATATTCAATTACCCCCTAAAAACCTAACGACATTATTAAATGTTAATATTTTTTTGGCAGTTGCTGCGGCAATTGTTAACTTTTTAGGTAATGCTGGTTTGTCAGCGATTGACAAGATACGCGAATTTGGTGAAAATAATAAGCATGTTAATGCGGTCAATATATCACTGAAACAAACAAGCTTTTTGAAGCGCTATGTATGGGTATTATTAATTCCAATCGTACTTTGGATTATTGTTGGTGGGACGTCGTTCGTCACACGCATTACCAGTATTAATAATGTATACGATTCCATTCCAACACAAAAGAAGCGGTCAGCAGAATTACTGACATCAGCTAAAGAAATGCCGATTGCTTTAGCGCCAGAAACCGCTAAACGTAAGATGCAACAAAAGTTCAGTGTCATTCCTAATTCTAATATGTATGAACTGGATGGCATTACGGCTCAAACAATCAACGGGCAGTACGTTTACGTTGCAACCGTTGAATTTAATGGATTCTTCAAGTGGCTTAAAAATAGATCTGTGCCAGGATATTTCATGATTAGCGCCACAGATGTCAATGCACAACCAAAATTTGTTAAAGAACCTTTGAAATATAGCCCATCGGCTTATCTTAATGATGATGCCGCACGTAAGATATATGCAGCCGCGCCCACATATGCTAGTACGGGTCGTATGAATTTAGAAGTCGATGATAATGGGACACCATACTATGTTCAAACTTTGTACCGCGAGTACGGTGTTTCTGGTCGCATGAAGTTCAATGAATTTAAAACAGCGGTGCTGAATGCCCAAACGGGTGACGTTAATGTTTATGATGCGCAAAAAGCGCCAAAGTTTATTGATGCACCAATTACAAGTGCTGCTGCTAATCAAATGAATGAGTTCTATGGTCGTTATCAAAAGGGTTGGTGGAACCAGACAGCCTTTGGTGCCAAGCGTGATGTGAAGGTACCAACAGATAATGGTGTCTATGCTGCGGGTCAAATTACGCCTTTGATCGATTCAAAGGGGAATTTAGTCTATTTCACTGATTTTACATCGGGGAATAATGATCAGGACTCTGCTTTAGGTTATTCATTGGTGGATGCTAAAACAGGACAATTGACGTATTATCGGGATACACGCTCAGGCTTAATGGATTCTGATGGTGCAATTAGTATTGCGGACAAAATCTATCCAGAAAAGAAATGGCAAGCAAAAATGCCGATCTTGTATAACATTGATGGCACACCAACTTGGGTAATATCCTTGCTAGATAGTAAAGGTATCTTTAAGAAGTATGTCTATATCAATGCAATTGATAACGATATTGTTATTGATGGTGATAATGCACAGGAAGCACTGGATGATTATCGTAATGATTTGGCTGAATCAAAGTCCAATAATCGATCAACTGATACTAAACTGGCAAAATCAATTTCGGGGAAAGTATCACGTGTAGCTTTGGTCAATGATGGTAAAACAACCATTGTGAACTTCATGTTAGAGAATCAAGCGACTGTATTCCGTATAGACGCTGATAGCGCGCCAACAACTGTCTTTTTGAAGGTAGGCGATAATGTTAGCTTTAAAGCTAATATGTTGGATAAAGCTAAAGTAGCAACGATTGAAGATATCGATATTGATAGCTTGAAAAAATAATATTTTAAACGACGACTGATGATGTGGTCGTTTTTTTATTGTTATTGATTACTTATGATAAACTAAAGGTATGATTATTTATGAGACAATAACTTTTTTAGGTGGACAATTGACGTTGTTTAAACAAGATGATGCCTTGGTTTTTGTGAGCTTAGCAGACGATGGTGTTGCTGATTTTAAAAGCTTTTATCCAACAGTTGATGTGGCAGTAGGTAACGTGCTAGAAGTAGCATTGTTTAAGCAATACGCAGCAGGTGAAGTCATCGACTGGCGACAATTAAAAATTAATTATCTCTCAGGCACCAAATTTCAGCGAGAGGTATGGCTAGCAATGCATAATATGTTGCCTCACGAATATTTGACTTACGCAGAATTGGCGCAACGTGCTAACCATCCAACGGCAATTCGTGCGGTTGCTAGTGCCATCGGGAAGAATCCGCTGACAATTATCAATGCTTGCCATCGTATTTTACCAAAAAATGGGGGCATTGGCCAATATCGCTATGGTTCGCACATAAAAGCAGAATTATTGGCGTTAGATAGGGTTAAAATCTGATATAATAACACTATGACAAATACAGATAATTTATTTAAAGTTGGCACAATTGTCAACACACACGGTATCCGTGGTGAAGTTAAAATCATGGCAATTACAGATTTCCCGGAAAATCGCTTTAAAAAAGGTGTTGAATTACAAATTGATACAAAACAAGGCTTAGTTCCCATGACGGTGCAATCTTCAAGATTGCATAAAAATATGTGGCTAGTTTTGTTTGAAGGTATCACGAATATCAACGAAATTGAAAAATATAAAACTGATGATATCTATGTTGCTAGTGATGAGCGACAAGAACTTGAAGATGATGAATACTATTATGATGAGATCATCGATAGCCGGGTAGTTGACTTGACTGGTAATGTCATTGGTATTGTTTCTGAAATTATGACCACAGGTGCTAATGATGTTTGGGTTGTGAAGCGTGAGGGACAACCTGATGCTTTGATTCCAATGATTGATGATGTTGTCAAATCAGTTGATGTTGACAATAAGTTAATCACGATTGACGCACTGGAAGGGCTTTTGGACTAATGCGAATTGATGTTTTAAGTTTATTCCCTGATATGTTTACACCATTAAAACAATCCATTTTGGGTAAAGCTATTGATAAAGGCGCTTTAGATTTTCACGTGACTGATTTTCGTGATTATACTGAAAACAAGCACAATAATGTGGATGATTATCCCTTTGGTGGGGGTGCGGGGATGCTACTCATGGCGCAACCCATTTTCGATGCGATGGCAGCTGTTGAAAAAGAAGCTGGTGATAAGGGACATGTGGTCTTGTTAGATCCCGCAGGTCGTCAGTTTGATCATCATGTTGCAGAAGAATTAGCGCAAAAAGAACATATTACTTTCATTGCTGGTCACTATGAGGGCTATGATGAGCGGATTCGTGAGTTGGTTGATGATGAAATTTCACTTGGTGATTATGTGCTGACCGGTGGCGAATTGGGGGCAATGGTCATTATTGATGCAACTGCTCGTTTTTTGCCTGATGTATTGGGTAACCAAGCCAGTGCTACTGAGGACTCATTCCAAGACAATCTCTTGGAATTTCCACAATATACGCGTCCAGCTGATTTTAGAGGCCGTCAAGTACCTGATGTCTTGATGAGTGGTAACCATGCAAAAATCGCTGAATGGCGTTTGAAAGAATCGCTACGTCGCACATGGCAACGCCGACCTGATTTATTGGAAGCACGACAGTTAACTAATGAAGAACGTGATTTACTAGATGATGTGAAGCAAGAGTAAGCTAAGCGCTTGAGCATGATACCGTGATTATGTTATCAAAGTAGCGCGATATACATCTGAAAACACGTGTTAAAATAATATTTATTTTTCAATGACAATCATTAATATGATTGTCATTTTTTTGATTTAAGACTGTTAAGTGCTTAATATCAATACGAAAGCCCTAAAATATTGTCAAATATTTTAGGGCTTTCACATTTAAAAACTATTATATTTTTGTATTAAATGATAAAAATGAATGAAGCATCATTTAATAGAGAGATATCAAAAATTATCAATAACATTATTTTAAGTAAATTGACTGAATAAGATTGAATTTTTTTTTAAGATAAGGATTATTCAAATAGTCTGTAACGATGTATGCTTGGTTTATTTTTTTTGTATCATGCTGATATAGTGCAATTAAAAACAAAAACCATACTTTGAAATTTGAATTTTCTCTGATTTTTAGGTCATCTAATTTTAAAAGTATCCAATCAGTAATCACATCTTTTTTTTGTACAATACTGCTTTCTAAGTATTTGACAATTAATGTCAGAATGATATCGCTCACATAAACTTTATTTTCTGTCCTTATGTATTGCACTAAAATATCAGAAATGTATGGTTTTATTTTTTCAGAAGGCATCATATTTAATGTACATTCTAATAAATAAATATCATAAAGTTGCCATCTCATGATTTGATCAAAATATTTTAAAAGTAAATTCTGATCATTTAATGATGCTAACTTGAATGTCCTATGATAGATGGTTGCTTGTATCATAAGCATTTGGTGTTTATGTTTAAGTGTTAGCGCGTTGGTTGCTTGTATGTCTGAATATTTCTGTTCTAAAGCTGTTGTATCAGTAGACATATATTTTTCATTGAGATCATTTCTAAATTCAGTAATGTCTGTGCCAACTTTATAATATGAGTGAAAATATTCTTCGATCGTAAGATCCAATGTTTTACAAATGAGATGAATGGTTTGAAGGTTTGGCAGTATCTGACCATTTTCTATTCTTGAAACCATTGCCTGTGAACCGATTATCCGGCCTAATTCACTTTGTGAGATATTTTTGATCTTACGCCTCTCCTTTATTAAATTGAAAGTGACATCTTTTTGCATAGTATTTCCTTTCTGTTTGTAAAAAATATAACAATTAATTATTATCCTGCATTTTGACATAATTTCGACTTATTTATTATTGGATAATCAATATTGAATAAAGTGAAAAACTGTACAGCATGCGTTATAAAATAACATGGTAAAGGTCAATAACTTTTACAAGTACGTGGAATTCCTAAAAAATATAATGGAATTAAAAGAAAATCATCAGAAAAGAGAAGAATGGTGGCGATGGAATGAGGAATGAAAGAGTAGTGTGTGAACGTAAGAAATTGTATAAATCAGGGAAAATATTGGTGACAGCTGGGATTTTTTCTCTAGCCATATTCGGTGCTACAATATCTGATAGTCGTGCTGATATAATAAATACTAATAGCACAACAATAACTGTTAATGAGGATTATGCAAAAAAACAACCCAACTTATCACCAACAGACAAAACAGTTGAAGCACCAGTAAAAGATACTACAACAGTACCAGCAACAGGCAAAACAGT
>NZ_JACHGL010000002.1:125065-308607 GCF_014207505.1 Leuconostoc carnosum
ACAGTTGAAGCACCAGTAAAAGATACTACAACAGTACCAGCAACAGACAAAACAGTTGAAGCACCAGTAAAAGATACTACAACAGTACCAGCAACAGACAAAACAGTTGAAGCACCAGTAAAAGATACTACAACAGTACCAGCAACAGATAAAACAGTTGAAGCACCAGTAAAAGATACTACAATAGTACCAGCAACAGACAAAACAGTTGAAGCACCAGTAAAAGATACTACAACAGTACCAACAGCAACTAAAGCAGTTGACATGCAAGCAACAGCGACAGTTTACAAAACAACTGATACCATAACAACAGACAAAACAGTTGAAGCAACTTCAGAAACAGCAACAACGAATAAAAGTGATGCGCAAAAACTGAATCAAGTAGAAAGCATATCACCAAGTATCAAACAAATTGATGGAAAAACCTATTTTGTAGGTAATGATGGTCAAATTAAGAAGAATTTCACCGCTGTCATTGATGGCCAAGTACTTTATTTTGATAAGGCAACTGGTGAATTGATATCGAATGATCATCAATATGTTGAAGGTCTTACGAATATAGATAATAAGCATAACGCTGCATATTCATTATCATCTGATAGCTTCACAAATGTTGATGGTTACCTGACAGCTAGTAGTTGGTATCGACCTAAAGATATTCTAAAGTCAGGTACCACATGGACACCGTCAACAGTAACTGATTTTCGACCATTGTTAATGTCATGGTGGCCTGACAAAGATACACAAATTGCTTACCTCAAATATATGCAGTCACTTGGACTGCTAGAAGATGATGTGGTCATTTCAAATAATACGCCAACAAGTAATCTAACTAATAATGCGATGTCAGTCCAAAAAAATATTGAACAGAGAATTAGTTCGTCTGGTAATACTGATTGGCTAAAAACAGATATCAGTCAATGGATTAAGACACAACCAAACTGGAATATTACAAGTGAATCTAAATCAAATGATCATCTACAAGGGGGAGCGTTGTTATATGTTAACAGTGACAAAACACCAGATGCAAATTCAGGTGACCGATTATTAAATCGCACACCGATTAATCAAAAAGGTCAAATTACGGATTCTGGACAACAGGGTGGTTATGAGATGTTGTTAGCTAACGATGTGGATAATTCAAATCCAGTTGTGCAAGCTGAACAATTAAATTGGTTGTACTACATGATGAACATTGGAACTATCACACAAAATGATCCAAGTGCTAATTTTGATGGTTACCGAGTTGATGCTGTTGATAACGTGGATGCTGACTTATTACAAATTGCTAGCGATTACTTCAAAGCAGCTTATAAAATAGATCAAAGTGATAGTCAAGCTAATGCGCATCTCTCAATTTTAGAGGATTGGGAATCCAAAGATGCCGCTTATATCAAAGCGCATGGTAATAATCAATTGACAATGGACTTTCCAATACATCTTGGCTTGAAATATGCGTTAAATGTGCCAGTCAGCCAACGTAGTGGTTTAGAACAAACAATTACGAATAGCCTGGTGGATCGCACAGAAGATGCAACCGAAAATACGGCTCAACCAAATTACTCGTTTATCCGTGCACATGATAGTGAAGTACAAACAGTTATTGCACAAATTGTCAAAGATAAAATCAATCCGAATTCAGATGGTTTAACTGTTACACCTGATGAAATCGAAAAAGCTTTTGCAATATATAATGCAGATGAATTGAAAGCAGATAAAGAATATACTGCTTTCAATATACCTTCTTCTTATGCATTACTATTAACTAATAAGGATACAATTCCTCGTGTGTATTATGGTGATTTATATACTGATGATGGGCAATATATGGCTAAAAAATCACCATATTATGATGCCATTATTTCATTATTGCAGTCTCGTGTAAAATATGTCTCTGGTGGTCAAAGTATGGGCATGTCTTATCTACATGATAATCAAGGTGTACTTACTTCGGTCCGTTATGGAACCGGTTCTATGAAATCAACAGATGCTGGGAATGATAAGACACGTACAGAAGGTATTGGTCTGGTTATTAGTAACAAGACTGATTTGAATCTAAATAACGATGAAAAAATTGTGTTGAATATGGGTGCTGCGCACAAAAATCAAGATTATCGCGCCTTGATGTTAAGTACTAAAAATGGATTGAAAATGTATACTGATGATGCTGGGGCACCAATTGTTCGCACAAATGATTTGGGACAATTGATTTTCAAATCAGATATGGTCTACGGTATCAATGATACGCAAGTTTCTGGTTATCTTGCTGCATGGGTACCTGTTGGTGCTAGCGATAATCAAGATGTGAGAACAGCAAGTAGTGCGGCTACTTCCACAGATGGTGCGACGTATCATTCTAATTCAGCGTTGGACTCTCAAGTCATCTATGAAGGATTTTCTAATTTTCAAGCCATGCCTACCAATACCGACGAGTATACTAACGTCAAAATAGTACAAAACGCGGCATTGTTTAAGAGCCTTGGTATCACAACTTTTGAATTAGCACCGCAATATCGTTCAAGTACAGACACAAGTTTCTTAGATTCAATTGTTCAAAATGGTTACGCTTTTAGCGATCGTTATGACATTGGTTACAATACACCCACGAAGTATGGTACAGTTGATCAATTAGTCAATACTTTGAGGGCCTTACATGCACAAGGAATTCAAGCCATTAACGATTGGGTACCTGACCAAATATATAATTTACCAGGGGAACAAATTGTGACAGCAGATCGTACAAATAGTTCTGGAAAAGATGATGCGGATTCCGTCATCAACCACACTTTATATGATTCATCAACAATCGGAGGTGGCCAATATCAAGCACAGTACGGTGGTGCATTCTTGGATCAATTGAAGGCAGACTACCCGACTTTGTTTGAAACAAAGCAAATTTCTACAGGTAAGCCAATGAATCCAAATGTTAAAATCACAGAGTGGTCAGCTAAGTACTTTAATGGATCCAATATTCAAGGTCGTGGTGCTTGGTATGTACTAAAAGATTGGGCAACGAATCAATATTTTAATGTGTCGAGTGATAACGATTTCTTACCCAAACAATTGTTAGGTGAAAAGACAAGCACTGGCTTTACAACTGATGATAATGGTAAAATATCATTTTATTCAACAAGTGGTTATCAAGCTAAGAATACCTTTATTCAAGATAATACAAATTGGTATTATTTCGACAACGATGGTTACATGGTTATGGGAGCGCAACAAATTAATGGTAAAAAGTATTACTTCTTACCTAATGGCGTTGAATTACAAGATGCTTACTTGTCTGATGGACAAAATCAGTATTATTACAACAAGACTGGTAAAGCAGTCTCAAATCAATACTATTTAGGACCTGATAATAATTGGCGTTATTTTTTTGCTGACGGGCACATGGCCCTAGGACTAACAATAATTACTGCAGATAATGGATCGACGTCTGAGCAATATTTTGATCAGAATGGCATTCAGGTTAAGGGAACTGAAATTAGAGATACTGCGGGCAATTTGCGATATTTCGATGGTCAGACAGGTGATCTATTGACTAATACCTGGCAGGAATTAGCAAATAAATCATGGATTTATTTGAATGATCAAGGAATTGCTGTGACTGGTCAACAAAACATCAACGGTCAAATTGTGTATTTCAATTATGATGGCATGCAAATTAAAAACGATTTCAAACGTTTGGATAATGGTGCATGGTTATACTTGAATGACCAAGGCGTTGCTGTGACAGGGGAACAGACAATTAATGGCAACCAAGTATACTTTAATCAGAATGGCGAACAAGTCAAAAATAACCAAGTTAAAAATAGTGATGGCACAATAAGCTATTATGCAGGTATTAATGGTGAAAAACTAACAAATGACTTTGGTGAATTACCAGATGGTTCTTGGTTATATTTGGATAATCAGGGTCATGCCGTAACAGGTGAACAAATAATTAATAATCAAGTACTTTACTTCAATGATAAAGGTATACAATTGAAGGGCGGTACGCATATTGATGAGGCAGGTCATATGCACTATTATGATGCTGATTCTGGCGAGAGAGTTTCGAACCAATTGGTACAAATTAATGGGCAAAAAGTTTACTTCGATAATGCAGGCAATGCTGTATATTGATCTGTTAGCAAGTGAATCATATGAGCATATAATAGGATTGAGAAGCACAAATATGTGCTTCTTTTTTGTAAGATTGATTTAATGGTTAAGTGGTTAGAAAATCGCTTTACTAATAATAAAAGGCATTAAAATTAGATTAGATGTTAAAAATTGATGTTGATGGATAAAGATAGTCTCTTGGAATTGTCTTGATGAGTGGTAACCATGAAAAAATTACTGGATGGCGACTAAAAGATCATTACGAAGAACATGGCAACGCATCCTTGATTTGTTTTTATAATTTGATGGAAGTTCTGTAGTTTATGATGTGTTTGTTAATCATTATAAAAGTGCGTATATTCACAATTTGACTCTGTAATAATTAATAAAAATATTAAATAATTATTTCTATTTAAAAGAAATATTAATGTAATGGAAAAGGCTTGTAATAAATGATAAGATTATAATAACTTTATATAGGAAGTACTTGCTGTTAATGACATAAAACATCTAGGGATAATGCTTGATTGATTTTGAATATATCATGAAGACATTACTTGTTTAGAGAGACAGTAAATGGGAAGAGAATGTATAAAGAACATATAAAAAAGTTGTTTGATTTTATGGGGGCGATAATTGCACTTATTGTGTTATCGCCACTTCTTTTTGTTGTCTATATAACACTGTATATTACAACAAAAGATAGTGTTATTTACCATCAACAGCGTGTGGGCCAGCATGGTGTTATTTTTGAAATTTATAAATTCAGAACACTACCTAAAGATACTCCAATTTTAGTTGGTGAGCAGCGTGTAAAAATTAGAAATCGCGTTTCGCGTTTTGCCCGATTTTTAAGAACAACGTCAATTGATGAATTACCGCAGTTGATTAATATCTTGAAGGGTGACATGAGTTTAATTGGTCCACGACCGGTTGTACCGCAAGAAACAGAATTAGTGCAATTAAGGCAAGCATCTGGGGCACTTAATGTGAAGCCAGGGCTCACCGGGCTTGCTCAAGTCAATGGACGTAAACAATTGAAGAATCTTCAAAAAGCTGATTATGATGCAATATATGCTAATCATGTGACATTACTGGGAGATATTACGATTATTTTACGTACGTTACCAATTATTATTGAAAGAGATGGTATAAGACGATTTTTCGAAAAAAAGCATTAATAATAACATCGACATCATCGTTTTTAGCGCAATTCAATCATCGTAATATCGAAATTTTGCAAAATATGGGCTATGAAGTTCATGTAGCCGCAAATTTTACACACTATGGGACGCTTTCTGGTTCGAGTAATCAAAAGTTCATTGACTGGCTATATAAAAAGCAAATAGTAGTACATGATATTAGCTTGAGACGTGGCTTTGGTAACTTATTAGATAATATCAATGCTGTGTGGGATATTAATCAATTAATGAAACAAGAGCATTTTACCTTTATTCATGTGCACACACCCATCGCCTCAGTGTTAGGTAGAATTCTAGCTTTCAAAAACAAAGTGCCTGTGATATATACTGCTCACGGATTTCATTTCTCAAAAACAAGTGCAAAAATTAATTGGCTTATTTTTCCAATTGAATGGTGCTTATCTTTTATCACAAAACAATTGATTGTTATTAATAAAGAAGATTATGCTTTAGCTGTACGGCACTTACATACAAAATATATTGATTATCAGGCAGGGGTTGGCATAAATTATAAATTACTACAAGATTCAACGCTGACTGAACATATTAAAGCTAAAAATGATATCATCAGAAAATTCAACCTACCTGAACATGTACGTATCATTGTCTCAGTTGGTGAACTGTCTGCACGAAAAAATCACCGCATTGTCTTAGAGGCTTTGCAGAAATTAGGCAGAACCGATGTCCACTATATTATTGCTGGCAAGGGACGTTTGTTAGGATATTTGCAGGAACTGTCGGTAGAACTTAATATTGCGGATCAAATTCACTTTTTGAATTATACAACGGCCATTCGAAATATCAATCTGGCTGCTGATGTCGCGGTACTGCCTTCACTACGTGAAGGTTTGTCACGAGCTGGGTTAGAATCAATTCGTGATGGTGCCTATCTATTAGGTGCTGACATTCGTGGCATTAAAGATTACATTTTAAATGATGAGATTGGACAAACCTTTAATCCGCGTGATAGCGAAGTATTAGCAAGATTACTATCGCAAACGGTTGATAACAAACGTGTCCAGCTCGGTCAACAAAGTATTAATCAACTGATGATTTTTGATCGAAAAAATATTGATCAACAAATGTATGCAGTTTATCAAAAGATAGGGATGGAAAATGCCGATAGATTTCGTGATACTTTGGGTTGATGGTAATGATCCAAAATGGCAAGTTAAAAAGAACCAGTACCGCTCAGATGATGATAACTTGAATAGTGTCGAAAGATACCGTGATTATGGCATGTTGAAATATTGGTTTCGAATGGTTGAGGTAAATGCACCATGGGTTAATAAAATTCATCTCGTCACTGATCATCAAGTACCGACATGGCTTGACACCAATCATCCAAAAATACATATTGTCAATCATGAAGATTTTATGCCTCTTGACGCACTACCCACATTTAACTCAAACGCAATACAGATGTATATTCATAAAATTGAAGGTTTAGCAGAAAACTTTGTACTATTTGATGATGATATGTTTATTGTGAAACCAATAGTTGAAACTGATTTTTTTGATAAAAGTGGTGTGCCAAAAGACATTTTTGGGTTCAATATTATTAATCCTGTTGATGATTTTGCACATGTTTTTATCAATAATTTAAGTATTATTAATGCCGAATACAATAAGAAAGATATTATTAAAAAACAATTTTTTAAGGTGTTCAATTGGCGCTATGGTATGATAAATCTAGTTAATTTATATTTGTTACCTTTGCCGACCTTTACACGTTTTTTTGATACCCATATTCCTTATGCTTATCAAAAAGCTCAATATATTCAAGTGATGGAAAAACATGCTGTTCGTCAGCAGCAAACAGGACATCACAGATTTCGAGAGATAACAGACATTAGTCATTGGCTGGTAAGATATGATAGATTAGTTCGGGGAAACTTTGTGCCAATGCGTAAAAGCGTTGGGCAATTGCAATATTTAGGTGAACAATTGAAGAAGCACGTTAAATTGGTAACGATTTCTGATCGGCAAATGAGTCAAAAACAATTTGATCAAGAGACTCATCAATTAAAACAAGCTTTTGAGAAGGTATATAAAAAATCTAGTTTTGAGAAATGAAATTATGAGTACAGAAAACATAAAAATTAGTGTCAAAAATATAACTAAACGTTTTGAATTAATGAAAACGCGTTCTGAAAAAATATTAAATATTTTAAGCTTCTCTAGTAAAAAAGATAGAAATTTTTGGGCCCTAAAAGGCGTTTCTTTTGATGTCTTTGCTGGAGAAGCTATTGGTGTTGTTGGTTTAAATGGTTCTGGAAAATCAACCCTATTAAACATTGTGAGTGAGATCTACCCACCAACTACTGGGGAATTGACCATTAATGGTGATACATCAATTATTAGTATTGGTGCAGGGTTGAAGCCAGCACTAACTGGACGTGACAATATTCAATTGAAATTACTTATGTCTGGGCTAACAAAAAAAGAAATTAAAACTGTTTCACCAGACATTATCGCCTTTTCTGAATTAGGTGATTTCATTGATCAACCAGTAAAAAATTATTCATCAGGTATGAAAGCCAAGTTAGGGTTTTCAATTATGGCGCACACTAACCCTGATATTATGATTATTGATGAGGCGCTTTCAGTTGGTGATTCTACTTTTGCCAGTAAAAGTTTCGACAAAATTCGTGAGTTTAAAGCACAAGGAAAAACAATTTTCTTTGTGAGTCACTCAGCAGGTCAAGTTAAGCAAATTGCTGATCGTGTCATTTGGATGCATTTTGGTGAAATGCGCGAGATGGGGGAAACCACTGAAGTGATGCCACATTATGAACAGTGGCAAAAAGACTTTAATAAGAAAAGTAAACCAGAGCGTGAACAGTATATCTCTGATATGAAGCACGAGCAGCGTACTTTTTCGGCTGTCGATATTGCAGTGCAACAATTGGCGCTAGATATTCCAGAAAGTAGTGCTTCTAGAGTTGATCGAGAGAAGCGTAAAACATTAGAAACGCAAAAAGACAAATTAGTCAAACAAGCGACAAAGCAAACGCAGAAGCAAATTCAAAATACTAAGTTTGGTTTCATTAATTGGGTTGTGGTTATTTTACTTGTTAACTTAATAGCGTTTACTAGTAAGACAGCATTAGCCGACTCGCAAACGAAACGCGATGAAACGGCTAAAAAAGTAGAGCAAAGTAAGCGTAGTAGTCAAAAAAAGCAGCCGCAAAAGAAAGCATCCAAAGTCAAGAAAAGTACTTCAAAAGTTAGTACTTCGGCAACGTCATCTGTTGCTGTAGACAGCACACCTGTTAATGAGCCGGCTATAGCTGATAGTGACGGTAATGGCATTCCAGATGATCAAGAAACAGATACAACGGTCAATGACGGTGCTGCTGAAAGTGTCGCACCTGATATAACATATTCTGCACCAGCAGATGTGGTACCGAGTCAACCAGCTGTCCAGCAACCTATACTACCATCAAGCTCAAGCTCCGCTAATACTGGGGAGGCAGCAAAGAGTTCAAATAGTGCGACGGAAGCCACAACTAGTAGTGAATCATCTGCTGAATCTGGTACTGCATCAACTAGTCAAAACGGGGGAACACAATGATTAATGCGTTTAAAATTATTTGGGAGCAAATCATATATTTTCCATTAATCATCAGAATGGTTAAATACGGTGACCAAAGTACGTATCAAAATTTCTTTTTAGGACAAGCATGGAAAATTTTTAATCCGATATTGCAGGTTAGTGTTTATTTTGTTATTTTTGGATTTGGTTTAGGGCAAAGTCGTACAGTTCACAGTAACCCAGCTGAATACTTGTCTTGGATGCTTTTAGGAATGGCTATCTGGCGTTTTATGAATGAAGCCATTATGGGTGGTTCACAATCAATTAAACATCAAATCGGTATGGTGTCTAAAATGAAATTTCCACTTTCAATATTACCAGCTATATCAATTGCTTCAGCAATATGGACATTTTTGGCGTTGTTTATATTAGGAACAGCGACTATGTTATCAGGAGGGATTGGTGTTTCTCAGGAATGGCCGTGGGCAATCTATTACTTGTTTGCTACCATAGCATTTAGTTACAGTTTCTCTCTATTTAATTCTACAATTGTTATTTTAATTCCAGATTATATCAGTATTTTAAGAGTTGTGATGATGATGACAATGTGGATTGGTGGTGTCATTATTAAAATTGGTACATTTAATAATGTTATTGGTGATATCTTAAGGTTATTACCATTTAATTATGTTGTGGATGGTATTAGAGATGCATGGCTTCGTTCAGATACTCAGTTTGAAGCAACGTTTCTACCAGCAACTTTGATTTTTTGGTCCTTGACGATTATTTTTTTGTTAGTAGGTAGTTTTTTACACAATAAATTCAAGAAAAGTTTTATTGAGTATTTATAATTTAGAGTTGGAGAGAATATAAAGTGTTAAAGTTAAAAAAACCTCAGAGAAACACAAGTGTTGCAGTTTTTAATAGCATTTTTATTGGCGATAATGTCTTACTCACGATAAATCAAAAAATTGATAGATTTATTATAGAAGTTAAGTCAGATACAATCAATATACCTTTTAGTCTAGTTGATAATCGTTATAATTTAGATTTTTCAGATGTTATTGATAGTATTAAAAGACAAGGTAAACATAAAATTTATGCTCTAATTAATGATAAAAAAGCAGCAATCAGTTATCATAAGGGCACCACGATTGATAGACAAAAAAGATATACACCTCTATTATCTAGTGAAGTTGGCTACAAGTCAGCATTTTTTTATAATGATGTGGGAGAATTTAGATTAGCTAAATTTAGTAGTGAAAACTGGTTTGCTGTTGAAGCTGATGATCTGTCAGATATTGAAATTTTGAATGTTTCATTTGATAAGTTTGTTGACGAAAAATATCTTCACTTGAAAGGTGAGTTAGAATATCTCAAGAATATTAAAAGCCTTTATTTGATATCAAATAAGGAGAAAATCTTTCTGAATTTCGGTATTAAAAGTAGCAGTTTAATTATTGATATGTCGAAATTAACCAATATACTAAAGCATGGCTTGGACACGATAATTTATCGCTTAGTGAGCTTATCTATAATCGAGGGAAAAGAAAAAGTTCAGTCGGTTTATATGTCCAGAGAAAAAATGAACTTGCTTGAACAATCAGAACAAAAAGCTACCAATATTTTTAAAGGACAATTATATATCGATCGGTTAGTTTTTTTTAAGATAACCAGAATGCTAAATAAAGACTTAGAGATTCAAGATAAAGTTCAGATAAAAAATAATGAACTTTATATTCCTTTACATGAACCAGACTTATCCAAGATTACACAGGTTATGCTTAGAATCCAAAAAAATAATAAAGATCTGCCAATACAATTTAGAGTAGAAAATGGTAATCTTGTTATTCAGGAATCTCAATTTGCCCCTTTAAATCACGGTTATATTATAGAATTAATTGTTATAGATAATGAGGATAGCGAATATCATTTAGTAGACGAATCACAAAAAAAATTAGCTAATATTTATAGACATTTTGTCTTAGATGCGCATAAAAATTTAAAAACATATGCATATTTTAGTATAAATGGTCGTCTAAACTTCTATCAAACATTTGTACCAATTGAAATACTTAAGGCTGAGAACACTTTAACCATTGATGCACGATTAGAAAATGAAGCTATTAAATTCGCAAGTGATCAACGATATGATGCTATTGTTAAAACAAGTTATAAAACCTTTGAACCAATTGTTATTTCTGAAGAAAATGGCAGTTCGATTATTGATTTGAACCAGATTAATATTGAAAAAGGAAAAATATACGAAATCCTTCTGAAACCAGAAGGTAATTTTGATTTTTCATATGTCAAAAGTTTAAAAACGCTATCCAACGATAGTTCATTAGTTAGTTTTAATGATACGTCATTGACATTCACATCAACATTTGAACTCAAGTTAAGTGTCATTGTGACATTTTATAATACTGAAAAATATTTGAATAAACTTTTTTCATCACTATATAAACAGGGATTACATATTTCTGAATTTGAGGTTTTAGCTATTAATGACAGCTCATCTGATAATTCTTTGAAAATCGCAGAGAAATTTGCCAAGAAATACAGTAACTTCAAAATTATTACACATCAAATAAATAAAGGATTGGGAGAGGCTCGAAATACTGGGATTGATGCTGCTAGAGGTAAATATATGGCTTTTGTTGATGGAGATGACTTCATTGCTGAAGGTGCGTATAAAAAAATGTTAAAAATTATTGAATGTACTAAGTCACAAGTTATTACTGGTGGAGTTAAGCGATGGCGTAATAATAGACCAGAAATATCTTGGATGTATCGTAAGATTTTTATAAAAAACATTAAAAAAACTACATTATATAATAATCCAGAGCTAGTATATGATTTATCAGCATGGAATAAAATATATAATAGAAAGTGGTTTGTAAGGGAAGGCTTTAGATATCCAACCATGCTTTATGAAGATGTTCCAGTAACATTGCCAGTGTTTCAAAAAGCACAAAGTATCGATATATTTGCTGAAACAATGTATTATTGGTTTATTCGAGATCAAGTAGGGGATAAGTCAATCACTAACAAACGTACTGAATTATCAAATTTTGTAGATAGAATGAGGGCTATTCGTGCAGGTGTATCAGCATTATCGCAAAATCCTTTGGCGTTGGGTGAATATGAAAATAAAGTACTAAAGTTAGATATTCCTATTTATCTCCGCCATTTTAGAGAAGTCGATGATGTTTATTTGAGTGTGTTAACTGATGAAATATCGTGGATATTATCGAACTTTAGTAGAGAGGCGTTATCAGAACTTTCTAATCGAGAAATGGCGAGATTGAGATGTGTTGGAAGTGGTGATTTTGAACAACTCTTAACATATTATGAGGAGGAGGAATTAGCATGAACTTAGAGAGCCAGATTTCTGGAAATTTAACAGTTTCTGATATTACAAAGCGAAATAATAATTGGTCATTAAAAATCAAAAACAATTTAAAGTTAGATGGGAATATATTTGATTTAAATACGATTGAAAACTTCACTTTGAGACTTTTGGGGCAGGATGCAATTAACGATGGTGAAATTGACTACGAAGAAGACCATTTATTACTAGATATCGATTTAACAAAGATTGCGTCACAGAATATTAAAAATGATATTATTCCGGTGATTGGGGAAATTGTAACCAGTCAAGGAATCTTCACTGTTGAAGTATTAGCATGGAATGGTACTGTCATTCGTGAAGTACTTGAAGAAAATAGTATTCAGCGATATGGTATTGGTAGAACTGAGAATAACCTTTTTATTGCGTGGGCGTATGATAAAACATTAATGATAGAAAATATAGATATTGTAGATTACCAAATGTTTGTATCATTAAATAAACCGGTCAATACGTTGATAACATTGGTTCAATCAGGTAGTGAGATAGAAATAAAACCATCAGCTAATCAGTTAGTGTTTGATCTTGAACCCATTGATTTTAACAAGACACAAACATTGACATTTAATAGTGAGTCTGTTCTGACTTTTAATCTTGAAAACAAGAATCAAATTTTCGATATTAAAGGGCGCGCAGTGACTTTTAATTATGATAGTTTGGGTAGACCACAAATTGATATAGATTACAGACCAATACTGATTTCAAATTTAGAAAAGATTGATAATGAACTGCTAATTGATTTTTCAGTACCTGCATCATTTATGCAGCTTGATGATGACATAGTTTCAGATGACTTGATAAATATAGTAATCAGTCAAAAAGAAGACAAATTTGGCATGATGTCAGTCAATAAAATCAGTCAAAATGAACATACTATAAATTATCATGCCCGAATATCTATGGATAACATGCCATTTGGTATTTACGATCTAAAAATGGTTATTTTAAATCATAAATACAGTATCATGCGATCAGGTGTTTTAAGATTAGGAAATATCAGGAATACATTTTCTGATATTTCCTTTGAGCATGATGTCAAAATTATTGAAGATAGTTTGAGAAAAAACCATCCTATACTTATTGAACATACGACGCAATTACCTCAAATAAATGATTGGCAAAAAAATATTAGACATACTGCTCAAAAGAGATGGGCACAAGATTATACACATTATAGAGAATCATTACCGGTAGTACAAAACACGATTTTATATGAATCTTTTTTTGGTGCTGGATTAGTAGACAATCCTTACGCTATTTTTAGATATATATTACAAAATGACGAACATAATAAATATACGCATATTATTATTGTTAATAATATAAATTCACAACATCTTGATCGATTTAGAGAACTCGAAAATGTAATATTTGTGAAGTACAACTCACCCGAGTATAAGCGCTGGTTAGCAGTGTCAGAATTTTTAATATTCAATACATCAACGGCGCACTATTTTGCTGCGCGTGACGAGCAAAAAGTTTGGCAAACGTGGCATGGTGTTCCCTTAAAAGCATTGGGACGTGACATGAAGCAGACTCGCGGGGCAAATCGTAATGTTATTAGAAGTTTTTCACAAGCTACACTGATGACAAATCCAAACATGTATACACAAGAGAGAGTTGTGGATACATTGGATATTGGTGATATTCACAAAGCACAAAAAATATTAGCAAGTTATCCAAGGTTGGAACGTGTTCAAAATGCAAAGAGCGAGAATTACCGTGAGAATGTTTTAGCAAATACCCTTAAAATTGATCCAACGAAAAAAATTGTGCTTTACGCGCCGACATGGCGTGGTGAAAATGGTAATTATAAAGATGTTGCGGCAGATTATTTAAAACAAATCGAAATTTTTAAGAAATATCTGCCGAATGATTACCAATTGTTATTAAAGCCGCATATTAACGCCATGAAATTTATTAAACGAGCACCAGTTGAAATTGTTCCCAGTGACTTAGAGGTTAATGAAGTGTTATCTGTGACTGATGTGCTCATTTCAGATTATTCAAGTATTATTTTTGATTTTTACTTTACAGGGCGTCCAACTATAAATTGGATGTATGATAAAGAAACATATGCTAAAAATGCAGGTTTTTATCCTGAAATATTCTCAGAATTAGTATGGGCAACAGACGATGAAAACCAATTAGCGTGGATGTTAAGCAATCTAAACGAATATCCTAAAGAAAACACGCCATTTATTGAATTTTATGAGGATGATTTGAAAAAAACTGTTAGTGCATTTTTAAATGATACAACAGAAATTGCTGAAGATATAAAAGCAACTGATTTATACATTATATATGCAGAAGATTTTAAAAAAGAACCGCAAAACATTATAAATCGTATTAAGCAACTTCAAAATGGTGACAAGGTTATTTCATTACTACATATTGGTAATTATAGTAAGCAAGACAATTGGATGTTTAATTTATTGCCAAATGATGTCCGTAACTTCTATCGTGTGGGTGAACCGGATATTACTATGGCAGAATATGTATCTGTGCAAAAAATGGTAAATGATTTTTTACTGAATGAATTTGATAATCAGAGACTCGTTGAATTCTTTTGTCGTGAATTAAAAAGAGAAGTTGGAGACATTTTTGTTAAGAAAATTCATGCTATGAATGCGGTTAAAGAAAATGATTACATAAGTAGAATCTTCTTAAATCTAACAGATAATCGAAAAAAGTAATAACACCTAATTAAGTGAGGAAAAGAGTCTTATGACTGATAATAAACTTCTAAACACAATTATTGGTATACGAGCTGTGCAGTATAACTCTGATATTGATTATATACATCAAATCGCAAAAAAAATATTTCCAGAATTCCCTATTTATATTATTGTGGATTGTACTAATGGTAAAGATCTTGATGAATTTCCAGATTATATGAATGTGATAGAAATGAATGATAATCTATTAGAATTAATGGGACTTTATTATAAAGAAAAAAAAATAGGTTGGGTGGCCGGAGATTATGCGTATTATGCATGTTTGAAGTATGGTTGGGATTATATGTGGCTTCTGGAACCTGACTTATTTATTGGACAAGATGCTTTTGAAATGCTAAATAGTGTACAAAATATGAATATAGACCTTATTGGAACTAACATTGGTATCCGTAGCACTAATTGGCCATGGACAAACAGATTACGAGCAACGACCAGTTTTCACACAGTATCAGGAGTTTTTTTTCCAATCACTAGAGTTTCCAGAAGATTAGCATTGGAATCTTTGAAAATACGCCAAGAAATATCAACCAAAATTAAAGATAGTGAATTACGTAGAGAAGTCCCCAATGATGAATCGGTGATAGCAACAACGTGTAATTGGAAAAGATACAGTAGTATTGATTTACGAGAAAAATATCCAAAACTTTTTACAAATTTTGGTTGGCGAAAGCGCTTTGATAAATCATTACTACAATCAGGTGTAGTACATCCGGCCCATGATACACCAATTTTTATTGAAAAAGTTATTAAAGAGATGAATTTAGTTTTTCAATCATCTCCTGTATATAGCAGTTTTATGCAAACTAGTTTAAAAAACAAAAATAATATATTATCTGCTGTATTCAACTTGAATACTAATAATAATTTATCCGATAAATAGATTAATAAAGATATATGTGTGTAATCAAATTATTCTATTTTGGAAGTATTTGATTAATTTTAATGATAGGGGGTAATTAAGGTAGATATTATGTTATTAAAGATAAGCAAAGAGAATAATACAAAGATATTGATTACTGGTGACGTTTTATCAGAAGATATTTATGTTACTCAAAAATTAACTGGGAAAAGGTTATATAATGAAGCACCTGAGTATTTGCCTATCAAGTTAATTAACCAAAAAAAGGGATATGTAACCATTCCTATTCGAGAAAGGAAATATGGAAATGTTTTTGAAATAAAAGGTATTTCTGATAATATTCAGATAGATTTTGATAAAAATTTGAATAAAGTTGGAAGTTTTCAATTTAAATTTAATCAAGAGATTATATTAGAGCGATTTAAAATGAAGCAAATTGCTTCAAATCGTTTTTATATTGAGGGCGGTTCTGGAGAAAAGTTAACTCTCTATGCTAGAAGGAGAATTTTTCCTAATAATGGCGATGAATATGCAGTTGAAGAATGTGAAATTCAAACAGAGGATCGTTATGTCCAGATATCTTTTATAGATCTTTCAGAAAGAATGTCGTTGACTGATAGAGATATTGTTGACTTCTTTATCAAGACACCATCTGGGAAATATATTAATATTTATACTGATAGTTTAGAGAATGAATGGAAAAGCGCAGGAAGTAATTTAAAATATATTCTATATAAAACAAAAATCAATACCTTTGCATTACGAGTGGCAACAAATGTTAGACGCTATATATCTGATGCATTTTTCGATATTGAAGATGATAGCATAGTAATCCAATTATCAAGCCCCGTTAGAGATTTAGATGTTCAAATTGAAAATGTGAGATTTGTAGAGTTTAACAAAAGTGGAACTCGAGAACAACATGGTAGTTCTCTTCAGTATCAAATGCATGAAAATACCATTAAATTAGACTTGAATCATTTCGTTGGTGAATTATCAAGAGGCCGTTGCAAATACAATGGGTATTTAACTTTTTATGAAAGTAATGCTGTTATTCGTAGTGTTCTAAAATTACCTCAAGTAGCATCTATTCATTCTTCAACAAAAAACATGACCCTAAAAGTTACACAAAATGATTTGGGCGAAGCAATCTTTAATTTCCTACTTGTAATTAATCCAGAACCAGTACGAATTGCTGTACTTGGATCTAGTCATACTAGGCCTATGTTCACGTCAAGCTCATATTATAATCCAGACTATAAAAGATATTTTTCTGTTGTTTATACCCAATTTCATAGCTCTATTAGATCGTTAGTGAGTAATCAACCAATAAATTTCGAAGAAAAAATGTATCCTAATCGACCGCAGACCTCATTGAAGTATGTTAGGACTGATTTGGAAAAAACTTTTTGGCAAGATTTAAAAAAAGAAAATGCAGATTATTTTTTGTTGGATATATATATTGATGTACAAATGGGAGTTTTTGAATTTGGAGATGGTAGAATTATTTCTTATAATTCTTATCAGGCGGAATCTGACTTTGTTGTGAATAATGCAAATCTGGGAGTTAAATTAAGTACAATTCAAAATGATTCAAAGTACTTTGAAAAGTTTTCAGCAGCGGTTAAAATTTTTAAGCAAAAAATATTATCGATCTTTAAAGAAGATCAGATTATAATACATTTGTTTGATATGAATTTTGAGTATAAAAGCAAGGGCGGATTAGTTAGTGAATATTCTCAAAAAAAGCACACTATTTCGAGACTGAATTATGATGCAACAAGACTTCAACAAGTTTTAACAGAATGTTTTTCTAGGGCAAGAATATTAGACACTCGAAATGGTCCGTGGATTGGTGATGAAAATATGCCTTTGGGAAATATGCCACATCATTATGAGAGCAAATACTATAAGAATATGTTTACCTTATTTTTGAAAGTAATTGCTGGCGAAAAATAAATTGGTTGTAAGGAAAGGAAGTATTATTTTGAAAAATATTATGTTGGCAATGTTTTATATTATCATAGGAATAGTGTTAAGCCTTGTTTTCTATTTTGTTGTAGATAATAAAGCTAATAAAAATCAGTTATTACAGAACGGAAAATATAAAGTTATTAATGAAAAATCTCAGACATGGTTTGGAAAGGAGGTTAGTGTAGAGAATAATACAATGACTTCGGATAAAAATGGAAAATGGCACATCATTGTAAATATGAACGATAAGGCTGAGCATGAAGGTAAGGTGGTATTTCAAAGATTTGGGAATGCCAAGACTAATGTATATAATGTTAAATACAACGATAAAAAATTATATTTTTATAATATTGTAGATGGAAAATCGACCGCCAAATCAATTGTATTACAAGAAAAGTAACTTACTATTTTTATATCTTTTGTGTTGAACACCTAAAATATTGGTACTTCATGAAGACAACCAGACAAAGTCAACATAATTTATTTTGAGGATAAAACACGCATTTTTTTAAAATCTATTTAATTGGAAAATCTCAGTCAAAATTGTTTCCTCAAATCTAAATGATTGGACAAATAAATGCGTTGTCGTCTTTGGTGACAGTATTATTGCCGGGCAAGAAAAAATTCGTGAACAAACACCATTTCGTGATATTGTTTACGCTAAATTAGCTGCCTATAAACTTAATACGAAAAAATTTGATAATTTTTCGGAAACAGGTACTGGTCAATTTAAAGGACAGCATAATTTAGACAAAGCAACGGGATGGATACATGATTTTAAGGGTGTTATTTCACATTATCAACAAGATATATCGTTAGCAAATATTGGTATAATTGCGTACGGGAATAATGACTGGAAACAATTATCTTCGAATGGTATGAGTCACTCAATCAAGGATGTAAAGATAGAATTGATTAAGAATATTCAATCAAGTACACCAATTAATCCAAAAATACAATTAATTGGTGTACTTGAGACTGTGGCTTTTCGTGAGGGAAGGTCGGCTTGGTATTTAAATGGGCCGAATGGTTTTTCCTATGAAGATATGGTTTCAACATACATGAGTGTTTATCAACAGTTGAATGTACAAATATTTGATTTACGTGATTATTATCTTGGTAATGGTTGTGATGAATATGTTGATGGCCGAGATCATTTCACTAAGAAAATGCATGAAAAAATTGCGTGGGCAATGTCTGATTTTGTACTGAATGGGTATAATCCTAGTTTATGTAAACGAGGAGAAAAAAACTATATTGTATCAACTGATTTATATAGTGACAATTTCACATCTGAGATTAATCTTCTCAAAGGAGGAGCAATTAGTCGCATTCAAAAATCAGGTAAACAGGTAATCGTTCTGATAGATAGCCCTAATAAGCAATTAGTTGCAGATGCGTTGCCTGATAACGTTGAGGTCATTAATTTATCAGATTTTTATCTGAAATATTATTCTCAGTATTTAGGCTATAAAGGTAAGAATGTAAGCATTTCTGATTTTCTTAGGATAGAAGATGTTGACGGACAAAAAATATACAAACTTTATACTATGAATGCACAGTGGGTTGAATTTACACACCGGTATTGGTTAATTAATTATTGGATTAGCCATATAGTATCAACAAATGATACTATTATGTCTATTACTAGTGATACTGATATTATTTTGAGTAAATATATTTTTTAAAAAAGGATATTTAATTTTATTGATCGCAGGGATGCTGATAAAGATTTTAAAAGAATAGAGAATGTTTTTAAAGATGGTCTTTATAAACGAGAACTATATAGTAATGATGAGCTAGTTATTGACAATCTTATTTCTGTAACAACTGACTCACCATTCTATAAATTACTCAGTGATAATTAAGCTTTTGAAAAGAGAGGAATTATGAAAAGAATAATAACGTACGGTACATTTGATATGCTTCATTATGGGCACATTAATTTATTAAAACGAGCTAAAGAAATGGGCGATTATTTGATTGTTGCCTTATCAACAGATGAATTCAACTGGGACTCTAAACAAAAGAAAACTTATTTTTCGTATGAAAAACGTAAACAATTACTTGAAGCAATTCGTTTTGTTGACTTGGTCATTCCCGAAGAATCTTGGGATCAAAAAACAAAAGATGTGAAATTATATCAAGCGGATAAATTCGTAATGGGTGATGATTGGCGTGGGCAATTTGATTTTATTCAAGAAGAAACAGATACAGAAGTTGTATATTTAGAACGAACACCCGAAATTTCAACGACACAAATTAAAAAAGATTTAAATGCTAAAAACTTGGCGACCAAGCACGAATCCAAAATTTGACAACATAATAATGACTGCATGGTTGTGAGGACAAGATGGTATCGTTTGTTACAGCTGTGGTCATTTTTTTGTATGTTAATTATTTTTATCTTTTTTGGCTACTAGGAACTTGTTGTAAAATTATTGTCGTAATTCTCAAATATTAAGGTGAATTTATATGAATAAACAAAGCTTAAAAAAAGTAGCGAAAATTGCGAGAAGGTCGTTACCACGCTATTATAGTGAAAATAAAAAAGCTAGGTTATATTATGTTAAACATTGGCAATCTGCAAAAATAAAAGAAAAGACTATTTTATATGAAGTTCGAGATGGTCAATCTATGACAGACTCGCCGCTAGCGCTATTTCTTTACATAGTAGCACAACCAGAATTTAAAGATTGGCAGCACGTGTGGGTTGTCAGATCAGAATCTGTTAAAAATGAGTTGCTAGTGAACATACCAGAAAAATTTCATGATCTAATAACGTACGTTGTTCGTGATAGTATGGATTATTCAAAATGGTTATTGGCGGCAAAATATCTGATAACCAACTCAACTTTCAATTTTTTTTGGCATAAGCGACCAGGACAAATATATATTAATACGTGGCATGGGACACCATTGAAATATATGGGATATGATATTCCTGGAAATAAAACATCTTTAAAAAACGTACAACGTAATTTATTGATGACGGATTTTTTGATTTCACCCAATAAACATACGACACATATATTTTTTGATAGATATAAATTAAATGGGCTATATGAAGGCCAGATTCTTGAATCGGGGTATCCTCGTAATGATGTATTACAAAAAAGAGATGCAACTATTAAAGACCAGCTAATTGAGGCAGGGTTAGTGCTGTTAAATAAACCTATTGTTCTATATACTCCAACTTGGAAGGGAACCTCAATTAATAACCCAGCTGGTAGTTTAGAGCAAATTTATTCGGAAGTGATGTATTTACAAAGTAATCATCCAGATTTACAGATATTATTGAAAGTTCACCCATACGCCTACCAACAAGCAAAATCATATGAAAAACTGCGTAAGGTGCTAATTCCAGATCAATTTGATCCAGGTCGTGTATTATCCATTACAGATATACTTATTACTGATTATTCTAGTATTTTTTTCGATTTTGAGATTACTGAACGACCAATCATTTTTTATACATGGGATAAAGAACAATATCAAAATTATCGTGGTATGTATTTTGAAGATGACGAATTACCAGGTCCAGTTCTAGATTCAATTAAAGATGTCAGTGACTATTTATCGCGTGTTAAAAATATAAAACAAACAAGTCAATATAGTGGCAGGAAACTGATGACTAGTCACGATGATGGACAAGTGACAAAACGAATTGTTAATCGTATTTTAAAAAAAATCAATGATGATAAAATTAGTGATATTACCACAGTAGAAAAGAAGAAAAAAATACTGATCTTTTCAGGTGGCATGGTAAATAATGGCATTTCGTCAAGTTTAATTAATTTGACGAAAAATATTGATTATGGAAAATACGATGTATCCATATTGACCTATGATAGTAATCAAACTGAAAAGGTTAACAATATTAACCGCCTTGATAACCATGTAAGATTGATTTATCGAATGGGTACACCAGCATTTACATTATTTGAGCAAGTATGTGATTTGATTATCACAAAATTTGGTATTAATTTTTGGACCAGCATATTTTATCCAAAGCGAGCCTACCAAAGAGAAGCACATCGTTTATTATCAGGATATCAATTTGATACAGCCATTGATTTTTCAGGTTATTCGTTCAATGGGGCCAAAATAATTGCAGAAGCGAACGCTAAAAATAAAATCATTTTTCAACATAATGATTTATGGTCAGATGCTCATAAAGTTGTTAATGGTATCAAACCAAACTTTGATTCACTTATGGCACTGTTTTCGCTTTACTTTAAATTTAATAAAATCATCAGTGTGTCAGAGCCTTTATCAGAAATAAACGCAAAAAAACTGAATAAATATATCAAAGATGAGCAAGTGAGTTACCTAGAAAACACTTTAAACTTGGAGTGCAAGAGTGACATTAAGCGGGCTGATGATCAGAATATTATTATTAGTGATATTGATCGCATAGCTCGTGTGAACAATAAAGCATTGGAAGCATATCAATCAATCAAAGATATAACAAATAATCATAGCGTAGTTTATCAAACGCATGGAACAGAATTCCGAGCTGTATCAAGAGTACAATATCTTAATTCCACATTTTTTAGAATCACAGAGGATGGATTGCCTAGTATGTGGTTAAATGCTGATAATGTTGAGATAGATACACAAGAATATATTTTATCTGAGGAAGATTGGCAGCAAGTTGGTTGGCTGAAAAAAAATGATCGATATATTCGGACAGCGCCATTTGGTATCAATGAAGATGTTAAAATTATCGGTCGAGGTTGGTTAATTGAATATACCTTTGTTAATGTTACAAAGAAGGTGAATACTACTGATGGACTATATTTAAGAATAAAATTACCCAAAATGAAACAGCAAGGTTATATTAAAGCAAGTAGTTTACAATTACTAGCCCAATCAAATATGACAGTTATTCAGAAAATTTGGAATAGATTATTTAATAAGCAAATTGAATTCTCATTTGTCCCAATTAATCAGGCAATTATTGTAACAGAAAATGCTACAACTTATGTTCAACCACAAGGACTAATGAAACGCTTTGATAAAATTAATAAAAAAGTCCGCATGTTACCAATGCAAATGGCTAATGCTAAAGCAACAACAAAATTAGGCGATTTTTATCGTATTGGTGAAAGTGACAATATGGTTTGGGTTGCTGATAAAGATGTGAGATTGTTCAATGCAAAGATTTCTTTTTCTGGCTATAGTACTACCATTAGTGAAATAAGTAATTCTGAAAATGGCAAGTTGGATATGTCGGAGACCAGTTACTTTACAACGGAGAATTTCGGAGAAGAAATAGAAAAAAGACAACTTATTGCACGATTTAAAAATTCAAGTGGTTCATGGCAATTTTTGTGTAATCAGGATCATACACTTCGAATTGTTCCTCAAGAACAAGAAAATCAAGTGACAAGAAAAGCTATGAATATGCTAGAAGACAGTAGCCTTACTGAGAAACAAATTCTAAAAAAACATTCAATTGTATATTCAAATATTGATCTTGTAGAGGTTAGCAAACCAAAAAAATATGGTTCGTTTATATCTCATCGGCAGCACAATGTACTCGAAACTATTGATGAAACAGAAGACTGGGTTAAGTTTAATAATATTGTTCAATCTCAGGCGTTTATATTTTCAACAATGGGTCGGTTTTCTCCTGAAAAAAACCAAATCATGTTGATTAAAGCTTTTTTGAAAATCATGACTGAAATCAGCACAAGTTCGTATCTTGTCTTTCTGGGTGAAGGTAAGATGAAAAAAGATGTTGAACAATTAGTTGAAATTTATGGCATCCGAGATAATGTTTTGTTTTTAGGTCAGGTAGAAAACGCTCAAAATATTATAAAACGTACAGATGCTTTTGTTTTACCGTCAGCGTTTGAAGGGCAGCCAATGGTATTACTTGAGGTAATGTCGATGAAAGTACCAATTATTGCATCAAATATTAAAGCAAACTTTGGCGTACTAGGTGATCAAAAATATGGTATGTTAATAAATGATTTCTCAGTAGATGGCCTAGCAGAATCTATGATGAATAGCATGCTATATCAATATATATTTGATGAGTTTGATCCAGAGTCGTATAATGAACAAGTTATGAAGCGATTTGATTCACTAATTGGAGAGTAATATTATGGTAGTTGAACAGCTTGATAAGAAACATCAGAAGTTGAAAGCTGCGCATTTTCAATCTAAACGCATACAAATCATAAATGTTTTTAAAAGCATCGATACTCGAGAAAATACCTCAGCGTTATCGACAGGCATATTAGATGAACATACACATGTATTGAGCATGTCAGAAAATGCTAGAATTATTAATTTTTGGAATGAACGCAATACCTCTGAATTTTTTATAAAGGTACAAATTGATACCAATATCACGCCATATATTGTAGAGTGGCAATTGACGCCTAATAATGATAACTTGATGGGGATAGTAGTTACTACAAAAGGTATGGCAGAAAAAGGAAAGAAAACTGAAATTTTAGTTTCTTTTTCACTGGATCAAATAAAAAGTGTTGCACAGTACTGGCATTTAATGCTAACGGTGCGTGATCATCAAGATCAAAAACATATTATTATCACTAAAAGTAACTGGAAAACTAAAATCAAATTATTACCAGACGGTTATAGGCATTCTAAAAAATATAAAGATGAAGTCATTTATCCCACGATTCAATCAAATATGCATTTTGTCATCGAGGCACGGCAAATAACAAAGTATGAACAGTTTAAGTATATTAGAAGGTCTTGGCTAGCCTATTCTCTTGTTTTAATATTTTTACCATTAATTAGATATTTAAATATTTGGGTTTTTTTTGAAAAGAATGCGACATCGGCTCATGAAAATGCGTGGTTAACATTTAAAAGGATGCGGGAAATGTACCCGCAGCGATTGATATATTACGCAATAACTTGTGATACAAAAAATAAATTAAATATAACAGACAAGAATATTATTATATTAGGTACGTGGAAATATTATTTTATTATTTATCTAACAAAGTTATTGCTTTCTTCAGAGACGAGATACCATGTTTTAGGGGATTCGCAATTTCATCGATCGATGCTTGTGAATAAAATGTCAAAAAAAGTTCATATTTTTTTACAACATGGTATGAATGGTATTAAAGATGTCCCAATGTTTCATTATGGACACGGACAAATTGACTTTTTGATTGCAGCTAGTAATTGGGAAAAAGAATTGATTGTAAAAGAGTGGCATTACCCTGATAATCGTGTATTTGTTACAGGTCTTCCTAGATGGGACGAACTAGTACCTGAAATGTTGTCACGCAACGTTATTACATTTATGCCAACATGGCAGCCAGATATTACAAATTTAACACAAAATATGTTTGAAAATACTGCCCTTTATAAGACATATAAGACTTTATTCGAAAGCAGTCAGTTTGTTAATTATATGAGTCAAAATAATATTGATGCTCATCTGATATTGCATCCTAAATTTTTACGCTATTCTCAATCATTTAAAAAACTAAAATATGTAACAATTAATGTGAGTAGTGATATCACGACTTTAATTTCAAAATCACAAATATTAGTAACTGATTATTCCAGTACAGCTTGGGATTCATTGTATCTAGGACGTAAAGTGATATTTTTACGCTATGCTGACCTACATAATAATAATGGATTAAATGTCAACATGATTGGAACTGTAGTGAACGATTCAGCTAGCCTTATTGCGACTCTGATAGAAAGTAATGATCATACTCATAACCAATTAGAATCATATTTTGAACCAAAGAGTCCAAATAATACACAACGAGTAATTGAAAAATTGATGATAAATCAAAAGAAATTTAAGATACATTCTTTCACGTATCTTAACAGAAAGTTGTTGGAAATAATCAAAAGATTAGTTAGCCTAATACTTTGAAAAATCGCGGTTTATTTACATATTAGTATATGTGATTAAAAAAAGAGTTTCTATTTTTTAGCTTAAGCTAAAAAATAGAAACTCTTTTTTTATAGAAGGACAATTTTTTTTACTTATGGTAGATTGCAAGAATTAACCGATCACCACGAATTGCTGAAAAACATTTCGTGGTGATTGCCAGTTACGTGTTTTCATTGGTCGTGCATTGATCCAATGATTAATTTGATCTAATTCCTTGGCGCTAACGGTTTCAATTTTGCGCTCTTTTGGTATGAAATGTCGGACATACCGGTTTAATATCTCATTACTCCCATGCTTTTCTGGTAAATATGGGTGCGCAAAATAGATTGGAACGCCTAATTTTTGCTCAATTTCGTTATATTTTGTAAATTCTCGTCCACTATCAACTGTGATTGACTGGGCATTTTTATCCTGTTTAAGAACTTAATTAAGGCTGGTGTTAATGCTTGACTATTAGGCCCATTCATTACGGACAATATGTTGTGTCGGCTCAGTTTTTCTGTAATTGCAACTAAGACATCACCACGTTTTTTACTGGACTGCATCATATCAACTTCAAAGTGACCAAAATCTTATCTTGATTGAACATTTTTGGTCTCGATTCAATAGAACGACCATGCACAAACAGTTGACGTCTGCTATGATATCGATGCTTTTGACGAATACTTTTGTCAGGTAAATCAGCCATTGCTAGTTTGAGTAAACTAGCAGTAAGCCAATTATAAATGGTTTTGAAAGGTCTCTTGATCACGTGAGGATCAGTTTCTGGTCACCATTTCAAGACACCTATGCGAGTCATTAAGAAAGACAGTAATAGCTGGTGTTAGCGTATGCTAACGACCGCGTAAATGACGTTTATTTAGTGCCAATTCGTGGGCAGTATCAGCTTTTATAGGGTGCAACTTGATGGATTTCAATAGAGACGGTCGAGAGTGAATGATTGATGAAATGCGCAATGGCATTAACAGAATAATTTAGTTCCAGCAATGTTTGAATGACGGTGTGTTCTTGAGATGATAAACTAGGCATAGGTTGTAGTTCCTTTATGGTTGTTTTAGACAATTACCGTTAAAGGCGTTGCGACTTTTTTTATTTAAGCGTTCGGTTTAATTTTATAATCTACCATATATAAGAAGATTGTCCTTTATTTTAGTTGTTTTAGTATTAAATTATTTTTTACAATTATTGCGAAATTCAGAAGGGGTTTGCCCAACGATCAACTTAAAGGTACTGACAAAGTAGCTTTGACTATTGAATCCAACTAAGTTAGCGATATCCTGTAAAGTTAGTTGTGTTGTAAATAACAAATTTTTAGAAATGAGAATTTTTTTGTGACGTATGTATTGGTTGATAGTTAAGTTATATTTGGATTTAAATGCTGGATTTAGTGTATGTATAAGTTTAATGAAATGTCCATTAAACTCAAAGAATGCGTGATATTACGATCGATGTAATTTTTAATTTTTTCTGATATTGGTTGACCAGGGTTACTTTTTTCATCTAGAAGCAAGTTGAAAAACATACATAATATTTGATCCAACAATGTAATATTAATTTTTTCTACCTTAACTTGATCAATGATATTATAAATTTTGTTTTTCATAGAATAGATATCTTTGATAGGATAACCATAATTAATTAGTAATGTTGATAATAGCGCAACATATTCAATCAAAATATTTGTAGCAAATTTACCATTTAATTCAGAGACTAAAAACTGATTTTTTAATAATTTTGTCTTCCAAAACAAAAATTGCTGCTTATCATGGCGTAAGATTAAACTTGAAATTTTTATATTTAAGTCATTAAGAGATAGCGGGTTATCATTTATGGCGTAGCCTTCATTAGGCTCTATAGACTGTGAATTAAGGCTACTAATATAAAGTTCATCACTAGGCGCGATACTATCTGTACAGAGTTCATAAATTAATTGACAAATAATTTTTAAACGATTAAGCATTAATAGTCGGTTAATATCATTTTGCAAGTAGTTAGCCAAAGTGAAATTGGGAACTAACATAATTAGTTTGTCTTCATTCACTAAGATATTAATAGTAAAAAAATAAGTTGAATTAATCAGGCTGTAGGTGTATTTTTGTGCTTTTTTGGCGAAGTTCTTTGCTTCTGAAAAATCAAAATCAAAATTTTCGTAAATAATTCTTTTCTTGTTTGCATTTATATCAAAAAAATAAGCATTTAAATTAAAAATTTTGGTTAAATATACTACTATATTATTTTCCATAATTATACTTTTATCTCGATATTCTCAATTTTATTATAGTCCCACTTAATAATATGTAAAATATATAGTAAAAACAAGCACTGGCACTGATTATTAAATATTAGCACTCATTGTGTAATGACAAAGTTTTAGTATATTGGTAAATTTACCAAGAACAGATTATTTTATTCATTGATAAAATAATCTGTTACTTCATAGAAATATATAGTATTACTTTTTTAAAACATAATAATTTTAGAATGTATTACATACAAAAGTTTCACGTTAATTAGGTGATTACTATTGATTAGTTTCTATGATGAATCCAGAAATTAATATCACTAAAAAGAATAAATCAAATAGGGGAGGAGAGAACCGAGATGATTGATTTACATAGTCATTTGTTGCCTAATATTGATGATGGTTCGAAGTCAATTAGAGCTTCGTTGAGGTTAGCACAAGATGCTGTAGATAATGGTGTGGAAGCTGCATTGATGACACCTCATCATAGAAATGGGCAATATGTTAATCATAAAGCTGATGTGGTGAGGTCCACTGAAGAATTTCAAAATCAGTTAGATCATGAAAATATACCGCTACATGTTTTTCCTTCACAGGAAGTACGTATTAATGGTGAGTTACTAAATGATCTCGATAATGATGATATCTTATTCGCTGATGAGGGAAACCGATACCTGTTACTTGAGTTTCCCGATGATGATGTGCCAACTTACAGTAACGAAATGATCTTTAATATCATGCAACGTGGGATTAGTGTGCAAATTGCTCATCCAGAACGTAATACAAAAATCATGGCAGATCCAGATATTTTATATCAGTTAATTGAGAAGGGTGCTGTTGCTCAAGTTACTGCCAGTTCGTATGTAGGCAATTTTGGTAAAAAAGTCCAAAAATTTTCAGAATCTATCGTGGTACATAACCTGGGTCATGTCTTTGTATCTGATGCACATGACTTGCCCAATCGTAATTATGAAATGCGTGAGGCACTTGATAAGTTAGAAAAAGACCTAGGAACACCTTATAAAAAATTATTTGAAACAAATGCTGCAGCAATTCTGGACGGTAACGATGTCGAAGCGATGATACCAGAACCAATTGTTAAGCGTCGTTTTTTTAACGGTTTCTAAACTAAATAAAGGATTTAAAAAATAATGAATAACGTGATTGAGTTACGTCAGCTATGGGATATTATCCGTAAGCATTTTTTCGCAATTGTCTTCATGGCAATTATTGGGGCCGCTATTGGCTATGGTGTGGCGCGTTTCATCATTACACCAACATATAGTGCTTCAACAAGCATGTTGGTTAATCGTTCGACAGATAATACGCAAGCAGCTGCTAACTTATCAGATCAACAAGCTGATGTGCAGATTATTAATACCTATAAAAACTTGGTGATTTCAAGCAATGTGATGGGAGATGTCTCAAAAAGTTTAAGGAATCCAAACTCATCCGATCAAAAAAAGTACGATTTAACAATTGATCAATTAAAAAAAATGGTTAGTATCTCCAATGAACAAAGTTCTCAAGTATTTTCTATTAACGTAAAATCTGATGATCCAAGGGAGGCAGCCAGAGTTGCCAACATGGTATCTGATTCATTCAAAAGAAAAATCAGTGATTTTATGAAGGTTAATAATGTCTCAATTATTGATGTAGCTAAAATTCCAAAGCAACCTGTAGGTCCTAATAAAAAATTATATACATTAATTAGTACTGTTATATTTATTAGTATCATTTCATTGATTTTGTTGGTAAAGGAATTGTCTGATACTGCTGTTAGGTCACCGGAAGATGTTTCAGATTTATTAGAAATTACGAACTTAGGTACAATTGGCTATATTAAGCCAGCCTATTATGTCGATATTGTTTCTAGCAAAAAAGAAAAGAAGTCACGTTCACGTCTTAACCGTAATACTAAGCGTTAATAGGAGATAATATTATGAAATTTTTAAGAAAAAAAAGTATTAGGCATGATAACCTTTCAAATGAAACGATGTTAAAGGGAGCACGTCTAATTGCTGAAATAGAGCCTAAAAATCCTGTAACAGAGCAATTTCGAACAATACGAACAAATATTGATTTTGCATCAGTAACAAAAGGAAAAGTAACTACTTTATTGATTTCTTCGGCATTACCTTCCGAAGGAAAATCTACTATTACCGCAAATTTAGGTGTTGTTTATGCACAACAAGGGAAAAAAGTTTTAATTGTGAATGCTGATTTACGACGACCAACTGTGGCCACTACTTTTGGCATTACTAATAATTATGGATTAACAAATTATTTAGTTGATGTAGGTAGCGCTATTGACAAAACGATTCAACATACTAGTATAAAAAACTTGGATACTATTATTTCAAGACCGATACCACCTAATCCATCAGAATTATTAGGATCTAGTCGTATGACCGAATTAATTCAAACCTTGAAATTACAGTATGATATTATTCTTTTTGATGTACCACCATTTCTTATAGTTACAGATGCTCAAGTTTTACTAGATAAAATGGATGGTGTCGTCCTAACTATTGATGGAGGTAAAACGACTAAAAATGATTTACAACGTACTTCAGAAATTTTGAAAATTGCAAAAGCACCAGTTATTGGATTTATATATAATGATCGAAATAATAGAAATTCAGATCACAGTCATTATGGCTATGGTTATTAGTTTATGGTTTAGAATAGTTGAGATGGTAAAATGAAATTAAAACATAAAACTGATTCTACAAATATACGTAATGTTCAAATAATAGTTCGTAGAAAGCAATCTTACCTTATTTTAAAGAGAATAGTAGATTATATCGGTAGTGTTAGTGGTATTATATTGCTTTTTCCATTGTGTATAATTATTGCTATTTTTATTAAATTTGAGGATGGTGGCCCAGTTCTGTTTAAGCAGGAGCGAGTTGGACATAATGGGGCTAATTTTTATATCTATAAATTTAGATCTATGTGCCTAGATGCAGAAAAACTAAAGTTAGGTATATTAGAACAAAATGAAGTTAAAGGCGCTATGTTTAAAATAAAAAATGATCCTCGAATAACACATGTTGGGAAGTTCATTAGAAAACATTCGTTAGATGAATTACCGCAGCTAGTTAATGTGCTGTTAGGAGATATGAGTTTGGTCGGTCCGCGTCCGCCTTTGGTAGAAGAAGTGTTAAAATATAATGACTATCAGAAGCAACGTTTATTGGTTCGTCCAGGCTTGTCGGGATTATGGCAGATTAGTGGGCGGAACAACTTATCTTTTGATCAAATGGTTGAATTAGATCTTGAATATATTCAAAGACGTAATATGTGGTTAGACCTAACTATTATATTTAAGACTATGTATACCGTGATTAGTATAAAAAAAAATGGGGCGTGCTGATTATAATTTAAAATCAGAGTGGTTAAATACAAAGTCATGAAATTATTAAGAAACTTTTTGTACAATTCAGCTTATCAATTATTAGTTTTATTTTTGCCATTTATTACTATGCCGTATATTTCAAGAGTTTTAGGACCACGAGGAATAGGAATTAATAGTTATACTTATTCCATTGTGATGTTTTTTACCTTGTTTGGCTCGTTAGGCTTATCGATTTATGGCGCAAGAGAGATAGCAACTGTACAGGATAACATCAAAGATAGATCTGCTATCTTCTGGAATGTATTTCTTTTGAAATGTGTAACAGTAGTAATAGCGTGGGTTTTGTTCATGCTATTCATTCCCACAATTGATCATCATTATAACATCTATTACTATGCGCAATCTATATTGTTTCTAACAACAATGCTCGATGTTTCTTGGTACTTTGCGGGAATGGAGCAATTTAAAACTATTGTCATACGGAATACGTTATTAAAACTAGTGACAGTGGGGCTCGTATTTATATATGTTAAAAATGTAAATGATTTAGTATTATATATTATTTTTATAAACATAGGAAACCTAATTGCCAACGTATCTATGGTTTTTGGCTTAAAAGATCAGATACAAAAGCCAGTATATTCAAAAATATTCAATAGTTATTTTTTTATACCGCTATTACCTGCTCTGGCTTTATTCTTACCTAATATAGCGGCTAATGTCTATTTGTTATTGAATAAAGTAATGATTGGTCAGTTAGATTCAGTAATTTCGGCAGGCTTTTACCAACAATCAGATTCGATTATTAAAATAGTTGTTGCCATTATAACCTCGTTAGGTACTGTTTTAATGCCGAGAGTTTCTAGTTTATACTCTGAAAAAAAATTTAGAGAAATCAAAAAGTATGTTTATAAGTCTATGAATTTTTCTTTAGCATTAAGTTTTCCATTGATGCTGGGAATTATAGGTATCTCCTCATATTTTGTTCCATGGTTTTTTGGGCCTGGATATGAAAGTGTCGTTGTTCTAATAAGAGTAGAATCTATAACTTTAGTTTTAATTGCAATCAGCAATGTTTTGGGGATGCAATTTTTAGTTCCAACGAGACGTACACGTGATTTCACAATATCAATTACCACTGGAGCTATAGTCAATATTGCCCTTAATCCATTTTTAATAATGAGATTTGGTGCTCTGGGTGCTATGGTTGCAACCGTAGTTGCTGAATTAGTTGTGGTAATAGTTCAGATGTATTTATTACGCAACGCTTTTAATTTTCTAAAGCTTTTTTCTGGCGTATGGAAATATTTTATATGTGCCTTAATTATGGCACTCGCAATAATATTTATAAATCATCATCTTGAACTTGAAAGTAAGTGGATCATTATATTATGCGACGTAGTGATAGGTATATTTACTTATGTTATGAGTAATATTTTGTTTAGAACAGATATTGTTATGGAATTGAATCATTTTAGGAAACATAAATTTTAAGAAATATACAGTATTCATGAGGTTATTAACAGTAAAGGGTGTCAGGTACAGTTTAATATCTGGTCATCTACGTATTGTAAAACATATAGGAGCAAAATTATTATCAAAAAGAAATTATTATTTATTGTAGAAGCAATGGGCGGTGGTGTCTTTACGTATATTTATAATTTGTCCAATGAATTGAGTTTTAAGTATGATATTTATATCGCATACAGCACTCGTCCACAAACACCTACTAATTTTAAAAGTTTTTTTAACCAAAATATACAGCTTATTGAAGTTCATGATTTCAAAAGAGAAATAAATTTTGTTTCAGATTTAAAAAGTGCAATTGAGTTACGCAAAATTGTGAATAAAATTAATCCAGATATTATTCACTTACACTCATCAAAGGCCGGTGCCATAGGTAGGATAATTTTTAACAATAGGAAAATACCTCTATTTTACACACCACATGGCTATAGTTTTTTAATGAATGGTAATTATCTAAAAAACAAGTTTTATATGTTGGTTGAATTGAATTTATCTAAATTAAGATGTACAACTATTTCCTGTAGTTTGGGGGAGCATGAAGAAACTTTGAAGATGACGCATAATGCAAGGGTTGTTAATAATGGTATTAATATTAGTGAAATAGAAAGTATTTTAGCGAAAACATCTTTGAATACAAAGAAAAGTATTACACGTCAAGTATTTACATTGGGTAGGATAACTGAGCAAAAAAATCCATATTTATTTAATCAAATAGCAGAAGCTATGCCTAATATTAAGTTCCTTTGGATCGGTGATGGTGAGCTAAGAGACATGTTAACAGCTGAAAATATTGAAATAAAAGGCTGGTTAAGTAGAGAAGATGCATTGGTTACTGCGAGCAAAGCAGATGTTTTTCTGCTAACTTCTAAATGGGAGGGATTACCCATATCGTTACTAGAGGCTATGTACTTAAAAAAAACGTGTGTAGTTAGTAATGTGATTGGTAATAAAGATGTTATTGAGGACAAGTATAATGGTTTTATATGCAATAATATTACAGACTATATTACTGCGATTTCTTCCAATCAAAAATTGCTAGGTCAGAAAGCCCATGAAACTATACTTAGTAAATATAACATGCATCTTATGGGTGAAGAATATAACAAAATTTATTCTGAAGGTATGAACAAATATAAAAAGTGAACTTGATTTTGGAGATGAGATGAATGTTTAGATATGCTACAGTGATAGTAACTTATAATCGGGTTAGTAAATTAAAAAAAGAGATTCAAAGTTTGATAGAACAAAAAATACTTCCAGAGAAAATTATTATCATAGATAATTGTTCAAATGATGGCACTAAAACATATCTTGAATCGCTGTTAAATTCAGATATGAGAGAGATGCTGATTTATAAACGACTTGATGATAATTTTGGTGGATCTCGGGGCTTCTACGAAGGTATTAAAGAAGCTATGCAATTAGAAAATATTGATTGGATCGCCCTAGGAGATGACGATATTAACTATGATGTGCATTTCTTTGAGAATATTTCGTTAAAGAGTAAAGCAAATGGGCGTATTTGTTGCTTTACTGGTAAGGTATTGTACCCGAATGAAGATTTACAATTAGCGCATCGCAGACGTATTATTGATTTTTTGTCGTTAAAGCAACAAAATGTCGAAGCAGAGGAATACAGTAATGATTTTTTGATAGATATTTTTTCTTTTGTTGGTGTCGTTATTAACAAAAAAATTATTAGCAAAGCAGGTTTGCCAGAAAAAGATTATTTTATTTGGTGTGATGATACAGAGTATTCGCTTAGGGTTAGACAATATACACAAATTTTAAACGTGTGCAATGCCAGTGTTTTTCATGATACTATTAATAATGAAAATAGTCGATTTGAACCAAGTTGGAAAATGTATTATGGAAAACGTAATACGATATTAATGAATAAGAAGCATTCAAAAAATCCAGTGTACTATAAAATATTGATTCCTTTTTTTTATACAAAAGATATTTGTTCCTTATTTATTAAATTTAGGTACTATCATCCATTCATCAAAAAAATGATGTTCATTTACTATAATGCTTATAAAGATGGTATAAGGGGTATCAAAGGAAAAAATAAACAATTTCTACCATGAGTATATCAATTGGATAGTTTGAGGTGAAAAAATGAAGTATTTACCATTAAGAATAGTAGAAAGCTTACTTTCTATATTTTTAATAATAGGATGTGCCAGTATTTATGTTCACGGTGATGAAATTATTAAATCAGCTATTAATATCGGTGTTTTTTTACTAATTATTTTATTATCCTGTATATCATTTTATTTACTGTCTGTTGAACATAAATTGACTTATAAATGGCTTGTTTTGTGGTTTAGTTATTTTATATTTTTTTTAATTCCATTCACTCTTTTGAATAACTTAAATTATCCTATGGGAAATTTTTTTGTTTTACAATTTTCTTTGTTACCGGGATTGGTGTTTTATTTTCAGTTTTGTCGCACAGTTGGGAATCCATGGGCATTGATGTTAAAGATAGATAAGTTTATTAATGTAGTAGCCATAATATCTCTTATCTTTTGGATATTATTTTCTATATTACATATATCATTACCAACGGGGACGATTGTTATTGATTGGGGACCAAGGAGATTAATACCGTCTTTTTATGGCATATATTTTGAAACGCAGCCTGTGAATTTTTATGGTCTTTCTATCATTCGAAATACAGCTTTTTTTACCGAAGGTCCAATGTATGCTTTCATATTATCAATTAGTTTGATTTCAAGAATTTTTTTATTCAATAAAAGTATTAAAAGTAGTTTCCTAATCATACTTACTATGCTTACCACGGTTACGAGTACCTCACTTGTTGTTATAGGATTGACATTGTTTTTTAAATATTTAAAGGATGGTAAGCGACCATCTGTAAACACATTCAAAAAAATTTTGCTACCGTTTGTTAGTATTATATTATTGATTTTTGTTGCTTTCATATTAGAACAAAAAACTAAGGGTGGAGAATCGTTTGGTATTAGAATGGATGATATCCATGCAGCTTTTCTAACTTGGAAATCACATCCTTTTGTTGGAAATGGTATTGGTAATTTTCAAAGCTTAATAAATAATATGAATTCATTTAGGATACAGTTTAAGTCACCAATTGAAATTGGGTTTAGTAGTGGATTATTTCAAGTATTTGCTTTGGGAGGAATATTTCTCACAATCATATATATATATCCGTTTGTTGCTTTTTCAGTGCGGCAATACAAGCAAATAGGAATTTTCTCTATTGCATTCCCTATTATATTACTGATTATTTTTACTTTTTCTATTATTAGTTATGAATGGCTATTTCTTATAATATTGGCAATGCTTTATACTAATTCATTAAGAAATTAAATTCATCAATAACTCTTTTTGTATTTAAAAAGGTGATGACGACATGAAACAAAATAAAAACAAAGTTATATTACATTTTATATCAGGAATAAAGTCAGGAGGGGTAGAACAATTTTTAATTAATTACTCACCTTACTTAATAGAAAACGGATTCGTTGTCTATGTAGCTTATCAACATGAAGCACATGCCAAATCATTAGTTAAATTAGAAAATGCAGGATGTATATGCATTAGGCTTGCTAATAAAAGAAAACATCCTATTAAAAATTTAATTGATAGCATTAAATTAATCAAAAAGATTAATCCAGATATTGTAGAGTGTCACCAAGATTTAGCAAATTTTTTCCCGTTAATAGCTGCTAGATTTTCAGGTTCTAAGGTTCGTATCGCACATATTCACAGTAGTAACACAGATGTAAATATGCCAAAATTAATTCTGCGTTTTATGAAGTACCTAATAAAAGTTAATGCAACTCAACGTGTTGCATGTAGTACCAATGCTGGTAACTTTGTCTATGGAAATCTATCTTTTAATGTTATTCCCAATGCTATCAATATGATTGAATATAGATTCAATCATATTGATAGACAAAAATACAGAGCAATGTTAAAACTAACAGATACTTTTGTTATTGGACATGTTGGAAGATTAACTCGAGCTAAGAATCACATCAGGCTGTTTAGTATTTTTCAAGAGATCAAAAAGCATCATGAAAATGCTAAATTATTATTAATCGGTGGTGGTGAATTAGAGCAAGAATTAAAACATGCTGCAAAAGTTATGAATTTATCAAATTATATTATTTTTTTAGGAGAAACAAATAATGTAGAAAAATACTATTCGGTCATGGATATTATGATTCTTCCGTCTCTATACGAAGGAGGACCTATTGCAGCGATTGAAGGGCAAGCAAATGGACTTTCAATGGTTTTGAGTAACAAGGTAGATCCTAGTGTTGAAATTTTGAAAAGCACTAAATTACTATCTTTGCAAGCAACTAATCAAGAGTGGTTTTATGAAATTGAAAAATTGAGAATGGTATCTAGAGATAGAATGAATGATAATCTACAGATGCAAAATACTGACTTCAATATTGAGCATGGTAAGGTAAATCTATTTAGATTTTATCTATTCTTATTGGCTGAGGAGGAAAAAGTATGAGCATTGGCAAAGTTTCCGTAGTTATGGCCACTTATAATGGTGAGAAGTATATATTTAATCAGCTAGAATCACTGAGAATGCAGAATTATTCAATTGATGAAGTGATTATTTGCGATGATTGTTCAACTGATAAAACTCTTGGGATCATACAGAAATATATTTTAACCAATAGTCTTACAACTTGGTCAGTGGAACAAAATACTAAAAACTTAGGATGGAAACAAACATTTTGGAATTTATTGCATGAGGCGCATTATGATTTTATATTTTTAAGTGACCAGGATGATATTTGGAATATAAATAAAATTAACCTACTTAGGTCTATAATGTTTAAGAATCAGGAGATACAGTTATTAGCCAGTGCTTTTACTCCGTTTTATAAAAACAATATTAATTTATTGTTGAATGAGGGCAGTGATAGTAATAATGATATCAGAATTGATAAATTGGCATTTGTTGATAATTTTTTGAAAGTTACCCGTCCAGGGTGCAGCTTTGTAATCAGAAAGACACTTGTATCAGATGCAGATAGTTATTGGTCCAAAAACCAGCCACATGACTTTGTTTTATGGAACACAGCATTACTAAATGGTGGTGCTTATTTACTTAATCAATCTTTGATTTACTGGCGAGTACATCATACTAGTGCTGATTTTTCGCGAAAATATTCTGTAAGAGAAATGATACTAAACCCAGTTAATGTTCATCACACTGCTCTTATCAAAAAAAAGCAATATATTGATTTTAATCTCAGCTTTTTAAGTGAATGTATTCAAAATAGAAACAATAAATATTTTAGTATTGTTTCTACCAAATATAATTTTTTGACTTTGAGAAAAAAATATCTTGTTGAACACAGTTTCTTTTTATTTTTTAGATCTTTTCTAAAATACAATAAGAATTATCATTTGAAAATGTGCCTTGGTGATATTTATTTTATTTTTGGATCAAAAATTTTTGGATCAGAGGATATTTCTTAGAATAAATTCGTTATCTTGAATACTTAATATTATTAATGATAGATGTCATCAATGTAAACTATATTTCGCTTTTTTAATTCAGTGATTACTTAAATTATATAAAATAAACACAAATAGTGCCGGTTCATAGAAATGTTTTCTTACATAATTTTATCTAGTCACAATGGTGATGGAATTGATTTATGATAGTGAATGATTTGGGAGTCAATATTAGCATTGATATTAATTGGTATTAAAAATTATTGCATTTTTAAAATTTTAAATATCTTGAATGAATTGAAATTCTTTTAGAAACCATCAATTTGAATTAGGGATGAAGCAACCAATATATAGTTGAGAATTAATCCTGTGTTTTATCAGATTTGATTTTTCTAATACGGTAAACTGTTAAATCAGTCTTGTGTAACAGTTTAGTGATAGTTAGAAATATAAACATTTATGATGATCTTTGAGACTGTTTCACCAACTGCTCTGAAGCGTTCACGATTATAGAATAACCTTCGAAGGGGGTGCTTCAACAGGAAAAGTGGTTGCTGGGTTAGGACGTGTTGTTAATCAACATATGAATACCCAGAGATAGTTCAATTAACGACCACTATATGATCAGTTTCTATTGATTTTTAAAAGGTGAAGATGATGAAAAATTAGTATACTAACCTGATTTGTGTTATGAAAAAATATGTTGTATAAATTTAAGGAGACAAGATGAAAGGCATTATCCTCGCTGGGGGTTCCGGTACGAGACTTTATCCAATTACTAAGGCGACAAGTAAGCAACTTGTGCCAATCTATGATAAGCCAATGATTTACTATCCCTTGTCAGTATTGATGTTAGCTGGTATTAAAGATATTTTGCTCATTTCTACACCTGAGTATGTTGGACAGTTTGAAGAACTACTAGGTGATGGTCATGAACTTGGATTAACTATTGAATATGCTGTTCAAGAGGAACCACGAGGGTTGGCTGATGCATTTATTGTTGGTGCTGCCTTCATTGGTAATGATACAGTTGCTTTGGTATTAGGTGATAACGTATTTTATGGTGCAGGCTTATCTGAAAAGCTACAAAAAGCTGCAGAAAAAACTGCTGGTGCCACAGTTTTTGGTTATCAAGTTAAAGATCCTGAACGCTTTGGCGTGATCGGATTTGATAATGAAGGTAAAGCATTATCGATTGTTGAAAAGCCAACAAAGCCACAATCGAATTATGCTGTCACTGGTTTATATTTCTATGATAATGATGTTGTAGAAATTGCGGCCAACGTTAAGCCATCCGCACGTGGTGAAATTGAAATTTCTGATATTAACCAAGCCTATTTGGATCGTGGTGATTTAGATGTGCAGGTAATGGGACGCGGTTATGCTTGGCTTGATACAGGAACACATGACTCATTGCTAGAAGCATCATCTTTTATTGCAACGATTCAGAAACAGCAAAATCTTAAAGTTGCTTCTCTTGAGGAAATTGCATATCGCATGGGTTATATTGACATGACTCAATTAGAAAAACTAGCCCAACCATTAAAAAAGAATGATTACGGTCAATACTTACTGCGAATTGTTGCTGAAGAAGGCTAAGGGAGAAGATAATATGACTGAAGATTTTTTTGAAAAAGAACTAGCTGCACGTCAAATTACTGCTATTCCTGGGATGATTGAATTTGATATCTCCGTGCACGGCGATAATCGTGGCTGGTTTAAGGAAAATTTCCAAAAGGAAAAGATGTTACCATTAGGCTTTCCAGAATCGTTCTTTAAAGATGATAGCTTACAAAACAATGTGTCATTATCGCGCCAAGGTGTTTTACGTGGATTACATGCAGAGCCATGGGATAAATATATTTCTGTTGCTGATAATGGTCGTGTGCTAGGTTCTTGGGTTGATTTACGTGAAGGTAATTCGTTCGGTCATGTGTACCAGACCCTTATTGATGCTAGTAAGGGTATCTATATTCCACGTGGTGTAGCTAATGGTTTTCAAGTATTGAGTGAAACAGTTTCCTATTCATATTTGGTAAATGATTACTGGGCATTAGAACTCAAGCCAAAGTACGCTTTTGTCAATTACGCTGATCCTGCTTTAGGTATTACATGGGAAGATGTCGAAAATGCGGAAGTCAGTCAAGCAGACAAAAACCATCCGTTGCTTAAAGACGTTGTACCCTTAAAGAAAGAACAATTGGAATAGGAGAACAGCTATGACTGAATATAAGAATATCTTAGTAACTGGTGGTGCTGGTTTTATTGGTGCTAATTTTGTACGTTATATTGTTGAAGAACATCCTGATGTTTTTGTTACTGTATTAGACAAGTTAACTTATGCGGGTAATAAGGAGAATCTAGCTGGTTTACCTGAGGATCGTGTGAAGTTAGTGGTTGGCGATATTGCTGATGCACCATTAGTTGATAAGTTAGTTGCCGAAACAGATGCTGTGATTCATTATGCTGCTGAAAGCCATAATGATAACTCATTGAAAGATCCGTCACCATTTGTTCAAACGAATATTATTGGCACTTACACATTAATTGAAGCTGCACGTAAGTACAATAAGCGTTTCCATCATGTATCGACTGATGAAGTTTATGGTGATTTACCATTACGTGAAGATTTACCAGGACATGGTGAAGGTGCGGGCGAAAAGTTCACGCCGGAATCACAATATCGTCCTTCAAGCCCTTATTCATCAACTAAAGCAGGCTCTGATTTATTGGTTCGTGCTTGGGTACGATCATTTGGGTTGCAAGCAACAATTTCTAACACATCAAATAATTATGGTCCTTACCAACACATTGAAAAATTCATTCCACGACAAGTGACAAATATTATTTCTGGGATCAAACCAAAGCTATATGGCGCAGGTAAAAATGTACGTGATTGGATTCACACTTATGACCATGCGACCGCTGTCTGGGCAATTTTGACAAAAGGAAAAATTGGCGAAACTTATTTAGTTGGTGCCGATGGCGAAAAAGATAATATTTCTGTACTACATGCCATTTTGAAGGATATGGGTAAGTCTGAAGATGATTTTGAGTTTGTTCAAGATCGTTCAGGTCATGATTTACGTTATGCTATTGATGCCACAAAGATTCGTGAAGAATTAGGTTGGGCGCCAAAGTACACAGATTTTGAGTCTGGCTTGGCTGATACAATTCAGTGGTATAAAGATCACCAATCATGGTGGCAAGCCGAAAAAGATGAAGTTGAAGCGAAATACGCACAAAATAATCAATAATAATAGTCAGCGTAAGCTGGCTTTTTTAGGAGAGAGATATGAAATATTTAATTACTGGTGCTAATGGACAGCTCGGTCAAGAATTACAAAAATTACTGCGTGAACGTGAGCTAGATTTTGTGGCCTTTGATTCAAAGCAATTAGACATCACAGACCGTGAGGCCGTTTTGGCAGCGTTTAAAAAAGTTCAACCAGATGTTGTTTTACATGCTGCTGCGTACACTAAGGTTGATTTGGCAGAAGACGAAGGTCATGAGTTAAATTGGCAAGTTAATGTCAATGGGACCAAAAATATCGCTGATGCCGCTGAATTACATGATGCCAAGCTAGTGGCAGTATCAACGGACTATGTATTTGATGGCACCAATGGTGAAGACTATCTTGAAACTGACCCTGTGAATCCTAAGAATGCCTATGGGCGTGCGAAGTTAGCTGGCGAATTAGCTGTTACTGAAAGTCATGCCAATGCGTATATTGTACGTACGAGTTGGGTATTTGGTGAATTTGGCAACAATTTTGTTTACACGATGCAACGTTTGGCAGCTACACATCCAAAACTGACAGTTGTCAATGATCAATTAGGGCGACCAACTTGGGCGCGAACTTTAGCTGAATTTATGCTGCATTTGGTTAATGTAGAAGCGGCTTATGGTACTTATCACTTGTCTAATGGTGGTACGGCCACATGGTTTGACTTTGCACGTGAGATTTTAAAAGATACGGATGTTGAAGTGGCTCCAGTGACTAGTGCAGAATTCCCGCAAAAAGCCTATCGGCCCAAGCATTCGGTGATGAGCCTTGATAAAGCCAAGGCGACAGGATTTGAAATTTTGAATTGGCGTGAGGCTTTGGGGATGTTTTTGAAGGATTCGGAACCTATATCCTTAAATTCAATATGCTAGTGCAGCCACAATGTAACTAAATGTTTATCAATACAGTATAATCAAGTTAAAAAATCTTTTAGGAGATTTTTTTTATTTTTCTCAAAAGGAACTAAAATGAAAGATATGAAAGCGTTTTCAATAAAATTGTGATATAATTATAGATGTAATGAAAGCCAAAACAGTAAGAACAATGGAGGAACTTATGAAAAGTGTCTATTTAGAAGAATTCATGAAGAACGTTACTCAAAAGAGTAAGCACATTGAACGGACTGTCAGTATCTATTTCAGATCTAGTGACAATTTTGCTGAAAACAAGTCACGTTGGAATCAAATTCAGAAAAAAATTAGTCCTGACGTCAATGAGCAATCATTTGAAGATGCCATGGCAAAGTACCGATTGACTGAATTGAGACAAGTGACTTCAGCTATTTTCGTTATAGGTGAGGATGTACTTGTTTATACTAGTCCACATCTTGAAATTGATAATGATGAAGTTACTGTGGGTAGCACGCCACAACTTGAACGGTTAGAAGCTTTAAGTGTTAAGTTCCCAACTAGTTTAGTTTTGGATGTTGATTATGAATCTATTACTGTCTTTTTCGTCGATGATCGTGGTATCGAAGACATCACCGAAGAATTTGGCGACTTGACATTACAGAGTTATCTTGGCAGTGAATTCCGTATTGGTAAAAGTAATCATGTATCTGTCGGTAATAAAGCTGTTGCCGTTCATGGACACAATCCAGCAAAAGAAATTAAAAAGAATGATCAAATCAGATTTTATCAAGGCGCTTCACCAGATATTGTACGATTTATCGATGATAACTATAAAGGGATACCAGTTATTTTAGGTGGCGCTTCTCAGAATATTAGTACATTTTCCGATGCAGTGGGAAAAAACTTACTACAGAAGTTAAACGATAAAAAAATTGATGGTCATTTTAATGCCAAAAATGAAATTTATGAAGCTTATCAAAATCTTTTTTGAAATGCAAAAATATGATGAATAAATAGAAGATAGCGACTATATTGGTCGTTATCTTTTTTAAGCCATGAGTGCTTACAGAGAAAATAATAACTCAAATATAGTATCGGGCGTATAATAGTCAGTAGAATATTGAAAATAAGAAGTTGAGCTACAGTCACGGAAATGAAAGGTGCGATGTTAAAGACAGCCAATTTACGTACAATTGCCGATAATGTCGATCAAGTGGCAATTAGACAATATCTGATTAGTCGTGGTATTTTATCTCTCCGTGAGCAAGAATTACAGGGTATTATCAGATTAGTCAGTTATTTTTCAGGTGAGCAAGTTGATTTAAATCACGTTTATATCGGTTATAGTATGCCGGAAATTAGTAAGGAATTTGACTTACTGCTTTTTGATAAATCACATCATATTATTAATATTGAATTAAAAAGTGATGTCAACTATGCAGAAGAAAAAGTGAAAAAGCAACTGATTAACAATAAATATTACTTAGCTGCTGTTGCAACATCGGTTAAATTATTTACTTATAATTCTGATTCAGATAGATTGTATACATTGAATCATCAAAATGAATTAACATCTTTTAGCATGTTGTCGATGGCTAGTTTTTTGAATTCAGAGTTTTACAAGCGTATGATAGCTTTTAAAAGTGTTGATTTAGGAGATTTAGATCAGCTTTTTAATGCCAAATCGTATCTTGTGTCACCATTTCAGCAAACATTTGAATTTCTAAAAGGAAACTACACGCTGACACATCATCAAAGATTACTGCAAGATGAGATGTTAGCCACGCAAAACAGCGGTATTTATGCGGTGAGGACACCAGCGGGTATTGGGAAACCATTAATGCTGTATGATACTTTTAAGCAAGTTAGAAAGGTTAATGCTACGTTACTTGTACACGTTGGCAAGCTGAATGCGACTCAGGAAGGTTTAAGACGTCACCAAGGTTGGCAAATTTTACCGATCCGGCAGTTCATTAAAAAATTGAAAGCAGCAAAACTACAAGCATTCGACTATATTTTTGTTGATGAAGCACAGAAATTATCTGTCAAAAATGTCAACACAATGTGTCGGTATTTTGCAAAAAATACTGCAATCGTTTTCTTAATTGGTGACCCAAATCAAAAGTCCAAAACGTCAGATAATAACCACTATTATTTTTCAACTATTATGCCAGCCTTTGGCAATGAAAATATTAAAGCATTAAAGCTGACTCATTCTGCTTTTGACACTAAAAAATAATAATGGTCAGTGTTTAAACACCTTTATAAAAATATGATAAGCTAGAAAAAAGGACTATGGAGGAGACGTACCTTACGGTACGTAACGTATTAACTATGAAAATAGCAATTGCAGGTTTCGGGGCACTAGGTGCACGTTTGGGTGTCAAGTTACAAAGTGCAGGGCATGAGGTGATCGGTATTGATGGTTGGGCAGCACACATTGCAGCTATTAATACAGATGGTTTGACAGTTGTTCATGAGGACAATGCACCCAAAAAATATTATCTGCCTGTTATGACACCAAAAGAGGTCGACGGTGAATTTGATTTAATTATTTTACTCACTAAAACGCCACAGTTAAATCGTATGTTAACTGACATTCAACCAATCATCACACCAAAAACAAAACTACTTGTACTTTCAAATGGATTAGGTAATATTGAAATCATGGCACAGCATGTGGCACGTGACCAAATTTTGGCCGGTGTGACGTTGTGGACATCTACATTAGTCAAGCCCGGTGAAATTCACACAACAGGTAGTGGTTCGATTAAACTACAAGCGATTGGTGAATCTGATATCACGCCTATTGTAGATGCGATGAACGAAGCTCACTTAAATGTGGCAACAACAAATGACGTGTTAACTGCTATTTGGCATAAAGCAGGCATTAATTCAGTGCTCAACCCATTGTCGGTGTTACTAAATGCAAGTCTTGCTGAGTTTGGTACTGCTAGTAATGCCATGGACATGGCTTTAAACATTCTCGAAGAGATTCGAGAGGTAGGTGCGACACGTGGTATTAAAGTTGATATTAACGCCATTATTGCCGACCTAATCAAACTCATACGTCCTGAAAATGCCGGTAACCATTATCCATCAATGTATCAAGATATTAAAAACGGTAAATATACGGAGATTGATTTCTTGAACGGTTATTTTGCTAAAGTAGGACGTCAAGAGAATGTACCAACACCGTTCAATACTTTGGTCACACGCATGATACATGCCAAAGAGGATATTGAACGCGTGAAGCTGGCTAAACAACAAGAGACTTTTGAAATTTAATATTCACTATAGTAAAATAAGTGAAATAAGGTGTTTTTCCTTGGAGGAAAATAATGACAAAAAGAATTGAAACTGCGGTGTTTGCTGGTGGCTGTTTCTGGTGCATGGTGGCACCATTTGATAGCTTGCCAGGCATTGTGAAAGTGCGTTCTGGCTACACTGGTGGGCATACAGAGAACCCAACATATGAAACAGTCAGTTCACATACTACTGGACATACCGAAGCAGTTAAGATTTGGTTTGATCCTGAGGTGCTTAGTTATGCAGATCTTGTCGAGATTTATTGGGAACAGACTGATCCCACTGATGCCATGGGTCAATTCCAAGATCGTGGTGATAACTATCGGCCTGTTATTTTTGTAGCTGATGAGGAACAACGTCAGATTGCGAAAAAATCAAAGACTAATCTGGTGGCTTCAGGTCGGTTTAATCAACCAATCGTGACCACAATTGAAGCAGTTAAGCCGTTTTATGAGGCGGAAGAATACCATCAAGATTTTTACAAGAAAGAACCTACGCGTGAAGCCTTAGAGATGGAACAACGCTTAGCGTTTAAGCAAGCAAATTGGACAAAAAAATAAGCAGCGTGAGCTGTTTTTTTAATTTGTATTGGGATTGTGACTATATCATGTGTTGTAATATGGTAAAATAGTTAAGTTATGGGCAACAAATTGTTGTCGAATTCATGAGGAGAAATGTATTTACTATCCTGGCTATTAACAAGCCGGATTTTAGCTAAATGCTTTAAATAACATGCAACTTGAATTCTTAGGTACTGGTTCTGGTCAACCATCAAAATTTAGAAATGTTACCAGTATCGCTCTACGCTTACTAGATGAGCGTAATGCGGTATGGTTATTTGATGTCGGTGAAGCAACACAACATCAAATTTTAAAAACAACTTTGCGACCCCGTAAGGTTGAAAAAATTTTTATATCACACTTACATGGTGATCACATTTTTGGCTTACCAGGTTTTTTGAGCTCACGATCATTTCAAGGTGCTAATAAAAATGAACCACTAACTATATATGGACCAAAAGGTGTTGAAGAGTTTGTTGAAACATCATTACGTGTATCTGAGACAAGACTGTCTTATCCGGTCGTCTATGTTGAAATACAAGAAGGTGTCATTTTTGAAGATAGTACCTTTAAAGTTATTGCTGCAAAAATGCGACATCGTATTACTTCTTGGGGATTTCGCGTTGAAGAAAAAGATCATCCAGGAGAGTTGTTAGTTGAGAAACTACGTGACTTGAATGTCCCATCTGGACCTGTTTTTGGGCAACTAAAGGCAGGAAAGCGCGTGACATTGTCAGATGGACGGACGTTGGATGGCGCTGACTTCATTGGTGAGGCGCAAAAAGGTCGAGTAGTTACATTCATTCTTGACACGCGACCTAACGATAACATTGCCACATTAGCTTATCAGGCAGATGTTTTAGTACACGAAAGTACTTATGGTGCGAGTGAAGAAGAAGCGAAAATGGCTAAGGCGCATGCGCATTCGACCAGTGTCAATGCTGCAAATGTTGCACGACGCGCACATGTGGATAAATTAATTTTAACTCATTTATCTGCACGTTACATTGGGCCTATGGTCAAGTCACTGATTTCCGATGTCCGCCGTATTTTCCCAAATACCATGGTAGCTAGAGATCTTGATATTGTGGATATTCCACTCAGAAAAGTATCAGAAAAGGGCACAAAAAAGAAATAAAGAAGGTTCCAATGAGTCAAAAAAATTGGCATATACTACCACAACCATCTGAAAAATCCGTTAAGCAACTGACAACACAATTAAATATTGATCATTTAACTGCGACGATTGTCGCACAAAAAGGTTACACAACACCAGAGACGGCGTTTCAGTATTTACAACCAAGTATTGAACAGCTTCATGATCCTATGGCACTACATGACATGGATAAAGCTTTTGAACGCTTAACTGAGGCAGCATTTGGTGGTGAAAAGATTGTTGTTTATGGTGATTATGATTTAGATGGGGTCACAAGCACAGCAGTTATGGTGGAAGCGCTTGAAGTATTAGGCGCCGATGTCACAGCTTATATTCCCAATCGCTTCACTGACGGTTATGGCCCCAACATTGATGTTTATAAGCGGTTGATTGCTGACGGTGCGCAAGTGATTGTGACAGTCGACAATGGTATGAGCGGGCATGAAGCCGTTGCTTATGCCATGAGTCAGGGTGTTGATGTGATTATTACTGATCATCATGAAATGGCACCTACATTACCTGAAGCTTACGCAGTAATACATCCAAGGCACCCCGAAGGTCACTATCCATTTCATGATTTATCAGGTGTAGGCATGGCCTTCAAGGTCGCACAAGCTTTACTGACGGATGGGCAGGCGATTAGTGATCGTTCCGATCTACCAACGGAAATGCTTGATTTAGTAGCTTTAGGTGAAATTGCCGATATGGTTTCATTAACTGATGAAAATCGGACACTTGTTTCCTGGGGATTAAAGCAACTAAGTACCAGTCCACGACCAGGATTATCTGCATTGCTCAAAAATGCTGGTCAAGCAGCCAATGAACCTATTATTTCAGAAACTGTTTCCTTTAAAATCGCGCCACGCTTAAATGCTGTGGGACGTTTAGGGGATGCTAAATTAGCCCTTGATTTACTTTTGAGTCAAGATCCTGATGAAGCAGCGGAATTGGCATCACAAATTGAAGCTATTAATGCGCAACGTCAAGAAATTGTGGAAGAAGTATTTGGTGCGGCTAAACAAATGGCTTTATCTGAAGCACACCAAAACGACGAGGTTTTGATTATATCAGGGATTGATTGGCATCAAGGTGTTTTAGGTATTGTTGCCAGTCGGTTAGTTGAATTATTACACAAGCCAGCCATTGTTTTAAGTTTGGTTGTTGGTAATTATAAAGGGTCTGGTCGTAGTTATGGTGATTTTGATCTTTATGCATTGATGAGTCAGTATCGTGACTTATATGATACCTTTGGTGGGCATGCGAATGCTTTGGGATTATCGATTTCAGAAGATAATTTAGTGATATTGCGTCTGCGAATCGCTACATTATCAGCACTTAACATTCGAGAAAAGCCTGTGACAATTAATTTGACACTACCCGCAAGTGATATGACAACATCGCTTTATGATGGTTTAACACTCTTGGAGCCATTTGGAACCGATAACCCACAGCCGGTTTTTGAGGTTAAGCAAGCACCAATTACCAAGGTGATCACAATGGGGAAATCTAAACAGCATATTAAGCTGACGTTGAACAACCAAGTGGACGCTGTAGGCTTTAACCATCCTGACTGGGCTGCGAGCATGCTGAATCAAAAAAGCATGTCCTTTGTTGCGACGATGGGGTTGAACTATTTTCGTGGCAAGAAACAGCTACAATTACTATTAACGGATGTTGATTTGCCAGTAATTGTTGAAAATGATGCACATAAACAATTTTTTTCGCAAGTATACAAGTTTATTTACACACACCAAGACTTGAATTTTGCGCAAAACTTGGATAAAATAGCAAAGCAACTATATATCAACAAAACTGACCTCAATATTATGGTGCAAGTCTTTATCGAACTTGGTTTTGTGCAAGTGATTAATAGTGGGTTTGTCAAAATTATTCCTAACGCACCACAAAGAGACTTAACAGAGTCAACGACTTATCAAAAGTTTTTGGCGAAACGTTAATGATTAAATAGAAAGCATGAGTGACGTTAGCAGTTTTTGGTCTTGATAATCTTTAATATCAATTATTTGTTTGGTGACCAATAATCTAGCAACAAGACGTACACTTTGAGAAAGAAAATGACAGTAGATTTACACAATTATGTAGCAACGGTAGAAAATTTTCCGGAAATCGGTGTAGATTTTCGTGACATATCACCCTTAATGGGTGACGGTTTGGCATATAAGCAAGCTATTGATTCAATTGCTGACTTTGCTAAGAATTTAGACGTTGATTTAGTTGCTGGTCCAGAATCACGTGGCTTTATCGTGGGCTCACCTTTAGCTTATGCCTTGAATATTGGTTTTATTCCAGCTAGAAAAGGTGGTAAATTGCCTCGTGAAGCTGAACGTGCTTCTTATACATTGGAGTACGGTGGTGAAAATATTCTCGAAATTCATAAGGATGCAATCAAGCCAGGACAGCGTGTATTAATTGTTGATGATTTGCTAGCCACAGGTGGAACTATCAATGCCACACGTGAAATTATTGAAAAACTCGGTGGTGTCGTAGCTGGTGTCGCATTTATTATTGAATTAGAAGCTTTGCATGGTCGTGACAAGATTATGCAGGCGGGGGATGTACCTTTCCTTACTTTGATGACATATTGATAGTTAAAAAATGCAGACCGATTCTGATATTCTCATGAGCTTTAATCATCATGAGAGTATCAGAATCGGTCTGCATTTTTAATTTGATTGACTGAAATATTATTTCACCAGAAATACATGGTCTTTTATAACATCAAAGCTTGTATGATGTTGATTAAGTTCAGGCTTAAGTGTTAGGTCAGCCATTTGCCAAAATTTTTGTGAATTAGTAGCTAAATAAGGTTCCCCAATAACGATAAAATCACCTTGGAAGTTTTGTTGTCGGAGTCCAGACAAGACGCTCACATCACTTTCATCAGTGTCTGGTGCCCAACTCATAATGAGAACTTCAAATGGTAGGGTTTGTATCGCCATTGTAGCTGACATTGATTTCACGTCTGTCCAGGGTTGTGGTATTTGAATATCCTGGCCTTGCCAATCAAAGTTATCTGTTACCACGACTTGATCACCGAGTTTTCGCAGTTGGCTTGTAATCACACCATTCCCAGCCATGATTTCTAGCACTCGGCGGCCAGCAATGAAAGTATGCAAATCTTGTAGCCATTGTTGATTAGGCACGTGCCATATACCAAATGTTGTGATGATTTCTTGGCGCAAATTCGCTAATAGATCATCTAACGGCATAAGACTAGGGTAATTCAAAATCTGTTTTTGCGTAAACGATAAATTTGGTAAAGGTTTATCAGGTAGGGCGTGATTTTCCAATTGTTTAATGGTATTAACGGCCGCCATGATTTTTGTCATTACCCAGGGTTGGTCATTAAATTGTTGGGCGTACTGTTGTAGTTCAACCAACATCACTGGTTACAACGTATGTATTCAAGGCGGCATTTAAGTTATCAATAGACACATTTGTCAATAATTGTGTCTCATTCTGTGATGAGTCATCGATTGCAACTGCTGTTGTACAGTTTGGTAACAAGCGTTCTGCTAATTTTTGATCTTGATTAACGGCTTGGGCAATTTCTGTTGACAGACGATTATGTAAGAAATCATTAATATCTAAATCGACTTTTTTGGCGATAAGGGTAACTAATTCATTGGAATATGTTTTATGCTCTACGGTAAGTGAGCGTTGCAAGTCAATCAAAAAATGACGTGCTTTTTTGTTACCTTCAACTTGTGCTGCTTTAAAATCTAATACCACTTGGTAGATGACTTGCGACAAATCCACAGGGGTTGTTTGTGAATCTAAATCATTATCGTCTGCCGTCACACTGTCAGCAATTTGTTTGCTCAAAACAGGTATAAAGCGCAAGTGAGCCGGTGAATTCAACCGACAGCTTAGTTCTTGTAGATGTTCTTCGGTACTTAAGCACTCTGCTGACAATGGGTTAGCAAAGTGATATATATTAATCATAATCCTATTTTCCTCCGTGGTATACCTATGTTTATTTTTCTTATTTGATATCCGAAAATTATTCTACCTGCAATAGACTGGCTTGTCGACTGATATGCTCAAAAGAAAACAAAATCTGTGTTAAAATAATAGGGTAAGTGCAATTATTAGCGTGTTGTCAAGTTTGATTATTAGAATAATGAATGACGACATATTATATGCACGAGTATTAATGAGATTATTGTATTTTAAAGTAATATTTATTAAGTTATGATGATATTAAGAAAGAGGTGTCGGCATGGATTGGGATCAATTCTATGTTCCGTACCAGCAAACGGTAACAGAATTAAAAGTTAAATTGCGTGGTTTACGCAATCAATATGAAAAAGATGGCAAAAATTCACCAATTGAATTTGTAACAGGACGTGTGAAATCTCAAGCCTCAATTGAAGAAAAAATTGTTCGTCGTCATTTGGATGAAGCACGACTATCACTAGATTTACAGGACATAGCTGGCGTACGCATTATGACTAAATATGTTGAAGAAATCTATACGGTGGTTGAATTACTGCGTGGCCGAACAGATTTTCAGATTTTAGAAGAACGTGATTACGTGATGAATGCTAAACCTTCTGGTTATCGTTCTTACCATATGGTTATCGAATATCCTGTACAAATGTATAGTGGTGAAAAGAAAGTGCTTGCAGAAATTCAAGTGCGCACTGTTGCAATGAACGTATGGGCAACAATTGAACATGATTTGCGTTACAAGCATGGTGATGAATTACCAAAACAGATAGCAGAACAATTGACTGTGCTAGCAGACAGAAACTTTGAATGGGATCAAAGAGTGAGTGAGATTCGGGCAGCAGAATGAAAGTAGCAATATTTAACAATGACGTTGAAAATTCACAAGCCACAACAAAGCAACTAACGTCAGCCTTGAAAAAGCATGATATTGAAATTAACAATGATACGCCGGATGTTGTCGTCACTGTCGGTGGCGACGGCACGCTTTTGGGCGCTTTTCAAGCTTATGTGGATCAAATTGATCATGTACGTTTTGTTGGTCTTCATACTGGGCATTTGGGTTTTTATACAGATTGGCTAAGCGCTGAGCTGGATCAACTAGTAGAGAGTTTAATTCATGATAACGGTCAAAAAGTGACCTACCCCTTATTAGATATGACGGTGCTTTATGATAGTGGCGAGCAGTACCATTTTTTGGCGCTTAATGAAGCCGCTATTAAGCAACCTATGGGGACATTGGTTGCTGATATTTATCTTGGTGGTAAATTGTTTGAACGTTTTCGTGGTGATGGGATTGCTGTTGCGACGCCAACAGGGTCCACTGCTTATAGTAAGTCAAATGGTGGTGCGGTTTTACATCCACAATTACCAGCAATTCAAATGTCAGAAATTGCTTCAATCAATAATCGTGTTTTCCGAACTTTGGGTTCACCGTTAATTGTACCGGCCGGACAAGAAATTATTATGAAACCAAAAAGTAATCGCTTTTTGGTGATGTATGATCAATCAGATATTAAAGGACATGAAATTACAGAATTGCGTTTTAAAGTAGCGGCGCAACAAGTCCATTTTGCAGCTTATCGACACGTTGATTTTTGGCAACGTGTTCATAATGCTTTTATTAGTGACATTGAATCTTAGATTTAAATTAATGAGAGGAAATGTATAGACAAGTATTGTTTATACATGACAGACACATGGAATTTACATGGACATATACTGGTAGTCAACAACGCAAAGTGCGTACATTTTTACAGGCACATGGGGTTTCACACCGCATGTTTAGTCAAATGAAACATAACGGTGGTGCTATTTTAAAAAATGGTAAGCCCGTTTATACATCAGATTACCTAGATGATGGGGACAATGTGACGATTGTCATGCCAACCGAAGAAAGTAACGATCTCGTGGTGCCGGATTATAAGCCATTAGATATTATTTTTGAAAATGAGCATTGGTTGGTTGTTGATAAACCTTATGGGATTACTACCGTTCCAGGTCATGCTGACCGTTTACATACGCTTGTGAATCAAGTGAAGGGGCACCTAGAACAAAATAATGCATCGGATTTGGTACCGCATGTTGTCACGCGCTTAGATCGTGATACATCTGGTATTGTTTTGTTAGCTAAGCATCGTTTTGCTCATGCAGTTATGGATCAACAACTGCAAGAACATACAGTTGAAAAATTTTATCTTGCTTATCCTAGTGGCATTTTATCTGAAGATCATGGTGATATTAATGCGCCAATTGGTCGTGTTGATGGCGATTTTATCAAGCGTGAAGTGCGTGAAGATGGCAAACCTTCACGGACAGAATATTGGGTCGAGCGTCGCTATGATGAAAATGGTGAGCAACCAATGACACGTGTTAAAGTGCAACTGCACACAGGTCGAACGCACCAAATTCGCGTGCATTTTAAAAATATTGGGCATCCGCTAGTAGGGGATGACTTATATGGTGGACCATTGTGGTATGGGTTACGTAGACAGGCATTACATGCTTATCATATGAAATTTTATGACCCATTTATTGAAGCGTATCGAGAATTTAATACAAAGTTGCCAGAGGATTTGAAGGGCTTACGTGATTTAGAATAATATTGCAGCGTGAGATAAATCCGGTTGATTTTGATGGCAACGCTCTAGGAAACGTATTTTTAGTCATACTAAAAAACGAAACAGAGGAGAAATAATGGCAGAAAAAGTCGATCAATTAACGGAAACGGTACAACTTTTATCTGACTTACTGCAGTCCGGGCAAGACAGTGAATTTATTGAAAGCTTTGAATCTTTACATGATTTTGAAATGGCGCAAGTGTATGCAGAATTGCCTCAACAATTTCGTGATGTCGCATGGCGTCTGCTATCTGACGATATATTAGCCACTGTCTTTGATAATATTGATGTTGATGATGTGGATATTGTACCACTCTTACAAGAAATGCCACCCCAACGTGGTGCACGTGTTTTAGATGCGATGTACACCGATAACGAAGCTGATTTATTGCAAAAAATGCCAGCAAGATTAGTGGCAACTTACTTGAGCTTAATGTCCAAAGTCAGTGCAGAAGAAGTGCGCCAGTTAATTAACTATGATCATCAAACGGCTGGTTCCTTGATGTCAACTGAGTACATTGCCGTAGAGGGTGATTTGCGAGTTGATGAGGCCATGCATTTGGTCAAAAAGCAGGCTCTAGAAGCCGAATTAATCAGCTATGTTTATGTATTGGATCATCAAAAATTGATTGGTGTGATTTCATTACGTGATTTATTGACTAATCCAGATGATTTATCTGTAGCAGATATCACAAATGAGCGTATCATTAGTGTAAAAGCTGGTGATGATCAAGAAGATGTTGCACAAATTGTTGCTGACTATAATTTCCTCTCTATTCCAGTTACTGATGACAATGATCGATTACTTGGTGTCATTACAGTCGATGATATTGTTGATGTTATTGGTGAAGAGGCGATTGAAGATTATTCTGGTTTAGCTGCTGTTAACGTTAGTCAGATTAACGATTCACCTTGGCATTCAGCTGTTAAACGAATTCCGTGGCTGATTGCTTTGTTGGTTTTGGGGATGGCTACGGCAACGCTAATCAGTTCTTATGATGATCTCGTTCGCCGCGCAGCTATTTTAGCAGCCTTTATCTCATTAATTACCGGAACTGCTGGAAATGCCGGGACACAGGCTCTGGCCTTGGCAGTACGACGTATTGCTGTTGGAAACGATGATTCTGGTTGGAAAAACTTTCTTAGTGAGTTTATCGCTGGATTAATTGTTGGTATTGCAACGGGTGTTTCAGTATTTAGTATTGTGGCTATCTGGAAACAAAATGTTGTGCTAGGTCTAGCCGTAGGCATTGCCATGACAATTGCTATTATTGTGGCGAACTTAGCTGGGTATCTCATTCCAGTATTGATTGATAAATTAGGTTTTGATCCGGCTGTGGCCAGTGGCCCATTTATCACTACTTTATCAGATTTAACGTCGGTATTGATTTATTTTAATGTTGCACAATTATTTATTTCACACTTCATTAGTTGATGAGTGTTGGCATATTGCAGACTAGGAGAGTAAAGATTATGGTAACAAGAAAAGAAACGCGTCAAGCTAGAAATAAACCTAAAAAGTCACACAAAGTTAGAACAACAATTTTGGTGATTATTGGATTACTGATATTAGCAGGTGTTGGAACAGGCGCATTTGCTTATTATAAAATGAATCGTACAATTACAAAGATACAAAATCCTTCTAAATTAACCAAAAAAGCTGATGAAATTACAGCGGCCAAAAAACCCGTTTCTTACTTATTGTTAGGAACAGATACTGGGGAATTAGGTCGAGATTACAAAGGTAGAACAGATAGCTTAATTGTCATGACGGTAAATCCCAAGAATAAAACTACAACAATGACTTCTATTGCTAGAGATACATTGGTCACTGTGGGTGGACAACAAATGAAGATCAACGCAGCATATGCTTATGGGAATGCTGATTCAGCTCAAGAAGCTGTTGAAAATCTACTTAATATTAAAATTAACGGTGGCTATGTTCTAATTAATATGGGTGGTCTAGTGAAGATGGTAGATGCAGTTGGCGGTGTTGATGTGAAATCACCATTGACATTTACAACTGAAGGTGACGATACGCAGGCCGATTCTAAAAGCCAATATTCATTCAATGAAGGACAAACTTACCATATGGATGGGAATGAAGCATTAGCCTTTTCACGTATGCGTCATAGTGATCCAAATGGCGATTACGGTCGTCAAATGCGTCAACAATTAATTATTCAAGCTGTTTTGAAAAACTCAGCCAATATCGGTACCGTGTTTAATGATTCATTATTGAATACTTTGTCAAATAATGTACAAACTGATATATCAACCGCTTCAATGAGAAATTTGGCATTGAGTTATCGTTCAGCGTTTGGTAATATTCAACAAGACCAAATGCGTGGGACAACACAAAGTATGGGAAACTTAGGTTCGGTTGAAGTTATGAGTCCATCAGAAATCGCACGTGTGCACAACATCATTTCAAAACAAATGTCGGAATAAATATTTCAAGTTAATTAAGTACTTTTTGCAAAAATATACAAAAAAATAAGGGATATACAGTTATAAACTGTATATAGTCATAAAAAAGTTGAATAAATAACCATTAGGGGGTAATATAAATACATCGAATGAATACAGAGGACAAAAACTATGGCAGAAAAATTAGTATTAGCATATTCAGGTGGTTTAGACACATCAGTAGCAATTCCTTGGTTGAAAGAAAAGGGGTATGATGTTATTGCTGTTGTCTTAGATGTTGGACAACATGGTAAGGACTTGAATGCCATTCAAGCAAAGGCTCTCACTGTGGGTGCGGTCGAATCTATTGTGATTGATGCAAAATCAGAGTTTGCCGAACAGTATGTGGCACCAGTGATTAAAGCAAATATGCTTTATGAAGGTGAATACCCAATGGTGTCCGCATTATCCCGGCCATTGATTATTAAAAAATTAGTTGATATTGCTCATGAAAATGAAGCTGGTGCTATTGCTCATGGTTCAACTGGTCATGGTAATGATCAAGTCCGCTTTGAAGCAGCAATTCACGCACTTGATCCAGAAATGAAGATTGAAGCACCAATTCGTGATTTCCAGTGGTCACGTGAAGAGGAAATTGAATATGCACACGCACATGATGTGCCAGTGCCAATCGGATTGGAATCACCTTATTCAATCGATGAAAATCTATGGGGCCGTGCTAATGAAGCTGGAATTTTGGAAAATCCTTGGAACCAAGCACCCGAAGATGCGTATGCATTAACAGCAGCCATCGAAGATGCACCAAATACACCAGAGTTTATTGATATTACTTTTGAAGCTGGCGTACCTGTAGCATTAAATGGTGAAACTTTAAATCTTGCTGATTTGATTATTCAATTGAATGAACTAGCTGGTGCCCATGGTATTGGTCGAATTGACCATATCGAAAATCGTTTGGTTGGTATTAAGTCACGTGAAATTTATGAGGCACCAGCTGCTGCTGTCTTGATGACGGCGCACAAGGATTTGGAAGATTTGACACTTGAACGTGATGTTGCTCATTTCAAGCCTATTGTTGAACAACAGTTAGCTAACCTTGTTTATGAGGCAAAATGGGTATCACCATTGTTTGACAGCTTAATGGCGTTTATTGACGATACACAGAAAAATGTGAATGGCGTTGTAAAGATGAAGATGTTGAAGGGAAACGCAATTGCTGTTGCTCGTCAATCAGAGAACAACTCATTGTATGATGAAGATCTAGCAACATATACTAGCTCATCATCATTTGATCAAGAATCAGCCGTTGGATTTATTAAATTGTGGACTTTGAGTAACACAGTCTATGAACAAGTAAACCACGTACATTCAACAGCTAAAAAAGATACAATCAAGTAGTTAATGGCGCTGTGGCGCCGTACATATTTGCAAGAAAGGAAATGCATTTGTGCTAATGACGTTAGTACAAATGTGATGATAATTATGGCAACAGCTAAACTATGGGGTGGCCGCTTTACGGCTAAGGCAGCTGAATGGGTCGACGAATTCGGTGCTTCAATTCATTTTGACCAAAAAATGGCATCAGAAGATTTAGAAGGTTCTATTGCTCATGCCAAAATGCTTGGTAAACAAGCTATTATCTCAGAAAAAGAGTCTGCGGAAATTGTAGCTGGGTTGCAGGCATTACAGAAAGAGCTGGAGAACGGACAATTAGTTTTTGATGTTAAAAATGAAGATATCCATATGAATATGGAAGCTTTGTTAACTGAGAAAATTGGTGCCGTAGCAGGAAAATTGCACACTGCTCGGTCACGTAATGACCAAGTCGCAACAGATTTTCATTTGTGGGTAAAGCATCGTTTACCAGATGTATTGACTGTATTAACCGAACTCCAAGAAGAGTTATTAATATTGGCTTCAAAACACTCAGGTACAATTATGTCTGGTTATACACACTTACAACATGCACAGCCAATTACGTACGGTCATTATCTATTAGCATATTTTGAAATGTTTCAGCGTGACTATGAACGTTTTGAATTCAATCAGAAACACACAGACATTTTACCCTTAGGGGCAGCAGCTTTAGCGGGTACAACTTTCCCAATTGATCGTGAATTTGTTGCTGAACAATTAGACTTTGGTAGCATTTACCATAACTCACTTGATGCTGTATCTGATCGTGATTTTGCGCTTGAATTTTTATCAAATGCATCTATTTTAATGATGCATTTGTCACGAATGGCAGAAGAATTGATTTTGTGGTCAACATATGAGTTTAATTATGTTGAGTTATCAGATGATTTTTCTACTGGATCATCAATTATGCCGCAAAAAAAGAATGCTGATTTTGCTGAATTAGTACGTGGTAAAACAGGACGTACCTATGGATCACTCATGGCGCTATTGACAACGATGAAATCATTGCCTTTGGCTTACAATAAAGATATGCAAGAAGACAAGGAACAGGTTTTCGATGTAACTGACACAGTGATCGCGTCAGTTAAAATTTTTACGGGTATTTTGAATGGATTGAAAGTGCACGAAAAACGGATGCTAGCCAGCACACAAGATGATTTCTCGAATGCTACTGAACTGGCTGATTACTTGGCTACAAAGGGCGTACCTTTCAGGCAAGCCCATGCAATTGTTGGTCAATTAGTCTTGGCGGGTATTACCACACACACGCCACTGCAAGAAATGGCATTGGCAGACTTGAAATCAGCAGCACCACAGATTGAAGACGATATTTATAATGTATTGAAGTCGGAAACGGCTGTTAATCGACGAACGTCAATTGGTGGTACAGCAGTTGAAAACGTTAAAAAAGAGATTGTCCGTAATCAAGCAATACTGGAGGCACGTGCATGAACTCACATTTTCAAGGTAAATCATTTTTAAAAGAAATTGATTTTACAAAAAATGAATTAATGACACTCATCGATTTAGCAGCGCATTTAAAGTCTTTAAAAAAGCAAAACATTCCCCATCACTATTTAGCTGGGAAAAATATTGCCTTATTATTTGAAAAAACCTCAACTCGTACACGCTCTAGCTTTACAATTGCAGCTAATGATCTTGGTGCTCATGCCGAATTTTTAGGTAAAAATGATATTCAATTTGGCAAGAAGGAATCACTCGAAGACACGGCTAAAGTTTTTGGACGATTATATGATGCAATTGAATACCGTGGCTTTGCTCAAGAAACAGTAGAAGGGTTAGCAACTTATTCTGGTGTGCCAGTGTGGAATGGCTTAACTGATGATTGGCATCCAACACAAATGCTAGCAGATTTTCTCACGATCAAAGAGCAGTTTGGTCATTTAGAAGGGATCACATTAGCCTATCTTGGTGATGGACGTAATAATGTTGCGAATTCATTACTTGTAACTGGGGCAATTTTGGGTGTTAACATTCATATTGTAGCACCTGACAGTTTGCAACCAACGGCAGAAATTCAAACCATAGCTAATGAAAAAGCAAAAGTATCTGGTGCAAAGTTAGTGATTACGGACGATATAGCGGCAGGTGTGGTTGGCGCTGACGTATTATATACGGACGTTTGGGCATCAATGGGAGAAGAAGAAACCTTTGAAGCGAGAATCAAACTATTAACACCTTATCAAATTAATCAACAGTTAGTCGACCAAACGCAAAATGATCAAGTGATTGTTTTGCATGATTTACCAGCTTTTCATGATTTGAATACAGTCATGTCACAAGATATTTATGATCAATTCGGTATTCAAGAAATGGAAATTACCGATGAAGTGTTCCACGCACCATATGCACATCAATTTGAGCAAGCTGAAAATCGTTTGCATACAATTAAAGCTATTATGGCAGCATCTCTCGGAAACTTATTTATACCAGAAATTAAATAAAACCAAATAAAAAATACGTCAAGCAATCATATTGCTTGGCGTATTTTTTATTTGGTAGTTAGAAGATCAAATAATTATTTTAGTGCTTTCCAGCGCCAATCTTCTACTTCAGGTAAATCAGTACCCATAGATCTTGTATATGCTACGTGTTCATCTAATTTATCAGTCATTTCTTGTACGAGAGATGCATACTTGACACGTGTTTCTTGAGGCAACATTGAGATAGCTGCTTTAACCAAATTAAAGCGATCAATTTGGTTAAGTACACGCATATCAAATGGTGTGGTGATATCGCCAACTTCTCGGTAACCATGAACTTTTAGATTATGGTTGTGGCGCTTGAAGAAAATAGATTCAATCATAGGTTCATAACCGTGAAATGCGAACAGAACAGGTTTATCAGTTGTGAAGTAACCATCGAATTCATCATCACTTAAGCCATAACTTGCATCACTGCGTAATTTGAATAGATCTAATACGTTGATGTAACGTATTTTCAATGATGGCATGTAGTCGTGCAAAATTTGGATTGCCGCTAAGCTTTCAGTGGTTGGTTCAGAACCAGCAGAAGCAATAACAATATCTGGTTCTGCATCTTTATCGGTACTTGCCCAATCAATAATGCGCAAACCTTGTTTAACAAGTTGCTTAGCTTCTTCAGCTGAGAACCATTGTAGACGAGGGTGCTTACTTGCGACAATGTAGTTAATTTGTTGTGTTGTTTGAACTGCGTGTTCAAATGTTGCAACTAAACTATTAGCATCAGCTGGGAAGAATTCACGGATGAAATTGGGCTGCTTTTCATACAGCATAGTTGTCACACCTGGATCTTGGTGTGAATACCCGTTATGATCTTGTTGGAACACAGTTGAATCGGCGATGATATTCAAAGCAGGGACATCTTTACGCCATGAAACTTCACTAGAGTGGTTTAACCACTTGAAGTGTTGCACAATCATGTCATCAACTTCACGAATAAAGACTTCATAACTGGCAAAGAAACCGTGGCGACCAGTTAGCGTATAAGTTTCAAGCATACCTTCATCATAGTGCTCTGATAGCATAGAATCAATAATACGACCTTCAGTTGCCATAAATTGGTCATTTGGTTCTTTAATTGGAAGCAACCACTGGCGATTAGTAGTTTCAAAAACATCTTGGAATCGGTTAGATGCTGTTTCATCAGGTCCGAATCCTCTGAAATTAGTTGGATTATATTTAATGATATCCCTGATATAACCACCTAACAAAATAGCATCTTGAGCCAAATTGCTACCTGGTGCATCATTTTGTGTCAAATAATTATCGATATCTGGCAATGACAATGGCTTGATAATACCAGCATTTGTTACTGAATTATGTGCCATACGTAGGGATTTCTTTGGTAATACTTCTTGAATTGATTCAGCTAAGCGACCATTTTCATCAAATAATTCATTTGGTTTGTATGATTGTAACCATGACACAAGTTGTGGAATATATTCTGGATGATTTTGGTCAGCAGGAATTGGAATCTGGTGCGCACGGAATGAGTTTTCGATTGGCTTACCATCCCATGTTTTTGGACCAGTCCAGCCTTTTGGTGAACGTAATACGATCATTGGCCAAAGTGGGCGTGTGACTTCATCGCTGTTTTGTTTTGCAGCGTTGTCTCGAATGTCTTTGATTTCTTCAAAGACTGTGTCCATTGTTTTTGCCATTTCTTCATGAACTTGCATAATTGGCTTGTCAAAAGAGCTGACAAAATAAGGATGCCACCCCAAACTATGGAAATACTCGGTCAAGGTCTCATCAGATTCACGCGATAATACGGTAGGGTTGGCAATTTTGAATCCGTTCAAATTCAAAATTGGTAATACTGTACCATCATTCTTTGGATTCAAAAATTTATTAACATGCCATGAGGTAGCCAATGGCGCAGTTTCTGCTTCACCATCACCGACAACAACAGCAGCGATGAGATCTGGATTGTCTAATACAGCACCGGCACCGTGTAAAATAGAATAACCTAAAGCGCCACCTTCATGGATTGATCCAGGTACTTTAGGATCAGCATGAGATGCCACGCCGCCTGGAAACGAAAAACGTTTAAACATTTTTTGCATGCCAGTTTCATCTTGTGTTATTTCTGGAAAGACATCAGTGTAACTACCATCCAGATAAGCATTTGAAATCATGACTTGGCCACCGTGACCAGGGCCTTCGATGTAAAACATGTTTAAATCATACTTATTAATCGCACGATTTAAATGTGCATAGATAAAGTTTTGGCTAGGTATTGTTCCCCAATGGCCAATAGGATGAATTTTAATTTGATCTGCGGTGAGCTTTTCTTTAAGTAAGGGATTATCTAACAAATAAAGTTGTCCGACTGACAAATAATTTGTTGCTCGCCAGTAGGCATCTAATTTGTTAAGGTACTCTTTTGAATCAATGTTCATGTTGTAGTTCCTCCAATTTGTGACGATGTGCGTATCATGGTAAAGACTATGACAATGTAAAAAATAGTTCGAGATACAAAATACACTTTGCAAAGTATGTTGTAGAAATTTCAAGATTAATCGAGATCATGTGTCAAACACATAAGACATTGTTTTATTACCCAACTATTTTTACATAATCATCGTAATTGTTATTTTATAAAAAGTCAATACCAATAAAGTAATTGGTTCGTACCAATTACTTTATTGGTATTGACTTTTTTGGTGAAAAACAGCACAACAGTAGGACTTGAGAGAGAAAAACTGTTTTATTATAAATAATTTGACTTGCATAATTTTGAGCATGTATGATAAGATCAATATTGTTATTAATCGATTAATTAACATACTAGGGGTGCTTTTATAAAAAGCTGAGAGAGAAGTGATAGTCTTCGAACCCTTTGAACCTGATCTGTTGCAAACAGCGTAGGAAAGTATGAATTATATGAAGGTCATTTGGAAATCATATAGCTAGCCATACTATATCTAAGAGCGTTTGCAGAACAACAATGTTATTGCAGATGCTCTTTTTTATTTGGAAATTAGGAGGTATATTTTTGAATGAACGTGTATTTCTAGCTGCACCTTTTAAGCAACTTCTGAATCAAAAAAATGTTGTTGATTCAGAGAACACTCAAGTGCTTCAAACAATCATACAATTATTAGAAAATAAGCATTTTATAGTTGACAATGCGCATAAGAGAGAAAACTGGGGTGCTGAAATGATGGCGCCTAGTCAGTGCACAACAGCAGATTATTTTGCTATTAAACAATGTCAATACTTTATAGCATTTCCGGGAAATCCTGCATCACCAGGGACTCATATTGAACTTGGATGGGCGTCAGCTTTTAATAAAAAAATGATACTACTTCTTAAAGTGGGCGTTGATTATGCGTATTTAGTGCAAGGACTTGGTGCAATTGCTGATGTTGAATATTTGTATTACAAGGACTTAGCAGATTGCGTCCAAAAAATAAATCATTTTTTCAAATAATAATTATGAACATCCTGACCGTAAGGAATCATCAAAGTAGTAGTTAACTGAGGAGTTTAATTTTATGACAACATATGAAACTTTTGATGATGCCTATGTATCAGTATTAGCAGACATATATCATCATCCAGAATATTTTAATGAACCAAGAGGATTTAGTAGTCGTGAAAAACTGGCTGTTAATTTTAAAATTAATCAGCCAACACAAAGAGTTGTTTATAGTCGAAAAAGAAAAACAAATATTATATTTAATTTTGCTGAGGCTTTGTGGTATATCACCGGAAATAATAGTCTTGACTACATCAGTTATTATAATCAGCGAATGCCTGATTACTCAATGGACGGTCAAACCTTGACGGGGACTGCTTATGGTACCAAACTTTTTCATTTTGGAGAGGGAAATTTAAATCAATGGCAAAATGTTAAAAAAATATTGCTACAGGATCCAGATTCTAAGCGCGCAGTTATGCAAATATTTGATGCCACTGAATTGACAATTGAACGTAATTTAGACGTTTCGTGTACTTTAGGATTACAATTTTTTGTTCGCAACGGTCGATTAGATATGGTGTCTTACATGCGAGCAAATGATGCTTTTCGTGGTATTGTCAGTGATGTCTTTTCGTTTACATTGATACAAGAGCTGATGGCACGAGATCTTCATTTAGAAGTGGGTCATTATTATCATAATGTAGGCACGATGCATATTTATGAGCCGGACAATCAGTGGGTTAAACATGTGCTGGCAGAAGAAAGATACGACACGTTCGAATTACCAAAAATGCCAAATGAAGAGAATTGGCAAATGATTAATACATTGATGTATTATGAAGAAAAATTGAGAAATAATAAGTTATTAATGGATTGGCAAGCTATTCAACAAACAGGGTTGTCACCATACTGGCAACAAATTTTGGCATTATTTAGTATTTATCAGATGATTCATTATCATCAAAAAATAGATCGTATATTATTTCAGAAGCTACTGCCAGTGTATCAATATTTAATGATTAACAAATGGCCAACAGTATTGGCAGGAATATAAAGGGGGTATTATGGCAAAAAATCTTTTTAGTGATGCCTCAGTGGCTAATCAATTTAATCAATATAATGATGTACTAGAACAAGTACTAGGTTATCATTACGTGATATCTGCTTTTGAATCAGATCAAGCGAATAAAATATTAGACTATGGTTGTGGACCTGGCAAAGTATCATTTCGATTGGCCAATCAATGGTCATCAGATATCATCGCCGTGGATGAATCTGCCAAAATGATTGAGATTGCTAACGATCAACGTGCACATGAGCATATTGAATATAGAATTGTTGAAAATGATAATTTGAATTTTATTGCAGATAATTCAATTGATGGTGCCATGGCTTGCTATGTGTTTATTAATAACGAATCTGAGCAGCGTATATTACAAATTATGTCAGAGATACATCGCGTTTTGCGCCCCAAAAGTCGATTTCTTATTTTGGATACGAATCCCAATACAACGGGTGTCCCTTTTTCAACTTTTCAAAATGGTGAGAAAGGTAAAAAATATGGTTATGGTGAACCGCGTATTGAAAAGTTACATGTTGACCAGAATAATGATCTCATTTTACATGATTTTAATTGGCCAAATAGTATGTACGAAAATAATTTAAGAAAAGCTGGATTCAGAAATATTAATGTCAGATATCCAAAATTAAATGATTTGACGGCAGAAGAACGGATTAAATTAGAAAAAACATATCAATATAATAATTGGTCCAACGAACAAGCACAGTCACCATTTATTTTATACCAAGCAATTAAAGATGGTAGTATATGAGCAGGATAAAGTAAAACAGACGATACCAACTATTGAGTTGGTATCGTCTGTTTTATGTGTGTTATTTTGTTTTTAATTTAGAAATTAAACTAGCGTCAGGTGTGACATAGAGTGTTTGTTGTCCTTCAAAAATAACAAATCCAGGCTTGGAACCATTTGGTTTACGCAACTTACCTGCAGGCAAGTAATCAACAGGTACATTAGCTGATTCTCGTGCCTTGCTGTAATAAGCCGCTAATTTGGCAGCTTCAATAAGTGTTTCATCTGATGGTTTTGCATCATGAATAATAACGTGTGAACCAGGTATTTTTTGGACGTGTAACCAAATATCACGTCGATCAGCTTGTTTTAAGGATAAACGTTCATTTTGTAAGTTGTTTTTACCAACTTCAATTAACGTGCCATCCGAACTAAGAAACTTATCTGGCTTGGACACCTTTGGTTTTTGTTTATTCTTCTTATTTGCACGGATATAGCCACCCGTTGTTAATTCAAGACGAATATCTTCGACATCTTTCGGTGAAGCTACTTCAAGTTGAGCGATAATATTGTCAAAATAATTAATTTCAGCATCTGTGATAGTCAGCTGTTCATTCACAAAATCAACAGCAGTACGTAGTTTGCGATATTTTGTAAAGTATCTTTCTGCATTTTTTAACCCGTTTAATTTTGGATCTAACGGAATAGTCAGTAAATTATTATTGTCATAATAATTTTCGATAGCCACATTTGTCATGCCTTTTTGTGCTAAGTGTGGGTAAGTAATAAGTAAATCACCCATGACCTTCAAGTCATCAGCATTCTCTGCATCATTTAATGTAGCTAATAATTTTTTACGTTTAGTTTTATTTTTTTTGAGTTCATTTTTGACAACACGTACCAATGAACCAGCCTGTTGATTAACACGCTCACGTTCTGCTTTACCAATGTAGTAGGCATCGAGCAAGTCACCTAATGTGTCAAAATGCTGTGCACTACTATGTGCTTGAATCCAATTAAAAGCAGAGAAACTGAGTGCACCTTTATCAGATATAAATAGTGTTGGCTGTGTTGATTCAAAATGTGATAACCATTCTTGAGCATGATTGAGCGGGTCACCAGCTTGTTTGATTGCTTCAGCCAGAGATATTGCTGAATCGCGACTAAAACCTTGATAAGTTGATTGAATCATTTTAGGCCAATCTTCAGAAGGTGTGTCTAGAATCATTGGCGCTAATGCCGATAAATCACTGATAAAAGGGTTGAGTAGGTTTTGTGCGGGTGGTAACACATAAGTTGCGCCGGGAATTAATGAGCGTACACGATTTTGATCAGCAGGGACGTGCTTAATTAGTTCTAAGATGCGTGAATCATTTTCGCGTACGAGAAAGAGATTGGAGTGGCGACCCATCATTTCAAGTGTCAATCGAATTTCTTGGATATCACCTAGTTCATCACGTGCATTAACATAGAAATTGATAATACGATCGTTATCAATTTGTTCAACTTTTTGTAGCTTAGAACCTTCTAAGTAGCGGCGTAAGAACATCACAAAATTAGGTGCAGTTTGTGGATTTTCATAGGGAATATGGGTAATCTGTGCGCGAGCATAAGTTGGATGAGCACTCAATAAAACTGGATAGTTCGTGCCGTTATTACGCACGACTAAAACAATTTCATTGGGGTAAGGTTGATGGACTTTAGTAATACGTCCACCAACAATTAATCGATTGAATTCATGCACAATTGCATGTGTAAATAATCCATCTAATGGCATTTTTGTCCCTCGTTTGTTAGTTAGTACAATTATATAATAGGGTATCAATGGTATAAAAATAGTCACTTGACAACTGTAGTTGAAGTGACCATTAAGTAAATTCCATGTTTTCAGATAATGAGTTTGCTTAACGTAATAAATTAAACAATTTGTGAACCATGAACTTCATGAACACCTAAAGCACTAGCGATACGTTGCGCATTTTCTGCGGTTAGTCCACCACCAGGTAAAATAGTGATATGATTTGGTGCCATATTAACCAACATTTGTATACGCGATAAAGTATGCGAAATGCTCTCAGATAAAGGACCACCGTGCATTAAAATACGTTTAACACCATGTTCTGCTAACCAATACATTGCTTGGGGTTGGTGTTCTTGTTCGATATCATCAAAAGCCATATGCATGACAACTTGTAAGTCGAGTGCATGTGCGTGACGAATCAATAGCGACATGGCTTCGTAGTCTAATTGATGATTACGGACAACACCAAAAGTGACAAATTGTCCACCTAAGTCAGCGATTTGTTGTAATGTTTCTTGCATTTGTTGTAGCTCATTTTCATTATATGCAAAGTTACCGGCACGGGGTCTAACCATAATGACCACTGGCACATCAGTAATAGCTATGAGCGTATCAATAATTGTGCGTGTGTCTGGTGTTAGGCCACCAAGATGTAAGTGGCTATTTAATTCAATTCGGTTAGCACCTTGTAGGCGCATCTGTTTGGCTGCTTCAGCAGAATCCACAGCTGCTTCTCTAATTGTAATAGTCATGTTATTATTTTACCATAAAATTGCAAACAAAAAACCTGTGCCAAAGGGTACAGGTTATAATGCGAAATTACTTCTTATCAGTAACTTGCTTGCCGTTATAAACACCAGAAGGTGATACACGGTGAGCTACGCGGTATTCACCAGTTGTTTGGTCCAATACAATGTTAGGAACATTCAAACCGATGTGTCCGCGACGGTTACGCTTATGAGACTTTGAGTTCTTGTTTGATGGGGTAGCCATAATGGCACCTCCTTTCGGTTTCAATTTATCAACTAGTCAAGTTTACCGAAAATTAAGACTTTTGTCAATAGTGTTTTCAAAATTCATGTCAAGGTGTTCTACTTGACATGGCTCTGAGCTAATTGGGCTGTAATGGCTTTGTGATGAAACCATGATGATTGTGCCAACGCCAAGATATCATTAGCAAAGTACATGAGGTAAGTTACTAAAATGACAAGTGCTGAAGCACCTAAGGCACCACCAGCAGCTACAGTAAGTCCCCACAGCGTGATTTGCATAATGCCTTGTAGCAACCAAGCAAACCAACTTTCAGAGAAACGAAATGTGGTTAAGACCGCACCAACCAAACCAGTTCCTAAAACTAACGAGTCAGAAATTGGACGTGGCGTGTGTAATACTTGTGTTTCAAACCAATATGCAGCAGCAAAGGCTATAATAGCAACTAATGCCACGACACTGTACCAAAATACTTTACCGTGTTTTTCACCACGAATGTCTGTTTCATGAATAAAACGAACATGCTGATCCGTATTTTTAACCCAAGATGGCATGACTAAGACGGGGATGTCTAACAAAACAACATATGTCAGTTGTAAAACAGCATCGGCTGGGTTTTTGTGCAGCCAAGCCACATAAATATAAATAGCGGCTGATAATAGCCCGAACAGACCATTCATGGGTTTTGCTTCTTTCAAACCCAAAACAGTTGTCCAGCCAAAGATTGCTGCGAAAAATGTTGCAAATGTCATACTATTAATTGGATTACCCATACCAAAACTAGTATAAGTAATAATAATTAAACCAATAGTTAGCAGAGCATATGACAATCTAGTCCAGCCTTTAAATTGTTCTGCATACCAAAATGGATTAAGAACTTGCCAGTGAGAAATTGTTTCGTTTGATGTTTGCATGAAAATATTTTTACCGAGATTAAGGCACTCTGATTGGTTGCTGGCATTTTGTCAGTGCTTTGAGAGAGCGGCTCGGCACCTTTCTTCTAGTTTTTAACCACTAATGGGTTAATATTAAATTAATTTACCGGTATACTTATTTGGCGTAATATCAAAAAAGTCATATTCAGCTAATGCTTTGGTGGAAGTTACATGCGCATCAGTACCAAATGAGAGCATGAGATTAATTGGATGTTGATCAATATTGCCAGCAAAGACTGATACTACAGGGGTATTTGAAGCAACTGAGTAACCTAATTCCATGGCTGTCCCAGTGTCAGGATCTTCAGCTTCAAAAATTGCCACTGTTAAATCCGAATTATCAATTGCTTTAATATCTGCTTTATAAGTCATAGCCCCCCATTCAAAATCAGGTTCACCATTCTCAGAACCTAACGCCACACCACCATATTGGTGTAATAGTGGTACATGGATATGGGCAATCGTTGGATTAGTACTTAATTGGATGAATGCATCTTTCAATAAAGATTCTTGTTCGTCTGAAAACCAACCAGCAGCCAAATAGATATTTTTGGCACCAGGTAATTTCTGGCTATTATCCACGTTGCGATTAATTTCTTCTAGTTCTTGAATGAGTTTTACTTCGTTCATAATTTTGCTCCTTAATTTATGTCTATAATAACTTTACAACAGATTGTTTTTAATATGTTGTAATTTTAATACAAAGACAATTTTTGTCTAGTAGTAGTTCATCTGATAGTCAGTTTGAAAAAGAGATGGTAAAGTTTGTTGCAGAGATAGCAGTGGGGAACAAGTTATTTTCTAATAAATGGGCAATATGTGTTAAAATTAAGCTATTGTAAAAAATAAGTTAGGAGAACCGTACGTGCGAGTTTAAACACTAACACGTACCTTAATCATATGTTTTTAATTGACTTCATTCTTCATATTGATGCCCATATTGCGACACTAGTATCTCAGTTCGGACCATGGACATATCTCATTTTGTTTTTAATCATCTTCATTGAAACAGGTATTGTCATTATGCCATTCTTGCCAGGAGATTCATTGTTGTTTGCAGCTGGGGCTGTGGCAGCAACTCCTGCGGGTATCCATGCTGGACTAAATCATTGGGTATTTATGTTACTTTTTTTCTTTGCCGCGACCATTGGTGATTCACTTAATTTTTGGATAGGGCGCACTGGTGGCTATAAGTTAGTACGACATCCATTAGTTGGTCGATTTATTAAGGAAGAACATATTCGTGAAGCAGAAGGCTTTTTTGAAAAGCGAGGGGCGTTAGCTATCATCATTGGTCGTTACATGCCAATTGTTAGAACATTTGTGCCTTTTGTTGCGGGAATTAGTCAGTTTTCGTACGGTCATTTCTTGCGAAACAATATTATTGCTGCTTTTTCATGGAGTTTGATAGCAACTGGCGCCGGTTATTTATTTGGTAATATTCCTTTTGTTAAAGCTCATTTTTCAATTATCATACTAGGCATTGCGTTGGTGACATTGATGCCAACCTTTATTGGTATTTTCCGTTCAGTGATAGTCAATCGACGTGCTAAAAAAATAACTCAGAATATAAAGTAAAGCTGCCTTCAGGCAGCTTTTTTAGTATAATAGAATTATGAATAATTTAATTATATTACAACAGTTAACGGAAATAACAACAGAAGAAATTGCACAAGCACTGGATGCTGAGGTATCGTTGGTAAAATCTTGGCAAAATGAAGAGGCGATGCCAACAATTGCTGAATTTGAAGCCCTAAGTGGTATCTTTTCAAGCCAATTGGATGCTAAAGGCATTGAAGCGCAAACTGCAAACCATCCAATACATATTCGTTTATCAATGGATTACCTGATGAATTTAGGCCTGACAGTTTCTGATTGGATTTCATTAAAGTGGGCTTCCGAGGGTGAATGGCAAGGCGACAAATTAGCTGTGGGCTTTTTTGACCAAGGAAAGCTCACACGTGTAGCAGAATCGAGTGACGAATTTGTTGCAGCTTTTGCAGGGTACTTAATTTTGCAAACTGAGGGTGAATTTGAGCCATACATTGATGAATACGATGACGATAAAGTATATGATTGGCGTTTATTGCGTATGAGTGAGAATACTTATCGAGATGTCACCCGAGAATTTATCGCCACAGACTTACCGGAGATTAGTTATGAGTGAAAATATTATTTTAGCAACTGATGCCTATAAGTTAACCCATCATTTGCAATATCCTACTAATTTAACGAAACTATATTCATATGGTGAAGCTCGCGTTGGCGGGAAGTTTGACACGGTAAGTTGGTTTGGCTTATCAATGATTTTACACGATTATTTTCATGAGCCAATAACAGATACGATGATTGATGAGGCACAAAAGGTCGCTCACATGACTTTTGGCACTTCAGCCTATTTTAATCGTTCAGTCTGGGAAAAGGTACGCGATCTGGGCTATTTTCCAGTGAAAATAAAAGCACTGCCAGAGGGATTAGAAGTACCGACTGGTAATGCTTTATTTACTATTGAATCAACTGCTGATTGGTTTGCTACCAGTTTAAATGCTTTAGAAGTGGTTTTAATGCACGTCTGGTATCCGACAACTATTGCGACAAATTCGCTTAACATTAAAAAAAGGTTAAAACCATTGCTTGAAAAATCTGGGACCGTCGCTAATTTGTTTCTGGCAGTTAATGATTTTGGTTTACGTGGTGCAACGTCGCTTGAATCAGGTAAACGAGGTGGCGCAGCACATTTATTACACTTTCAAGGATCGGATAACATGGCTGCTTCACAATATTTTGAATCAGTTTATGGTGTTGCGGGTCGTGCGTTATCGGTGTGGGCAACAGAACATTCAGTTGCGACAGCTTACGGATCAGGGCAAGGCGAGTTCGATTATGTGAATGCACAACTTGATCGTACCCCAGATGACGCTGTGCTTTCAATTGTGATTGATTCTTATGATGCGTTACAGTTTATAACTACTGTTATTGGATCACCAGAGATCAAAGCACGTATTATGCAGCGTGAAGGACGTATTGTTTTGAGACCTGATTCTGGTGATCCCAAAACAATTGATTTACAGGTTTTGGATGCATTAGCGACTATTTTTGGTACAACCGTTAATCATAAGGGCTATCGTGTCCTTGATTATAATGTTGGTATTATTCAGGGTGATGGTATGAAGGCGGATACGATTGTCAGTTTGTATGAAGCCTTGATTGCAGCTGGTTGGTCTGCTGACAATCTGGTCGTTGGCTCTGGTGGCGGTCTGCTACAAGAAGGATTTACACGTGACACTGAGCGTTTTGCTATTAAAGCTGCATATGCTGAAAATTCAGCTGGTGAGAGAATCAATATTCAAAAAAACCCAAAAACGGATGTTAGTAAAGCATCAAAAGCTGGCTTATTGAAAGTTATCATGCGACAGGGTCAGATGGTGACGGTATCGCAAAAAGATAGTGGCGATGACTTATTGCAAACAGTTTATGACAATGGTGTTTTTTCACCAGTTGATGGTTCAGTAATTGTTCAACGCGCAGCCAATGAAGGGTAATGATGAATTATAATTTTAAAAAAACAACGGATGTAACCTCGGAAGTTAAAGTAGAACATTTGGACATTAAAGCTGCTGCGCAGGCTTATCGTGAACTTGAAGTTCGGGATAAGCAACCTGTCAGTGAAGAAGACACGACACTTGTCGGACATGGTGTTCAGGCATTAGGCACTGAGTCGGCGATTGGCAAGGACGAGCGTAAAGCACAAATGCAAGTATTGTTCAACCAAGGGATGACTAGCTATATTGATTTAGCGTTTGAACTGAACTTAGCAGAGTCCACCATTCGACAATATGGAAAGGAACTAGGACTCACATTTATCGATACATTATATTAAATGAAAAATTTGACATTATTTCGTCAGTAAGTTATGATAATTAAAATAAGAAATTAAGATTTACATAGAGGTTGCAATTGACATAAGTACCAAGACCAAGCTGTTGTAGCAGTGATGCGGTGTTGTGAAAGGGGATATTGCCGAAATAGTTTATCACTACCAAGATAGATTATTGGGACAATAGTTAATAACTGTTGGACTGTCGTTAGAGATAACGGTGAGCTATGGCAACTGTCAAAAATGCTAACACAAAAGCCTTTTGTCCGTGACCGTGGTCTCGAACGAGGGCTTTTTATGTGGATTTGGAGAACAAAATGACAAATTATTTAACTAATGAATTAGAACATTTAACAATTGACGGTGCCGATGCCGTTTCATTAGCAGAAACTTATGGCACACCGCTTTATGTGTATGATGTATCTAAAATTCGGCAAACAATGCGTGCTTTTAAAACGCTATTTGAAAAAGAAAACGTGCCTTACGTGGTGAGCTACGCTTCTAAAGCGTTTGCGACTAAGGCAATTTATCAAGTCGCTCAGCAAGAAGGGATACATGCAGATATTGTTTCTGGTGGTGAATTAGTTACAGCAATTAAAGCAGGATTTGATACCAAGCATCTTAGTTTCAACGGGAATAACAAAAGTTTTGATGAGCTGACGCTAGCAGTAGAAAAAGGTGTTGGGACGATTATTATTGACAACTTTCTGGAGTTAAAATTATTATCAACAATTGCACAGGAACATCAAATAAAGCAAGATATTTTGTTGCGCATTTCACCTGGTATTTCAGCGCATACACATGAATTTATTAGTACTGGACAACAAGATTCGAAATTCGGATTTGACTTACTTACGGGTCAGGCCAAAGAAGCTTTCCAAATAGCCAAAAATGACGATAATTTGAATTTGCGTGGATTACATGCGCATATTGGGTCACAAATTTTTGATGTGACTGGCTTTGAAAAGAATGCAGCTTTGCTTGCTGATACAGCGCAAAGTTGGGGATGGCAGCCCGCCGTTATTAATGTTGGGGGCGGATTTGGTATTCGATATACGGCCGATGACAAGCCGTTACCAGAAAGTGAATATGTTGCGGCTATTATACGCACACTTAAAGGCAAAGCAGCTTCATATGACTGGAAAATGCCTGAAATATGGATTGAACCAGGTCGTTCAATCGTTGGTCCAGCTGGACAGACGCTTTACACCATCGGTTCACGTAAGGATATTCCTGATATTCGTCACTATTTAGCTGTTGATGGCGGTATGGGAGATAATATCCGACCGGCATTATATCAAGCACAATATGAAGCGGTATTAGCTAACCAGCCTAATGCACAAACTAAAGAAGTTGTTCGTGTTGCAGGTAAATATTGTGAATCAGGAGATGTTTTGGTGTGGCAACAAGCCTTACCAGAAACACAGCCAGGAGATATATTATCAGTATTGGCTACAGGTGCTTATGGCTATGCTATGGCATCCAATTATAATCGTAACCCACGTCCTGCTGTTGTATTCGTAGAAAATGGCAAACATCAATTGGTTGTTGCCCGTGAGACTTATGAACATATTATGTCGCTGGACAAAGATTATACATTACAAAGTTCAACAAAATAGTAATGCGCTCTGTTTATTTTAGCTGTTACAGTTGAAGTAGACATCATTAAATGACAAAGAGGAATTGAAGAAGATGACAGAAGTACAAAATGATGCACAACGCTTGATTGATTTCATTGCCAATGCTAAAAAGATAACTATTGTAAAAGTGACTTATAAAGGCGTATTGAGTGGTGAAGTACCAGCCAGTGTTCAGCAATTCGGTGGTGTTGCTTTTGGTCAGTTAATTGGTGATTGGTCTGATATTCAACCATTGATTGCGAATTTACCTGCAGAAAATGTTTTTATTGAAAATGATGCACGCAACTCAGCTGTACCATTATTAGACAAAAAAGCGGTTAATGCACGTATTGAACCAGGTGCAATTATTCGAGAACAAGTTGAAATTGGTGACAATGCTGTTATCATGCTAGGAGCTGTGATTAATATTGGTGCTGAAATTGGGGCTGGTACGATGATCGATATGGGTGCTATTTTAGGTGGCCGTGCGATTGTTGGTGAAAATTCACATATTGGCGCAGGCGCAGTTTTGGCTGGTGTGATTGAACCAGCTTCTGCACAGCCTGTTCGGATTGGAAATAACGTATTAGTTGGTGCTAATGCCGTTGTCATTGAAGGTGTTCAAGTGGGTGATGGCGCAGTTGTTGCGGCAGGTGCTATTGTCACGAAGGATGTCCCAGCCAATACAGTAGTAGCTGGTGTACCTGCCAAAGTCATTAAGTCAATTGATTCGCAAACACAACAAAAGACAGCTTTAATTGATGCCTTAAGGGGACTTTGATGAGTGAAATTACTGGTGAAGTATTGCAACAATATCGACGTGATTTACACCGTATACCTGAATTAGCACTTGAAGAGTATGAGACACATGATTATTTGTTAAATAAAGTTAAAGGTTGGCAAAACGATACGATGACGATTCGTACAGTAGATGCTTTGCCAACAGCAATTTTAATTCGCTTTGAAGGTAAAGATCCGCAAAGAACATTAGGTTACCGCGCTGATATTGATGCTTTGCCAGTTGAAGAAAAAACTAATTTACCTTTTGCTTCTCAGCATGCTGGACGTATGCACGCTTGTGGTCACGACGTACATATGACGCTTGCGTTAGCAATGGTACAGTACTTTAGCCAACATCAGCCAAAAGATAATTTGATTATCTTTTTTCAACCAGCAGAAGAAGCTAAAAGTGGTGGTAAAGTCGCTTATGATTTAGGCTTGTTTGAAAATGAGTGGCGACCAGATGAATTTTATGGTATTCATGACCAGCCTGCTTTACCAGCTGGGATGTTAAGTACGTTAGCAGGGACGCTTTTCGCTGGCACAGCAGAATTGACAGTTGATGTTCATGGCGTCGGTGGACATGCTGCTTATCCACACTTACTTAAAGATCCTATTGTCATTGCTTCGGAACTAATTGTGCAATTACAAACAGTTGTCTCTCGCTCAGTTAACCCAATTAAGGGTGGTGTTGTTAGTGTTGGTAAAATCCGTGGTGGTTTTACTAACAATGTTATTCCTGACGATGTTCATTTTGAAGGGACTGTTCGTAGTATGACAAAATCAGGATTAGATGTCATGATGACACGCATTCGGCAAATTGCTGCTGGTGTTGCGTTAGCTAATGACGTTGTAATTGATGTATCACTAGAGAGTGGTAGCTATTTGCCAGTTGAAAATAATATTAAGTTAGCTAATAATTTGATTGATTTTATGACAACTCGTGATGATATCGCTTTTGAACTGGCAGAACCTGCGATGACGGGTGAAGATTTTGGTTATTTACTTCAACAAATTCCGGGTGTTATGCTTTGGCTTGGTGTCAATGATGTGACACATTCATTGCATAGTCCACAACTCAACATTGATGAAAGTGCCTTGTTACCTGGATTTACAGCTTTAAAAGACTTTATAGAATGGCGGATGAATCAAAATGTATAAAAATATTAATTTAATAACGGCAATTATTACACCGTTTAATGAAAAAAATGAAATTGATTACCCTGCACTCGACCACGTGATTGATCATTTATTGTCTCATGGGACACAAGGATTAGTTATTGCGGGGACAACTGGCGAATCGCCCACGCTAACACACGCTGAAAAATTAGCACTCACACGTCATATTGTTGACTATGTAGCTGATGATGTTTTGTTAATTGCTAATGCAGGCACAAATAACACTGTAGAATCAGTTCAAAATGCTAAAGAATTAGGGGCAATTGACGGCGTAGATGCGATTTTAGCTGTGACACCATATTATAATAAACCAAGTCAAGCAGGTATGATTGCACATTTTGAAGCGATTGCAGATGCTTCACCTAAACCTGTGATGTTATATAATATTCCAGGACGTTCAGCGGTAGGCTTAACAGTAGATAGTGTTGTTACATTAGCGCAACATCCTAATATTAACGCTGTTAAAGAAACAACTTCGGCAGAGTTTATTGGTGCAGAAGTTGAAAAAACACAAGCTGTTGATTTTTCAGTTTATACTGGTGAAGATGCGCAAACATTAGCTGCTTATTCTCAAGGTGGGGCAGGGACGATTTCAGTGGCTGCTCATTTATATGGGGATGATATTGCGGCATTGTTTACAGCAATGAACAGTGGTGACTGGCGTGAAGCTGGTCGTTTGCAACGTTATTTGACACCACGCATGAACGCACTATTTGCATTTCCATCTCCAGCACCTGTTAAAGCGAGTTTGAGTGCCATTGGTATGGTTAAAAATATTGCACGTCTACCAATTTTACCGTTAACGACTGATGAACAGACGCAACTTAACGAATTGTTGGAGGGGTAATTGTGACTAAAATTATTTTAGCTGGTGGATTTGGTAAACTTGGACAGGCAATCCAGAATGGTTTGGTTAATACAGACTATGAAATCGTTGGTATTTTAAGTGGCAAAAATCATGAAAGTGATTTTCCTGTTTGGACATCAGTAGAAGATATAACTGTTTCAGCTGATATTTTCTTGGATGTTAGTACACCAGCAAGTGTTTATGATAATGCACTTTGGGCGATTAAAAATAATATGGCTGTTGTCATTGGTGCAACAGGGTTACAAGATGATCAGATTAAGTCATTACAAAATTTGGCAACAAAGGGTGTTTTGATTGTGCCTAACTTCAGCTTGTCAGCTGTGTTATTGATGCAGTTTTCACAACTTGCTGCTAAATACTTTGCTGATGTGGAAATTGTTGAAGCACATAATCCTAAAAAAGTTGATTCGCCATCTGGTACTGCTGTACAAACTGCTAAGTTGATAGCAGAATCCAGAGTTGATGCCCCACAACAAACGCAGGTTGGACAAGCACGTGGTCAGCAGATTGATGACGTACCAGTCCATGCGATGCGATTACCAGGGTATATTGCGCAACAAACGGTTTATTTTGGTGGTAATGATGAGCAACTCACACTGAGCCAAAGTACAACAAGTCGTTCCGCTTTTGTGCCTGGTGTTTTATTAGCGTTAGATGGCGTTAAAAAAATAGATGGATTAGTCATTGGTTTGGATCATGTTTTGTAAAATTGATAAGCTAATATAAAAAATAAGCGCTCAGGCGCTTTTTTTCGTACAATAGAATTATGAAAACTATTACTAAAATTTCAACACAAAAGCAGGCAGGACGATATAGTATCGAATTGGATAAGCAATTTGCTTTTGGGGTCGCTGAAAGTGTTCTTATCAAATATGGTTTAGCAAAAGGGCGTGAGTTGGATGATCAATTAATTGAACGTATTAAGTATGATGATAATATCGCTAAAGCGCGTAATGCCGCCTTAAATTATCTTGGTCACGCCTTACGGACAGTCAAACAAGTACGACAAAAATTGACTGAAAAAGAGATTGAAGACCGTATTCAAGATGAAGTGATTGTGCAATTAACTGATCTCGGCTATTTGGATGATATGAACTATGCATTGCATTATGTGTCGACTAAGAAGAACATTAGCCCCAAAGGTCCGGTAGTTGTTAAGCGAGATTTACTACAGGCGGGGGTATCTGAGGAAATAGTGACCACAGCTTTAGCGACGTATACCATGGAAGAGCAATTAGCACTTGCTGAAAAAATGGCCCTAAAATTTTCGCATACTTACCGTCACGACGCAACGCGTAATAAACAACAAAAAATTTTACAGGCACTAGCAAATAAAGGGTTTTCATTTGATGTTGGACAAGAAGTTTTGCTTCAAATTGATACAGTTAATGATGATGCGTTAGAATTAGAAAATATTACACGCCAAGCAGAAAAACTTTGGCGTCGCTATCAAAAGGAAAATTTGAGTCAACGACAATACAAAACAAAAAATGGACTTTATGCTAAAGGCTACACAAGTGAATTAATTGATCGTGTAGTTTCGACATTAGTAACTGGTGAGGGTTAATGCAATTTTATGATATTAAAGTATTACAAAAAAGGTATGACACGGCTAAGAAACAACAGGAACAGATGAAAGCCGAGATCGTTCAACTTCAAAATCAAACAGAAAAAGCAGATGATATTTATAGATGCCAGCAACAAAAAGTGCTTACTAAGTCGATAACACAACTAGAAAATATTATTTCTCAATTGCATCGTCAATTGCTTAGTGCTCAGAAATCAAGTAAAAAGGCCAACACACATCACTTTTCACGGTCAAATACACATCGAAACGACTTGTAGTATATCATTTAGTCATGACATTTGGTACAATATAGTAGAATTCGGTGTTAGAAGAGTAGGTATGATCATGAGTTTGAATAAATCGAGTCGCGGTCCGCGCGAAGGCGATTTCATCACGATCAAAAGTTATAAACATGACGGCTCTTTACATCGAACTTGGCGTGATACCATGGTGTTAAAAACCAGTGAAAATGCTATTATTGGATTAAATGATCATACTTTAGTGACGGAAGATGATGGCCGGCGTTGGGTGACTAGAGAGCCAGCAATTGTTTATTTTCACAAGAAGTATTGGTTTAATATTATTGCAATGATACGTGATAATGGTGTGTCGTACTATTGTAACTTAGCGTCACCTTTCGTACTCGACAAAGAGGCGCTAAAATATATTGATTACGACTTGGATATTAAGGTATTTCCTGATGGTGAAAAGCATTTACTAGATGCAGATGAATATGCTGCACATAGCAAAAAGTGGCATTATCCACCAGAAATTGATAAAATTTTGAAAGCTCATGTTAAAATTTTAGTGGACTGGATAAACGAAAATACTGGACCATTTTCACAAGGGTATGTTGACATCTGGTATGCAAGATATCAATATTTGATGCAAGAGCGGTTGAAAGATCGTCGTTGAAAAAAAGACACGTAGTTTCTGCGTGTCTTTTCTGTATGATAAAATATAGTCAGTGTCAGCCAATATTGTGTATTCAAGTGAATGTCAGATAGTAACAGATTAACGTAATGATGAAAAGGGGCGTTCATGTCATTAACAATTTATATGAATAACGCGCAACAAGATTTGCGTAGCAGTTTATTAGAAAATATACAAGAAAAATTAACAAATGATTCGAACCTGACCGTTTATTACATTGTCCCCAATCACGTTAAATTTGATGGAGAAGTGGATGTTTTACGGCGATTTGCGCAACGCAATGGGAAAAATCCGGCAACAGATATATACGCTCAAAGTCGGTTACAGGTTTATTCATTAACTCGATTAGCTTGGGCTTTAATGAAGGATATACCAAATTTTCAACCCGAGGTTATTCAGCCAAGTGGTTTATTTATTATGGTATCAGATATTTTACGTGATTACGCGCAACAATTGCCAATTTTTGCCCGTATGCAAGCTAAATCTGGTTTTGTGTCAGCTTTGGTGTCGCAGTTAGTAGAATTACGGGCTAGTCGTATCACACCAGAAGATTTATTACAAATACTCAATGATGGCACAGACGATGAGAGTTTTTTACGTCAGTCATTAGCATATAAATTACGTGATTTAGCCATAGTAGCCGATGCGTTAGATAAAAAGCTTGGTGACACGTATATTATGTCTCAAGAAGTTTTACCTATTTTTGCAACGCATTTAGCTCAAACAAAATTAGAAAATGTTGCCTTTTATTTTGATAGTTTCAATGGTTTTACCAGCGCTGAATTAAGCGTTGTCAATCAATTAATCATTCAGTATCCTGTATCCATTGCATTTTGGGGCGATGCCACGAGGCTTGGTCAGCAGCAAGAAGGCGATGTTTTTTATAAACCAATGATGATGGCTCAGCAATTAATGGCAACGGCGCGTCAAGCTAATCAAGCAGTACATGTTGAGATACCGAAAATGCCGCGTGAAATCAGTGAAACTAGTCACCAATTGCTATCAGCTTGGGAAGCTTTGGGAGAATACAGACAATTCACTCCAAAAGATGGGTCAGTTGATTTAATGGCATTTGCAGCTGAAAATACAGTTGTGGAAATACAAGAAGTTGCGCGTCGTATTCGACAGTTACTTGTTCAAAACAAAACGCTACATTTACGTGACATCATTATTTTGTCACGAGACCTTAAGCCATACGAAACTCATATTCCAGAAGTTATGTCACAGTTTGATCTACCGTATTTTTTAGATACAGATCAGACAATGGCAAAACATCCTTTAGTTGAATTATTATTGACCTTACTTGGCCCCAAAAAATCACGATTTCAATATCAAAATGTGATGACTATTTTAAAGACTAGCCTATTACGTCCTTATCAGAATGGACAAATGGTACCAGAGGATGAATTTTTTGATATTGTGAGTTATTTTGATAATTATTTGTTTACAAATCGTCCTTACGAAGCGACTTGGCGGAATTTAGAACAACCTTTTGAACTATTTAAAATAGATGACCAATCTGGTGACGATGATGTCACAATTAGACCGGAAGATGCATTAATAAATCAACGTATCAACGTGTTACGCCGATTTATTTTAGAGGCGTTTGACGCATTAGAAAATCAGTTGGCTGCTGCTCAAACAATGCGTCAAGCTGCAACTCGTTTGGTTGATTGGTTGCAGCATTATCATGTGACAGATACAATTATTGTGCAACGTGATGATTTATTGGCACAGGGCGAATTAGTACGCTCACGTCAAGGCGAAGAAGTTTGGCAAATGTTTAGTCAAACGCTTGATGAAATTGTAGCGATTAATGGTGATGCAGCGTTTAAATTAGATCAATTTAGAGAAATATTAGTTGCTGGTTTTTCCGGTGCAAAGTTTGCTGGCATTCCAAATAATTTAGATCAGTTGACAATTTCGGAAGCAGGTATTGTTCAAAGTAATCGTTATCAGTATCTGTTTTTTATTGGTGGCACACGATCAAATTTACCAGCTACGGCTCGAACAATTGCCTTAATTAATGACTCTGAACGACTAATTGTTCAACCATCATTGCAAGCTGGGGATACGCCAAAGTACTTGCAAAATACGGCACAGCAACAGATGGCAGAAGAAAATTTGTTGTTTTATGGTGCCTTAGCATCAGCTACAGAAAATGTTACTTTGTCTTATCCGATTTTGGATTCTGGTGGTAAGATTGCTGATATGTCGCCATTTTTCAAACGATTGGTTGATACTTTCAACACTAATGTGCTGAAAATAGCTAGTGTACCAGAAACAAGTAGTCAATTGCTTAAACAATACGTTGGTACAGCACGGTCAACTTTGACAGAATTAGTTAAAATCTTACCGAAGCAACATGCAACCGCCGCTTTTAAAGCGCTACAAAACGTGGTCAGCCAACAAGAAGGCGAGCGATTAGCGCGTGTATTAGCTTCACCCAATTATCGTAATACAACCACAGTGTTGAAACCAGAATTTGTAAAAGCGTTATTTGGTGAGCATTTGAATGTCTCTATTTCACAATTAGAAAGTTATTATCAAAACCCTTTGGGCTATTTTTTGAAGTATGGTTTAAATTTAAAAGAACGTTTAACTAATGAATTGAATGTCGCACAGACAGGCACACTTTATCACGCCGTTTTAGAAAGTGTCATGCGAACGATTATTCAAGAAAATTTGACTTTACGTGACCTAAACGTAGCTGATCTGACGACGTTAGTATCTCAAAAGATGGCAGAACAATTACAATTATCCCAATATAATTTACTTCAAGAAACGGGTAAAATGCGTGCTACACGGGATTATTTACAGTCAGTGAGCATGACTTTGGTCAAAAATTTGCAGCGTGCCGCGATGGTTAATCAATCTAAACCAGAAGCAGTTGAAAAGCTATTTGGGTTCCCAGATGCGCAATCATTACCACCTTTAAAGTTTACTCATGGTAAAGGGTCAGTAACTGTCCGTGGTAAAATTGATCGTTTTGACACGCAAGATACACAGCATGCTTATGGTACGGTTATTGATTATAAATCCAATGGCAAAACATTTGATTGGGGACAAGCATTTGACGGCTTGCAGATGCAGTTATTAACTTATTGGCAAGCAGCGCAATTAGGCGCAGACCAACTAGGTGTTGAAGCGATTGGTGGCGCATTTTTTGCGCAAATAGCGCCTAAAAAAAGACTGATCACTGATTTTAAGGGTGACATTGATGATTTATTGGCTGGTAAAATCATACCAGACGTTTTTAAATATCGCGGTCTATTTGTGTCTGAAGATGCTTATATTGATAGTTTAGATGTCCTAAAAGATAGTCAGGGTTCTGATTTTTATCAATTGAAAAAAACAAAAGCGGGTACCTTATATGCGTCGAGTGATTTTGTGGCAGCTGATGATTTTGGTTTACTTTTGCAACGTAACATTGACAATATTCAACAGGCTGGAGAAAATATTTTGTCAGGAAAATTCCCGTTAGAGCCAACTACTGGTAGTCTCCAATTTACACCGTTTACTGATGTTTTGCGTTTTGACCGTGGTTTAGGGGATAATTATCGACCAGAATCGCCAAAAGGCAAAGACAACATTTTGAAGATATTAAAAGGAGAGGATTGATGGCAACACGATTTACCGAAAATCAACAACAGGCTGTTTATGAAACGGGACATAATATTTTAGTTGCCGCTTCAGCCGGTTCTGGTAAAACAACAGTACTTATTGAACGATTAATTCAAAAAATATTATCCGGTGTGAGTGTTGAAAATTTTTTGATTGTGACCTTTACTAATGCTGCGGCACAAGAGATGAGAGAACGTTTGGAAAAAGCTATTGAAAAACGGATGCACTCAGCTGATGCAGCGCAAAAGCGCTTTTTACAAGAACAATTACTGTTACTACCAGCAGCTAATATTTCAACAATTGATGCCTATGCTTTACGGGTTATTGAAAATTATTATCATATTATTGGGTTAGATCCACAATTCCGTTTATTGTCCGACACAGCTGAACGTGATATGCTACGGCAAGATGTTCTCAACGATGTATTTGCACAATTTTATGACGAATCACATGAACAAAATAGTGATTTCTTAGCACTGGTAGCAAATTTTGGTAATCCAAATAATGATAAATCTTTGCAGCAAATTGTCTTAAAATTAGCTGATTTTGCTGAAGCGCGACCAGATGGTGATCAGTGGTTAACTGAGCTCAGTGAAAATTATTTACCAATGCAACAAGATTTAACACAGACAACCATGTATCAAGAGGCAATTTTGCCTCAACTTTCAAGCGTTGTCCATCAACTACTAGTTCAAGCACAGAATGTGCTAATCACCATTGAAGGCGAACCAGTTTTTAACAAGACACAGCTCGCTTTTGAGGCACTTGTGAGTTATCTTTCCAATATTCAAAGTCAGTTAACAGAATCAAATTGGGATAGTTTGCGAGAATTGCTTTTGCAAATGCCAAAAGTAAGCATGGAAACAAAGAGCAAAAAAGCAATCAAAGAGGATGCACAATTACTAGATATTTTGTCGCAAGCAACGATCGTAAAAAATCAGATTATTGGTTCTGATTCTGAAATGAAGTCGTTAGCGCAAACTTTTTTTCAATTTAATCAACAGCAGTGGCGTCAAATTGAAGCATCAGCATTAAAATTGGTTAGCACCCTAATTGATGTGACACATACTTTTCGTGAGGATTTCTCAGTTGAAAAACGTAACGATAAGTTATTAGATTTCCCTGATTTAGGCACCTTGGCTTTACAAATTTTAGAAGATGATGCAACGAGACAGACGATTAGTAGCCAATTTTCTGAAATATTAGTTGATGAGTACCAGGATATTAATCAGTTACAAGAAAAGTTATTAACGCAAGTGTCAAATGGACATAATATGTACATGGTTGGAGATGTTAAACAGAGCATTTATGGCTTCCGTCAAGCGGAACCAACTTTATTCACGAGCAAATACAAACGCTTCGATAATTCAGCTAATGAAGATATTCGAATTGAACTAGCTGATAACTTTCGTTCGCAAAATAATGTGACCCGAGCAACCAACTTAATTTTTACGCAATTAATGGATGAAAAACTAGGGGATATTGCTTATACTGGGGAAGCAAAGTTAGTGCCAAAAGCAGCTTATCCTGAAATAGTACCAGCTATTTTTGATTTAGATATTATTCAGCAAGTGAATACAAAGAAAACTATTTCTGAGAGTCATGAGAGCGACGAACAAGCATTTGAAAAGCGGCAAGCACAGTATGCTTTATTAGCGAATAAAATTTTGGCTTTACGGCAGACTTCTATTTACGACCGTAAAGCTGATCCAGCTGGCATGCGGCCTGTTGAATATGGCGACGTTGCTATATTGACGCGTTCAAAATCGGGGTACATTGATCTTGTTGCGGCTCTTAGAGAAGCTGGCATTCCAACTCAAGTAGAATCAGTTGGTAACTACTTTCAAACAATGGAAGTTTATTTAATGTTAGATGTACTGCGTGTCATTGATAACCCACACCAAGATATACCATTAGCCGCTGTTTTACGTTCACCGATGTTTAATTTTAATGAAAATGATTTAGCTAGTGTACGTTTAGCAGATAAAAAGCATGACTATTGGACTGCTTTGCAGATTTTTGCTAAAAACGATCAACGTGGCGAAAAAATTTTGTCGTTATTTCAGAAATGGCATAAATTAGCCATTCAAAATGATTTAGTGACACTTATCTGGACTATCTTTGATGATACGGCGTGGTTAGACTATGTTGCTGGTATGCCTGGTGGTAGACAGCGTCAAGCTAATTTACACGCGCTATATGATTATGCGCGCACATATCAAACAAATACAAATGCTGGATTATTCCGTTTTGTACGTTATATTGAGCAATTACAAGAAAATGACGGACAACTTGGTGAAGCGCCACAAGAAGCTGATGAACAAGCAGTGCGGATTATGACTATTCATGCATCGAAGGGACTGGAATTCCCGATTGTATTTCTGCCTGAATTTGATAAAGCTTTTAATACGAAAGATATGACTAATCCCGTCTTGATTCAAAAAAATGAAGGGATTGGGATTGAATATCTTCAACCTGATGCCTTAGTGGCGATGCCGACACTACAAAAATTAGCCGTTAAAAATGCTTTAAAACGTCAAAGCTGGTCCGAAGAGATGCGACTCCTATATGTGGCTTTGACGCGTGCTGAACAACAATTACATATTATTGGTACGATCAAAGTAGATGATGAAGGTAGCAATGACCGACTAACTAGATTATGGGCACGTGCTAAAGAAACAACAGGTCAATTTTTACCAGAAGATTTACGTTTAGATGCAAAATCTTATTTAGAATGGGTGCTAATTAGTTTGGCACGTACTAAAAATGCAACACTAGAATCATGGTTAGGGGACGGTGAGACACCACATATGCTTGGCAGCGAGACGTCATTAGAAGCTCAATTCGATGTCAAATTAATCACTGAACAGGATATTGAGTCAGTATCATCCACTATTTCAGTAGATCAAGTCACACCTGTATCTGATAATTATGATGCCAAGGATTTTACCTTAGCAGAACAAACCATCAATTATCAGTATCCAAACTATCTGGCTACTAATACAGCGGCTTACCAATCAGTCAGTGAAATGAAGCGTCTCTTTGAAGATCCAGATCGTACTGAATTACAAGAATTAAAAGTACAGGAAGATGGACGTTTTGAACCAGCACGTGAATTGGTCAGTGATACCCTTGTTTTACCAAAATTCATGACAGATGGCTCACAAAAGCCTTCTAGTGCTGCAGTGGGAACAGCGACACATTTAATTTTACAATTGGTTGATTTTGATGAACCAATTACGCGAGACACTTTGGAAACTATACGAGACACACTAGTGACAAATGGCCGAATGATTGAACCAGTAGCAGCTCTGATTAATATTGATAGTTTATTGAGATTTTTGGACACACCATTTGCTAAATCACTGACACAGCACGCCAAAAGTTTAAAGCGTGAGGTGACTTTTGCTATGATTATGCCTGCTAAACATATTTATGCAGGCATTTCTGATGAGGCACCAGTCCTTGTTCACGGTATCATTGATGGTTACTTTATTGATGAAGCAACTCATACAGTAACAATTTTTGATTACAAGACAGATTTTGTGCGGCACGATCGTTTAGCAGAGGATTTACAAAAGCTTGTTGCACGTTATAAAGGACAACTGAATATCTACAAAGCAGCACTTCAACAAGAATTTCCAACTTATCATTTCAATACACCGCAATTAGTTGTACTGCATACTGGACAAGTTATTGACGTGAATTAATTTATGATGGTTTGTGCAAGATGGATTTTACTTGTCTCAAATACTTTTGAATAGTGTAAAATAGGTGACATGATAAATTCTTTTAAACAACAATTTAGAATCGCGCCGGTAACTATGAGTATTTTGGCAGTCACAATACTTGTGTTTATTGCTGAGGGGTTATTTAGTGGTGGGCAGACAGCCAATGGTGAGTTTTTAGTGTCATTTGGTGCAAAATGGGGACCATATATTCATCATTATGATCAATATTGGCGGTTACTAACACCTGTATTTTTACACGCAGGTTTTATGCATATTGCTACTAATATGTTGACATTATGGTTTATTGGGCCATTAGCAGAAGAAGCTTTTGGGCGTTGGAAATTTCTTGGCCTATATTTTTTTGGTGGCATATTTGGCAATATTATGTCCTACCTTTTTGCGCCATTAACTATATCAGTTGGTGCTTCAACAGCGCTATTTGCGATGTTTGGTGGTTTGATTTTATATGCTGTTCAGTTTAAGGAAGATCCACGTATTCGTTCACAAGGTACAATAATGATTCTATTTGTTGTCCTAAATTTAGTGACAGGTTTTGCTTCGACAGACATTGATATGTGGGGACATATCGGTGGGTTAATTGGTGGTATGATGTTTACTGTCATTTTTGGTTTCTATGGTCGTTCAGGGAAGTTTCCTTGGCATGTCCGGCTAGCCTTGGTTGTTGTAACTATTATTGTGATAATTTTGACGGTTATATCTGGTGGAGGCACAGTATGAGAAATTTTTATGATGTATTATCAGTTTTAAAAACTTTTGGCGTTTATGTTCATGTTGGCAAGCGTTTGTGGGACATTGAAATGGCAGCATTAGAAATTGATAACTTATATAAGGCTGACGTCATTGATAATAAACAGTACGCGACAATGAAATTAATTTTAGCTCACGAACACCGTTTAGAGGAAGAATCACCAAGTGATTGATTTAATGGCAATTGTTACAGAAAATTGTGAAAACGTTTGCATTTGTAAGCGTTTTCTGTTAGGATAAATGGGTATTAAATTTTGTAGGAGGAAATGTGTTTGGTAATTAGGTGTCAGTTGAGCTTGCTGTAACAGGCTTTACAATAAACTGTAACCAATAATTACCACACATCTTGAGATTATGATTAAAGACAAATTAATAGGCGTTGATTTAGGTGGTACAACAATCAAGTTTGCGATTTTGACACAAGAAGGTGAAATTCAACAAAAGTGGTCAATTAAGACTAATATTTTTGATGATGGCTCACACATTGTGCCGGATATTGTAGATTCAATTAATCATCACTTAGATATGTATCAACTTGATCGTGAGCGTGTTATTGGTATCGGTATGGGAACACCCGGTACAGTAAACCGCACGGCAGGTACAGTTACCGGTGCTTTTAATTTAAATTGGAAAACAGAACAAACTGTAAAAGCTGATATCGAAGCCGGTACCGGCTTAACATTGACACTTGAAAACGATGCTAACTCAGCAGCGCTTGGTGAGGCCTGGAAAGGTGCCGGCAACAATGATGATGAAGTATCGTTTATTACACTAGGTACTGGCGTTGGTGGTGGATTAGTTGCAAATGGTCGATTGATTCATGGTACAGCTGGTGCTGGTGGCGAAGTCGGTCATGTTGTTGTTGAACCTAATGGTTATTTGTGCACATGTGGTAACAAAGGTTGCTTGGAACAATATGCTTCAGCAACTGGTGTTGTTCATTTGGCACAAGACTTTGCTGAAGAGTATGTTGGTTCATCTCAATTGAAGCAATTAATTGCTAATGGTGATGAAGTTACATCTAAAATTGTATTTGATTTAGCTAAGGAAGGTGATTTCTTAGCTAATGAAGTAGTCAACAAAGTAGCTTACTATTTGGGTTATGCTGTTGCAGCAATGTCAAATATGTTGAACCCATCAGCAGTCGTTATTGGTGGTGGTGTGGCGGCTGCGGGTGAATTCTTACGTGCTCGTGTTGAAAACCAGTGGGAGGCATTTGCCTTTCCGACAGTTCGTACGTCAACTCGTGTGAAGTTAGCTGAATTAGGTAACGATGCTGGTGTTATCGGTGCAGCTTCATTAGCACGTATTTAAATTTCTTAGTAAAATAAAAAGTCACATTTATTGATACTAAATATAAAGATTAACTTAAGCAACCAACAGGTTGCTTTTTTGTTCTTTTATACTTTTTAACAATTTAAGTTTTATTTAGTAAAAAAAGGTATAATATATAGTGATTGTTATTCTAAATATCAACTAAAATAAACTTTTAACAGGAAGAAGTAAACAATGATTAGTTTGAAATCACCAAGAGAAATTGAAGCTATGCGTCAGTCAGGTCAAATTATTGCAGGTATGCATCACATGTTGCGTGATTTGATTAAACCAGGTCTTGATACATGGGAGATTGAAACAAAGAGTCGCGAATATATTGAAAGCCATGGCGGCGTACCATTACAAATTGGTTTTGAAGGCTTTAAATATGCGACAACAATTAGTATTAATAATGAAGTGGCCCATGGGTTACCTCGTAAGGGATTGAAACTAAAAAATGGTGATCTCGTTAAAGTTGATACAGTTGTTGGTTTGAATGGTGCGGTATCGGATTCTGCGTGGTCATATGTTGCTGGTGAAGCCTCTCCGGAAGTGAAAGAATTGATGGCTGTTGCTAAAAAATCGATGTATCTAGGCATTGATCAGGCTGTTGTGGGTAATCGTATTGGTGATATTGGTAACGCCATTGAGCAATATACTGAAGTAGAACATCATTATGGTGATGTGCGTCAGTACATCGGTCACGGTGTTGGTCCAACAATGCATGAAGAACCACAAGTACCACACTACGGTAAACCAGGACATGGTGTTCGTTTACGTGAGGGTATGGTTATTACTATTGAGCCCATGATTAATATGGGTGGCTGGGAAGTTGATACTGATAGCACTGAAGAAGATGGCTGGACAGTAAGCACTCATGATGGTTCATGGTCAGCACAATATGAACATACATTGGCAATTACAAAAGATGGGCCAAAAATTTTAACCAGTCAAGATCCAGAGTTTGATGCAAAATATTTGTAAAAAGTGAGCTAAGAATTTGAAAATTAAACCAAAATACAAATCATATTTAATTACTAAGCGACTTATTGATGTGGTTTTTGCTTTACTTGGATTAATCATGTTATCACCAATTTTTTTGATTGTGTTTATACTACTAAAGATTGATAGTCCAAAATCACCAGCTTTCTTTAAGCAAGAACGTATCGGGAAAGATTGGAAACCATTTTATATTTATAAGTTTCGTTCAATGGTCGCTAATGCCGAGGAAATATTAAAATCAGACCCAGTTTTGTATCAAAAATACGTGGCAAGTGGTTACAAATTACCTACTAAAGAAGATCCGCGGATTACAAAACTAGGTTCTTTTTTGCGACGCTCAACGATAGATGAGTTGCCCCAGTTTTGGAATATGTTAATTGGCGATATGAGTTTGGTTGGTCCACGACCAATTGTTGATGAAGAATTGAAAGAATATGGCGATCAGGTTGATATATTTTTGTCTGTACGACCGGGTGCACTTGGCTTGTGGCAAGCGAGTGGTCGCTCGCTTATCGAATATCCAGAACGTGCCAAAATTGAGTTAGAGTATGTTGCTAAAGCCGGTTTTTGGTACGATATTAGCATTGTTTTTAGAAATGTAATTGCTATATTTAAATCTAAAGGAGCTTATTAATTATGGGTGAAGAACACAAGTTAAAAGTCTCAGCGCGATATTTAACAAAAACATTTGATTTAGGTAAGAGTAAGTCTGAGAAAGTACGTGCGATTTTAAACCCACTGAGTAAAGGGCCAAAGAAATTTTGGGCTTTAAAAGGTATTAGTTTTGATGTGTACGAAGGGGATGTTGTCGGTATAGTCGGTGTTAATGGTTCTGGAAAATCAACCCTTTTGAATGTTTTAAGTGGCTTATTGTTGCCAGCGTCTGGTACGATGAAGATTGACGGTGAAACCAGTATGTTAACAGTGAGTGCTGGTTTACGTGCACAATTGACAGGGCGTGAAAATATACGACTTAAATCTCTAATGATGGGGAAAACAAATAAAGAAATTGATAATCAAATGCAAGAAATTATTGAATTTTCTGATTTAGGTGACTTTATTGACCAACCTGTTAAAGATTACTCATCTGGTATGAAATCTAAATTAGGATTTTCGATTGCCGTCCATCAAGACCCAGATATTTTAATTATTGATGAGGCTTTATCGGTTGGAGATCAAACGTTTGCTCAAAAAGCTTTAGCTAAAATGAATGAGTTTAAAGCACAAGGCAAAACAATTTTCTTCGTTTCGCACTCGTTGCAACAAGTTCGCCAGTTCACGGATAAGGTGATGTGGATTCAATATGGCGATCTGAAAGCAATCGGCAAAACAGCTGAAATTGCTGATGAATATGAGAAATGGACTAAGTGGTTTAATGGTCAGAGTAAAGACGAAAAGAAGAAGTATCAAGAGGAACAAAAAGCAAAACAAATAGCATTTTCTGAAGAAAAATTGACACGACGTGTACAATCTGATGAAAAATTGGCGATGGATGAAAAACAACATATTGTTTCTCATATTGCAGTTGGCGATTCAATGAGGCCACAAACTTGGGGATTACTGAGTTTATCAATTATAGGTGTGTTGTTATTTATTTATCAATACGCGATGTGGGGCTAAAACATGAAAGAAATTTGGTTAGTTTTAAAAGAACAGTTTAAATATTTTCCGGTGATGTGGCGCTTGGCGAATTATGAAAAAAAGGCACGCTATCAAAATCATGCGTTAGGAAACTTTTGGTTGTTCTTGAATCCATTTATGCAAGTAGCAACTTATTGGATTGTATTTGGATTTGGATTTAATACGCAGAGCCCGGTTAAAGATGTGCCTTATATGCCATGGTTAATTATTGGTTTAGCAACATGGTTATTTATTAATACATCATTTATGGATACAACTTGGAGTATTTCAGCTAATATCTGGCAAATTGCTCGCATGAAGTTTCCCATGAGCATTATGCCTATGATGCGTACCATTATGAACTTCAATGCTTTTATATACATGTTGGCCATTGGTGTTGTGATGGCAATGTTTTATGGCTTACCAGTGACTTGGTATTGGTTACAAGTTATTTACTATATTTTTGCTGCGTTTGTCTTTTTATACGCGGTAGGGATATTCAATGCCACAGTTACTGTATTACTAAGAGATTATCAGCAAATCATGCAAACAGTCATGCGATTTATCTTTTGGGTATCAGGGGCACTATTTTCTGTTTCTGATAAATTTGGTGCAGGTCATGAGCGTATAGTGCGCGCATTGGAAACTAACCCTTTTTATTATCTTGTAAGTGGTGTGCGTGACGCGTTTTTTGGACATACTTGGTTTTGGGAAAATACATATCCGACATTGATTTTTTGGGTGTTTACATTCGGTGTGATGCTTCTAGGCTCACATTTGCACATTAAATTCCGCGCTTATTTTGCAGACTTGGTATAATAAATGATTGAAAAAATTCAAATTTTGGTTGCTGCACATAAAGATGTTGAGATGCCAAAAGATAAAACAATATATGTACCTATTCAGGTTGGTACGGCATTAGCTAGTAAAAAGTTTGATGGTTTCATCTCTGATGATACTGGTCATAATATTTCTAAGAAGAATCTAAATTTTAATGAATTAACTGCATTATATTGGGCGCGACATAATAGTGATGCTGATGTCATTGGTTTAGTACACTATCGCCGTTTCTTTTCTTTAACAAAACAAAAAAGTATACAAAGCATATTGCCTGAAGAAGACTTGCGACGGCTATTACGGTATACAAACGTGATTGTACCTAAAAAACGGCGTTACTGGATTGAAAGTAGTGAATCACATTATCGTCACGCACATCATGGTGAGGCTTTAGATGTGTTACGTGAAGTAATCGCAACGCGACATTCTGATTATTTGGTAGCATATGATAATAATATGAAAAAGACATGGGCGCACATGTTTAACATGTTAATTATGCGTCGTGCAGAATTTGATGCGTATACAGACTGGCTGTTTGATATCTTATTTGCTGTAGAAGTACAATTACAAGATGAAGTAGATAATTGGGACACCTACGAAAAACGTGTCTATGGGTTTTTAAGTGAACGACTACTAGACGTGTGGTTAACAAAAAATCATATTCATTATACTGAAGTGCCTGTAATATTTATGGAAAAACAAAATTGGCTACTTAAAGGTGGTAAGTTTTTAGCACGTAAAATAGGTTTTGGTAGGGTTTAGAAAGTACAAATGAGCTTAAAAAGTGTATTTATTAAATGTTTCAGGAAAAAATTATATAAATTTCTTGAAATATTTCAATAGATATACTTTTTAAATAATAAAGTATATTAGAGCATGAATGTGTCAATGTATGGGTGGGGATCATGAGAGAAACAATGGCAACTAATAAAATAACATTAATTTGTAAAAAAATAATACCTATATTAATTCTTTTTGGGGCTAGCCTTACTAGTATTGGATCATCGCCATTGTACAGAACAAATCCTTGGGTAGATAGTAATGCAATGTTGACAATGGGACGATCTTTACTGCATGGTCTTATCCCATTCAAGGATATAATCGAGCAACGCGGTCCATTTTTATATGCAATATATGCTGGTGCGGCTGCCATCAAGGAAACAAGCTTTCTTGGATTATTCATCCTTCAAGTGTTTAATTTGTTTATTATTTATTGGATTTCATACAAAATAGCTAAAGATTTAAAGCCGGTTTTCTTGTCACCAGAGTGGATAGCTTTACTTGGCCCATTAGCGTTAATCTCAACAAGTTCTTTTAGCTTTAGTGGTGCACCTGAAGAATTTGCTTTTGGATCGATATTATATTTATTGTATATTTTGAATCACTGGCATTATAATGTTTTAGAGATCCCTTTAAGTAGCTTCTTTTTATTAGGATTAAATTTGTCTTTGGTTTTCTGGAATAAATATTCGTTAATAGGTACTTTTGTTTTTTTCTTTATATGGGTTGCAGGTGCATTTCTTTATAATCGACAATTCTTAAAATTATGTCAAGTTATATGCTTTTCAGTATTAGGCTTTCTGAGCATTTCGTCTATTATTATATTATTCTTCACTGTGAACGGTGCTTTCTTAGATTTGATACATATCTATTTTGTACAAAATATGACAGCTTATGGACAAACAGATACTTCTATACTTGCTAGGTTATGGCAATTGTTATATCTGATTTCCAAAGCATTTCGTACACATTATATTATTATAATTATTATTACTTTAAGTTGGGTAAAAGCTTTATATCAAAAAGTTGATATAAAAATCGAACTAATAATTTTTCTTGGATCACTAATATTTTTAGCAATGCCACATTGGATTATTAATTATTACAATCTAATTTGGATGCCTTTCTTTGCTTTGGCATTGATGAGGTTGGCATCGTCAGATTGTTCAGTACAAGTTGAAAATCACATATCAAAATTTTCAGCTAAATTTTTGATAGTGTCAGCATTGATTTTTTTGCCATTTATAAACAACCAAGATTTGAATCGGTTGGTTATTCGAGGTGAAACACGAGCGATTAATGGCAATAAATATAGGGCACAATTAACGCTAGCAAAACAGATACGTACTAATTTGCGCAAGGGCCATCAGCCATCGTTAATTGTTATTAACAATATAGACCCAGGTTTCTATTTAACAACTCAAACAATACCTAAAACGCAATATTGGCACCGTATGAATATGACGTATCAACAGCTGCCATCCATGTATCAATCATTTGAAAACACAATGGCTAAGAAAAAAGTGGATTTTATTATTGTTAGATTAAGGGTGCAGCCTAAAAGTGAAATAAGGGAATTAACCAATCAAATTAATGTAGCAATTGATCCTAGTTTGCGCAAAGCATTATGGAAAAATTATGAAATTAAATCAGTGTCTCAAAATAGCAAAGATGAGTCTTATGTATTATTGATACAGAATCTAACTGAATAAAAAGAGCCATTAGATTAACATATTAAAGTTAATCTAATGGCTCTTTTTATTATTAGTTATTAGGTTATATTGGAGAGATAAATATAATTATTAAAAAACAGTGTTTATTTTTGGTATAATTACTTGGATATATAGTTTCAATCTATTATACATAATAAAAATTAACGAGGTTTTCATGGATATTAAATTATCAATTATCATTCCTTTCTACAATGTGTCAGATTACCTAGCGGAGGCAATAGATTCAGTATTAGCACAGAAAGGATTTACATCCGAGATTATTTTGATAGATGATGGATCAACTGATGGTTCTCATGATATTGCGGTAAAGTATGCTAATGAATTTTCAAAAATTCGTTTAATAGTTCAAGAGAATAAAGGACTTGGGGCGGCTCGAAATGTAGGTGTAAGTCATGCTACTGGTGAATATATTGTTTTTCATGATTCTGATGATTTGGTAATTGAGAATGTATATAGCCAAATGTTATCACAAATTGATACATCGCAATCTGATTTTATTGTGGGAAACGTGGCACGTATAAACAATGGGGGAATATGGTATTCTGGTTTGCATAAGCATGCTTTTCCAAATACTGTATCTGGCGTAACTATTTTCTCCAATAATGAATTAATCAATGACACTACTGCTTGGAATAAAATTATTCGACGTAGTTTTTGGGAACAGCATCAGGCTAAATTCCCAGAAGGTGTCTTATATGAAGATATTCCAATTATTTTACCGATATATATTCACGCAACAGTAGATGTATATTCTAATTTAATGTATCTTTGGCGCAGCCGCCCGGCTGGAGATGCCTCTATTACGCAATCACATGATTATGATAATATTCATGATCGTATGTTAGCTGTGAATCATGTTTACAATGTTTTCCAGCAGGATGCACCATCTTTAATTACAACATACAATGAAAAAATTTTAACAAATGATTTTCAAATATACCTACGTGAGTTTTATAAACAAGATGAAGAGTTATTTGATTATGTTTATCTGCAGGTACAAGAGTATCTGAACCATGTGTCTATTGAGACGCTAGAAACACTATCGTTAAATTTACGTATCCAGTATTACTTGATTAAATCAGATAAAAAAGAGGAGCTTTTAACTTATCTGTATCAATATCGTAGTGGTGAAGTGGTTAATGTTTTAGTGAAATTCAAAAATCAGTCTGTTATTATGAATAGTTGGTCTAAAATATTACCTGAAGAATTAAAGTTTGTTAATGCTGATATAGATTTTTCAGCTAAAGTTAATCATGTTCATTTTGAAGATAATAGTTATGTCGTTAATTTTAGTCAAAAATTACCTTATTTATTTACAAGTGTGCCTAGTTTTACACCAGTATCTAGTGTAGCTAATAATACAATGGTTCTAAACAAACGACATTCTATTTTTAAAATGTTCTTAATTGAAGTATTTGCGGCTGAAGAAATTTCAAAGTTAAAAATTAATGGTGTTAAGACATTTCCTTTTAAAAATTTGATTGGTCAAGTATTAAAAAAGTTGTTAGGGTTGAAGAGATTCCAAAAAATGCGATTACAGACTCGAAAGCCTAGTTTACCTTATGAGTTGAGAATACCTCTGTCAAAAGATTTAATCGGAAATGTCGAATTAGTTAGCGAGACTGAAAAACATATCTATCTAAATGTGAATTCTGAAAGACCAGCTATTAGAACGATGCCGGTGGAAAATCCTATATCTATTGGTACCGGTGTAGATGCAGAATGGCAGTTTGTTTTCAAGAAGCAAAGTAACAATGATTTTGAATTGATTTATGATCGACGTAATGCTATAAATGTTGAAGCAATAATTGTATCAGATGGGTTTGATATTATATTTTTGGAAAATGAGAATACGGATTATGAATTAGTACTTGTGAACACAACGGATACAAATATTATTCATATGAATGACGACCATAAATATCACATTGGTGGTGAGTACAATGAAAAATATTATCAGATTTTTACTCGAAAAAGCCAAACTGATGAGCTATTGCCTATTAAATTAGTTAAAACGAAAAATCACTCCTATGAACAAACACTCGCTCTGAAAGACCGTGTGATACAGTTGCAAGAAAGGCAACTGGCAACAACGTTAGTATTCAAGCAATGGGAGCCTCTGAATTGGTATGAAGGAACTAGATTGCGTAGGCAGACGTATAAGGGAATAATCTATCCTCTATTACGGAAATTACCTTTAAAAAACGTTATGGTTTATGGGTCATTCTGGGGTAAAAACTTTTCTGATAATCCACGTGCTATTTATCAATTTGTAACTGAGAATAAATTATCATATAAGCAGGTTGTCGTATTGCAACATAATTTAGGGCAGTATGCTGATTTAGACAATGTTGATTTTGTAAAGCCTGGAAGTTTTAGATATTATGCGTATTTGGCGCGTGCTCGTTATTTGTTTAATAATGTTAATTTTGATGACGACTACATCAAACGTAATGATCAAATCGAAGTACAGACAATGCATGGAACACCACTTAAGAAACTTGGTCTGGATTCTCCAGGAGAAATAATGCCAAGTGCTGTGGACAAATATGTTGCAAAGAATCGTAGATGGGATTATCTGACTGTCCCAAGTGACTATGTTGCTGAAATTTCACATTCAGCATTCCAACATAACGCTACTATTCTACCGATTGGTTATGCTCGAAATGATGAACTTTTTATCAAAAATACTGATGAATATAAAGAAAAAATAAAAAAGAATATGGCGTTGCCATCAAATAAGAGAGTGGTACTCTATGCCCCTACGTGGCGTGTTAGAGGGGAGTTTATACCGCAAATTGACTTTGATGCCTTAAGAGAGCAAATAACAGAAGATACAGTTCTAATTTTAAAGTTGCATCAATTTATGTCTACCGCTAATATACCTGATAACCTTAAGGATTTTGTAAAAATTGTGTCTGACGAGATTGAAATTAGTGATCTTTATTTAATAGCAGATGTTCTCATAACTGATTATTCATCAGTTATGTTTGATTATGCCGTCTTGAAAAAGCCTATGATTTTTTATGTTTATGATTATGAAAAATATAGTGAAACTATGCGACCTTTGTATTTCGATTTTAAGGAAGAAGCTCCGGGTAAGTTAGCATACACACAAATAGAATTGGTTGATGCGTTGAATCATATTAATGATTACGAAAATGATTATTCAGATAAAATTAGTGCATTTAGGAAAAAGTTTATACAATATGATGATGGTAATTCACGTCAGAAACTATTAGAAACAATTGGGGCATTGAAAAAATAATTAATTAGCATACAGACGTAAAAAAACTAGTTATTCAGGTATAATAGGTATATTATGACAAATAAATTTAATACAAAAAACTATGACTACTTAATTGTTGGCGCGGGGCCTTTTGGGATGGTATTTGCCTATGAAGCAGCTAAGCGAGGTAAGAAATCATTAATCGTTGAAAAACGACCTTATATTGCTGGTAATACCCATACCCATACTGAACATGGCATCACAGTGCACGATTTTGGTGCACACATTTTCCATACAGATAATAAAGAGGTGTGGGATTACGTCCGTCAATTTGCTAATTTTAATGGTTTTCAAAACCAAGTTGTGGCTAACTACCAGGGCACGCTGTATAATTTACCATTTAATATGAACACATTCTACCAAATGTGGGGGACTAAAACGCCAGATGAGGCTAAAGCTAAGATAGAAGCTCAGAAAACGGCAGCTTTAACAGACCTTGGCGATCGACAACCACGTAATTTAGAAGAACAAGCGATTTCATTAATTGGTACAGATATTTATGAAAAGTTGATCAAAGGTTATACGGAAAAACAGTGGGGTAGAAAAGCTACCGAACTACCGGCTTTTATCATTAAGCGATTACCTGTTCGTTTTATATATGACAATAATTATTTTAATCATCGCTATCAAGGCATTCCAGTGGGTGGGTACACACAAATATTTGAGAACATGTTAGCGCAGTCTAACGGTCTTGTTGACGTGTTAACTGATACAGACTTCTTTGACCATAAAGAAACTTTGTTAGCAGAATTTCCACGTGTTTTGTATACTGGCATGATTGACCAATTCTTTGATTATCAATTTGGCGAATTAGAGTATCGGTCATTGCGCTTTGAGCATCAAGTGATAGATTCTGATAATTACCAAGGTAATGCCGTGATCAACTATACTGATGCTGAGACCCCATATACGCGTGTGATGGAATGGAAGCATTTTGATGGGTTGTCTGATCAAGGAAAAACGATTGTGACGAAAGAATATCCACAAGCTTGGAGTCGTGAGAAAGAGGCTTATTATCCAGTAAATGATGATAAGAATACTCAGATTTATAAGCAGTATGCGCAAGAGGCACGCAAGCATCATCCTGAAATTATCTTTGGTGGACGTCTAGGAAAGTACCGCTATTTTGATATGGATCAAGTATTTAATGATGCTTTCAACACGGTTCGTGAGGAATTTAGTATTACGCAAGAGTTTAATTTTGCTCATGATTTAGTATGATGATATAAGACGTTAGGGGATTTTAGGGCGATATGGCAGATCAAGTAAAAACCTATCAAACACAAAAGATGGATATTTTATCGATTATTGTGCCTGTTCACAATGAAGAAGAAACGATTGAAATTTTTTATAATACGGTAGAAAAGTTTAAGAAAGAAATAGCGGCAGTCATTCACTATCATTTTATTGATGATGGGTCAACGGACAAAACAATTAGTATTTTGCGGCAATTATCAGCAACCAATGATAATGTGCATTACATTAGTTTTTCTCGTAATTTTGGTAAAGAAGCTGGGTTGTATGCTGGTCTGCAACAAGCTGATGGTGATTATGTCGCGGTGATGGATGTTGATCTTCAAGACCCACCGGAATTGTTACCGCAAATGTTGCGTGAAGTACAAGCGGGTGACTATGATGCTGTGGGAACACGTCGTGCTGATCGTGATGGGGAAGCTAAGCTCCGCTCATGGTTCTCATCGCAATTCTATATCTGGATGAATAGAATTAGTCAGACACAATTGGTTGACGGCGCACGTGATTATCGTGTAATGACACGACAAATGGTTAATGCTATCTTGTCATCGAGTGAAAATCAACGTTTTAGTAAGGGAATATTTACTTGGGTCGGATTTAAGACAAAATATATTCCTTTTGAAAATCGTGAGCGAATAGCTGGTAATACGTCATGGTCATTCTGGTCACTATCTAAGTATGCGATTGAGGGAATTGTTTCATTTTCAACAGTACCACTAATGTTTATTACTTTATTAGGGTTTGTATCATTTGGTATTTCATTAATCAGTGCCGCCTTTATTGTGATTCGAGCATTAGTTGATAATAACAGTGTTGATGGCTGGCCATCACTGGTCACCATTATTTTGTTTATTGGTGGTATTCAGTTACTAAGTTTGGGCATTATAGGACGCTACGTTGCAGCAATATTCTTAGAAACCAAACATCGACCAATTTATATTACTAGAGAAGAAAAGTAATGAGGTGAACATTATGAAACGTGTTATTACATATGGAACTTTTGATATGCTACACTACGGGCATATTAATTTACTAAAACGTGCCAAGGAAATGGGCGATTATTTAATCGTTGCTTTATCGACGGATGAGTTCAATTGGAATTCAAAACAAAAGAAAACATATTTTTCATATGAAAAACGTAAGCAACTACTAGAAGCAATTCGTTATGTTGATTTGGTCATTCCAGAAGAGTCTTGGGACCAGAAAACTTCGGATGTTAAACTATACCAAGTTGATACTTTTGTTATGGGTGATGATTGGGCTGGACAATTTGATTTTATCCAAGAAGAAACAGATGCTAAAGTTGTTTATTTAGCGCGTACACCTGAGATATCAACAACACAAATTAAAAAAGATTTAAATCACAAAGATTTAGTAACAGAACACCAATCGAAAGTGGAATAGTACGTTAAATCAGGTATAATGAAAGGCGGAGACGTCTTTTTTTATGTTTAAAAAAACTTTAAATCATTTACGCTATCTTAAAAATGATCGTAAGTGGCAAAAAACACGGTATCTCAGTGTTCTTACACTAGAGGGTACCGCTAAACAGTTTTATGACACACATTATGATGATTGGCAAGTTGATCATCATTTATTTTTGTACGACGTGCGAGACGGACAGCAACTAGATGATTCACCTTTTGAGTTGCTACGCTATTATTTAGAAAAATACCCTAAAACATTGCATGTGATTGTAGCTGCTGAAAAGCATATCGATAATATTAAGCAAGTCTTATATTTTTGGAATTTACAGAATGATATTCGGATTATAATTGTTCAACAGTTTTCTAATCAACATATGCAATATCTTTTAACAGCAAAATGTATTATTACCAATGCCATGATTTTTTCCAATATTTTAGTTAAACGTGGGTCACAAATTTTGGTCAATACTTGGCATGGTACACCACTTAAAAAAATGGGATATGCTATGCCTGGTGGTGTCATGGGTTCTTGGAATGTTATTCGTACGCTGATGATGACGGATTATCTTGTATTACCTAACCAATATACAGCAGATATTTTCAAACGTGATTATCGTTTAACTGGTTTATTTAAAGGTGAGTTTGTAGTAGCAGGTTATCCTCGCAATGATGTTTTAGTCAATGGTATGCTGGATGATCAACTGAAAAAAATGCAAGTAGAATTAGCAACAGACCAACCTGTTATTTTATACGCGCCAACTTGGACGGGAGACTCAGCAACGTTAGATGGCACACATAATGGGCTTGAAAAATATCTTGATGTGTTACAGAAAATACAAGCTAACTATTCAAACTATGCAATTAAATTCAAACCACATCCATATGTTTACGAGTCCATACTTAACGATGACCGTTTTGCTAAGTATTTGATACCAAGTTGGTTAAATACAAATGCTTTATTAGCATACACGGCGATTTTGGTTACTGACTACTCATCGTTATTCTTTGATTTTCTGGTCACTAAACGACCAATTATATTTTTAGACATTACAGATAATTATCAAAGTGAACGAGGCACATATTTAGGATCAACCACATTACCTGGTCCTTTTACAACAAAAGTATCGGATGTGATAGAGTGGATTGGTCAGATAGATCAAGTTCAAATAAATCATCATGAGCAGTACCATCATTTTGTTAACGAGTTTGTATCTGAAGATGATGGCAACGCAACGCAAAGAGTTGGTGAATTAGTTCAGCATGAGCTCAAACTCAAAACACGGGGGAATTTATCTGTATTAGTTAATGGCGAAGATTTTTCTACTGACAAATTCAGCCCCCTTGTAGCAAAAAAAATCAGTAATAAAGTGGATGTTAGTATTGTGGTCTATGTCAGTCACTTATTGGATAATTGGTATGGGAAGCAATTTTTTAGTAATGTTGATGATACAGTGTCCAATACACGTATTTTCGTTAACGATGACATGATAATTGATGGTAATTGGCAGCAATTAAGTATTATCGGGCAACGTGTGGTAGGCACACAAGCTTTTGACGCCTTACTGATAGAGCAACAAGCTAGTAGCTTGCATCAAAAAACCTTACTCACTTTATCTGATACCGTAGTCATGGTACCAAACACACAACGTGAGCAGTGGTTGTTGGCGCTGAATTATCAATACATATCATCAATAAATGACTTAGCCATTTGGCAAACAACAGCGGCAAATCCTGCAATTTTGTCACAAATTAAAGAGGAATTAAAATGAGTGAAGCAACAGTATCAGCGGTTATTGTAACGTATAATCGTCTTGAACTTTTAAAAGTGTCTATTCAGAAAGTCTTAGGGCAAAATACACCAGCGCTAAAGCACGTGATTATTGTCAATGGTGCTAGCACAGATGGCACGCGAGAATATTTAGATAGTCTAGCAGATAATCGTTTGATTATTGAACATTTATCTGAAAATCTTGGTGGTGCCGGTGGCTTTAACTGGGGGATCCGACAATTCTATGAAAAGACACAGGATGATTTGGTTTGGGTAATGGATGATGATTCAATGCCTACAGAAACTGCGCTCTCAAAATTATTAACCATGTTTAACGCTAATTCAGATGCTGGTTGGGGTGCAAGTAAAGTCAATTGGATTGATGGCGAATGGTCGAAAATGAATGTACCAGCCCCAGCAGATGGTGGAAAAACGGCTGTTTTTTATGGCCAAGATAATTGGGTCCCTATTAAACATGCAACCTTTGTGTCAACGATTTTTAAACGTGAATTAATTCAAAAAACTGGATTACCACAAAAAGAATACTTCATTTGGGGAGATGACATTGAATTCACAGAACGCTGTTCACGTGAAATGACAGGCTATTTTGTACGTGATTCGATTGTTATTCATGCAAGTAAATCTAATCCTAATCCTGGCGATATTGTTGGTGAGTTAGATGAAGCGCGTTTACCACGTTATCTGCTAGAATATCGTAATCGTTTGCTAACATCACGTCGTCGTCACTCGTTATTCAAATTTATTAAGACATTGGGGCATGGTGTTTTAGATTTTATAAAAACATTGTGTCTTCCTAGCGTAAAATATCGTTGGCGTAAATTAAAGATTATAATTCGAGGTACAATCAATGGCTTTAAGTTTCATCCAGAGATTGAAAAGGTTTAAGTTCATATGATAGAACAATTTTCAAAGAGATTTATAATGTTAATAAAGGAAAAAGAAAATATTTTATATTTGAGTGCCACAGTTATCTTAACGGGGGTACTTTTTGGCATTAATATATCTGCACAGTCTATGACCTGGTCCCAAGATGTTTGGTTTCATCTTTCCAGAATACATGAGATAAATGTTGCTTTAAGTCATGGACAGTTACCATCTATGGTCAATTTTAATTCCTTTAGTTCAGTGGGACAAGCAGTCAATGCGATGTATCCTAACGGGACACTAATATTACTGGTATGGATGACGCAGTGGTTGTCCCCGATATCCCAGTACTTTGCAATTATGGTAATACCTATTCTAGTGGGAAGTGTATGTACATATGTAGTTGCTAAACGAATAGGTGCTTCATCTTTTCAGGCTTTTGCCTTCTCAATGATGATTTCTTCTCTTATGAGGCCTCAATTTAATAATGTGCAGACCTCACTTTCGATGATTTTCACCACTTATGCTATTATTTTATCATTTTATGCATTGATATTAATGTCTAAGAGCTTTAATATTTCGGCAATACTATTGCTCAGTATCGCTGTGTCTTTAGTGGTGAACACACATATACTTTCTACAATTTTACTAGTATTATATCTGATAGTTTTGACATTATATTTTTGGCATCAATCAGTAATTAAGGTTGATATGTTAAAAACAAATTGGAATTGCAGCACTAATTTCAATAATACTAAGTGCGTATTCACTGTATAATATCTTTGTAATGATGGGGAACAAATTAACCCAACCATTCAATTTTAAACTAATTAATGGTACTTTGAATTTAGATAATCTATTTTCTAGTGCAATCAACTGGCAGTATTCAACTAGTTTTTCGCTCTTTTCTCTGATGGCTCTTTTTATAATTTGCATAAAATGGCATGAGCTAACTACCACTATTAGGTACTTGAGTATCATATCTGGTGGCTTAATATTATTAATGACTGCATTAGTACCATGGGGAGCCTTGCAAAATTCGTTATTTTCAATAATACAGTTTCCTACACGTTTTATGGTTTTTACCAATGTAACTTTGCTCATAGTTTTACTACTGATCATCATAAAATATGGTAATAATGCATCAAACTGGTTGATGATCTTTTTAAGCATCCTCATAATAGGAAACAGAATTGTTAATAATTGGCAGTATCGTCAAGAATCACTAGTAGATTTATCACCAAAAATATACCATCGAGGTGTATTTGATCTAATGAAGTCATCACGGATTAGTAATTCAATTATTAGAAGAGACGACTTTTTTGAATTACGTAAATATCCAGAGTATTTGCCACAGCAATCATTAGTAGTGAAATCAAACAGAAATAGCCTGTTGAAACCTGATAGTCAGCAAATGAGAACTTTTAACCATGAAGCATTGAATCAAGGAACGTTGATAAGAGGAAAAAAATTAGCTAGTACAGCAAATTCTGTTACATATTCTTTTGATAAAGTTAAATCTGGAGAGTTAGGTGTGCCATTCTTTGCTTTTACAAATTTAAATTATCAAATTCAGGTTAATAACAAAATCAGTAATTATAAAAAAAATGACCGTGGGACACTGAATGTGCATATAAAAAATTCAGGAGAACAAGTTATCAAAGTTTCCTTAATACAACCACTTGTTGTCAAACTTTTGTGGGTGATAGGTTTAATTGGGTGGTCTGTCACATTCATTGTACTATTACTGCCAAAACATAAATTGAAGTTAAAAAGTAATAAATAATTCTGACACAATTAACTTAGTTTTTTAAAATAAAGTATATTTATAATTAACTATTTAAACATGCGTAATTAATCATCACAATTAGTAGTCAAATTTTCACATATACGGGAGAAGTAACAATATAATGTCTAATTTTTTTAAGTTATCAGAAAATAAAACGACGATTCGTCGCGAAATTTTAGCTGGTATTACTACATTTGTCTCAATGGCCTACATTTTCTTTTTGAACCCACAAATTTTGGGTCAAACTGGTATTCCTACGCAAGCTGTTTTTCTGGCTGCTATTTTAGTAGCAGTATTTGGTACATTATTTATGGGATTATTTGCTAATGTACCTTTTGCTTTGGCGCCAGGAATTGGTATGCAGGCTTACTTCACATATACAATTGTATTTGGTTTTGGTTTTACATGGCAGCAGGCATTAGCGATTGTGTTCTTAGTTGGTGTAGTAGATATTGTTATTACATTAACGCATGGACGTAGAGCTATTGTTAAAGGCATACCAAACGAATTAAAAGCTGCCATTGGTGGTGGAATTGGTTTGTTTGTGACCTACATAGGTTTAAAAAATGCAGGGTTCATTAATTTTATTGTTGATCCTGAAAATATTAAGACGTTAAATGGACAACCCTTTACTGGCAAAGGGGCGGATAAAATACATACCATCTTAGCAAATGGGGGTGTTACACCTGAATTGAGTAAATTTAACGATCCATCTGTTTTATTAGCATTAATTGGTTTCATTATCTTAATCGTTTTAGTTATGCGTAAGATACCGGGCGCTTTTTTGATTACGTTAGTCGCCACGACCCTTATTGGTATTCCAATGGGTGTTACTAACACACATATTCAGCCCGGTACGTCAATTGGGTCTGCGTTTGATTCATTGGGTCATGTCTTCGGCCAAGCTTTGGGAGCAAATGGTATTGGATCGTTATTTACTGATTGGCATCAGGCATCGCTGGCAATTATCACAATTTTTGCTATGGGACTGACCGGATTATTTGACGCAATTGGCACTTTAATTGGTATTGGTAATCAAACTGGCATATTCTCGCAGGCAGATACGAAAGCATTCGAATCTGATACGGGTATCAATTCAAAAATGGATCGTGCGTTAGTTGTCGATACATTTACTACTGCATTCGCAGGTATTGCTGGTACGTCAAACACAACTACTTTTATTGAATCTGCCACTGGTGTTGCAGCTGGAGCCCGTACAGGTCTAGCTAACATTGTAACTGCGATTGGTTTTGCATTGATGATTGTTTTTGCGCCTCTAGTTGGTGTTGTGCCATCAGCAGCAACATCACCCTTACTCATTTTGGTAGGGATCATGATGATGGGAGAGTTTAAGAAAATTTCTTGGCAAAACCTCGAAGTTGCCATACCAGCATTTTTCACTTCAGTATTTATGGCATTTTCATATTCAATTTCATATGGAATTGCAGCCGGATTCATCATGTTTATTATCGTTAAGTTAGCTTTAGGCAAATTTAAAGAATTATCGCCTGTATTGCTGATTATATCTGCGTTTTTCTTAATCAATTTTATAGTACTTGCATTAATGTAAAACATTCTCATAATATTTGTACTTGTTTAAAAACTAAACCGCCTAACAGGTGGTTTTTTTGATACAATAAGAATATGAAAACAGGTACAGTAAAAATTTGGCAAAAAGAACGTGGTTATGGTTATATCACACCCGATGACGGTGGAGATGATGTATTTGTCCACTTTAATGGTATTGATATGGAAGGATTTAAATCCTTGAATCAAGGGGAACGCGTCAGTTATGTATTGGTAGCAGGTTACAAAACCTACCAAGCGGCACAAGTTCACCCTATCCTAAAAAAGGCATCAGAAGTATAATGGCAGAACGTGAAATTGTGATAGATTCAGAAATTGTCTATGAAGGTCCCATATTTAGTATTGAGACACAGCAAGTGACTTTATATAATGGGCAGCAGGCAGGACGCGATATTGTTCGGCATGTACCAGCAATTGCTGTCATAGCATTTACCGATGATGACCATATTATCGTCGAAAAACAGTATCGTGCGACAATTGGGGACTTTATTTTAGAAATTCCTGCTGGTAAGTTAGATGAGCGCGATTTTGATCAGCCTGAACATGCTGTAACCCGTGAATTGAACGAAGAATTGCGGATGACTGCTGGTTCAATTTCACGAGTTATGGGATTTTTTGAGACAGTTGGTTTTTCTGATGCGTATATGCATATTTATGTTGCGCGTGATTTACAACCGGTCGCTGAAGCAGAACAGTTACCGCGTGACCTAGGGGAATCACTTGATTTAGTCACCATGTCATACGATGAAATGAAGGCATTGTTTGATGCTGGTCAGTTAAATGACCAGAAGACAATTGTTGCATTCCTATATTGGTCATATTTGCGAGGTTAATATGTCTGAAGAATTAACACGAAAATCAGCGCAAAAAGCGACTAAAAAAGCGCAAAAATTACGTGATAAAGAACGCCGTCAAGCCGAAAAGCTTTATGCAAAGGAACATCCGACAGAAGTTACGGTTGTAACACCAGAAACACGCGAGGAAATGCGCTTAACCCGAAAGGGGCGTTATGAACTCGGATCAAATGGTAAATTAACAGCAAATGGTAAATCTAAACGGTTAACACATCGCTATAATTTAGCCATTGTGATTTTAGTATTTTTAATTATAGCTACATATGCATTCTTTTTTCTAGTGAACTAATAAAAATTAGTGATTAGAAATTAAAGCTGTGTTTTAACATGTGAAAGGAATAAGCTTAAAATAGCTTGAAAGACTCAAAAAGATGAAAATTGGAATTATTACGCCAATGGCGGAAGAAAAAATAGCATTGATTGCTGCTTTAGAAAATAAGCGTACCAGGACACATGGTGGGGCAGAGATAACAGAGGGACAATATCGCGGTCATGATGTGATACTTACTGAGTCAGGTATTGGTAAAGTAGCAGCAGCTTCGGCAACTACCGTAATGATTGATAATTTTCAACCAGATTTGATTGTTAATACTGGTTCGGCAGGTGCATTGGATCCAGATTTAAAAATTGGTGATGAAGTGATTGGGACACGTGTGGCATATTCAGATGTGGATGTTACCGTGTTTGGTTATGAATTTGGTCAATTACCCAATAAGCCTTTATACTACGAAGCAGATGTAGCCGTTGTTCAAGCATTTGAAGCATTAACTAAAGTTAAAAAAGGACTTGTGGTCTCAGGTGACCAGTTTGTTCAAACAGAGGCACAGAAGCGCATTTTGGCACATTTCCCAGATGCTTTAGTGGCAGAAATGGAAGCTGCAGCTGTGGCACAAGTTGCTTATCAGTTTGGCACACCATTTATTATTTTAAGAGGTGTATCTGATTTGGCAGATGGTAATTCAGGTATTGTCTTTGACGATTATGTTGTCGAAGCAGGGAAAGCATCAGCTGCATTACTACTGTCATATCTTGACAGTCAGGAATGATTGAGACCGCGAGAGCGGTCTTTCGTGTTTTATGTATTCCTGTGATAAGATAAAAATAGATATAATTTTAAGGATTAAAAAATGATTACAAGCTATAATTTAAAAGCACTTGGGGATGTATTGGTTATTATTTTAGGACCAAATGCCGATGCGCAATATGTTACTACGCATGGTCAAGTGACACGTATTCAAGACAAAAAAACAAACAAGACAACAGGGTTCAATATTACTGGTGTTGGTCAGGCATTAGGCTTGACCGAACAGGCTGGGCAGATTTATTTAAACGAAGACCAAGTGACAACTCTAAATAACTTGATTAGAGCTGCTGACTTTGATTATGAATTGGTTGCGACAGCTTCAAAATTAGTTGTTGGACGTGTTGAAAGTATGGTATCACATCCTGATTCTGACCACCTGCACGTGACAACGACTGCAGTAGGTAACGGGGAAACATTGCAAATTGTGTCTGGTTCTCCAAACATGCGTGAAGGTATTAAAGTGGCTGTGGCGCAACCCGGCACAATGATGCCTTCAGGTGCATTAATTTGGGACGGGGCGCTTCGTGGTGTACCTTCCAGTGGGATGATTGTTTCAGGTAGAGAATTATACTTGCCTGAAGCACCCGATAAACCAGGCGCTTTAGTTTTGCCTGAAAATTTTGGTGAAGTGGGCGAACCATTTGATTTTATTAAAGCACAAACACTTTATACGGATGGTTTAGTGGATACAAACTATTAAAATGGTAACAAAAAATCAATTGCAAGATGCACCGCGAGTATATCGCACGCTAAATGATGAAAATGCGCAATATAAAAAATTAGTATTTGAACTGCGTAAGGGTGAGTTGCAATATTTTACGTTTAAAATGGACAAGGAGAAATAATGGCCAAAACATATTACTTTATTGGTATTAAAGGTACAGGTATGGGGCCGTTGGCACAAATCTTACATGACCAAGGCAATACGGTTCTTGGTTCAGATATTGATACTTATACATATACACAAGCACCTTTAGAAGTTGCAGGCATTAAAATTTTATCTTTTGATTCGAAAAATGTTGATGCTCACAAGGAAGCTATTTTTGTGAGAGGAAATGCATTTACGGATGATCATATCGAGGTTGCTCGGGCCCTTGCGCTTGGTGTGACAATGTTGTCATATCCGGATGCAGTCCAAGAACAAATTGCGCAGACAACTTCCATTGCTGTTGCGGGTGCGCATGGGAAAACATCAACGACTGGTTTACTAGCTCACGTGCTGAAAAACATAGCACCAACCTCTTATTTAATTGGTGATGGGACAGGACGTGGTGTTCCTAATTCACAATTTTTTGTTGTAGAGGCTGATGAGTATCGTCGTCATTTTAAGGACTATGCGCCTGATTATGCTATTTTGACTAATATTGATTTTGACCATCCAGATTACTATACAGGTATTGAAGATGTGACAAGCGCTTTTTCTGATTTTGCTAATCATGTCAAGAAAGCTATTTTTGCTTGGGGTGATGATGCACATTTACGTACACTTCAACCAAATGCCGACGTGTACTATTATGGTACGAACGTTGAAAAAGATGATTTTGTGGCAACAAATATTCACAAATCAACACAAGGGTCACATTTTGATGTTGTTTTCCGTGGGGAGCAATTAGGTGAATTTGGTGTACCATTATTCGGGCAACATAGCATATTAAATGCTTTAGCTGTGATTGCTGTATCTTATATGGAACAAGTTGATTTGAACTTAATACGTGAGTACCTAATGACTTATCAAGGGGTCAAGCGTCGGTTCAGTGAAAAACAAATTGCAGATATTACAGTCATTGATGATTATGCACACCACCCAACTGAAATTGATGCAACATTGGATGCGGCACGTCAAAAGTATCCAAATAAGCAAATTATTGCTATTTTCCAACCACATACTTATTCGCGGGTAATTGCTTATAAAGATGAATTTGCTAGAAGTTTAGAAGCTGCGGATAAAGTTTATTTAGTTAATATATTTGGATCGGCACGTGAAAAAAAGGGTAGCGTTACCTCAGCTGAAATCGGGGCCGAAATTAGTAAATTTGGTGGTATCGTTGACGAAAACGATATGAGCCTACTAATGCCTTATGAAAATGCTGTCATGGTATTCATGGGGGCTGGTGATATTGAAAAATATGAATTTGCTTATGAAAAGTTGTTAGGGCAACTACGTACGGATTTGCAATAATTTTCTCTAGAAGCAGTCGTAATATTAAAAGACAATACATTGTGTTGGCCTTTTAATATTACTTTAATATCATTTCTGGTATAATAGAGATAACCAGAAATGATAGCTGGGAGATAAAAGTAATTATGAGGAGACTCAAATGGATAATTTTAATTTAAATGCCCGTCGTGATGTGACTGGTATGGATGAAGGTATGCGTGTATTTTTCAAGCAGACTTATTCATATATGGCATTGGCTTTACTTGTTTCAGCAGTGACATCTGTTATTGTTAATCAATTCTTTTTAGCACAAGTGGCAGCACTGTTTACTAACTCAATTGGTGTGATTTCACTGATTGGTGTGCAATTCTTGATTATGTTTATGATTGGACGTAACACTTTCAAAAATCCTGCGCGCGCGTTTGGGTTGCTAATGGCTTTTGCGATGGTTGAGGGTATAACTATAGGTATCTTACTAGCCATTTATAATTTTGGGTCTGTGGCATTAGCTTTTGCTTCAGCATCTGCTGTCTTTGGTGGTATGGCATTATACGGTACCTTTACGAAGCGGTCACTCAGTGGCTTGCGCCCTATATTGTTTGGGTTGCTAATTGGTTTAGTGGTTGCCTCAGTGGTAAATGTCATTTTTTATAATGGTATTGTCATGTTGTTGATTTCATGGGTTAGTGTGTTTGTTTTCGCACTTTATACCGCATATGATCACCAAACACTCAAAGCAATGTATACACAATCAGCTGGTATGGACACTCGCGGTTTGGCAGTTAATGGTGCTTTACGTTTATATCTTGACTTTATTAACTTGTTCTTCGCTTTGTTACGTATCTTTGGCGTAGCAGGTGGTTCAAGAGACTAATTTTAAAGAAAATTAGGACAGCCTTAGGGCTGTTTTTTTGTTACACTAGAAACAGGTAAAGGAAATAAAGATGACAAAAAAACTACTTTTAATTGATGGCAATTCACTAGCGTTTCGTGCATTTTATGCGATGTATCAGCAACTCGATCGTATGATATCTCATAACGGATTACATACAAATGCCTTGGTAGCATTTAATAACTTTTTAGACCAGATTGTTGATCCGATGCAACCTGATTTGGCACTCGTTGCTTGGGATGCAGGTTCTGGAAAAGACACTTATCGTGGGCAACTATTTCCTGAATATAAAGATGGCCGTTCAAAAACACCATCAGAATTTAAAGAACAGTTTCCCTATTTACGTGAAATGGTTGCGCTTCATGGCTTAAGAAATTACGAAAAAATAGGGCTCGAGGCTGATGACATTATTGGAACGTATTCTCGTATGGGTGAGGCAGCTGGTTATTCAGTCACCATTATCACTGGGGATCAGGATTTAATTCAGTTAGCAACGGATAACATTACTGTTAATGTGACTAAAAAAGGTGTCACAGAACTTGAACGCTATACACCAGCTTACATCATGGAAAAGTATGGTTTGACACCACAGCAAATTATTGAGAAAAAAGCATTAACAGGTGATACATCAGATAATTATCCAGGTGTCACTAAAGTAGGTGAAAAAACTGCATTAAAATTGTTAGCGGAATACGAAAATATTGATAATTTGTATGCAAACATTGAAGACATGAAAAAGTCTAAGATGAAAGAAAATTTGATCAATGATCGTGAATCTGCGTTTCGTGCTAGAAAATTAGCAACAATTAGTACAGATGCAACATTAGATTTGCCACTGCAAGAAATCGAGTATCGGGGCATAGATTATGATAAGCTTGTACTTTTTTATCAAGATTTAGATTTTAAACAACAGTTAGCAAAAATTAAAGCATTACGAAAATCAGGGCAAATAGCCGGTGGTGATGAACAAAACGAAACTCAAGTTCATGTTGTGACATTGACTGACACTAATCTGCGAGCTGTGACCATGCTTGGCAAAAAAGTTGCTGTACATATTGAAACCACTGGTGATAACTATCATATTGATGAGATGATTGGATTTGTGATAGGAAATCCAGAAGTCGGTTATTATGCTAGTCGTGATATGACACTGTTACAAACAACAGAATTAAAGTCAATTATTGAAGATGAGAACGTTGTAAAAAATGTGTTTAATGTTAAAGCACAGTTGATCTTGTTTAAGCGTTTAGGTTTGCAACTAAAGGGCACCTATTTTGATTTTCTATTAGCTGCTTATTTATTGGATACGACGGATAATGATAATGAATTATCTACATTAGCCCAGCGCTTTGATGTTTATATGTCATCTGATGATGAAATTTATGGTAAAGGTGCTAAATTTGCTGTACCAGATGATGAGGGACGTGTTTTGATGCATCTCGCACATAAAGCTGACACGTTAATGCAACTAGAATTACCTGCGTTGGCTGCGTTAAAAGCGCATGAGCAAATGCATCTTTATACTGAAATTGAGTTACCATTGGCGCACGTATTGGCTGATATGGAATACCAAGGTATTAGAATTAACCAAACGCGCCTATACGATATGGGTGTGGATTTGCAAGGACGTATTCATACTATAGAGGATGCCATTTATATTGAAGCCGGTGAAAAATTTAATATTAATTCACCCAAGCAGTTAGGTATTTTACTTTTTGAAAAGATGGGGCTTCCTGTCATTAAAAAAACAAAAACTGGTTACTCCACTGCAGTTGATGTATTAGAAAAATTGGCGTCACAAGCACCGATTGTTGACCATATACTGCAATATCGCCAATTAGCTAAGTTGAAATCTACCTACATTGATGGCATGTTGTCTGTTGTTTATCCACAAGATAGTAAAATTCATACACGTTTCTTACAAACTTTAACCCAAACAGGGCGATTATCATCAGTAGACCCTAATTTACAAAACATTCCCATGCGAACAGAAGAAGGGCGTTTAATCCGAAAGGCATTCGTACCGAGTGAACCAAATTGGCAAATATTTGGCGCTGATTATTCCCAAATTGAGTTACGCGTATTGGCTCACATCACTGGCGATAAAAACATGCAAAAGGCTTTCCTAAATGGTGAGGACATTCATGCTGAGACAGCTCGCGCTGTTTTTGGATTAGCTGATGATACACCGGTTGATGCTAACATGCGTCGTACAGCCAAGGCTGTTAATTTTGGTATTGTATATGGTATTTCTGACTTTGGGTTAGCTAACAACCTAGGTATTTCACGTGCTGAGGCAAAGCAATTTATAGACACTTATTTTAAAGAATTTCCGCAAATTCATGAATGGATGGATAAAATTAAACAAAGTGCGCACGAGTTAGGATTTGTTGAAACAATCGCGAAACGACGTCGTTATTTACCAAATATACAATCAAAAAATTTTAATTTACGTAGTTTTGCTGAACGAACTGCGATGAATTCTCCAATTCAAGGTTCTGCTGCAGATATTATTAAAATTGCTATGATTAAAGTGAATAGCGCATTGAAAGAAAACAATTTGCAAGCACGTATGTTGTTACAAGTGCACGATGAATTAATCTTTGAAGCGCCATCAAATGAAATTAGTGAATTATCGGAATTGGTGACTAGTGTCATGGATTCAGCTGTGTCACTGGATGTCCCAATGAAGGTTGATAATCATTATGGTGACACGTGGTATGATGCCAAGTAAGTTATAGGATCATATTTATAAAATTGATGTCAGGTTTCCTAACACGTATTTGCACAGTGCAAAAAAATCTATTACAATATAAGTATGTTAACGGAGGTTGTTCAATGAGCGAACGTGAATTGAGAAGAAACTTAGCAATTTTACCCATTGGCACAGTACGTGAGCTTACCTTATTGTCGGATCGTCAGATCCGCTATTATGAGCAGAATGAGCTTATTATGCCAAATCGTGGTGCAGGTGGTCAGCGCCGTTTTTCGTTAAATGACGTTGACCGTCTCCTAGAAATCAAGGATTTTCTAGATGCTGGTGATTCAATTAAAGATATTCAAGAAATATTTGCCAAACAACACCGTATAGCACTTGAAAAGCATGACTCCGAATTAGCGTTACGTCGATCATTGCAAAAAGAATTTGCACAAATTGGTCGATTTGGACGCTAGTTTACAACGTATCATATTTATCATCGCATGTTGCATAGAAGAAAGGGAAACCATGGCACGAAAATCATTTACCAAAGAAGAAATTAAACAGCTCGTAGAAGATGAAAACGTGGAGTTTATTCGCGTAACATTTACTGATGTTTTGGGTGCAATTAAAAATGTTGAAGTACCAACATCACAATTGGACAAAGTATTAGCTAACGATTTAATGTTTGATGGCTCATCAATTGAAGGATTTGTTCGTATTAATGAATCAGATATGTATTTATATCCTGATTTATCAACATTTATGATTTTCCCATGGGCTACAGACAGCCATGGTGGTAAAGTAGCACGTTTGGTTGCTGATATCTATACTGCTGATCGTGAACCCTTTGCTGGTGATCCACGACATGCCTTGCGTGAGGCATTAGCATCTGCTAGAAAAGCAGGGTTTACAGCATTCAATGTTGGGACTGAACCAGAGTTCTTTTTGTTCAAACTTGATGAATTGGGTAATCCGACAACTGAGCTTAATGATCAAGGTGGTTATTTTGATTTGGCACCACTTGATAGAGGTGAGAATGTTCGTCGCGAAATCGTATTGACGCTTGAAAAAATGGGATTTGAAATAGAAGCAGCTCATCACGAAGTCGCAGAAGGCCAACACGAAGTTGACTTTAAGTATGCTTCAGCACTTGAAGCTGCGGATAATATTCAAACATTTAAGTTGGTAGTTAAGACAATTGCACGTAAAAATGGATACTATGCAACATTTATGCCAAAACCAGTAGCTGGTATTAATGGATCAGGAATGCACACTAACATGTCATTATTCCGTGATTCAGAAAATTCATTTGAAGATGTTTCTGATGAAATGGGATTGTCAAAGACTGCTTATAACTTCTTAGGTGGATTATTAGCTCATGCAACTGCAATAACTGCCTTGGCTAATCCAACGGTTAACTCATATAAGCGTTTAACGCCTGGATTTGAGGCACCTGTCTATGTCGCTTGGTCAGCATCTAACCGTTCACCAATGGTACGTGTGCCTGCTTCACGTGGCAAGTCAACCCGATTGGAATTACGTTCTGTTGATCCAACTGCGAACCCATATACAACACTAGCAGCTATTTTGGTTGCCGGCTTGGATGGCATTAAAAATGAGTTAGAACCACTTGCTTCAGTTGACAAGAATATCTATTTGATGGATGAAACTGAACGCGTTAAGGCTGGTATTACGGATTTGCCTGATACATTATTGGCAGCTGTTCGTGAGTTATCGGCCGACCAAACTGTTATTTCAGCAATTGGTACACACATTGCAGATAAATTTATTGAAGCTAAGAAAATTGAATACACATCATATCGTCAATACGTTTCAGAATGGGAAACAGATGCATATTTTGAAAATTATTGATAATTAAACATTATATAACTGGTCACGGGTGAATGTCGTGGCTTTTTTGTTTGTTTCGTATTGAAAACTGAAATAAGGTTGATGTTGTAATGATATTTTGTGTCAGTGCAAAATACTATAACTTATGTATGTTTTTTGTTATGATATAGGAAGTCGTTTTATTTGTCTGAGGAGTAGGCTATTAACATGAAAAAAATTACAATTAATTGGCGGAAAATTTTATTAACTTCTATTATTTTTTTGGCGAGTTCCGCTATACAGGTGTTGTCACTGAATGCCTTTTTGATTCCTAATAAGGTTTTTTCAAGTGGCTTTAATGGTATTGCACAGTTACTATCATTATTATTTGTTCACGCGTTTAGTTTAGACCTACAAACTGGAATCTTTATTATGATTTTCAATATACCAATTGGTATTATTGGTTGGAAAATGATTGGTGGTCGATTTACCATACTGAGTTTTTTGAATTCAATCTTTGTTGCTGTCCTACAGATTGCAGTACCAACGCACTCACTTACTACTGACCCACTATTAGCATCCTTATTTGGTGGCCTTTTGTTAGGTGTATCTATTGGCTTAGCCTTACGTTATGGCTTCTCTACAGGCGGCATGGACATCGTCGCGATGGTTGTTCAGAAGCGTACTGGTAAGTCATTAGGTGCACTGATGAATGCAATTAATTTTGGCGTCGTGCTTGTGGCTGGTGCATTTATCGGTTGGCAAAACGCCTTGTTCACGTTAATTGGTATCTATGCAACAGGTCGAGCAATCGACGCACTGTATACAGGTTACCAGAAATTAACTGCTTTAATTGTAACTTCTAAGGGTGATGACGTTGTTGAAGCACTGCATAGGGATCTGATCCGCGGTATTACAATTTTACCATCAAAGGGTGCTTACACAAAGCTTGACTCGATGACATTAATGATGGTATTATCACGTTATGAATTAGTTGAAATGCAAGAAATTGTGCACGACGCAGATCCAAAAGCATTCATTAATTTAATTAGTACAGTTAGTGTATCTGGTGAGTTCTTTGATGCAGATCGGCAATTACAAATGAAAAAGGCGATAACGGTACCTAAAGTGGAAACCGTTGAAGCACAACTTGAAGCTGAACAGCAATTAGAGGCGCAGCTTGGTCAAGTAGAAGATAATAAAAATTAAGAAAATAGAGGGAAATTTATGCCTATCGTACAAGTAGAGTTATTAGAAGGACGTACACATCAACAATTAGCTAAGATGGTTAAGGATATTACCGATGCTATAGTAGAAGATGCCGGAGCTTCACGTGAAGCAGTCCATGTGATTGTACGCGAAATGCCAAAAGACCGTTACTCAGTTGGCGGCGTGTTGAAGAGCGATCAATAAAGTCTAAATAAAAAGCAGAACATGTAGGCACATGTTCTGCTTTTTATTTAGATTTTCACATTAAATCAGTCGAATCACGCACAACTAATTTTCCGTCCATTACAATACGTTGTATTTCTGTCTGTGGGTGATCACGAATGGTTAAAAACAAACGGTAGAGTTGCTTACCAGTTTCAAAAAAATCAAATTCAAAGCTAGTTAAATTAGGCGTGACAGTCTCACTGAAGTAAGATTTACCAAATCCAATAAAACGCGGTTGTTGATGAAGAGAAAATGCAGATTGCATGGCACCAACTACGATACGATCACTCGCACCAATTATGAGATCAAATTTTTCTTTTTCCATGGCTATTAACGCATCTGATTTGGCAACATCTAATTTAAAGTCAGTGACGACTTCTTTATGCGGAATACCTAAAAGAGCATCATCAATGCCGACAAATCTGTTATGTCCAACCGCACGATCTAATGTGGCATCAACCTTTAAGAGTAGCACATTTTTAGGTGTTAACTTTTTGAGGTACTGCCCAACAGCTTGACCTGCTTGAATATCATTTAAAATTACACGGTGAAAATCAGGTTCATCTTGTCCTTGAATAATAACTGGTAGTTGAGATTCTTTCAAAGCCTCACGAATATCATCCGTTAAATTAGCAGTTAAAACAATCAATCCACTAACATTTTGGGACTGTAATTTTTTGATTGCAGCTAGTTCACGTTGGCTGTTTTGATAAATATTAACAATTAAAAAAGTATCATTTTTGTTCAATTCATCTAGTCCACGCAACATGTCAGATTGCGCAATTGAATCTAATCTAGGAACAATCACGCCAATCGTGTGATTCACTTGTTGTTTTAGACTTTGCGCAAATGTATTTGGTGCATAGTTGTGTTCTTCAACAATACGATCGATTTTTTGTCGTGTATGCTGACTAACGGAACCGCCATTAAGGTAACGTGAAACCGTACTTTTTGCAACACCAGCTAATGTTGCGATGTCATTAATTGTGATTTTTTTATGCATAATTTAATAATATCAGAAAAAGTGTATATTGAGGTCACAAATTCACGACAAATAAAATTAAAATAAAGGCTTGCAAAATATTATGTAAGCGGTTACAATATAAAGTGTAATAAAGAACCGGTTCCAAAGTGCACTATCATACGTTGTTATATAAGGCATGTTTTGTTGACATGTATAGAGGAAAGAAAAATGAACCATAAAGAAGTCGCAAAGCGCGTGGCTAAAGCGTTACAAAAAGACAATATTGTCGCAGCAGCTCACTGCGCAACTAGATTACGGTTGGTAGTTAAAGATATTAAAAAGATCGATCAAACAGCATTAGATAATGATCCTGATCTTAAAGGTACTTTTAATGCCAATGGACAATATCAAATTATCGTTGGACCTGGGGATGTTAATCATGTCTATGATGAATTTGTGAAATTAACTGGTGTGAAACAAGCATCCACTGATGACTTGAAAAACATTGCTGCAAAATCTGGTAAGAAAAACCCATTAATGGATTTAATCAAAGTATTATCAGACATTTTCGTACCATTAATACCGGCCTTGGTTGCTGGTGGTTTGTTAATGGCCTTGAACAACATTTTGACTGGACAAGGGATGTTTGGTCCTAAGTCATTGGTCGAAATGTTTCCACAAATAACAGGGTTATCGGAAATGGTTAATTTAATGGCTAGTGCGCCATTTGCCTTTCTGCCCATTCTGATTGGTATTACAGCTACACGTCGTTTTGGTGGCAGTGAAATCCTTGGTGCAGCTGCTGGTATGATGCTGGTTATGCCAAGTTTGATTAATGGTTATAACGTTTCTGAGGCAGTAGCCACTGGAAAAATGCCGACTTGGGATTTGTTTGGTTTATCAGTTGCTCAAGCAGGTTATCAAGGGCAAGTGCTACCAATCATCGGAGTTGCTTTTATCTTAGCTACTCTGGAGAAGTTCTTTCATAAGCACCTTAAAGGTGCTATTGACTTCACATTTACACCAATGCTATCAATGTTGATTACTGGCTTTGTGACTTTCATCGTCGTTGGTCCATTACTACGTATTGTATCAAACGGTATTACTGATGGATTAGTTTGGTTAGTCACAACATTTGGCTTTGTCGGTTATGCGGTATTTGGTTCATTTTATTCAGCTATTGTTATTACTGGATTGCATCAAAGTTTCCCAGCTATTGAAACCCAACTATTAGCCAATATTGCAAAAACAGGTGGTGATTTCATTCTCCCAATTGCCGCAGCTGCCAACGTTGCGCAAGGTGCTGCTACATTTGCAATTTACTTCTTGGCTAAAGGCAATGTGAAGTTACGTGCCTTATCATCATCAGCTGGTGCTTCAGCAATGTTAGGAATTACTGAACCTGCGTTGTTTGGTGTTAACTTGAAATACAAGTTCCCATTCTTCATTGCATTGGGATCATCTGGTATTGCAAGTTTGGTGATGGGATTATTCCAAATCATGTCATCATCACTTGGACCGGCTGGTCTGATTGGATTTATTGCTATTCCCGCCAATAAGTGGGTGGGATTCTTCATCGCAATTGCGATTAGTTTCATATTAGCTTTCACACTGACTTTGGCTTATGGCCGTTCACACATGCCAGAAATGGATCAACCACAAAATAATGATGATACAATAGTTGATCAACATGATGACGGTTTCGAGGTGGCTGCACCGATTGCTGGTCAATTGGTAGATATTGCCTCTGTTAATGATCCAGTATTTTCAAGTGGTATGATGGGACAGGGTGTAGCTATTGAACCAACTGATAATCGGGTGCTTGCACCGGCTGATGGTGAAGTTACAGTTGCTTATGCGACAAACCATGCTTATGGTTTGAAAACAACAGATGATGTAGAAGTACTTATCCATATTGGGATTGATACAGTTAACCTTGATGGTAAAGGATTCGAGAGTCAAGTGACACAAGGTCAACAGGTTAAAAAAGGCGATGTTTTGGGAACGTTTGATAAACAAATCATTGTCGACGCTGGATACCCAGTGACAACAATGGTGATTGTCACTAATACAAAAGAATTTGCAGATGTTGCATTAGATGAATCATATGGCACAGAAGTGGTACCTGGTAATGCGATTTTGACAGCTGTACCAAAAGTTGTTAATGAAAACGTCAATATGGCAAAGGCGTAAGGAGATTGAATGTTAGTAACAAATGACGAAACTGCTTTTGAGCAGTTTCATTTATATCCAACAAATGGTTTGTTGAATGACCCTAATGGTTTGGTATTCTTTAAAGGTCAATATCATGTATTTTATCAGTGGAACCCATATGCTTGTGACCATAAATATAAAGAGTGGGGACACTTTGTTTCAGATGATTTAAAAACATGGCAGCGGGTGGCATCCGCGCTAAAACCATCACTTGAAAACTTGGATAGTGCTGGTATTTATTCTGGTGCAGCCTTTATTCATGAGGATCGTTTATATCTTTTTTATACGGGTAATGTCCGTGATGAAGCAGGGCACAGTGTGAAGTCCTCGCAAATGTGGGCTGTCAGTGATGATGGGATTCACTTTGAAAAGCTAGGTGAATTATTCCCACATCCAGAAGGTTTCACGAAAGATGTTCGTGATCCCATGGTTTGGCAAGGCAAGAATGGTCATTATTTTTTAATCCTTGGTGCGCAACATGATAATAAGATTGGTGATATTATTATTTATGAATCAACCGATTTCAAAACATGGCAATACAAAGGGTCGCTAATTGAAGATCAATTATTAGATGTACGTGGTTATATGCTGGAATGTCCAGGATTTGTCGACGTTGATGGGAGACAAGTTTTAATGTTTTCACCCCAAGGGCTAACTCCTGATCTAAAAAATCATCGTTTTGAAAATATTCATAATACGGGTTACGTCATTGGTCGTTTTGATGAAAAAACAGCACGATTTCATGTAGAGACAGAATTTAAGGAAGTTGACCAAGGGTTTGAATTTTACGCGCCACAAACAATGAGTTTACTCAATGGTCGCCGTATTATGTGGGGATGGGCTGGGATGATGACGCCAGAACGTGAAAGTGCTGTACCCACCATTAAAAGTAACTCATGGGTACATGTTCTAACGGTACCGCGTGAATTACATGTCAACGACCATAATCAACTCACACAGCAACCTATTTCAGAGATTTTAGATCCTGAAGAGGTAGATAACGTCGAGAATATTAGTGTTGGACAATACCGGCTAAATATTACCGATGATTGGCAGTTACAGCTGGGCCAAAATGTTACGATTACCCGACAATCAGATACTTTGAAGTTAAAAAGGCGTCAATGGGAATCTGATGTGGTAGAGAGTCGTCAATTTACAGGTGATTTGGATAATTTGTTGTTAATTGTTGATGTGGATATTATTGAAATTTATACTAGTGATGGACTTAATGTCCTGACCAGTCGCTGGTTTTAGCAAAAAATTGAAAGAGATATATAAAAGAGAGAAAAAATTAAAGCAGGTGGAAGAAAGTTTTGCTGAACAAATGAGTGATTACTTAAACGTACCAGATTTAGATGAGTATATTGTCCTTGTTGCCAACGGTGACAATACTGGGCTGCTTCTACCTAGCTAAGACGCTTGTTAAATAAGCAGTATTAAAGAAAGTATGAATAAAAAGGATAACGCTTTCAGCAACTTTGTTGAAAACGTTATCCTTTTTTCATTAAGACAATTTATGCTGTTGTAATGCCTGTAGAGCTAGATGATGTGCACCTAAATTTTCTTTTTCAGGCAGCCATTGATTTAAGACTAACGGATATGGTGATAATAACTTGATAATATTGTCTACAAATGGTTGATAATGTTTAGCATATTGTTTATCAATGGCATCAATCAATATCTGAGAGTCACTATAAATTTTTAAAATATCGATTTTTTTTGGTAATTGCTGTAGTGCCCAAATCAGAGCACAGAACTCAGCTTCATGATTGTCTTGAGTAATAGGAAGGGCAGCTTTTTGTTGTGACTGTATTTTATCGATGATAATCACAGTACCGGCAGCTGTTTGACCAGTATGTATATCACGTGCGGCATCAACATAGAGTGTAATCATCAAGTTAGCTCCTTTATTCTACAATAATATATTAACATCATAATTTAATTCATTCTAGCCAAAGATTATTTGACATAATGAGGGTTGCTTAAAATTGTTCTTAAAACGTAATTGAAATCCATGGTAAAATAAAGAAGAACAATTTGAAAAGCATAATCAGTTATATTTTTATACAGTAAACAAGTTATGTTAATAAAGTAGGGGTAATAGAAAAGTATGATACCAAAGCGCGGATTTTTCCAACCAGTAGATTCAACAGGGCAAATTGGATGGCTGTGGTGGCTTATTTTTTTGATGGCTGGCATTATCTTTTGGAGTGAAATAGGCTTTAAAATTCAAATTATACCGATTGCTTATATTGTAGTGATGTTAGTTTTGGCGATCGTAATTATTTTACGTCGACGGATATATGTTGCAGGAGCACAACTTTTCCTGGGGCGGGTTTTTGGTGCAGAATATGAAAAAATATCATTACTTCAAATTGATAATTGGCAATTAAATGGACATACTTTATCATTTACACGTGCTGGAAGATTACGTAAATATTGGTTAAGCGCCAATATTGCACAACAAATTAAGGAATATATGAATACGCATGGCGGAAAAAATAACAATTAATATCAAAGAACAACAAGGACGTCTGGATGCTATTTTAGCAAAGGAGGATATTCCTTACTCACGTACAGTTTTAGCAGATTGGATACAAGATGGCACCGTTTTAGTGAATCAGAAAAAGGTGAAACGGTCTTATAAGGTCGTATCTGGAGATACTGTGACACTGACACCGCCTGAAGTACAAAATACGGCAATTGTTGCAGAAGACATACCACTAAGTATTGTCTATGAAGATAATGATCTGATAGTGGTTAACAAACCGCAAGGCATGGTGGTACATCCTGCTGCTGGACATACTTCTGGGACATTAGTGAACGCATTGTTGTATCATGCACCATTGTCAACTATTAATGGTGAATTTCGTCCTGGTATTGTTCATCGTATTGATCGAGATACGAGTGGATTACTTATGGTAGCTAAAAATGATGAAGCACATCAAGCCTTATCAGCTCAACTTAAAGATCATAAAAACCAACGTATCTATTATGCGTTAGTGCGCGGCGAATTTACAGAAGAATCTGGTACGATTAATGCGCCTATTGCAAGGCACAAAGTAGATCGTAAGAAACAAGCAGTACAATCAGGCGGTCGTGAGGCAATCACGCACTTTGAAGTATTAAAACGCTATGTTGGTTATACTTTATTAAAGGTGCAACTTGAGACCGGTAGGACGCATCAAATTCGTGTACACATGACCTATATTGGACACCCTGTAGTTGGGGATCCGGTCTACGGTTCTGCACAAAAACTGCCTGGTGTGAATTTAGAAGGGCAGTTATTACATGCGAAAACAATAAGCTTGATACAGCCAAAAACGCATGAAGAACTAACATTTAATAGTCCTTTGCCGGCCTATTTTGAGGCAGCATTAGACACATTGACACCGATTATCTAAAATGAAAGGAATGTGTGGCAACAATTGATTAGGTCTGCCATATACAGATGATTATGACTAATAAAGAGGTACTTGATAATGCATCGTTGCAACGAGCACTGACACGTATTACTTATGAAATAATTGAACGCAATAAGGGTGGTCAAGATTTGGTTCTTGTGGGTATTAAAACACGAGGTGAATTTTTAGCACACCGTGTGGCCGATCGTTTAGAGCAATTGGAAGACGTTAATATCCCTGTCATGGCGATTGATGTGACAAATTACCGTGACGATGTCTTGAATCGTGATGATAATTTGGGTTTAAATGATGAAGAGAAAACTAACATTGCCAATAAAAATATTGTGTTGATAGATGATGTGCTATTTACCGGGCGCACGATTCGTGCAGCACTGGACGCATTAATTCATATCGGACGTCCCAGTACAATTGCTTTGGCTGTATTAGTAGATAGAGGGCATCGCGAGTTGCCAATTCGTGCCGATTTTGTAGGTAAAAATATTCCTACGGCACAAAATGAAAAAATAAAAGTACTTGTACAAGAAATCGACGGACGTGATGCTGTTGAAATTGTACATTGAATTAGGAGAACAAAACGGTTTGCTGCTTAACTAGTAATTTACTAGGAACAGTCCGTTTAGAAATTATGATGCAACGCCATTTAATATTAGAAGACGGTACGACATTCCAAGGCATGAGCTTTGGATCACCGGCAACGACTTTTGGGGAAATTATTTTTCATACAGCCATGACAGGCTATCAAGAAATCATTACCGATCCAATTTACGATGGGCAAATGATTGTTTTTGCGACACCTATTGTTGGTGCGGCTGGTATTCATGCGGAAGCATATGAGTCTGTTAAACCTACAATTCGTGGCATGATAGTTAATGATTTAGCAGAGGTTTCTGTCAATCGTCAACGCCGTATGAATCTAGATCGTTTTTTAAAGCAACATAATATACCTGGTCTGTATCAAGTTGATACGCGGCAATTAATTCGACATCTACGTGAAACAGGACCACAGAAAGCTACGATTGTTGATTATGCTGATGAGCATGCAGTTGATCAATTGGTTGCAACTGTTTTGACTAATAAACAGGTGCAGAATATGGCAACACCTAAACCTTATGCTAATCCAGCGCGTGGTCGACATATTGTTGTGATTGATTTTGGATTAAAACATGGTATTTTAAGAATGTTAGGTGATTATGATGCTAATGTTTCTGTTTTACCGTACACAACTAGTGTTGACGAGGTGTTGACACTAGATCCAGATGGCATTATTTTATCTACTGGACCTGGTGATCCTCGAGCATTACCAGAAAGTGTTTTGACACTCATTAGGGTACTCCAGTCAAAAGTACCGATGCTTGGCATTGGTCTTGGACACGAATTATTTGCACTAGCAAATGGTGCAGAACTCATGCCATTGCCATCAGAACATCATGGTATGAATCACCCAATCCAAGAAATTATTTCACGTCAGATTTTTTATGCGATGCAAGGGCAAGGCTATGCCGTTGATGAGAAAACAATCGATCGTAAGAAACTATTTGTTACTTACCGTGACCTAGTGGACGGTGCGGTACAAGGATTGCGTCATCGTGATTTCCCAGCATTTAGTGTACAATTTTTCCCAGATGCAGCCCCAGGACCACTAGAAGCAACAACAGTATTTGCAGACTTTTTTGAAACGGTAGAAGATTATGTCGAACACTATAACCAACAATAAAATAAAAAAAGTATTGTTTATTGGTGCTGGCGCAAATGATTTTGGTCGCGAAGGTGAACATGATGCAGCGATTTTTCAAGTCATGCCAGAATTGCGTGGTCATGGTATTGAAATTTTTATCATTGATGATAATCCTTATGCCTTGTCTCTTGAAAGTTTAGCAGCAACTGTTTTTTGGCAACAATTGACAGTTGATAATCTAAAAAAAGTTGTTCGTGAAAATAATATTGATACAGTTGCACCTTTATTTGGTGGTGAATCTTCTCTGCGCTTGTGGGCAGAGGTTGTACAAAGTTGGGCGCACGGCGATGGTACGGTGCCAAGTACTTTAGGACTTAGCATTGACATGCTACTTAAAGTCAATAATATTCCTGCTCTAACAGCCATGATGGCTGATATTGGATTACCAGTCATTAATAATTATGTTTTAAAAGCACAAGATGAAGCCAATGAACTATTGCGTGAATTGCATTTACCATTAATGGTGCGCGCGCTACATCCCAATCAAACAAACACACGACAAATTGTTGAGCGCTTGGATGATTTTGAAGATGCTATTAATCTGGCAAAAACGCAATCAGTCACACAAGAAGTGATTATTTCGCGTGCGATTAATGGTTTAAAAGAAGTTAGTATAGAAATATTGCGAGATGTCCGTGGTAATAAAATGCAAATTGGCGCTAGTGAAGATATGGATCCAATAGGTATTCATACAGCTGACTCGCTAAGCGTCTCGCCCATTCTAACGATTCAAGATCAACTCATTGGTCGTATGCGTGACTATGCTTTTAGAATTGCAGATATGCTGCAATTGAAGGGCGTGATGCATGTGCAGTTTGCAGTAGATGATGACACGCATACAATTTATGTGATTAAAGTTTCGCCATACATTGATCAGATGGCTACGCGCATGTCGCTGGCAACGGGTTATCCAACAATGCTTGTGGCAATTAATTTAGCTATTGGTGTACCGCTTGAAGAAATTGTATTGCCACATGATTTTGGAAAGCATGTGGCTATGATGGAGCCTATGATGGATCATGTTGTGGTCAAGCTACCGGTATTTCCTTTTGGTGAACTTGAAGCGGCAGGGGTACATGTCAATCGCCAATTGAACAGTGTGCAAAAATCTGTTGGTTCAACGTTAGGATTGGGGCGTACTTTTATTGAGGCTTTGGAAAAAGCAATTCGCTCTGCTCACTTTAATAATGCCAGTTTTTCACCGACAAATATGAAGCATATTAACGATGATGAATTAATCCAGCAGTTAATTCATCCGCAAGATAACCGAGTTTTGTTACTAATCGAAGCTATCAAGCGTGGCTATGAAATTGACGAATTAGCTGAATTAACAGCTATTGACGAATTTTATTTTTACCAATTGAAATATCTTCATCAACTCGAGAGTGAAATTGAAGCCAATATCGATAACATCGATGCCTTGCGATTAGGTAAAAAGTATGGCTTATCAGATGGTTTAATTGCTCGTTTTTGGCACACTGATTTTAATATTATTCGAACACTAGCTAAAGAAAACGGGATTAACGTGACCTATAAATCTGTGGAGCCCTCAGCAGGTGAGTTTCCAGAAAATGCTCGGCAGTACTATGCGACATATGAATCTGAGAATGAGTCGGTTCAAATTAGCGATAATACGGTATTAGTCATTGGATCAGGTGCTTTTCGAATGGGGGATGCTGCGGCTGGGGGGTATGCTACAACAGTTGTCATGTCAGAGCTGCGTCGTCTGCAGTATCCAACAATCATTATGAATAACAATCCAAGTGATGCAACATTATTGCCTCATCTTGCGGATAAGCAATATTTGGAACCTTTAGAAGTTTCAGATGTTATGAAAGTTGTGGAATTAGAAAAACCGAAAGTTATTGTTATTCCAGGTAATCGTCGTAAACTCATCAATGCTTTACGTGATTTGAATCAAAATGTTGTCATATTACCAAAAACAAAACATATACCAGGTGGTCCAAATGAGAATCAATCTGAATTTGCTTTGAACATATTTTATGATGGCCAGCAAGCTTATCCAATTAATTTGACACAACATATGGCTGGTGAAATGCGTGTCATCCCACAAGTGGCCCATATTCCAGATACAATTGTATCGACAAATTTTGAAGCTCCTGGTGTTTACCAAGTTATCTACTATCAGAGTATAGTTCATTGGGTTGATCGTATGGATTTATCAAATATGGGTTATGATTCATGGATACGACCTATGCCGTTTGGTCAAGTGGCTTATTTGTCAAAGGCCATGCAAACGCAATGGTTAAGATTGACAATTCGTGCAGCTATGGATGACTTAACTAGTCGAGACATCGAATTACTGCAAACAATTAATGAACGTCCAATTGTTTATCCATACAGCATGATAGCAGCTGATATTAACTATCGTCTACATTTACAGCCTCACGAAGTGATTGATGGGACTAGATTTGAAATGGGTGTTGGTGTGAAAGACTATGGCTGATAGTAAAAAATATGAAACACACTTATATACTGGCATTGTTGTGACACCAAATGCTTCTGGCAAATATGAACCAAAGGTAGACGCAAAGACGCATGTTTGGCGCACTGGAAAACATACTAAAGGTAAATATCAACGAATTGGTCAGGTGTTTTTGACAGAAAATAATCAAGCGGTCGCGGTTTTAACAGTTGAAAAATTAGCTTTTAATAAACGACATCAATATACAGCTTTACAGCGTTGGACTAATGAGCAAGTTGAATTAACATTACTTACTAATTGGTTATAAAAACACCCAAATGTGAGCATGATAAACATTTGGGTGTTTTATAGTGAAGTTTAGGATTTTAAATTTCGAGTATTGAAGTTAAACAATATGGCATTAATAATAATGATTATTGCGCTGAATATAAAAATACCACGATAATCATATATACTGGCTACCAAAGCACCAAGCATGGGACCGAGTACAGAACCAATAGCCTGAAAACTTTGATTATAACTAAATATACGGCTTGTCATTGCTGTTGGTGTATGTCTAGATAGTAGTGTTTGGACTGCTGGCATCATAGTGGCATCACTAATTCCTACAATGAATCTTAGTACCATAAGTATTGTTATACTTGTGACAAATGCAGTTGGAATAAAAGCAATAACGGCAATCATAAATCCAATTTTGATCATGCGCTCTGTACCAACACGATCCCCGATACGACCAAATGATGGCGCAACAAGCACCGTAGCAATACCAGGCATTGCTGCAACGACGCCAGCAATAAAAGTGGTGTTCCCAGCATTATTGGTTAATTCTCGAACGAATAAACTGACAACCGGATTGATAGATGTATTGACCATCTGTACAAACATTGTTGTAATAAATAATCCAATAATAAATTGTTTATTGGGTACTTGTTGCCATAATTCTCTGGTGGATGACTCAGCGATATGTGATATTTTAGGTTGAGGGTCTTCTTTGACTAAAAATAGGGTGAGAAAAAAAACTAAGAGTAGAATGGCACCAGTAATATGAAATGACATTCGGTAGTCAAACACAGTTGCCAGTATACCACCAAATAGTGGGCCCAATAAGTTACCAGCTGTCATCCCCGTAACCAAAATACCAAGTGCTCGTCCAGCGTGTTGTTTTGGTGTTTGTGTTGCAATTAAGGCATTAGAATTGGAGACAAAGCCACCCATCGCACCTTGTAGTGCACGAAGGGCAAACAACTGCCAAACATTTGTGACAAAGCCCATTAAAAATAAAATAATGGCCATACCGAGCGCAGCACGTAAGAGCATCAATTTTCGACCTTTACGGTCAGCTAATTTCCCCCAAAGAGGTGAGACAAAAGCCGTGACCAGAAAGGTAATTGCAAATACTGCACCAGAATAAAAAGTTAATTGGTTTTTATTGAAATTACCAAGTGTGTCGATATACAACGATAAAAAAGGCATGACCTCACTAAGTGCAATACCAGTCATAAACACACCAAACCAAAGTACAAAAACATTGCGGTGCCACAATGAATCAGAAGATTCTTGCGACGTGTGATTGTTTTCAGACATGGTGTCCTCCTTTGCAAATAAAATGATATTAATAGTTTATGCTTATTTTTAAAAATAAGCACGTTATAATACTTAACTTGTGAAAATATTATAATTTTATTATAATTGAACTACGTATAAAAGCGTATTAAGGTATGTTGCGGTTATGATAACAGTGACGTATCTTCCGGAATAAATGAAGGGAAAAGTCCATGTAGATGCGAATTGATTATTCAATATGCAACGTTTTTTTGTAGCTGAAACTGTGTTGTGTCATGGGTCGTTAATAGTTTATTTATGGGCAAATATAATTAATATGGCAAAAACAAAAAATTACACAGGCGAAGAAGTACTTGATTTGGTCGGACAATACATGTCAGATGCCGATACGGCTAAGGTGAGAGAAGCTTATCTTTGGGCAGCTGCTTTGCATGAATCGCAACGCCGTAAATCAGGCGAGCCATATATTGTTCATCCGATTCAGGTTGCTGCCATACTAGCAGAATTAAAAATGGATACAGCGACGGTTATTTCTGGCTATCTACACGATGTTGTTGAAGACACACCAGCAACACTGGCTGATGTTGAAGCAAAATTTGGTGCGGTAATTGCTCAAATTATCGATGGTGTCACTAAAATTAGTAAAATAAAATATCAAAGTTCACAAGAACAACTGGCGGAAAATCACCGTAAGTTGCTTTTAGCCATGTCTAAAGATATTCGTGTGATAATTGTTAAACTAGCTGATCGTCTGCACAATATGCGTACTCTCGGTGCGTTAAGACCAGATAAACAACGGCGCATCGCTAGTGAAACATTGGATATTTATGCACCTCTAGCGGATCGCTTGGGTATTAGTGCAATTAAGTGGGAACTTGAGGATCTGTCCCTAAGCTATCTTGATACTGAAAAGTATCATGGTATTGCCTCACAAATGAACATGAAACGTGATGAACGTATACGTTATGTTGAAGAAGCTGTTTCTGAAATAGAGAAGACCATTCATGAACTAGAATTAAAAAATGTTGATGTTTACGGTCGGCCAAAGCATATTTATTCAATTTATCGTAAGATGACAGATAAACATAAAGCATTTGAAGAAATTTATGATTTATCAGCTGTGCGTGTTTTAACTGATACAATTCCTGATACTTATGCAGTACTAGGGGCCATTCATTCAAAATGGATGCCTGTACCAGGCCGATTTAAAGACTATATCGCTTTACCAAAAGCAAATGGTTATCAAAGTTTGCATACAACTGTTGTTGGACCTGGTGGTCGGCCGCTCGAAGTACAAATTCGAACACACACCATGCATGAAGTTGCCGAATATGGTGTTGCAGCCCATTGGGCCTATAAGAAAAATAAAAACTCCAATAAAGAGGCTAATGTCACTGATAAAAATGAGCATGCACTCAATGTCATTCAAGGTATTTTAGAATTACAAGAAGATGCTAAAAATGCTGAAGATTTCATGGCAAGTGTTCAAGGTGACTTATTTAGCGATCGTGTCTATGCGTTTACTCCGCGTGGCGATGTTTTTGAGTTAGCAAAGGGCGCTGGCCCATTAGATATGGCCTTTTCAATTCATACTAATGTTGGCATTAAGACCGTGGGTGCAAAGATTAATGGACGTATTGTGCCACTAGATTATAAGATTAAAACTGGTGATATTATTGAAATTATTACCAGTGCGACTGCCAAACCAAGTCGCGATTGGTTGGATCTAGTATCTACGCGTCGTGCGCGCAATAAAATTAAACAGTACTTTAAACAATTAGATCGTGATGATAATATTTCTGCTGGTCAGGATTTATTGGCGCGTAGTTTACGAGACACAGGATTTGATCCAATCACTGTTTTGACGGCAGATAAATTGACCAAAACTGCCGAGAGTATGCATTTGAATTCTTCAGATGATTTACTCGCAGCCATTGGGTATGGTGATGTCGCTTCGCCAGGTGTAGCTAACAAATTAACTGAAGACATTCGCGAAGCACAGCAAGAAGAGGCGACAGCAGAGCTACAACGTGAATTGCTTGAAGAGGGTCATGAAATTAAGCGTGAAAATACAGCATTGACACAGCGGCAAAGAGCTGTGGCTGATGATATTGTCATTGCCGGTGTTGATAATTTATTGATACGTTTAGGTCGTTGTTGTACACCGGTACCTGGCGATCATGTGAAGGGATATATTACTAAAGGACGTGGTATTTCCGTTCACCGCATTGGCTGCCCGAATATTCGAGCTGCCGAAGCCCATGGTCAACGTTTGATTGATGTCCAATGGGAAGATGATAAAGGCTTAAAACCAAATTATGATGCTGATTTAAAAGTGCACGGTGAAAATCGCAATGGCTTGCTAAATGACGTGTTAAGATCAGTTAATGGTCGTACGAAATATGTTAATTCAGTTAATGGTCATGTGACAAAGAACGGCATGGCACAGGTTTCATTGTCCATCGGTGTCAAAAACAGTGAACAATTAGACCAAATTATGGATTCATTAAATAATTTGCCTGCGGTTTATGATGTTGAACGGACTTTCCATTAAAAAATCTTGAGGAGCAGGTCGCATGAAAATTGTGTTACAGCGCACTTTAGAAGCAAGTGTGGAGATTGATAACCAAACCATTGGTCAAATTAATCATGGTTTTTTATTATTAGTAGGTGTGTCAGATGATGATACACAGCAAGACATTGATTATCTAGTTCGCAAAATAACACAATTACGTGTTTTTGAAGATGAACAAGGTCGATTAAATTTAAATATTAATGAAGTAGCCGGTCAGATACTTTCTGTATCGCAGTTTACGTTGTTTGCTGATACCAAGAAAGGTAACCGACCAAGTTTTACGAAAGCCGGTTCACCAGATTTTGCTAAAATAATGTATAATAAATTCAATACTAGCTTACAAAATACAGGGTTGTATGTTGCAACAGGTCAATTCGGTGAAGATATGAAGGTATCATTAGTGAATGATGGTCCTGTGACTATCATTTTTGATACACATGATAAATAAAAGGCATTACGTTCATTAGTTGAACGTAATGCCTTTTATTTACTATTGACGGCGTTTGCGGATGGTATGGTATAAACCAAATGGTATGGTACTTTCAGTGCCATTTTTGATACGCAAGATATTCGTACGGTGTCGGTAAAAAACGAATGTTGTGAGTATAATTGATACGACCAGTAGAATCCAATCGTGATAGAAAAAAGAAAATAAAACTGCTGAGCTAAAGGCAACCATAGAACTAGCTGAAACCATTGATGTTAGTAATAGCACAACAATAAAAACAGCTATAACAAAAATAAAGAAGGGGGGGTTGTATGCTAGCAAAACACCAGCAGAGGTTGCGACTGCCTTACCACCCTTGAATTTAATCCAGATTGAAAATGTATGGCCTAAAATTGCGGCAAGTCCAACCAGCATGGGATTAATGTTATTATTAAATAATAGCGGCAAGCAACCTGCAGCTGTTCCTTTAAGTAAATCAAGAACAAGTGTAATACTTCCCGCAATAGGACCTAGTACACGAAAAGAGTTGGTTGTGCCGATATTTCCTGAACCCTCATCTAAAATATTTTTGTGATAGAATATTTTTCCAATCCAATAGCCGGGGATCAGAGATCCTAAAAAATAAGCAATGATGAACATTAATATAGTTACAAACATGATTTGAACTCCTCTTATCAGTGCGATAACGCAAATCTTATTTTATCATAAAAAGCGATAGTAGATGGGGTTAATTAATAAAATTGAAACATTTATACTTGTCAGATGGGAAAAATTAATCTATGATAGGATAGGCTGACACATGAAGGTGGACAATTGTTCTCTGATGTCAATAAGTTTTAATACAAGAAAGATATGAGTATTCATGGCAGAAAAAAATCACTATGATTCAGATTCAATAAAAATTTTAGAAGGGTTAGAAGCGGTTCGTAAGCGGCCAGGTATGTATATTGGCTCAACAGATGGGCGTGGTTTGCACCATTTAGTTTATGAAATCGTTGATAATGCCGTCGACGAAGCACTTGGTGGTTATGGTAATGATATACGTGTAACCATTCACGCTAATAATGCTATCACTGTTCAAGACTTTGGTCGTGGCATGCCAGTTGGTATGCATGAATCAGGAAAACCAACACCTGAAGTTATCTTAACAGTCTTGCATGCTGGTGGTAAATTTGGGCAAGGTGGCTATGCTACCTCAGGTGGATTACATGGTGTAGGCTCATCTGTTGTTAACGCATTGTCTGAAAGCTTACAAGTGACCATTGTACGTGAAGGTCATAAATGGCAAGAAGATTTTAGTAACGGTGGTCAACCAGTCGGGACGTTACGTGATTTAGGTAAAACAAAAGAACCAACCGGCACCACGCTTACCTTTAAGCCGGATTCAAGCATTTTTAGTGCGACCGTGTATAAATACGATACACTGTCCGAGCGTTTACGTGAATCCGCCTTCTTAATGTCGGGCGTTAAGTTTACTTTAACTGATGAGCGTGTTGAACCCAATCGTGTTGAAGAATATCACTACGAAAAAGGGCTTGAGGCATTTGTTAGTTTTCTAAATGAAGACAAGGAAACAATTGGTCCTGTCATGGCTTTTGAAGGGCAACAAGATAATATTGTTGTGGATGTTTCAGCACAATACAACGATGGCTATTCTGAAACATTATTATCATTTGTTAACAATGTCCGTACACAAGATGGCGGGACACATGAAGTTGGTTTCCGCACAGCTTGGACAAAGGCTTTTAATGAATATGCACGTAAAGTTAATCTTTTGAAGGATAAGGATAAAAATCTTGAAGGTTCTGATGTGCGAGAAGGTTTATCTGCAGTGATTTCTTTGCGTGTACCCGAACAATTCTTGCAATTCGAAGGACAAACAAAAGACAAGTTGGGCACACCTGAAGCGCGCGGTGTGGTTGATAATGTAGTTAGTGAAATTTTAGGTCGCTTTTTGATGGAGAATGGCGATTTCGGTCAAAACTTGATTCGTAAAGCTTTGAGGGCGCGTGAGGCACGTGAAGCCGCTCGTAAAGCACGTGAAGAAAGTCGCACAGGAAAATCAAAGGGTCAAAAAGAACGGTTATTATCAGGGAAATTAGCACCTGCACATTCAAAAAATTCAGAACGTAACGAATTGTTCTTAGTCGAGGGTGATTCAGCCGGTGGTTCTGCTAAGCAAGGCCGTGATCGTAAATTTCAGGCGATTTTGCCATTACGTGGTAAAGTACTAAACACTGAAAAAGCCAAGTTGGCTGATATTTTGAAAAACGAAGAAATTTCAACATTGATTTATGCAATTGGTGGTGGCGTTGGTACAGATTTTAAGGTAGAAGATGCTGCGTTTAGTAAAGTCATTATTATGACCGATGCGGATGATGATGGTGCGCATATCCAGACACTATTGTTAACATTTTTCTACAAATATATGCGGCCATTAGTTGAAGCTGGACGTGTATTCATTGCCTTACCACCGCTTTACCGTATTAAGTATACTTCAAAGAAGCACGCAGATCAGTTTGCTTGGACAAATGATGAATTAGAAAAAATAACGAGTCAAAATGATGCACGTTACGAATTAACCCGATTTAAAGGTTTAGGGGAGATGAATGCCTCATTACTTTGGGATACAACGATGGATCCCGAATCAAGGACATTGATTCGGGTAAAAATTGATGATGCAGTCTTAGCAGAAAAGCGCGTCACAACATTGATGGGGGACAAAGTCGAGCCACGACGTGATTGGATCGAAGCTAACGTTCATTTCACTATGGACGAAGCAGGCTCCATCTTAGATACAGTTGAAGGTGATGATGCTAAGGCCAGTGATGTATTTGAGAAGATACGTCAACACGAAACTAAAGGCTCAGCAAAGAATAAGCCGGCATCTAAAAAAAGCCCTGTCATCACAAGTTGGCAGGATGATGATGCTGGTCAAACTGGACCAATGGACTTATTTTAATCGTGATGAATGTTAATGTTAGTAACAGCGTTTGATATCATAACAATGATATTTTGTTAGTTTAAACATTTCAATATTTTAGAAATACATCAAACGAAGGATTTGTTGGAGTCTTGCAAAAGGAGACAAGGAGTTAAATGGCAGATCGGATAACCGACCTTTCACTTGAAACAGTGATGGGAGAGCGCTTTGGGCGCTACTCAAAATATATTATTCAAGAACGTGCGCTACCAGATATCCGCGATGGTTTAAAACCAGTGCAACGTCGTATTTTGTTTGCGATGGATCAGGACGGTAATACTTATGATCACCCTTATCGTAAGTCTGCTAAGTCTGTTGGTAATGTGATGGGTAACTTTCATCCGCATGGTGATTCATCAATTTATGAAGCGATGGTTCGTTTATCACAGGATTGGAAAGTTCGCGAACCACTGATTGATATGAATGGTAATAACGGATCAATTGATAATGATCCAGCAGCAGCAATGCGTTATACAGAAGCTCGATTGTCTAAAATTGCTGGTGAAATGATGGCAGATTTGGGACAAGAAACGGTTGATATGGTGTTGAATTTTGATGACACAACCTATGAACCAACAGTATTGCCATCACGTATTGCCAGTCTATTTATCAATGGTGCCACAGGTATTTCAGCAGGCTATGCAACTGAAATACCACCACATAACTTAAAAGAAATCAATGCCGCATTAATTTATTTACTCGACCATCCCGAAGCACCGTTATCAGCTTTGATGCGGTATGTCAAAGGACCAGATTTCCCAACTGGTGGTATTATTCAAGGCCGAGAAGGCATTAAAAAAGCTTATAAAACTGGCCGTGGTAAAATTATTGTTCGATCAAAAACTGAAATTTCTGACCTTAAGGGTGGTAAGAAAAAAATTGAAGTAACAGAATTACCTTACGAAATTGTGAAATCAAATCTAGTAGCTAAAATCGATACAATTCGTTTGAATAAAGATGTTGCAGGTATTTCAGAAGTGCGCGATGAATCAGATCGTGAGGGGATGTCAATTGTTATTGAATTGGCAAAAGATGCCAACGCAGAAGGTATATTAACCTACTTGTTTAAGAAAACCGACCTGCAAATTTCTTATAACTTTAATATGGTCGCGATACATGATCAACGCCCAGTTCATGTGAGTTTACAGCAAGGATTACAGGCTTTTTTGGATTTCCGAAAGAATATTGTCCTTAAACGATCAACTTATGAGTTAGCTAAGGCACAAACACGTCAACATATTGTCGAAGGTTTGATTCGCATGTTGTCCATTTTGGATGAAGTTGTGACAACAATTCGCTCTTCCAAAAACCGTAAAGATGCTACACAAAATTTGATTCAAACATTTAACTTTACGCAACCACAAGCAGAAGCAATTGTGACATTGCAATTGTATCGTTTAACCAACACTGATGTCACACAACTAGAAGAAGAATTTGCTGAGTTAACAAATAAAATCAATCGTCTGAATTTAATCCTACATGAGGAATCTGCATTGAAAGATGTCATTCGTGACGAAATTACTGCAATCACTAAAACATATTCATCACCTCGTCAGTCTGTTATTCAAGCAGATATTGAAGACTTGGTCATTGATACGGCAGTAACAATTGCTCAAGAAGATGTTCAAGTTCTTGTTTCTCGCAATGGTTATTATAAGCGTGCCTCGCTACGCTCTTATAAAGCATCAGATGATGAAAATGGCTTAGCTGATGATGATCTTGTTGTTTTTGAAGGTAAACTAAATACAACGCAACATCTGTTTATGTTTACTAACAAAGGCAATGTTATTTATCGACCTGTACATGAATTACCTGATTCAAAGTGGAAAGATACTGGCGAACATTTTTCTCAGCAACTTGCTAATTGGCAGTCAAACGAGTGGGTGATTAATGTGATAGCCGTTGATAACCTTGAGCAAGGAGGAACCTTCACACTAGTATCCAATGATGGTTTTATTAAACAAACGACACTAAGTGATATGTTACCCAAAGCTTACAAGAAGAAAACGGCTATGGCAATGAAGTTAAAAGCCACTGGCAGTTATGTCGTCAATGTGGCATACTTTAATAAAGTTACTCAGCAAGAAATTTTATTATTGTCGCATAATGGTGTTGGATTAAGATTTAGTTTAACTGAGGTACCGGAAATTGGGGCACGTACAGCCGGTGTTAAAGCAATGGAATTACGTGATGCAGATACGATTATGTCAGCGTTATTTATTACTGATACTAGCCAATTGGTAGCCATTGTAGCGGAAAATGGTGCATTTAAATATATGCCAGTTTCTGAAATAACGCATTCAACAAGAGCCAGGAAAGGTCTTTTGATTTTCACGCAAAAGAAGACAGTAGCTTATCGTGTAGCGACAGCGACAATTTTCAACAAAGATACTAAAGCACTTGAAATTTTAACGCAACGTTGGCAAGTTCAAGATTTACAATTGAGTGATTATCGTGCGTCACAACGCGTTGGTAATGGGCAATATGTTGTTGATGTTGATAAGAATGGTACACCATGGTTTATTAAACCGCTTACAATATCAGCGACAAAATAACCTTTTTTTGATAAGATAGATGTATAAAATCTTAGGAGATATAAGAATAATGGCGAATACTTTAGTTTTCGGGCACAAAAACCCAGATACTGATACAATTGCTTCAGCTATTGCTGCAAGTTATTTACTAAATAAAACAGGTAATGATACGGAAGCTGTCGCACAAGGAACACCTAATGCTGAAACACAATTTGCACTAGATTATTTTAGTGTTAAAGCACCACGCGTCATCACATCAGCAGACACAAGTACTGTAGTTTTGGTTGATCATAACGAAGAAGCACAGTCAATTGATAATTTAGCAGATGTGACGGTTGAAGCGATTTATGATCATCACAAGTTCTCATTTACAAATACAACCCCTTTGTATATTACAGCCAAACCTTGGGGTTCAGTAGCAACTATTTTGTATTATGAATTTAAACAAGCTGATGTCATGATTCCGGCTGATATTGCTGGTTTAATGGCTTCTGCAATTATCTCTGATACATTATTGTTAAAGAGTCCAACGACTACAACCTATGATCAACCAGCTCTGGAGGCTTTAGCACAAATTGCTGGCCTTGAAGATTATGAAAATTATGGGTTAGATTTACTCAAAGCAGGTACAGATTTATCATCACGAACTGACAAAGAATTAATCGATGGGGATGCAAAGTCATTTGATATGGGTGGTCATCAGTTCCGCATCGGACAAGTTAATACTGTTGATATTGATGAAGTCTTATCTCGTCAGGATGGGATTCAAGCTGCTATTCAAGAGGAAAACTATGAAGATTTTCTCTTCGTCATTACAGATATTTTAAATTCAAATTCAAAAGCTTTGTATTTGGGTGATGCTAATCAAGCCATTGAAGGCGCCTTTAATGGTAAACTAGTAGATAATATCATTGACTTACCTGGTGTCGTTTCACGTAAAAAACAAGTTGTGCCACCATTAGAAAAGCAATTTTAAAATTGTGAGTTATTGATTTGATAACAGTTATTCACACTAATATCGAACATATTTTCGTGGATTTATACAAATCCTCTTTACAGTGTTTGCAAGTTCATGTATAATAGTTACTTGTATTGACAAGCAAATAATTTTAACAAACCACACTAAGGAGTAAGAATATGCGTATTCACGTTGTTCTAGGAAATGATGAAACTGGTGAACGTATTTACTTGACGTCTAAAAACCGTCGTAATACACCAGATCGTCTTGAGTTGAAGAAGTACTCACCAAAACTTCGTAAAGTTGTAACATTTAAGGAGATTAAGTAATATGGCAAAAAAGTCAAAGATTGCTAAAGAACAACAGCGTCAAGTTTTGATTGCAAAGTATGCTGCAAAGCGTGCTGAATTAAAGGCAGCTGGAGATTTCATCGGTTTGGCTGCTTTGCCAAAGGACTCATCTCCAGTTCGTACACATAACCGTGACTTGATTGATGGTCGCCCTCATGCTTATATGCGTGAGTTTGGTATGTCACGTTTGAACTTCCGCCAATTGGCACACAAAGGTCAAATTCCTGGTGTCCGTAAGGCTTCTTGGTAAAGTAAAGTTTCGCAAAAGCGAAGAGCGTAACTTACTTTTGTAAGCATTGCGTGGGCGCGTTAAAAGTCAATTATTATAGCATCAGCTAAATACAGTGACTGCCTCAATGAGCATAGCGAATGGGGTCATAAAGGTTCACAAACTAGTAAAGATCACTTCTACGTGGTCTTTTTTATGTATTAAAAAAGTAAAAATTTGCAATTCCTTAAAAATTAGGTTATACTAGGAGTTGTTAATTTACATAATAAATTGTAAATGAGCGGGTTGCAGTCATGTAGCCGGCTCATTTTTTATGGGATTGGCACTTGCTTGCAATATAATTTAATATGTCATCAAAGGAGGGGATATCATGGTAAATAAAGTTGAACAAACAATGATAGATTTGATTCAACCACTTGTTGAACAACAGAATGATCTATTGTGGGATTTGACATATACTAAAGAAGGTGGGCAAAAAGTTTTGCGCATTTTATTAGATAAGGCAAATCATGAGTTGATTACGATGGAGGAACTAACATTATTCACCCAAAAAGTTAATGAACTGTTGGATGCTGTCGAACCTGATCCTATTCCAGAAGCCTATATGTTAGATATTTCATCACCGGGTGTTGACAGACCATTAAAAGCGCCTTGGCATTTTCAATGGGTAAAAGAGTCTGACGAGAATATTTTAATATCACTTTTTGTAGCAAAAGATGGCCAAAAAAAGTGGCAAGGGAAAATTAAAGCGTTAAATGATAACGGATTAATTTTGACAACGGAAAATGGCGAATTATCACTTGATTTTGATGAAATTGCTAAAGCAGTGCTGGACATCCAGTTTTAACATCAACCAGATTGCCATTGCCTGATAATTAGCTAGTACATTACGTTATCTCAACATAATGTGTTCAGTATGATACAATCAATTTTGGCAGAGGTAATAATTAATAATAGATGAGGATAGGCGAATGAGTAAAGAATTAGTTGACGCGCTCGATGCCCTTGAAGCCGAACGTGGCATTGATAGAGCGGTCGTGGTTGAAGCATTAGAAGATGCTTTACGAGCTGCTTATAAAAAGCAGTATAATGCTGAACAAAATGTTGAAGCGGTGTTTGATACCAAAAAAGGTAATGTTGCCATTAAACAAGTAAAAAATGTTGTTTTGGCTGAAGACTTCGAAAACGAAGACACCGAAATTACATTAGAAGATGCTTTGGTCATTAACCGAGCTTATGAGCCTGGTGATGAAATTCGCTTTGACGTTACACCAAAGGACTTTGGTCGTATGGCAGCTCAGGCAGCTAAACAGGTGATCGTCCAAAAAATTCGTGAAGCGGGTCGTGAAGCAATCTTTAATAAATTTTCTGATTACCAAGATGAAATCATCACGGCAGAAGTTGATCGCCAAGATACACGTTTCTTGTACGTGACATTACCAGGTAGTCAAGAAGCTGCCATGGCTCCCAATGACCAAATGCCAAACGAACATTACCGTATGGGAGATCGTATTAAGGTCTTAGTTAATAAAGTTGAAAATAATTCAAAAGGGCCCCAAATTTTTGTATCTCGTACAGCACCGGACTTAGTTAAACGTTTGTTTGAACAAGAAGTCCCAGAAGTGTATGATGGTACTGTTGAAATTATGAGCATTTCACGTGAAGCTGGCGATCGTTCAAAAATTGCTGTCTATACACACGACACTGACTTAGATCCCGTTGGTGCCATGGTGGGACAACGTGGTGCACGTGTTCAGGCTGTTGTTAATGAGCTTGGCGGCGAAAATATGGATATCGTTGAATGGGTTGAAGATGAGGCGCAGTATATTGCAAATGCTTTGAACCCTTCAGAAGTAACGGATGTCATTTTTGATACTGAAAATGAACGCGCAGTAACAGTTATCGTCCCAGACAATCAATTGTCATTAGCTATTGGTAAAAAGGGTCAAAATGCCCGGTTAGCTGCCCGATTAACTGGATTTAAAATTGATATTAAGTCAGAAAGCGAAGCAGCAAATACATTATCAAAGTCTGATGCAGTAGCAGATAAAGCAGTAACCGAGGAAACTAATTAATTTTTAGGAGGAAAGTGTTGATCCTATAAGACTAGTAGCACATAGTATCTATAATTGTACATTTAACGGCAAATATAGGCAGGTATTAGTTTTTTGAATGCAGCATCATAAAGAGAATGAAACCTAGAAAAATACCAATGCGAAAAGACATTGTAACAGGTGAGATGTTTCCTAAAAAAGAACTTGTGCGTGTTGTTCGTGACAAAGAAGGACACGTTAACTTGGATCCAACATCTAAAGCAAATGGGCGTGGCGCCTATATTGGTCTGAACCGTGATATTGCGGCAGAAGCTAAGAAACAGCGTATTTTTGATAAAGCGTTTGATGTGAAAATTCCTGATGAATTCTATGATGAACTTATCGCATATATTGACCATCAGCAAGCGCGTCGGGAGTTGTTTGGTGATAAGTAAAGACGACCAAATTTTAAATCTTTTGGGTTTGGCGATGCGCGCCGGAAAACTCGTATTAGGTACTGATTCAACACTGACAGCTATTCGAGCACAGAAAGTGCAATTGGCATTTTTCCCGAGTGATGGGGGCCAAAGTCAAGCCAAAAAATTTATTGATAAATCAAGCTTTTATCATGTAACACTAGTTCAAGACTATACTAAATCACAATTAATCGATGCCATTGGTGTCAATCGAAGCGTATTTGCTATTGCTGATCGTGGTTTTAGTCGGAAAATTAAACAATTAATTTTAGAAAAGGAGCGGAACTAAATGACAGAAGAAAAGAAATTCTCAGACTCAAACCGTCCTGCAAGAAAACAGGCAGTTCCAGAACGTAAGGAATTACCTGCATCACAACGTCGCCATGCGGCTAAATTAACAGGGGGATCTTCAACTCCCACAACAGGTGGCACGTCATCAGAACGTCCAAGCCGCCCAGCACGTGCAAATAACAATCAAAATCGTAATGGACAATCACGTAATAGCACCCAAAGTCGTCCAAATGGACAAGGGCAAGGTGGCAATCGTTCAAACACTAGCAATGGTGGGCAAAATCGTAATCAACGTCCAGGAACACGTTCACAAACTGCAGAGGGACGCCCAGCAGTGCGCGAGAAGAAAAATTGGTCAACACAACCACGTGAAGGTCAAGTTGATTATTCTAAGCAAAAAGATAATAGTTTAAAACAATATGTGAATGAAAATCAGAAACGTAAGCAAGCTGCAGAAGCTGCTAAGGCACCTAAAAAGCCGGCAGCTAAACCAGCAGAGGCACCTAAAAAAGCAGCAACTAAACCAGCGGCTAAAACGGCAACTACAACAACTGCAACTAAAAGTGCGGGTGCTGGTAAGTTCGGTGGTGCATTAGCATCAGGAAACAATTCAGCGCGTAATAATTCACGTAAGCGTAATACATCCGGTACTGGTCAACAAACACCACGCCGAAATGATAAGCCACGTGGTTCAAAGAAGTCGCGTCGTATAGCAGCTAAAAGAGGTCCAGTAGTACCACCTACTGAACGTAAAGAACAGCCATTGCCAAAGGTATTAGAATATCGTATTGGTATGAATGTTCAAGATTTGTCAAAGTTGTTGCACCGCGACACAGCTGAAATTATTAAAAAACTTTTCTTACTTGGTATTGTAACGAACCAAAACCAATCATTAGATGGAGATACCATTGAAATTTTGGCAGCGGATTATGGTATTGATGCACAAGTTAAAGAAGAAGAAGATGTGGCTGATATTGATCGATTCTTCATTGATGAAAATATTGATGAAGGTAAGTTAGTATCACGTCCACCTGTTGTAACAATTATGGGTCACGTTGATCACGGTAAGACAACTTTGCTGGATTACTTGCGTAACTCACACGTTACAGAAGGTGAAGCTGGTGGTATTACACAACATATTGGTGCTTATCAAACACAACTAAATGGTAAGACAATCACATTTTTGGATACACCAGGGCACGCTGCCTTTACAGAAATGCGTGCGCGTGGTGCTAATGTTACTGACTTAACTATTTTAGTGGTTGCTGCTGATGATGGTGTTATGCCACAGACTATTGAAGCAATTAATCATGCTAAGGCAGCACATACACCAATTATTGTAGCTGTTAACAAAATTGATAAGCCAGGTGCAAATCCTGACGAGGTCATGAACCAATTGATGGCATATGATTTGGTACCTGAACAATATGGTGGTGATACAATCTTTGTTAAGATTTCAGCTAAGTTTGGCCAAAATGTTGATGAATTACTTGAAATGATTTTGTTGCAAGCTGAAGTTCTTGAGTTAAAGGCTAATCCTGATATGCCAGCACGTGGCTCAGTTGTTGAAGCACGTTTGGACAAAGGACGTGGGCCTGTTGCAACAGTATTGGTTCAACAAGGAACGATGCATGTAGGTGACCCAATTGTTGTTGGTAATACCTATGGCCGTGTGCGTACAATGACTAATGAGCGCGGTACTGAACTTGCCGAGGCTTTGCCAGCAACACCTGTACAAATTACTGGATTAAATGATGTACCACAAGCTGGTGATCGATTTATTATTATGCCGGATGAAAAGACAGCGCGTGCTGCAGGTGAAGAACGTGCCAAGCGAGCTCAAGAAGTGGTTCGTAATTCTGGTTCAGTTGTTACATTGGACACATTATTCAGCACCATGTCTGAAAAGGCTATGAAGACAGTGCCAGTAATTGTTAAGGCTGATGTGCAGGGCTCTGTAGAAGCACTTTCTGGTTCATTAAAGAAAATTGAAGTCGATGGTGTACGTGTAGATATTATCCACACAGCTGTGGGTGCAATTAACGAATCAGATGTAACGTTAGCTGAAGCATCTGGTGCTATTATTATTGGATTTAATGTTCGTCCAACATCTTTGGCAAAGTCTCAAGCTGATTCTGAGAAAGTCGATATGCGATTCTACAATGTTATTTATAACGCTATTGACGATGTTGAAGCGGCTATGAAGGGACAGTTGGAACCAGTTTACGAAGAAAAGATTATTGGAACTGTTGTCGTTAAAGAACTCTTTAAGTTCTCGAAGGTTGGTATTATCGCCGGTGCAATGGTTGAAGAAGGTAAAATCACTAAAGAAGCCAAGGTACGTATCATCCGTGATGGTGTTGTCGTTTATGATGGCGAAGTCGCTTCGCTGCAACGTGGAAAAGATTCTGTCAATGAAGTTAAGATGGGATTTGAATTTGGATTTACAGTTTCAAAGTACAACGATATTCAAGTTGATGATACTGTAGAAGCTTATGTGATGGAAGAAGTAAAAGTGAAGTAATTAATCTTGTATGTGGTAAAAATATGCAAGTAATAGTTACCTAGTTTGTTTAGACACTATAACAGATAACTTTTGTATAAAGAAAGAGGCACACCATGGCTAACCCACAACGTGCAGGTCGTCTAGCACAAGAAGTTCAACGTGATGTGACTGATTTATTGCTAAAGCGGATTAACGATCCGCGCGTGCAAGATGTCACCGTTACAAGTGTTGAATTATCTGGCGATTTGCAGATTGCTACAGTTTATTATTCAATCTTATCGGATTTAGCTAGTGATGGTAAAAAAGCTCAAGCTGGATTGGAAGCTGCAAATGGCCTTATTCGTAAAGAATTAGGGGCACGATTAACAGTATATAAGACACCAGAGTTGAAATTTGTTCGTGATCAGTCAGTTCAATATGGTAACCATATTGAAGACTTAATTCGCAAGTTGCATTCTGAAAATTAATAAATTGTGAATGAATTAACGCTACAATCAAAGTGTAGCGTTTTTTTGTGTTAAAATGGAAATACATTAAACTTAAGTAAAAGTAAGGATTTCAAATATGACTAGCTCAAATCAACCTTTAAACCCAATAATTACTAATATGGCACCAGATAAACTACTAAATTTTCAACAAACTGTCCGTGATATTCCTGGTGTTTTAAAATTGACATTGGGTGAACCGGGATTTGATGTTGATGACCGTATTAAGCAAGCAGCCACAGATGCAATCACTAACAATCGTTCACATTATGCCGAGAGTCAAGGTGAATTAGCCTTACGTTTAGAAGCTGTGAAATACTTTAATCAAACGTATCATTTAAATTATCAAGATGAGAATAATGTGATTGTAACACTTGGTGTAAGTGAAGCTATTAATGTTGTTTTAAATACGTTACTTGGGGTGGATGACGGTTTACTAGTACCTGAACCAACCTATGGTCCATATTTTTCATCCTTACGCTTGGCTCATGGCACTAAAATTACGATTGATACAACTAAAAGTCATTTTAAATTGACACCAGAAATGGTCGATCAGGCTGTTGCACAAGCTACTGTGCCAGTTCGCGCTATCTTGATGAATTATCCAACTAATCCAACTGGTGTCACTTATTCAAGAGATGAAATTCATGCTTTAGCTGAAGTATTTGTCAAACATAATATTTGGGTAATATCTGATGAAATCTATTCAGTTTTGACCTATGATCAAGAACACGTTTCATTTGCTGAAATTATTCCTGAGCAAACTGTTTATATTAACGGCTTATCTAAATCACATGCTATGACAGGGTATCGTGTTGGCTTCATTTTAGGATCAGCTAATGTCATTGCGGAAATGCAAAAAGTTCACGGTACGCTAACTTTTGCAATTCCGACATTTATTCAAGATGCAGCATTAGTTGCGTTACGAGATGTGACGGACACACCGTTAACTATGCGTGAAGTGTATAAAGCACGTCGAGACCGTGTTGTGCCAAAATTGCAAGCGTTAGGATTTGATGTGGTTACGCCGCAAGGTGCATTTTACCTTTTTGCTAAATTACCAGCAGATTTAGGTGAGGATGGCGATGCCTTTGCGCTAAAATTAGCACAAGAAGGTAAGGTAGCGGTTATCCCAGGTTCTGGTTTTAGTGAGGCAGCGAAGGCATATATCAGAATTTCATATGCAGCATCAGATGCGGATCTTGACGAAGGCATACATCGTTTATCGACATACATCGATCAATTACGTAGAGATAATTAAGAGGAATATATGAGTTGGTGGCAAAATTTATTCAGTAGAAAAAGTCAATACGGAAATTTGAGAACAACTGGGCAAATTAATGCTGTTCAAATTTCACGTCAATCCGAATTAACAGTTATAGTAGCACCTGTTACCGGTCAGTTACAAAAAATTGATGATGAAAATGACCAAATCCATAGTAAAAATGGATTTATGATGTTACCAAATGGTTATACTATTCTGTCACCAGTGTCAGGTATCGTTGTTGAATCTAAAAAAAATATGTTAACAATTAAAAGTGTTAATCACGCTGAAGTCGTAGTGAGTGTTGTGACGCATGATACTGACAACGCACGTTTAGCGCTGTATAGTCACGGACAACAATTACATGCTGGCGATATGATTGGTACAATTAGCGCCAAAAATAGCAATGCAACAGTTTATGTTATTTTTGAAGAAAATGTGATACCGCGAGTACGATATGGTGCAGTATATGCCGGACAAAATGTTTGGCAAAATCAAGAGGTTGTTAATGAATCCAAGTAATATAATTGATGGTATCATTGTCATTGATAAACCGAAAGGTGTGACATCATTTGATGTTGTAGCCAAAGTACGTCGAGCAATTGGCCAACGAAGAGTTGGACATGCAGGCACATTAGATCCAAATGTTGACGGTGTTTTAGTGGTTGCATTAGGCAAGGCAACTAAATTAATTGATGAGCTACAAACTCGTCCAAAGCGTTATATTGGTGAAATCACGTTGGGTTTTGCAACGGAATCGGAAGATTTGGACGGCGAGGTGGTTGAAGAGACAACCATCACAACACCATTTTCCAATCGGGTGATTGATGAAGCTATTGCAGAGCTGCAAGGACATATTAAACAGACACCACCCATGTTTTCAGCGGTAAAAGTAAATGGTAAGCGATTATATGAATATGCACGTGCTGGAGAAATCGTTGATCGGCCAATTCGCGATGCCATTATTTATAATTTTAAACGGACATCTGATGTGACCTATGTAGATCAGCGCCAACTATTTAACTTTGAAGCTACTGTATCAAAAGGGACATATATTCGTACGCTTGCCGTTGATGTTGGTAAGAAAATAGGCGTTCCGGCGACAATGACTAGTTTAACGCGCACAATGGGCAGTGGTATTACTAAAGAGGACGCTATAACCTTGGAATCGTTAAAAACATTATCACGTGAAGAACTATTGCAACATATTATATCCATTCAAGATATACTCACGTGGCCAATAAAATCATTGTCTGATGACGAATGGTTTGCGGTTAAAAATGGTCAGAAGATTAGCCAATGGGAACCTAGTAATGATTATTTGCAACTTGTTTATCATGGTGAACTTAAGGCAGTATATGCTTATGATAGGGAACAAAATGTGTGGCGTTCTCGCTACGTATTTACGAATGAATAAAAATGACTAAAATCGTTAAATTACATTATCCAATTAAAAATTTTCAAAAGCCGGTTCGACAAGTTGTTGCAATGGGTTTTTTTGACGGTGTTCATCGTGGACATCAGGCTGTTATTCAACGCGCAAAGACTACAGCTAATCAATTGGGCGTGCCTCTAGCCGTACTGACATATGACCCACATCCAGTAGTTGTCTTTAAAACTTTGACTGAACCCTTACGTTATTTAACGACGCTATCTCAAAAGGCAGCTTTGCTTACGGAACTTGGTGTCGATACCATGTATGTCATGCAATTTACATCTCAATTAGCACAATTATCCCCACAGACGTTTGTAGATGACGTTGTGATGCGCCTTAACCCAATCACTATTGTTGCTGGATTTGATCATTTATATGGCGGTAATCCAGATATATCTAATATGGATCGTTTATCTGACTATGCTCAGCAGAGATTTGATGTGGTTCAAGTGCCGGAGTTTACTGACAGTAATCAAAAAATTGGTTCAACGATGATTCGTTGTGCCTTAGAACAACATGATGTTGATAAAGCTAACCGACAATTAGGACGTATTTATACAACGACTGGTCTGATAGTTCATGGGGAAGCGCGTGGTAGAGAGTTAGGTTTTCCCACTATCAATGTCAAAACGCCTGAATTAGAGTGGTTACCTGGCATAGGTATCTATGCCGTAAAGGTAAAAATTTCAGATACTTGGTATATGGGTATGGCCAGTATCGGACGTAATATTACTTTCGGTGACGAACATCCAATTACTGTAGAAATTAATATATTAGATTTTAAACAAGATATTTATGGTGAAGAAGTAGTGATTGCTTGGCATCATTATCTTCGTGGTGAAGTTAAGTTTATTGGCATTGATGGTTTAATTGAACAACTGAAACAGGACGAAATAGCGACACGTCAATATTTTAAAAGCACGCAACAATGATTGAGTGCTTTTTTATTTAGCACTCATATAAAAAGAGTGCTAAAAAGGGTTGCGTTATTTTGAAAAAGGTGTATCATAATAACTGTTAGCAGTTAGATGCAAAGAGTGCTAATATAAATGGAGGTGATGGTATGCTAACAGCACGGCAAAAGTTGATTTTAAATGCCATCATCTATGAGTATACGCAGACGGCGCATGCAGTTGGGTCAAAGAGTCTACAAGAACAACTAGATATTAAAGTTAGTTCGGCAACCATTCGTAACGAGATGGCAGCATTAGAATCTGAGATGCTTATCAAAAAACTGCATACTTCAGCTGGACGTGTACCGTCACGATCAGGTTATCGATACTATTTAGATAATTTAATGTTGGCACGTCATGCAACACAGCAAGATGTTGTGATGGTTATGCAGTCGTTTCGCGGTAACTTCCATGAAATTGATGATTTACTTGATGAATCAGCCAGAACGTTATCTGATTTCACTGGCGCGACAGCTTTAATTTTAAAGCCAAAGCGTTCCGGGGTTAAAGTATCAGGTTTTCGTTTAGTGCCATTAGAAAACCAGCAGTTGATCGCGGTATTGGTGACCAATGATGGTAAAGTTACGAGTCAGACTTTCAAGTTACCACGTGAACTCGCTGTGGCATCTTTAGATGGTATGGTGAAATATATTAATGATCAGATGACAGGACAGCCTGTATTGGAAGTTTTACGAATGATGCAATCAGATGAGCTGCCGACGCAAATGAGTCGTGTGATTGAAACACCTGCAGCTTTTTTACAACTGTTTGGTGATGTGCTGGCACGATCAATTGGTGATAATGTGCATATTGGTGGTCGGTTGAATGTTTTGGACTTTAGTGATGACGATGTCGAAACGAAAGATTTGAAGCGTTTGTTAGAGTTTTTAACATCGGCTTCCGGCATACGCAGAGTTTCACCGACTTACGGACGACGCGTTACAGTAAAAATTGGGTCTGAGATTGGGGAACCATTACTCAAACCGTTTAGCTTAATGACAAGAGCATTTACCGTCCCTAATCAAGGTGAGGGGATCATTGCTTTGCTCGGACCAATTCGCATGCCATATGCGCATCATACATTGCTTATGGATGCATTTGGTGAAGCATTGAGTCAGAAAATGATTGAATATACATAAATTAGGAGGTCACTTACGTGGCAGATAAAAGTCAAGAAGAAATAAAAGATGAAGCAGTTGTTAATGAAGATGTGGTCATCGAGGAAAATGAATCAGACGTTGATGAATTAAAAGAAGACGTTGATCCGCAAGAACAAAAAATTAATGAGTTGACATTAAAAATATCAGAATTAGAAGACAAGCTACTCCGTTCACAAGCTGAAATACAAAATATTCAGCAACGCAATGCGCGTGAGTTACAAAGCATGCGTAAATATGAGGGACAGAAGTTGGCTACTGCAGTATTGCCAGCCGTAGATAACTTAGAACGTGCTTTACAAGTCGAAGCAGACGATGCTGTTACTAAGCAAATTAAAACTGGTGTTGAAATGACACTTAAAACTTTGGTTCAAGCGTTAACAGATAATGGTATTTCTGAAACAGGTCAAGTTGGGGAAACATTTGATCCAACAAAGCATCAAGCCATTCAAAGTGTTGAAACAGATGAAGTTGAATCAGATGCTATTGCCTCTGTCTTGCAAAAGGGTTATATCCTGCAAGATCGTGTTCTCCGTCCTGCAATGGTTGCGGTAGCAAAGTAAAACAATGTCAGCATATCATTAATAATCATGGTGATTCAGCGCAACGCACTACACCTTAAAAAGCTTAAACTTGATTAAAAAAGTAAAGGAAGAATATATTCATGTCAAAGATTATCGGTATTGATTTAGGAACAACGAACTCAGCAGTTGCTGTCCTTGAGGGTGGCGAACCAAAGATTATCACAAACCCAGATGGTGGTCGTACAACACCATCAGTTGTGTCATTTAAAAACGGCGAAAACCAAGTTGGAGATGTGGCTAAGCGACAAGCGATTACCAACCCAGATACAATTATCTCTATCAAGTCACACATGGGTGAAGCAGGATATAAGGTTAGTGCTGGTGGTAAAGATTACCAACCACAAGAAATTTCAGCAATGATTTTGCAATACATTAAAGGTTATGCTGAAGATTATTTAGGTGAAAAGGTTGAAAAGGCTGTTATTACAGTACCAGCTTACTTTAACGATGCACAACGTCAAGCTACTAAAGATGCCGGTAAGATTGCTGGTTTAGAAGTAGAACGTATTATTAACGAACCAACTGCTGCTGCTTTGGCATATGGTTTGGATAAGTTAGACAAAGATGAAAAAATCTTGGTTTATGATTTAGGTGGTGGAACATTTGATGTTTCTATACTTGAATTAGGAGACGGTGTCTTTGAAGTTTTGTCAACAAATGGTGACACACACTTGGGTGGTGACGATTTTGATGATAAGATTATTGATTTCTTGGCTGAACAATTCAAATCAGAAAATGGTGTTGATTTGAAAGATGATAAGTTGGCATTGCAACGTTTGAAGGATGCTGCTGAGTCAGCAAAGAAGACTTTGTCTTCAGCTAATGAGGCACAAATTGATTTGCCATTTATTGCTTCAGGTGAACAAGGACCATTGCATTTACAAACATCATTGTCACGTGCAAAGTTCAATGAATTAACTGCTGAATTGATTAAGCGAGCTGAACAACCTGTATTGCAGGCGCTTAAGGATGCTGGTTTATCATTCTCAGACATCGATGAAGTGATTTTGAACGGTGGATCAACACGTATTCCTGCAGTTCAAGAATCTGTCAAGAAATTGACAAGTAAGGAACCTAACCACTCAATCAACCCTGATGAAGCTGTTGCTTTGGGTGCTGCTGTACAAGGTGGTGTGATTACTGGTGATGTTAAGGATGTTGTTCTTTTGGATGTAACACCTTTGTCATTAGGTATTGAAACAATGGGTGGTGTGTTCACTAAATTGATTGACCGTAACACAACAATTCCTACTTCAAAGTCACAAGTATTCTCAACTGCTGCTGACAACCAACCAGCCGTAGATATTCACGTGCTTCAAGGTGAACGTTCAATGGCTGCTGATAACAAGACTTTGGGTCGTTTCCAATTATCAGATATTCCTGCTGCTAAGCGCGGTGTACCACAAATTGAAGTAACATTTGACATTGACCGTAACGGCATTGTATCAGTTTCTGCTAAAGATTTGGGTACGCAAAAAGAACAAAAGATTACCATTCAAGCTGCTGGTGGTTTGTCAGATGAAGAAATCGAAGCAATGATGAACGAGGCTAAGGCTAATGAAGAAGCTGATGCAAAGAAGAAGGAAGCTGTTGATACACGCAACGAAGCTGATCAATTGATCTTCTCTACAGAAGCAACATTAGAAGAAGTTGGCGACAAGTTGGGTGATGACGATAAAAAACCTACACAAGACGCTTTGGAAGCTTTGAAGAAAGCTAAAGAAGAAGCAGTTGCTGAAGATGCTGATTTGGCAGACTTAAAGGCTAAATCAGATGAATTAGCAAAAGTAGCACAAGAATTAGCTATGAAGTTATATCAACAAGCAGCACCACAAGAAGGTGCTGAAGGTGAAGCTAAGTCAGCTGATGATAATACGGTTGATGGTGATTTTGAAGAAGTTGATCCTGATAAAGACAAGAAGTAATTTAATAGTTTAATCTATTTAAACAAACCGCACGTCACTGAATGCGGTTTGTGTACATAATTTAAAAGGAGCGGGTAATTGAACAATACAGAATATTATGAGCGTCTTGGTGTTGATAAGAATGCGACGCAAGATGAAATTAAAAAAGCTTATCGTAAGTTATCTAAAAAGTACCATCCCGATTTAAACCATGAAGCAGGGGCAGAGGAAAAGTACAAAGAAGTACAAGAAGCCTTTGAAACGCTTGGTGAAGAACAGAAGCGTGCGCAATATGACCAATTTGGACCAGCAGGAGCCAATGGTGGTTTTGGTGGACAAGGCGGATTTGGTGGCTATCAGCAAGGGCAACAAGGCGGGTTTGGTGACTTTTCCGATTTGGGTGATATTTTCAGCCAAATGTTTGGTGGCGGTTTTGATCCTAATCGTCCGCGTAAAGGTCAAGATTTACAGTACCGCATGCGTCTAAACTTTGAAGAAGCTATTTTTGGTAAGAAAGAAACAATCAAGTTCAATCGTGGTGATGGTGCTCATGAAATTGAAGTTACCGTACCTGCAGGTGTTGAAACTGGTCAACAAATGCGTCTTGCTGGTCAAGGTGAAGAAGGTGCTAACGGTGGTCCACGTGGTGATTTGTTCGTTGTCTTCCAAGTTGCACCATCTAAAGACGGATTTGAACGTGACGGCGCAGATATTTACTTAGAAGAGAAGATTGATTTTGTCAGCGCTACATTAGGTGATGAAATTCAAGTCAAATCAGTTCATGGGGATGTTAGTTTAAAGATACCAGCTGGAACACAAACTGGTACACGATTCCGCTTGCGTGGCAAGGGGGCACCTCGCTTACGTGGTACTGGAAACGGTGATCAGTACATTATTGTCAAAATTGATGTACCAACTAAGTTAAACAAGGGTCAGAAGAAGGCTTTGGAAGCATTCCAAGAAGCAACTGATGGCACAAAAAAGAAAAGTTTCTTTGATAAATTGTAAAGTTAGAAAATCGGTTTTTTGGGCGTTGATGTTGCCTGAGACACCGATTTTTAGTCTATAACAATTTGCACAACATCAAGACTATCAATATTATAAAAGTTAACTATAATTAACGCCAAATAAAAAGCAGATACTTAGTTGGTATCTGCTTTTTTGGTTAATCTATATATTTTGTATCATCATTGACTTGCCAAGGGGCTTTTAAATCAATATGGTCATAGTATAAGTGGCCATGCAGATGATCGATTTCATGTTGAAACACAATAGCCGGGTAATCCTTTAACTTAATGGTATGTGTGTCACCACTTTCATCTTGGTAGCGGACTGTAATACGATTGGCGCGGGGAACAAATCCAGGGATATCTTCATCAACGGATAAGCAACCTTCACCGACTTCCAACGCACTTCTTTTCACTGATTCTGAAATAATGACAGGATTGAAAATAGTACCTTTAAAATAGGGGGTTTCTTCATCATGCTCGTGTGGATCTAATGCCGGGATTAAGACTGAACTCATTTTTAATGAATAACCGACTTGTGGGGCAGCAAGTCCAACACCAGGGCGTAAACCATATTTTTCATTTTTTTGGTCATCTTGCGAAACAACAAGATAAGTCATCATATCTTTGGCTAGTTGTGCATATTCGTCACTTAGTGGGAATTTAACTTCTGTTGCTATTTGACGTAACACAGGATCTCCATCGCGTGTTATCTTGTCCATTGTAAATCTAATTGTCATGTTTTTTTTCACCTCATTTATTAGTATATCAAACTAAACAACATGTTAAAATAGAAGTATGAATGAAAATTATACATTACCAATTGATGGCAATTGGACCACTGAAGATATAGTAACAATCTCAAATTTTGTAGATAGTGTACTTAACGTGTATGAAACTGGTGTTTCAAAAGCAACACTAATGTCACGTTATAAGGCTTTTCGTGATGTCATTGTTTCAAAAAGTGAGCAGAAACAATTTGATAAAAATTTTGAGCGGCAAACGGGGCATAGTATTTATCAAACGATGAAACTCGCCCAACAAACAACAAAAGATAAGGTACGCGGATGACTTTACGCCGATTTGAAATTCAAGACATTGATCAGACAGTATTATTATGGCTTGAAGAATTACGAACAAAAACAATTACTGCTATGCAAGATGAATTAACTGTTGGAACAAAAAGTGACGTCCGTGATTTAGTCACAAATGTGGATCGTGCCAATGAAAAGTTGATTAATCAAAAAATTCGTGCTTATGATTCAGAGGCACATATTGTGAGTGAAGAAGGTTTTGGTGATCAGCAACGCGATATGAAAGGGCATGTTTGGTTTGTTGACCCGATTGATGGCACAATGAATTTTGTGAAAGAACGTGAAGAATTTGCAATTATGATTGCCTTGTATATTGATAATCAGCCAGTTTTAGGGTGGATTTTAGATGTTGTCAATAATACAGTGTATCATGGTGGACCGGAAATTGGTGTGTTTGCTAATCAATTACGATTAACGCCTCCTGTGGATGAATCGCTTGCTCAAGGCATTGTATTACTCAGTGGCGCTCGGCTACTTTACGGTATGTTTGGGTACGATCATATTGCGAAGGCAGCTTTAGGTTATCGCGTGATAGGTGCTGCTGGACCGTCCTTCATTCGTGTGATTAGAGGTCAAGCTGTCGGCTATTCGTCTAAAATGATGCCATGGGATTTTGCTGCTGGTCAAGTTTTAGCAAAAACATTAGGTTTATCCGTTTCAGATATTGACGGACAACCATTAGATATGTTATCATCAAACATAGTATTAGTGGCTACAAATCGTGCGCATCGTGATATTTTAGCGTTGCATAAAAGCTAGGGCGCAACTGACCCTAGCTTTTACTATGAGATAAGTGGCATTAAATTAAAGGAGCACTAGGAAATTGGCAAATCGCGAAGATATTCGTAACATCGCTATCATTGCCCACGTCGATCATGGAAAGACGACGTTGGTTAACGAACTTTTAAAACAATCAGATACATTGGACTCACGCAAAGAATTGGGTGATCGTGCAATGGATACAAACGATATCGAAAAAGAACGTGGTATCACCATCTTGTCAAAGAACACAGCCGTTAAGGTTGGAGACAAGCAAATCAACATTTTGGATACACCTGGACACGCTGATTTTGGTGGTGAAGTTGAACGTATCATGGGTATGGTTGATGGTGTCTTGTTGGTTGTTGACGCCTTTGAAGGTACCATGCCACAAACACGTTTCGTTTTGAAAAAAGCGTTTGAACAGAACTTGACACCAATTGTGGTGGTTAACAAAGTTGATCGTCCTGGTGCACGTCCATCAGAAGTTGTCGATGAAGTTTTGGATTTGTTTATTGAACTAGGTGCTGATGAAGAACGCTTAGACTTCCCAGTTATTTTTGCTTCAGCTATGAATGGAACATCATCATTGTCACCAATAGTTGAAGATCAAGAACACACAATGAAGCCTGTCTTTGACAAGATCTTTGAAACAATCCCAGCACCTGTTGATAATTCTGATGAACCATTACAATTCCAAGTTGCTATGTTGGACTATAATGATTTCGTTGGTCGTATCGGTATTGGACGTGTTAAACGTGGCACAATCAAGATGGGTGATAACGTTGAAGTGTTGAAGCTTGACGGTACAACGCAATCATTCCGTGTTACTAAATTAGCTGGATTCATTGGTTTGGATCAAGTTGATATTAATGAAGCTAAGGCTGGAGATTTGATTGCTGTTTCTGGTATGGATGATATTTCAGTTGGTGAAACTGTTGCAGATCCTGCACATCCAGATCCACTACCAATCTTACGTATTGATGAACCAACTTTGCAAATGACTTTCCGTCAAAATGACAGTCCCTTTGCAGGTCGTGAAGGAAAGTTTGTTACGGCTCGCCAAATTGAAGATCGTTTGCGTCGTGAATTGCATACTGATGTATCTTTGCGTGTTGAAGATATAGGTCAAGCTGGGGCTTGGTTAGTATCAGGACGTGGTGAATTGCATTTGTCAATCTTGATTGAAACAATGCGTCGTGAAGGCTTCGAAATACAAGCTTCACGTCCACAAGTTATCTATCGTGAGATTGATGGTGTACAGTCAGAACCTTATGAATCTGTACAAATTGATACACCCGATGAATATGCATCAACTGTTATTGATTCATTGAACCAACGTAAAGGTGAAATGGAAAACATGGAGTCAGTTGGTAATGGTCAAACACGTTTGACATATATGGCACCTTCACGTGGATTAATTGGTTATTCAACTGAATTTATGTCAGCAACACGTGGTTATGGTATTTTTAACCATACTTATGCTGAATACCGCCCAGTTGTTCGTAATTGGGAGCCTGGTCGTCGTAATGGTGCTTTGGTTTCAATTACTCAAGGTACAACTACAAACTATGCGATTATGGGTGTTGAAGATCGTGGGCAAATGTTTATCGGTGCTGGTGTTGATGTTTATGAAGGCATGATTGTTGGTATGAATGCACGTGACAATGATATTTCTGTTAACGTGACAAAGTTAAAGCCACAATCAAACGTTCGTTCATCAAACAAAGACCAAACTTCATCAATCAAGACACCTCGTTTGATGAATTTGGAAGCTAGTTTAGAATTTTTGAATGATGATGAATACGTTGAAGTAACGCCTGAAAACGTACGTATCCGTAAGGCAATTTTGAACACAGCAGAACGTGAAAAGTCAGCTAAACGTCGTAAGGCATCTAACTAAATTTAACATGTATTGAAGGACATTTTTGTTCTTCATTATGGAGATATGGCACAATCTGGTACTGCAACGGACTCGAAATCCGTCGAGCCGCTTTTGGCGGTGTGCGGGTTCAAATCCCGCTATCTCCTTTGGTATACTCTTTTCGCACATAGAGAGAAAATATTTCTTGAGTACAATTTTAATTCATAAAAAGTCAATTCTAATAAATATTAGGACTGACTTTTTTATTTAATTTTTTTCATGATATTTTATATTTAGAGAAAGTATGATAGTATTTACATTGTGAAGTGGAGGAGTATGATAATGTATGCAAAAAGGTTTATTCAATTGTTTATTATTTTTTTAATAACAGTATTTGTTGCAATGTACTGTGTGAAAGTGATTGGTGTTGAAGGCTATTTTTATCAATCGCTTATTTTAACTGTTATCGGTTACATTATTTTAATTGTGCCATTAACTGCTTTAACGATTATGAAGCAAAAAAAGAAATTTAGTTTAAGCACCAATACTAATAAACAGCATGCTTTCCAATCAGCATTAGAAAAGTTAGAGAACATTGTAATTGTATCAACGCTTTCAAATGATGGGATGATGACATCAAGTATTCTAACTTTCAAACAGTCAAAACAGCAAGAGAATGTCTGGTATGTGGTCACTGATAAAAAATCAAAACGTGTTCAGAACATCCATGATACTAAAAAAGTCTCTTTAACAACGTGGTTTGACAAAGAAACGGGTATAAGGATAAGTTCTAATAATATTATGCCAACAGTACTTGAAAATGATGCCCTAAAAGACGAGATCGTGAAGCACAGTGAGATAAAAGAACTAGCAGATAATTTCAATAACAAAGTAATTATTAGACTAGATATCCAATCTGTTTTAGTTGAGTCATTTCGGACTAATCCAACTGTGATATCATTTCAAGACTAAAGTAATAGGAAGTCGTTGAATTATTTGCACTTTTAATCTAATGAGAATGCTTTTGTATTGTAAGCGCTTGCAATTATAAATTATAGATGTTATACTATAGACATAGGTTAGGAGGAAATCCTCATAACAACTTAAGTTGTTGCAATCATTCTTGACGATGATTGGAATGGATTTCTTTCAATCCGATGACAGTTTACTCGAAGTTTGAACTAAGTAGTGGCAAATGGATGCGTTGAGCATTGGTTTAGCAGACAAGTTTGAGCGTAATGGAAATGTTGTATGAGATGTAAATCTCATAAATGTTGACTTAGAGTAGGCTGTTTTTAATGTTTCATGAACCAGTCGCGTATTTCAAAAATCTGAGTGGAATGGGTTATGATTGTGCCAACTAAAGAAGTAGAATGACTTGTAGAGCAGAAAAAGATACAATCATTGATGCTAAAAACTCAGTTAAAAACAGTTTTGGTAATATAAAAAAGTAACTGACCAAAATTATTTGGTTAGTTACTTTTTTTATTTGATAGCGAACAATAATATTTTAAAATTAATATTCAAAAGTGACGCGCACGCCCTCTGGAATAGCAAAATCTTTTTGTAGGAGTGATAATTCACCAGTGGTTTCATCTCGAGCGTATAATGAAACATTATCAGTGTCCTGGTTAGCAACGACTAAGAAAGCTTCATCTTTATCCCAATTCATGTCACGTGGGAATTCACCTTCAGTACTAATGAGCTGAATACGTTCAATCTCGGTACCGCCATTAACAATTTTGAAAACAGCAATTGAATTGTGACCGCGATTAGTAGCATAGATAAAGCGACCATCATGGCTTAAACGTAGGGCAGCTGAGCCATTATGTTCAGTCCAATCAGAGGGAATTGTTGAAGCAGTCATAATATGCTCAAATGAACCATCATCAGAGTTGTACTTTAAGACACTTAACAGGCTTGAAAGCTCACCAAGCACGTAAGCATACTGACCGTTTGGTGAGAAACGAATATGACGTGGACCAAAACCTTCTTCTGTTTTAAAGCGTGAGGCTTCCGTTAGTTGACCGTTGTCGGTGACATCAAAAGTGATGATTTCGTCACTACCTAGATCCACCGCTACTAGCCGTTTATCGGGTGTTAAGTTAGCAAAATGGATATGTGATGAACTTTGCTCTGGTCGGGGACCTGAGCCTTCGTTTTGCCAAGTATCACTTAGTGATAGTGAGCCATCAGCATTAATAGTATATGATTCAACAGTACCGCGGTGATAGTATCCAGCAAAGAGCAGTTGACGGTCCTCATCAATGCCCATATAAGCTGGTGCGGAACCTTCAGTCAATTTGGCGTCAAGTTCAACCACAGGACGTTTTGCATTATCCAATGTGACTACACCACCTTGACCATTACGGTTTTCAACAACGTAAATTTTATTAGCTTTTGAAAGGGCTAAATAAGTAGGATTAGTTAATTGACCAATGAAAGTTGGATTTTGAAGCTGTTTTTTGTCTGTGTCCAATTCTGCTTCATATAAACCTTTTGATAGACGTTTGGTATACGTACCAAACAAAATTTTGTGGATTGCCATATTTATTGTCTCCTTAGTTAAACTACTTCTATAATAGCATATATGTAAGGGGTTTCACAAGTTGAGAAAACGGTTTATTTTCAGTATAATAACATTAAACGAACATTTGTTCAAAAATTAGAGGTTGGTTATGAAATTTATCCATGCAGGCGACATTCATCTAGGAAATCCATTTTTAGGATTAGATCAACAATTACCAGAGCATTTAAAACCAATAATACAAAATGCGACACTGACAACCTTTGGAAAGTTGATTGATTCAGCTATTGCTGAGAACGTTGATTTTGTATTATTTCCAGGGGATTTATACAATTCATCTGAAAGTGGACCACAGATTCAAGAAATGGTGAGTGTACAGTTTGAGAGATTACATGCTGCTGCGATACCTGTATATTTGAGTTTTGGAAACCATGATTTTGAGGCAAATAAGCAAAAACATTTACCATGGCCGGAAAACATTCACATATTTGCACAATCTATAGAAACTAAGTATTTATCTTTAAACAGTGGAGAACAGATAGCTCTGACAGGCTTTAGCTATCAAACACAACGTCAAAAAGAACAACTTATTGATAATTTCCCGCCTAAGGATATAGCAGCAGATTATCATATTGGCTTATATCATGGTGCACTCGGCGTTGACGGTGAAGCATATGCGCCATTTTCTGTTAATGATATGTTAATCAAAAACTATGATTACTGGGCTTTAGGACATATTCACGTTCGGCAAACATTAAATGATTCGCCTTTTATTGGGTACTCGGGCAATTTACAGGGATTAAATCGCAAAGAGGTCGGACCAAAAGGTTATTATTTAGTTACTAGCCATAAAAATAAGTTAATACCCGAATTTAAGCCCGTTGCAGCTGTTATATGGGAAAATCTAACCATTTCAGAAATGGTTGATGAAGATGATTTAGTCACACAAATTGTAGATTATCAAACAGAAAAAACAACACTATTTTCAGTTGATATTACCGCAAAATTAAATAATACACTGATTGAACGCGTGTTAAGCGGGTTAACGTTAGAAAAAGTACGTGCTAAATTGCCAGATAATTTGTGGGTTGTACGTCTTGGGTTGAAAAAAGCACCAACATCTGTATTGGCTGAGGACAATATTGATCAGAAATATTGGAAATCATCGTTACAATCAATTTTTGACAATTTTAATGTATCAGATTATTTATCGAATCAAGCACCTGTTTTTGTTAGAGAGTATTTCATGAGTAAAGAAGGACAAGCTGTGTTACAAGAGAAAATGTGGCAAATTATGCAGGCTAGAAAGGCACGTGATGAATAATGAAAATCAAAAAAGCAGAAATTAGTGGGTTTGGACGATGGTCACAGCAAACCTTCGATTTTTCCGATGGTTTTCAAGCGATTGTTGGTCAAAATGAGTCTGGTAAGTCTACGCTACGTGCTTTCATTATCGGCGTTTTATTTGGTTTTCCAACAAAAAAAGGGCAAAATAATGTATATGATCCTAAAGATGGTAGCAAATATGGCGGTAGTTTAGTTATTACTGTGAGTCAAAATGACTATAAAATTACGCGCATTAGTCGAACACAATCTGAATTGACAATTACAGATATGTCTAGTCAAATAGTGATAGAACACCCGGAAGAATGGTTATCACAACAATTACTACCGTTAACAAGGGCATCGTTTGATGATATCTTTAATTTTAGCCAACGCGATTTAGCACAAATTGCTCAATTAAAACCTATTGAACTACAAAAACTACTGTTAAATATAGGTGCTGTGGGTAGCACAAGTTGGCTTGATGTGGCTAATGATGTTGCCAAGCAATCTGATAAGCAATTTGCTCAGCGTTCGACAGGGAAAAGACCTTTGAATTTAGCCACAAGACGTTATGAGAAGAATAGTGAAGCATTACATGATAAAAATGATGCTGTAGCGGATTATGTAAATGGACAATCAGATATCGAACTGCAACAAAAAGCATTAAATAAGAAACAATCTCAAATATTAGATTTATCAAAAAAAATGCAGGATTTACAATATTTAATGCAACAATATACGCTTTATAAAAAAGCAATGGCATTGAAGGAGACGCTGACCTCTGAAACTACATTAGTGTCAGATGAGGATATTGATGAAGTCCGGCGTCTAGCAATTATGACTGAAACTAGTCAAAAATCTTTGCAAAATCTTAATGAAGAAAAGCAACAACAATCAACAAAAATTAAGCAGGCACCATATGATCAGTCAACTATTGCAAATCTGGAAGTTGAAAATCATCACCTTCAAAATTTAGAAAAAGAACGTGCTGTTTTAATCAACGAAGTTGATGGTATACGATCTAATTTTAAAATTGAGGTACCCAAGCTCCTAACAGACAGTGAGAAAGATGCACTATCTGAAAAAGACTATGGCTTGATAATTATCATTGTTGCCGTCTTATTTGGCGCAGTAATGTACTTTATCTTCAAACCAGCTTTAATTTTAGCTGCGCTCATAGCCGGTCTCGGTTATTTTTTTCTAAAACAACATCGAGATAAGCAGTCTAAAATACGACAACGTTATGGTATGTTGTCAATTACGGAAATTAATACCGCTCAGTCTGATATTCGTAGAATGCTACAGAAAGAGCAACAGATTAGTGAGTTGGATGCTAGTATTGATGCAACTAGAGACACGCTTGTCAATAAACTAGAGCCAATTACTAACTTTCTAAATATAGTGGTGCGCCCTGATGACCTTGAAATGACAATGTCACAATTAATGCATAGCAATGATCAATGGCAGTTACGTTTACAAAACAACGAATTACTATTTGCACAAAGGCAACAACAAATTTTAACTGAAATTCAAAAAATGCAATCCTCACTGTTAGAGTATTCAACTGCAAAGCAAGCTATTTTCAAAAAGTATCAGGTTCAAGATAGTGAGTCATTGATGGCTTTAAAGCAACAAGCAACAGCGCAGTTGCGTAAAAATCAAAGATTCAATGATATGATGCAACAGATCAAGCCAGAGATGATGGAACAATTACAACAAATTGATAGTATTACTGATTTGCAAGAACAATTAGATAACGTAGAAAAAGAGTACAATCAAGCTCAGCAAGCTGCATTTACTAAACAAGCCCAGTTATCAGATTTACAAGCACAGCAACAACAGCGCACGAGTAGTGACCAATTTTTAGCTTTACAGCAAGAACTAGCTAATGAACAGACGATGTTAAACGATCAGTTTGGTGAATATCTTGCTGAAAGATTGACGGTGGATTGGATTAATCGCGCGCTGCAAGCAGCCTCACAAAATCGTTTCCCAAAAATGCAAAAAATTGCTACGCAATATTTTACAAGGTTAACGCAAAATAATTATATTGACATACAATTCGTTAAAGATGATCTGTCACTCGTACAGAAATATGGTCACAAGTTTGGTGTAAGTGAGCTATCAACTGGCACGCAAGAACAGCTCTATGTTGCTCTGAGATTAGCCTTAAGTCAAGTCATTGCAGATATTGTGTCAGTCCCTTTGCTGATTGATGATGGGTTTGTTAACTTTGATGATGATCGGCGAGCAATCATGCTAGATATTTTACAAGAAATAGCGCAGCAACAGCAAATTTTTTATTTTACCACGGCATTTTCAGAGCCACATGTTAAACAAATGATAGCATTATAAAGGGAGTATATTATGGTTAAATTGTTGACAGATTTTCAAGATACTGAGCACATTGATAGTTTTGCGCTAATTAAAAGTGCTGATATACGATTAACTAAAAATGGAAAAACTTATTTAAGTATGGTATTTTCAGATCGCTCAGGCGATTTACCTGGGAACTTATGGGATGCCACTGAATCCCAGATTAGTACATTATTACCTGGTAAGATTGTACAATTACAGGGTGTACGAGGTTCATATCAAGATAAACCACAAGTACAAATTACAAATATTCGTCTGTCCGGTGTTGGGGAACCTGACAACCCAGCTGAGTTTATGGCTCATGCACCAATTAAAGAAGATGAGATGGATGATGAGCTGAACGACTTTATCCTGATGATTACTAACCCAACTTGGAATCGTTTAGTACGTAAATTATTTAATGCTTACCATGATCAGTTTTTACGTTATCCTGCTGCCAAAATGAATCATCATGCGTTTGCAGGTGGGTTAGCTTTTCACTCATTGTCAATTGCAAAATTAGCCAAAAGCGTATCAGCACAGTATACACAACTGAATCAAGACTTACTGATTGCTGGTGCGTTATTACATGATCTAGGCAAGGTAATTGAATTATCTGGACCGATTGCAACAAAATACACAGTTGTTGGTAGTTTAATTGGCCATATCACGCTGATTGATGAACAAATTGTTTTAGCAGCAAATGAATTACACTTTGATTTACAATCAGAAGATATGGTTATATTGCGACACACCATTCTATCTCATCATGGTCAGTTAGAATATGGGTCACCTGTACGCCCCAATATATTGGAAGCAGAAATTTTGCATCAAATCGATGAGATGGATGCTAGCATTCAAATGATAACAGGTGCATTAGAAAAAACGGCTGATGGGTCATTTTCTGACAGGATTTTTGGTTTAGATAACCGGCGTTTCTTTAAATCATCATCAGAGTAAAATAAAAAACGTAACCATTTTGGTTACGTTTTTTATGTATTATTATTTACCAGGTGATGAAATACCTGCAGTCAGGTAAGTGTTCAATGCAGTTTTCAACTGTGCATCTTTAACATTAACATTTTCTTTACGTAAGACTTTACCGATGATAGCTTGAACCTTTGATGCATTTTTTTGATCAGTTAAGAATTTTGATACAATTTGGTCAGACAGTTTACTACGAACACTGTTTAGACTAGGTTTTGTAGTTGTTTTATCTAATTTAATGACATAGTAACTACCAGTTGATCCGGTAATGGGAGAAGTTGTATAGTCTCCAACTTTACTTAATTCAAATGCAGCTTTTTGTACTGCTGGATCCACAGTCGTACTTGTTGAGTCAAAAGCTGGCAACTGACCATTGCTTTTTTCATATGTTTTATCAGTTGTATACTTCTTATAAACAGTTTCCCAACTATTATCAGACTTTAAATCGGCAATAGCATTTTTAGCACTTGCTTCATCTTTAGCCGTAATCATTGATATTGTTGTATTTTGGTGGTAATCTTTATAGGCTTTTTGAATTTCTTTATCAGTGATTTTGAAGTTTGCTTTAACCGCTTCGGTAATAATTAGATTATTTTTAATACTTGTTTTAAATTGTTCTTCAGTTGTGTTGTTTGATGCTAGTGTCGATTTAAACGCGTCACCATACTGTGCTTTCTGTGTATCAAAGGCATCTTGAACGTCCGACTTTGATACATTAGTACCATATTGTTCTGCAAGTACCTTATTAATGACCATGTTAGCAAATTCTTGTTGACCAGCTGATGATTTCTTCAAGTCAGTCATGAATTGTTTTTCTGTAATTTTACCTGAATCTGATGTCATCAATGTTTTTGACGAATTTAAACTAAGGAAGATAAGACCGCCACAAAAAATTACGACGATTAATCCCCAAATGAATTTACGCATATCTTGTTTCCTTTTCTGATTAGTATTCTAAATATTCTACCACAAAATAAACAACTACGCTTTAAACTTAGATAGTTGATCATTTAAATGTTCTGTTGTTTCTTTGATACGATCTGAGTGTGGCTTGTTTTTGAAATTCATTTTTTCAATTTCTACTTGAATTTCATCACTTGTAGTTTTGATTTGATCAACTTGCTCAACTAAATTTTTTTGCTGTGCTTTGAGTTGATTAAGTAAGCGACTAATTTCTTTGAGTTGAGCTGATAAATTTTTGATATTATCTAAAATTTTCATTTATATACCTCAATTAGAATTGTGATGCGATTGCGTCAGCAATTGTTTGATATTGTTCCGCTGAGAAGTTAGCACTATTATCGATAGTAGGTGCGAGTTTGTCATTTAAATTGTCATCATCATAACGTGGGATGAGATGCCAATGTGAGTGACGAACAGTTTGACCAGCTGACGTACCATTATTTGATTGAATATTGATACCAGTGATGTCGTCATCACTTGCTTTGATAGCACGTGCAATGATAGGTAATTTAAGCAGCACGGCTTCAGAGATATCCTTGTCATAATCAAAAATATCATCTACATGTTTTTTTGGTACAACGAGTGTGTGCCCAGGTGTTACTTGAGAAATGTCTAAGAAAGCAACAACGTCATCATCTTCGTATACTTTATAACTTGGAATTTCACCGACAATAATTTTATCAAAAATATCCATAATTAATCCCCATTCATGATTGTACTATCTTTATTATATCAAATAAAGCGCCCAGCCTGTTATAATAGTAGGTATGGGATTAAAAATAAAAAACTTATCTGGCGGTTATGCTGGTAATCGTATCTTAAAAAACGTGTCATTTAACGTCGATAACGGTAAAATTGTAGCGCTAATTGGTTTGAATGGTGCCGGTAAATCAACAACAATGAATCATATTATTGGTGAGTTGCAGCCAACTTCAGGCACAATTGTACTGAATGGCACTAACATTGTGCAAGAACCAACTGCTTTTAAATCAAAAATTGCTTATATTCCGGAGCAACCGATTTTGTATGATGAGTTGACATTAGCTGAACATCTACATCTCATGTTAGCGGCGCATGGGTTGGATGATGATGAGACGTGGGAGAATGTTCTATCATTGCTCCGACGTTTCCGTCTTGAAGATAAGCTACATTGGCTACCAATTCATTTTTCAAAAGGTATGCGTCAAAAAGTCATGCTGGTGTCAGCATTTATGTTACAGGCACCACTTTTAATTGTTGATGAACCTTTTCTGGGCTTAGACACTTTGGCGCAACGTGATGTTGTTGAATTGATGCGTCAACAGGCTAATCAAGGCGGTAGTGTGTTGATGACGACACACTTACTTAGTTCAGCAACAGCATTCGTGGATGAATTTGTTGTGCTTCGTGATGGTGAAGTACAGTTCATTGGGACACCAACATCATTAGCTGATAGCTATCAATTGCCACTTGCTAAACTAGATGATTTGTTTGATATGATGCAAAAGGAGTCAGCAGATGGCGTTGAATAAATTATTCATGCAGCGGTTTGCTAGAAATCAACGAACAAATTTAAAGTATTTACGCTTACTATTCAATGATCATTTTATTGTATTCTTAATGATTGCTATTGGTGGTTTGCTATTGGCTTACCGGCAACTATTTGTCACACAGCAGTCAGATGAGTTTTGGTATCAGCTTTGGTGGCCATTATTTAATACACTTTGGTTAGTAATTGGCTTAAATATGGGACATTTGGTGACCTATTTTAAACCAGCAGATCGTTTATTTTTGTTAGGCAGCGATCAATTGATTATAAAAAAATATTTAAACTATTCAGTCATTCTGAGTTGTAGTTATGCATTTTTGTGGCAGATTATATTTATGGCAACAATTATACCGATATTTTGGCAAATTTATAATGGTGATATGACACGACTAGCCTTACTAGCAGGTTTTATCATGACTTATAAGTGGCTATCATTATTGGGTGAGCGTGATAGTTTACTGATCAAGACACGGCAATCATTTAATTCATGGCTCATGACACATCCGATGATGAACATCTCCATTTTTAGGTTCAGCATACCGGTGATTATGATAGCTATGATATTATTGCTATCGATTCAATGGCTTTTGGTATTGACAGTTAGCTGGCTGCTAGTGGCAGCCATAATGGCTAAAATGTTATTCATTAGCCAGGGGATGGTCACAAAGATAGGAATTGATTGGCATAAAGCCAACTTACAAGCCCAGAAACATGAGCAACGCGTGTTACATTTTTATGCGATGTTTGCCAATGTACCACATCAACCAAAGACGATCAAACGTCGACGATACTTAGATTATGTCGTTTTCAAACTTGCAAAACATCGTTCTGTCATGTATCGTTTATATATTACGCGATTGGCTCGTGATGTAGAAATTTTACCACTGGTGTTACGTTTGATAGCAGTCGGTGCCATTATGGTGTATGCGCTCCAAGCAGCACCTAGTTGGTTAATTGCTATTGTCGGTGCATTGACTGTTTATTTAGTGGTTTTTCAAATGTTACCATTATATGATGAGACACAAAAAAATATGTGGACACGTCTGTTGCCAATTGATACAAAAGCAAAGCAAAAAGCGTTCCGACTATTGAGTGGTCAATTGATGGCACTAGCTACTATAATTATGATCATAGCGAGTATCATACATGGTTTACAAGCAGTTGGTATGACGATTATTAGTTTAGCTGTTATCATAGTATTTTTAAATAATATATATATTCCCAGACAATTTAGTAATAAAAAAAGCAATCAAAAATAATAAAAGAAAGCAGGAACGTTGAAATATCATCCGATTATTTTTTTCAGTAAACTTTGAACATTTAAAAGTGTGCTGACTAATTGATTGGTTATGACAACGTTGAGATTAATTATGCATCTTAGATCAAAACCTTGGGCAGGAGAGTGGTTGACTAATCATTCAGACATCGTGATTGACCAAGAACATGCGACTTTACAGATTGGAAAGTGGCAGTCATTGTTTGACCAAGAACAGCCTATCCATATTGAAATTGGATCTGGTAAAGGACAATTCATCTTGGGCATGGCGCTCGCGCATCCAGAAATTAATTATATTGGGATGGAAATTCAAGAAACGGCTGTCGCCGTTGCTGCACGTAAAAGTTTTGATTCAGTTGGTAAGTTACCAAATTTACGGTATATCTATGGGAATGGGAACGGTGTAGAAACCTATTTTGAAAAGAACGAAGTTTCAAAACTGTATTTAAACTTTTCAGATCCATGGCCTAAGACAAGGCATGAATCACGACGATTGACCTATAAAAGTTTTTTGCAGTCATATGAAGCTATCTTACCAGAAACGGGTGAAGTTGAATTTAAAACAGATAACCGACATTTATTTGAATATTCAATGGTGAGTTTTATGGATTACGGCATGCGCTGGACATCAGAAGATTTCACTTTAGATTTACATGCTGATGAAGATAAAGTTGCTGGTAATATCGAAACAGAGTATGAACAGAAGTTTATGGCTAAGGGTCAACCTATTTATAAGATTAAGGCTCACTTTTAGAGCAACAAGGGTTACAGGGTATTATATAAACAAAAAACAACGTCTAATTTAGGCGTTGCTTTTGCTTTCTGGGGACATTTGGGGACTTGATGATAAAAACTTTAAAGCCATTGTACTTTGTTCTGTCTCTTTCTCTTTTAACATGTGGGCATAAACGTCTAATGTTATACGCGTATTTTTATGACCTAGGCGCTTTGAAACATAATCAATAGAGACATCATTGTACAGTAGAAAACTAGCGTGAGAGTGCCTTAAATCGTGAAATCTAATGAGTGGGATATCAAGCCTATCTAGAATATATTTTAACCGCCTGCTAAACTGCCTATTGTAGTAGTGAGAATATAAAGGGAAGTAGTCAGACTTATCGCGTAGTAATTTAGCAAACTGTTCTGTGATCGATATAATTCTGTGTGACTGCGTGTTTTTAGTTTCTGTCAATTTTTGCACGGCTACAGAATAAGATTTTGAAATATTTATAGTGTTCATTGTAAAGTCAATATCATCTACTGTTATGCCTGCAATTTCGCCTAACCGCGCACCTGTTTCTAACGCAATTAGTATGCCTAAATCAGAATCTGTCTCAATGTGATCATACAAATAGGCTTGTAACTTGCTGAAGTTGGTCGCTGAAAGGACACCTTTATCGGCTCCTGATTTAGTAGCATGTGTTTTCACACGAGTCCAAATATCTTTTTTAATTAATCTATCTATCTGGGCATCTCTTAAACATGATTTGAGAATATCCCAAAATTTTGAGATAGTCGCTGGCGCAACAGTTTTACCGTATTCGTCCAACTTATCCTGAACAAGCGGGTGTATTTAGTTGTTCCAGCTTTACACCGTCAAATAAAATCTTTACTCGGTTATACTCGGAAATATAACGCATTTGAGTTGATTCTCTGATGTTTGGCTTTCTATATCGTTCATACCATTCTAAAAAATATTCGGGGAGGGTAATAGTTGCACGTGATATTGTATAGCCGTCAACTTTAGAATTTTCTACTTTAATTGCCCATTCCGTTGCTTCTTTTTATACGGCTAACGCCCTCTATTACTGATACAATAGCACGCCATTTTTTACCACGTTTTTCAAAACTTGCCATATAAAAAGCCTCCTAAAGCTCATACTTAAAAAGGGGGCTGACATCTGTTATAATTAACTGGAATGCCCCCGTGCGTTTAACTTTTTGTCTTAGCACACCAGAACTTTTGCTGGTTGGGTGTGCTTTTTTAATTTATAAAAATAGATGATGGTATTTACTTTACAACATCGCCTTTAATTAACCAAGATCCTAATTCACCTTTTGCTGCTTCAACTTTGAATTTAACGTGATCACCAGCTTTTAAATTATACTGCTGTGTGGCCGGATAAAAATTCAGGTGTTCACCAGCTTGAAGGTTTTGACCTAGTTCGCTAGAATTAATAGCTTCGAAGATTTCAACATCAACAATTTCCCCGTCAATATTTTGGCCATTGTTTAGTTGTGATTCGGCATCAGCAGTAGATAAGTTAGCTTTAATTGCTGATGATGAACTAGATGAGGAAGAAGACACCTTTGTAGAGTGACTACTCGTAGATTTTGATTTTGTCGTTTCATTTTTGTCATTGTTGGTTGACTTAGTACCAACAATGTAGCTGCCCATGGCTATTATAAGTATCACTAAAATACCAATAACTATTAGCAATTTTTTATTCATTCCCAATCTCCAAGAACCTTTTAACGTGGTTGTTTAGCACGTAATATGTAGGCCCAAGAAGGGCATTGATTAGTATCCGTAATCGTCATTAGCCTTACCTTGATTATCAATGATTTCAGCACTCATAGCAGGTATTGTTATTTTGCCGCCCATTGTTGAATCATAAGATGTTGTGCCATCACTTTCACCAGAAGCAGTTACTAAATCATCTTCAAGAATCCGTGATCCTTTTAAAATATCTTGATCTATATCAACCAAAATAATGTTATCACTATTTCCATCTACGGCTAGTCTGATTTGCGTTTCATCATCATCTTCCAGGACTTGAATAACTTTTCCAGTAAATTGTATTTTTTTACCTTCGTGATCATCCGGTGTTCTGGCAATTTGTTCGTAGGTTATACCGGTTTTAAAAGAGTTGGGATCTTTTTCTGACGTTTCATCGCTAGAAATTTCTTCACTGTCTGAATCAGAATCATCTTCATCATAGCTTGAAGAACCAAGATCATTGTAATATTTTGCTTGTGATTCACTTAATGTTAAATTAGTTGTTTTAATATTATCAGTAATATTTGACTTTAAACTACTACTGATTTTTGATTCTATACTGTAATGTTTTAATTTTCCTTTTAAACCTGTCACAGCAAACAAATAAGCTTTGAAGGTTTTATTGGCTTGATATGTTTCTTCGTAGTGCATCGTCAATGGATTAACTGACATTGCAAACTGTCCATTTTTAACTATTGACCAAGACATATCAGATGTTGATGAAGCAGCATTTGTTCCAAAAAAGTCATTATCTGTTTCATCCCCATAAATAGCGAACATTTTTGCTCCGTCTGGTGCATTTGTAGTTCCTTTGATTTCCCAATTTGATGTATCATCTACTTTTACATTATCAACTTCAACTTTATAAATAGTTTGTTTTTTTACTGTTTTTGTCTTAGTTGATGCACTATGACTATCTTCATTTAAATTGGTAGCTGCCATGCCTACAATTAAAAAAATAAGTCCAATAGCAAATGTCACTATTAACGATGTTTTATTTATACTTCCTTGTTTTTTTCTCTGTTTTTCAACTATAAATATGACTAGCATCACCAAAAATACTATAGATGTGACAATCCATAGCAACAACAAAATCCCACTTAACATATCATCTCTCCAAAAACTTTTTTACGTGGACGCTCGGCACGTATTATGTACGCCCATCAGGGCTTAATTACTGTCCGATTGCAGAAGTAGTATAATTATCCATTATTTTTTGACTTTCTGCAGTATAGACATCTTGAAGCTTAGCAGCATAGGCGTTGTATGTGTCTTGTTTACCACTACCCGACACCATCATTACCTTAGCCATCTTTTCAATTCCTTCGGTTGAAATTCCAGCCAATACTGAGACTTCATCAGTGCTTAGTTTTGCAAGACCTTGCATACCGTCTTGGTTTGATTTGGCTTTTTCGTTATATGAGGCGATAGATTTAGGTGTTTGTGCCTGAATTTTTGCTGTATAGTCAGCAAGTATTTGCTTATCTTGATCTTCTTCTGAAAGGCTTGGTTTAGCTGAACTGGCTTTGCCACTCGTTGACTCTGTGTTTGTTGAGTTACTTGAAGCTAAGTTTTCTTTTTCAACAGACGAGCTTTTCTTAGTCGTTTTTTGATTGGTGTTACCGCTATTATCAGTGGTTATTGCTGCCGCTATTAGAAATGCGAACCCAACAACGAAAAGAACCAGTGGCGTTTTCCAACTAATCTTACTAGATCGCTTTCTTAATTTGTTCACTATAAACATTATCAAAGTGACCCAAAAACCAATACTAATCAGAATCCATAGCCACGCAAATATATCACTCATTTCTCAATCTCCTAGAACCTTTTTATGTGGTTATTCAGCACATAATATTAACTAAGTAACAATGGTTTTGAATGTTCTAACCAAACTTGGCGAACTAGATGTTCCATTGACAATGGTAAGCCAAGCGCGTACATAACGGCTATATAATTGGGGACATAGTCTTCATCGATGCTTTTAAAGAATAAACGTATAGCAAACAAATGCGCATTCTTTTCTTCTGTGCGTTTAGCAAGGGGAGAGAATGCGTATATTTGTTGATCAATACTTTTTTGCGTGATGTGGTAAATTTCGTGTGCCAAAATAAAAATAGGGGATATTTTAGAATCATAGGCATCATTTATAATGATAATGTTTTTATTAGGATAAGCGAATGATGGATCGGTTGGTTCAACTGTGACATGTTTTATTTTAATTTGATAATTAACAATAGTTTCTTCTAAGCGTTCTTGAAATGGCGTCAAATCGTATTCGTATGAATCCATATATTAATCATCTTCTTCACTTAATAATTCAAGTATGATGCGCTTGTACTTTTCAGAGATTGGCTTGCCATCAAACGCTAACATAATATCATGCTCCAAGGCATCTTTAATATCCATTTCTGTTTTAGAATCAGTATTTGATAGGTTCATGTCATCAGTACGCTCAAGTAAATAGTCTGTTGAAACATTTAATATGTCAGCAACTTTCTCGAGATTTTCTGATTTTGGATTATTTGTATCCCATCTATAAATAGCATTCTCGGCTAAACCAGCTTTGAGAGCTAATTTTTTAAGTGGAATACCACGTTTTTTAGCGACTTCTTTTGTTCTAGAAACTAGTGTCATATTAATTATCTTTCTAAATTAGACACAAGAACTGTATTAAAAATGTAACTTTAGTGTTGACAAGTTACAAACTTGTAGTTATACTTGTTCTTGTAAGTTAGTTATATATTTTAAGCAAGCAAAAAGAGAGTCATACACTATCATTCTTGGCCGACTGATAAGGGTTGATGTACTTTATTTATGCGTCTTTACTATGTCATTATAGTATTAAAATTGTAACTTGTAAATAGAAACTTACAAATCTAATACAAAAATCATGTCGCGAGGCAGTATTTTTTTAATTATAAAACCCAGACATTAGGGATATTAAAAGGGAGTAGAGATGTGAATAATCAAATAGCAGAAAATCTGCGTGCTGATGCAGCGCGTTTGAATTTAAACAAGTCAGATGTCGCTAAAGGTATTAAACGTGATCACTCAGATGTTGCTAAAGCAATGAATGGTCATACGGGAACTTATTTTGTCACATTACGAGCGAAAATACGTAAATACTTGGATATTAAATTATCGGAGAGAGGTTAACTATGGCAATAGCATTCCAATTAACACCAGAAAGAATTGAAGAGTTACGTTTGTATCATGAAATTGGTTGGCCACCATCATTAACAATGAACCAGCTAGAACTTTATGAACGAACAAGTATCACGACTTTACGCAAATATCTGTTAGGACGTGATGATGCACCATTTATCCCATTTGATCGCGGTGGAATTATTCCGTTACTATCTTGGGAAAAATTCAAAGCAGCGGTATCGGTTGGCAAAAAATATGACGGTGAAATTTAAAAGAGGTAAAACATGACAACAGCAATTATATGGACGGCAGTTATTGTAACGGCGATTGTGTTGTTCATACGTGATGAGCGCAAGTTTGATGAGCGTGAAGCGGAACGTGATTATTATAAGCTAATTGAATTAGGTTATCCGCCAGAAGAAGCGGCGTGGAAGATTAATCATGCGATGGAAAGGTAATCATGGCAGAAGAGCAAGACATTAAATACTTCACGCAAATTCCTGCTTGGGTAGATGAGTTAGATAACATTACCGACTTCCAAGCACGTTTGATTGGGTATATTTATACATTTGAAAATATTACTGGTGCAGCTTTCCCAAGTAATCAAAAAATAGCTGATAGGTTTAAAAAAAGCGTTAAAACCGTTCAAACTGCTTTGAGTGATTTATACAGTAAGGGCATTATTGAAAGTCAATTAACTTACAAAAAAGAATCGAAAGTGATTGAAAAAAGATTACTAAAAGTTGTACCGACCTACCCTCAAAATCGAGTATACCCTACACCAGAAAACAAGGGGACCCTATCCCCGAAATCGAGCGTACCGTCCCCTCAAAATCGAGGGGAGCCTACCCCCGCAAACGGCGTAGATAATATATTAATTAATAAATCCAACTAATAGATTAATTAATAATAATGATCACTTTGAAGAAATATGGTCTCAATATCCCAAAAATCGTAAACAGGGAAAATCAAAAGCCGAGAAAGCATTTAATAAAGCCATCAAGAATGGTGTTAGTCCAGAACTGATCAAAAATAAGTTATTAGACTATAAAAAACAGATTAAGGCTAAAGGCACAGCTAGCGAATATATTAAACAGGCTGGCACATGGTTTTACCAATCCGGTTGGGAAGATGAGTATGACTTCACACCAGAATTACCAAAACAAAATAAAGGTTATGGCAAGCGTGATAGTGTAGCACCTGGATTTGTCAGAGATGGGCAAACACAATTATCCAGCCAACCAGAGAAGATTACCAAGGAGGATTTACCTGAATGGACACAGGGGCTATAAGCTTGGTCACATCAATAATCAAAATAAAGGCATCTGGTATTGCAACACATGGTAGGTCGCCTAGTTTCCAAGCAATTAGTTTAGAAGAATTAGGTAAACGCTTGAAAGCAAGTGGTGATTTAAGAAGCATGGTTGAATATGTCGCATCACGTGATGAGTATTCGATGGACTCAGTTTTCTTATCAGCACCAACTGCAATCAAGATACTTAGGGACATGAGAGCAGAAAAAAACGCCTGACAGTTCGAGCTGTTAGACGTGAGATATAACTTATTTTCGACAATATTTATATCTCAATCGTAGCAAGAAAGAGAGAGGTAGTCAAATGAATGAGTTAACGCAACCACAGATTGGCGTTGCTAATGGTCAAATTAAGTTTGAAAATGTTGATCAGTTCGAAAAAGATTTTGAACAGATTTTAAAACGACATAGTAATTTTATTGTGACCGAAGAAACATTACGAGGTGCAACTAAATCACGAGCAGATTTACGTAACGCAGCGAAAGAGTCAGCGGCATGGCGTAGCAAAGTGAAGACGGAGTTATTGAAGCCATTTGAAGACGTTTCAGAAATTGCCATTGCCTATGAAAAGCGAGCTAAAGATGCTGCTGATGACATAGACAAGGATGTCAAAGTATTTGATGAACTCGAAAAACAAAAACGACGTGATGGCTTAAATGAGTGGTTGACTCAGCGAGCTGATGAGTTAGATGTTAGCCCTGATATTGAAATCAATGATAAGTGGTTTATCAAGGGGAATTTCAACGGCACACGACCAAAGCTTGCCTTTGTTGAAGAACATCTTGAACCACAGCTTGATTTATTAGTTAAAGCCAAGGCACAACGAGCAACAAACACCATCGCCATTCGTAATTATGCTGAGAACAAATCATTCGATCCGGAAGGCTATATTCATAGTTTAGATTACAAGTCCTTAGCTGAAATTATGCTAGACATTGATAATGATGTGGTTAAACGAGATAAGCGCTTAGAAGCGGCACGAGCTGTTATTGAAATGACAGCTGAAAAAGAACGGCAACAACATACTGCTGAAGTGACTGTTGCTGATAAGGTCGTTGATACAGAAACTGGCGAAGTGATAGCGGAGGCACCACGTCAAGTACACACGCCACCAGTTGTAGACGTTCAAGCATCCCCAATGCCAGCACAAACGGCAACAGTCAATCAGCCAAGGTTTACACGATTATTGTATGTCACAGGAACAGTTGAAGATTTACAAGCGGTGGCCACTTTTATGAATGCTAATGAAATTGAGTTTAGAGGTGAATCATGAGAGTTTATGAGCCTGGACAAATCATGCCAATGGGAAATATGTATTTCATTTATGGTGAGGGCGGGACAGGTAAAACATCTATGGCCAAACATTTATCCGGTAATAAATTATTGTTTAGTTTTGACGGGTCAACCAATGCATTAGTTGGGACCAAAGATATTCGCGTATTCGCTTATGATCATACTGATGCCACGACCTTACAAAACCAAGTATCTGCACAACTGAATGAAGCTTTAATGAGTGGCGTGTACAACACAATTATTTTAGACAATGTGACAGCATTGCAAAATTGGGTTTTAGAAAATATTGACAATGCCAGCAAAGATAATCGCCAAAATTATCAGAAGTTGCAACTATGGTTTCGTGATTTGGGGATGTACTTGCGGGCATCTGGGTTGACCGTTTTGGCCACCGCGCATCAAATTGATAATGGTGCATCGGGTTTAATCGGTGGTGGTCGTTATGAAGCTGATATGAACGCGAAAACGTTTAATGCTTTCAGTGCACCGTTTGATGTGGTTGGTCGTATTTACAAAGAGAATGGCCAACGTTTTATTGAGTTAGATACTGAAAAAGGCAATCATGCCAAAAATAGAATTGATGATCGCGTGCTGATTAAAGCAGACGAATTAGTTACAGCAAAGAAGAAAGAGGAAAAGTAAATGGGATTCGGATTAGTAGTAGACAGCAACAATGTATTAGGACAAGTAGTGGAAGAATCAGGTAAGTACAATGTGAGAGTTTCTGATACGTCAACCGTGACGATGACGAAAAAAGGCGACAAAGAAATGGCTGTACTTGATTTTGAAGTTGTTGATGGTCAATATGCAGGTGGCAAAATTCGCTTTGACAATGTGGTTTGGGATGAAACATCAGCGGAAGCACTAGAGCGATCAAAGAAAAGTTTCAACACGGTATTAGTGGCGGCAGCAGTGCCGGATGGGACACCGTTATATGACATTAATCAATTTGTACAGGGTCTTGTTGGGAAACAAATGAATGTGACAGTTGATTGGGAAGCTAACAACAAAGGTCAGTTTAACTTGTCGGTGAAGTCTCACAATAAGTTTGATCCTGCAGGAAGTAAGCCATCAGGTGTGAAACGACCAGAAGGGGCGATGTTACCAAATAATGCAAATAGCGGCAGTAACTTTGGTGGCAATAATAAAGGATTTAGCTCACCAGCATCCCCAAAAAATAATGGTGGGTTTGGTCAATTCAATCAGCCTGCACAACAAGCACAAACGCAACAAGGTACTTTTGCCCCAAATCAAATGTTTGGCCAAGGCACACAAACGCCACCTGCAGCACCTAATCCGTTTGCAAATGGTGGTAATGGTATCAACATTGATGAGAAAGACTTGCCATTCTAGTCAACCGATATATGACATGGCGTAACCATGCGGAGGGGTGCGAGGCCTGATAAATACATGACAGAACTATTTGGACAAGTGAATAAGCTAGATGCAAACAATGGCCTGGTGACTTTGCAAATGAGTGCGGATGATATTTTTAAATTGTATCAGTATAACGCGGTAGATAAGCCACAAGTTTTGTCGATTATTGCCAGTGATGAAAATGGGGTTTCGCCACAACAACGTAAATTTGCGTTTGCACTGCTGAATGACATTTGGTTGGCACAGGTTGGTGGTGAATGGCTAGAAACACCAGTCACATTGAAAAATCACTTTTATGCCTGCTATGAATATTACTATGGTTTAGATTTTGGTGAGTTTAGTTTGAGTATTGGTAAGGGCAATAAAACGGCTGCCAATCAGTTCATTAATATGCTGCTGGATTATGCAGCCGCGCATAACATTGGCTTGAGCGTGAAACCTTTAAACGAACTGGAAACACAAGAAATTGCCCATTGGGAATATCAGTGTTTGATGAATAAGTGCTGTGTCATTTGTGGCCAAAGACCGAGTGACTTACATCATTTGGAAACAGTTGGTGCCAACGGTGGTAATCGTGAGCAGATGAACCACCTGAAGTTAAGAGCAGAACAATTATGCCGTTTGCACCACCAAATGGCTGGTAATATGGGCGTCATGACGTTTCTAGCGACCTATCACTTAGTCGGCATTAAAATAGATGAACGCATCGCAGCGGTACATCATTTAAATATGAGGTGAAAAATTATGCATCAGGTGATTGGATTGAAAACAAAGCAACTTTATTTTGAAGGGGATGCGATTGCGTGTCGTCGATTTATTAACGATAATCAGCAACCAGCAATGATCAAGAACAGAAAATCAGCAAAAGTATTGAAATTTGGCTTTGAAGAAGCTTTGCAGATTATATGATTAGCTATGTTGTCAGTGACGATAAGGTGCCACACAAGGAAAGATTGGGGCGAATGTCTTACGAACTTGCCTTGGACGTGCAAGCGCTTATTGGTGGCAAAATTTACGCCATTGACGATATAGCACGGTCGATAACAAAGATTGATGAGGGGGATGAACATGATTGAAATTGGTATTAATTTACAACACTTTTTAGAATTTACGGTCTTATGTGTGGCCATCGTTGCTGTTACAGCTTTGACATACGCAACGAGTATTCGGTTAGAACAAATTAAGCGACATAAATGACGGTTTGCCGTCGTACATAATATTAAGGAGAGATAGCGTGGCGGATAGAATAGACCAATTATTGTCAGATTATTTTTCTGGCAAAATAGATATGCAGATTAAGTTGAGGAAAATGGAATTACAGACACCTTTGGTTCATGATGAAAATATTGGCGGTGGGAGGGCACAAAATAAACATATAAGACCAGTTGATGACAAGATGATACGTGAAGATGAAGATACTGTTCTACATGAGTTATACAAATTAAATGATCAGCAAAAATCTATTACAGATATATTGGCCACGTTTGATATCGAATTAGTTCGTATGGTCAATTTACGATATGATCGTCGTAGGAAGAAAAATGAGTGGCAACACATTGCTTTGATATTTAATGCAGACGAGAGTACATGTCGGAGAAAGATGCGAAAATTTAAAAAAGAGTTTGGTAATAAGTTTTGGAAGTTTGAATAGCTTTTAATTAACTCGAAATGATTTATAATATATATTGTAAATTTTTAAATAAAACACTGTTAAATAAGCAATTATTGATAATCTACTTTAAAAATGCTATAATTACATAAAATTAAAAGAAGTAGAGGTTGAATTAATGTCTTTAAATGTTAATGCTGATAGTTTAAAGTTGAAGCCTGAAAATGCTGAAATTGTTGTGAATGGTATTTTGCAAGGAAATAAAAAATATGCCAATATGCGTATCAGTGAGTCTCAATATTTGATTGTGTCATCTGGTTTATCATGGAGTCGAGGTAATTACATTGATTCTGGAGTGTATCATGAATATGAGGATGCAAAAAACCATGACTTTTCAAATCGAATTGCGACAGCTGGATATGCTTGGAAATATCTCCAGTTCAATGTTGAGAATCGTGCATTGATTGTTATTAAGCCAGAACGTGGACAAGAATCAAAATTCCATTCAACTACTGAAAATGCATTTTCGAACACCTCGCTACAAAAACTTGCTGAAGTAAATCGTAAATTTTTTAACGAAACTGACACTGGGGTGGAGTTTTCTAAACAAACTGAGTTAGCATTAGAACCTCAATTTAATGAAGTAATGCAACAAATTTCTGAAGGAAAGAATATAGAGTTCGAACAATTTTTTATTGTGACATATACTGTAGAGGAGCAAAATGTCTCTTCAGTCAAGATGTATATGCCGAATCCTTACTCTCAAGGATTTCAGCTAATTGATGATTTAACAAAGTATATTGATTTCACAAATAATGAATATCAACTAACTGAAGAAGAGGTTGGTAAGATTAACCAAGATCCTGAAATCCCAGATGCGACATATTATTCTGTCGCAGTTGAGGAAGGTGAAACAGAACAAACGCAATAATAACTAAAATCAAATTTAGGAGGTTGAGATGACTAAATTTAATGGTGTTATTCTCAACGAAATTCGTGATGCCTTTGATCTAACTAGAAAAGAATTAGCTGAGAAACTTCATGTCTCAGAGCAAGCTCTTTGGCAATATGAACGCGGTCTAATTTCACCATCATACGAAGTTTTAAAGTTACTTGAAACAATATTTATGGTGGAACATTCTTTCTTTATGGTCCCTGAAGAATTAGATTTAACAAAAATATCAATCACGAATGTCGTTAATCAAAAAAATGTTGCATATCGTTCAACTTTTAAGGCCAAAACGAAAAGAATTGCACGAGAACAAGCCTATTTAAATATTGTTCATAAGTTAGTTCAAGAAGTTACTGCTGGGCTAACAGAAACTAGTGAAATTATTACTGGATTGAGAAATGATGTTCATGCAATGTTGCTCGAACAAACATCCATGGATCAAATTGGAATATATGTCAGAGATAAATTAAATATTCAGGAAGATAATCGTAATTTAATTCCGGCAATTGAACGTGCAGGCGCATATATTGTAGAGAGAGGTATGGCTGATGACGTTGATGCTTATAGCACATGGACTGAGGATAATATGCCAATCATAGTCCTTGGTGCAACAAAGCAAGTTGCAGTGCGAAGAAACTTCGATGTAGCGCATGAACTAGGCCACTTACTGATGCATTATCAGTGGGACTTATCTGAAGACAATAGTTCAGAATATAAATTAGCTGAGAAAATGGCTAATGAATTTGCAGCAGCATTAACTTTGCCCTCTGATTCATTCGCTGGTATTTATCAAAAGTTGGTTGGTAATCCTACAGAACCTAATAACTACAAAGAAATCAAAATGCATTATAATATATCAATGCAAGCTATAGCTTATCGTGCAAGTAAACTAGGTATCATTTCTAAGCAGGATGTTGGTTTCTTTTATGGAAAGATGAAAAAAAGGAAACTAAATATAATTGAACCACTTGATCGCGAGATTAGACCAGTTGCACCTGGAAAGATCAGGGCATTTTTGATTATGCGTAGAGATTATCATTTTCATAAAATTACTGATGTTATGGCAATCAAGCCAGAGTTTTTAACGATATTAGGGTTAGACAGGATGTTTATCCGCTCATTGAAATTGGATACAAAACGAAGTTATTCAAATAATATCGTTAATTTATTTGGGCCAAACAATGTAAGTGAATAAGAATGCAAAAGCGTAATTCTCTCTGTTTGAAAGAATAATGTAGAGTTCCTTTAATGTTTTGTTATGTGAATGATTTGTGGATAACTTTACCTCTTAAAATCATGCCCGTTTTGTGCCCGCTTTTACCCTGAAAAATGTGTAATAATAGTATTATTGAAATAATCAAGCCAACGCGCTTGGTTATTTTTTTGCAGAAAAATAGCTGCATAAAACTGTTGTGCTTGTAAAGCAAGCAATTTAATATAATTTGGAGGACTATGGTAAAACTACTACAAGGTGAAACGTTGGAAGAAATGGCAAAGCTGCCTGATAAGAGTGTGGACATGATATTATGTGATCTACCTTATGGCACGAC
>NZ_JACHGL010000003.1 GCF_014207505.1 Leuconostoc carnosum
GTCGTGCCATAAGGTAGATCACATAATATCATGTCCACACTCTTATCAGGCAGCTTTGCCATTTCTTCCAACGTTTCACCTTGTAGTAGTTTTACATAGTCCTCCAAATTATATTAAATTGCTTGCTATACAAGCACAACAGTTTTATGCAGCTATTTTTCTGCAAAAAAATAACCAAGCGCGTTGGCTTGATTATTTCAATAATATTATTATTACACATTTTTCAGGGTAAAAGCGGGCACAAAAATACCCGTGTTACTTTAGATGTGTATGCGCATCTGCTAAAAGAAAAAGAGCAGTCTCAACGAGAGCTTGCTCTTAATTTTTTAAACGTCAAGTCCCCAAATGTCCCCAAGTGAGAAAATAGACAATTTTTAAAATATATTATAAATACTTATAAACACTGATATATCAACGTTTATCCTTCAGGTTGAATTAATTGTGAACCTAATTCATAGTTATGAGAATAGTCAACCGGAATATCAACAACTACTGGACCTTGCGTGGCAAAAGCTTCATCCAATACGGCATCTAGTTCATCTGGTCTCGTCACGCGTAACCCTTTAGCACCAAAACTATCCGCATATTTAACAATATCGATATTGCCAAAATCAACACCGGCGGATTGACCGTCATACTTCATCTCTTCTTGGAATTTGACCATGTCATAATGGGCATTATCATTCCAAACAATATGCACTGTATTTAAATTCAAACGTACTGCCGTTTCCAGTTCCATAGCTGAAAAGAAGAAACCACCATCACCAGAAACCGAAACAGATTTAACATTTGGCCGTACCATCGCAGCAGTCATCGCCCATGGTAACCCAACGCCCAATGTTTGCATACCATTAGAAATTAAGAAATGGCGAGGAACGTAAGATTTAAAATGACGTGCCATCCAAATATAGTGTGAGCCAATATCTGTGGAAACTGTCATATCATCAGTAACATGATTTTGGATTGATTGAATAACATCCAATGGATGATTCAAATTCCCTTCTGCAGGCGTATAAGTTGGCTCATCAGAAGCACGCAAATCAGCTTTCAATAATTTCAGAGTTGCTTGACTGTCATCTGGCAAAACATATCCTTTGATGTTGTCTGTCAGAATAGACAAACTCTGCGCTAAATCACCAATCAATTGGCGTTGCGGTACAAAATTATTATCAATTTGTACATGAGTTGTATCTAAAGCAACAATATTAAGAACATTTTCTTTATTCCAGTTACGTGGTTCATATTCGATAGCATCATAACCGATTGTAATTACTAGGTCAGATTGTTGCAATAATCGATCACCAACTTGATTTCGAAATAGACCAATCCGACCAAAGAAAGTGTCAGCTTCCAACTCACGTGAAATCACGCCAGCGCCCTGGAACGTTTCCACAACAGGTAAGGTTGTTTGTTCAAGTAACTGATGTAATGCCGCTACAGTGGCATCATCGGATCCACGCGACCCAACAAGCAACACTGGTAGTTTAGCCTGACGTATTTGCTCTGCTAACCATGATAAATCCGCTAGTGCAGCAGGACCTGACTTGGCTTGATGTACTTTTGGTAACGCATTAATTGATACTGGCGCGTCGTCAACATCTTGTGGTAATGACACAAAAGCAGCGCCTTTTTTAGCGCCATTAGCGGCAGCGAATGCATTAGCTATAATTTCAGATATATTATTAGGATCTTGAATTTCTGAACTGTACTTAGTAATTGAATTAAATAGTGCTACTGAATTTGTTGATTGGTGAGTCAAGCGATATAAATCTTTACGCTGTACTTGACCACCAATGGCAACCACAGGATCACTTTCAGCATTAGCTGTCATTAATCCTGTAACCAAATTACCAACACCAGGGCCAGAAGTAACGACCACTACACCAGTTTTTCCAGTGATTCTAGCAAATGCTTGCGCCATGAAGGCTGCATTTTGTTCATGACGCGTCACAATTAATTTTGGTACCTTCTGACCTGTAGATGGATGTTCTAATGTTTCAAATAAACGATCAATTTTAGCACCTGGAATACCAAAAAGTAAATTAACGCCTTGATTTGTTAGACTATCGACAACGAGATCTGAACCATATTTTTGTTCTGACATATTACTTGAGAGTGAGCGCTGCGCCGTTAAAATTTACGATGTGATCCAACAAAATATACCAATAGTTAAATATCACAAGATAACCAGCGTGGTGACACTCGTTTCCTCCATCATTTGTTAATAACCATATCATAGCACTTTTATATAATAAATTGTGAGTGAAAGATTGTGAAGTTTATCTTTATATCAACGTTTGTAGATTCACAATGTTATTTTTGCACAAAAAAACCAGCTCATAAATAACTGGTTATCTATCATCTATTAATTTTTTAATTAGTCACTGAACTCAAAAACAAAGTCAGAATCATTAATACGAACATCATCACCATCTTTAGCGCCAGCCTTACGTAAGGCATCATCAACGCCCATATGACGTAATTGACGTCCAAAACGCATAATTGTAGCATCCCGCTGAATATTAGTCATCAAGAATAGCTTCTCAACTTCATCACCGCCAACGACCCACTGTTCATCCTCTGCTGACCAATTAATTGTGAAATCATGCTTTTCTGGCTTAAAGTCATAAGTCTTTTCTGTCTCATCAACTTCAATTGCTGGACGATAACTTTCAGGAGATGGAGCTTTTTCAAGCATTTCCGCTGTTAAAGTCATTAATTCTTTCACATGATCACGTGTTAGTGCAGAAATCGGCAGAATAGTTGGTGTCTCTAATAAGCCTGAATCAGCTGCTACTTTTTCTCTAAACTCAATCAAATTCTCAGCTGAATCTGGCATATCCATTTTTGTTGGTACCACAATTTGTGGACGATTAAGAATGGTTTCATCATATTGTTGTAATTCTGTTAAGATTTTACGATATTGTGTATAAGGATCTGTTCCTTCAATACCTGACATATCAACTAAATGTAAAATAACCTTTGTTCGTTCCACATGTCGTAAAAATCGGAAACCTAAGCCAATCCCTTCAGAAGCCCCTTCGATTAATCCGGGTAAGTCAGCCATGACGAAGTCTCGCCCATCATCTAAACGTACCATCCCAATATTTGGTGCTAAAGTTGTAAAATGATAAGCTGCTATCTTTGGTTTTGCATTTGAAACAACTGACAATAAAGTAGACTTTCCAGCTGATGGAAATCCAACTAATCCAACATCAGCCAGTACTTTCAGTTCTAATTTCAAATTACGTAGCTCACCTGGTTCTCCGTTTTCAGAAAGTTCAGGCGCAGGGTTAGCCGACGTCGCAAAATGAATATTACCACGACCGCCACGACCGCCACGAGCTACAACGAGTTCTTGCCCATTCTCTAATAAATCACCTAAAACTTCACCCGTATCAATGTTACTTACTGTCGTGCCTTGTGGCACTTTAATATAACGGTCGTCAGACGAGGCACCAGTCATCCCTTTTGTGCCACCATTACCACCTGGTTGTGCTTTAAAATGGCGATTATAACGAAAGTCCATCAAGGTACGTAATCCTTCATCAACTTTAAAAATAATGGATCCACCGTGACCACCATCACCGCCAAAGGGACCACCCATTGGTTCGAATTTTTCGTGACGAAACGAAACGATGCCGTCGCCACCTTTTCCAGCTTTTACTTCAATTTCTGCTTGATCTACAAATGCCATATTGTTTAGAGCACGCAAGAAAAGTCATTAAGAGGTTCCTAATCTCAGTAAATAGTCATTAAACTATTCAATACGGAACATTGATTTTTCCCAACTCGTGCCTTTTCTCCTTGTCTGCCTATAATTCATGAGCTTGCGATAATTAACACTCTAGTTTAACATAAAACAAACTTTAGTGCGAATAACTGCTATATTTCAGCCTTGAGTCCTGATCCAGTTTGTAAACTCATATGGATCACACGTGCTAGTTTTTCATTAATCCCAATGGCTTCTAATTCTTTAACACTCGCTGCTGCAATTTTTGGTAATGACCCAAATTCACGTAATAACTTTTGTCGTGTTTTTGGTCCAACACCGTCAATTGTATCTAAACGTGAAGCCAGTGAATTCTTACTACGTAATTGCCGATGAAAATTAATCGCAAATCGGTGCACTTCTTCTTGCACACGCTGAACTAAAAAGAAACCTTCTGATTGCTTATCTAACGTTACAATTTGCTCAGTTTTACCATCAATTAAATCAGCCGTCTTGTGTTTGTCATTTTTAACCATCGCTGCGATTGGCACATTTGTCATACCTAATTCATCTTCTAGTACTTCTTTGGCAGCATGTAATTGTATCTCACCACCATCCATCAGAATCAAATCAGGCATCGTGCCACCCTCTTTAAGCAGGCGACCATAACGTCGACGGATAACTTCTTGTGTTTCTGACCATTCATCGGCATGATCAACTGACTTAATTTTATATTTTCGATATAAATCCTTATTCGGTACACCATCATCGAAAACGACCATTGCGCTAACAATCTCAACGCCTTGTGTATGCGAATGATCAAATGCTTCAATGCGATGCCCCAATGGTAGATTTAATGCATTTGTAATTTCAGCCATTGCGCCGGTTGTTTTTTTCTCGTTTAATTGCATTAATCGAAATTTTTCTTCCAATGCAATTCTAGCATTCTTACCTGCTAAATCTAATAAATCACGTTTTTCTCCTCTAATCGGTGTCCGTACAGGTACTGATAACACCTCAGATAATGCTATGGTATCAATGCCTTTAGGTACGAGAACCTCACGTGGTTTTTGAATATTACGCTGTAAATAAAATTGTTGGATAAAGCTGAGGACTTCTTCTTCAGCTTCGCCAACAACAGAAAAAGTACGCTTGAATTGGCGAATTAATCGAGCTTGACGTAAGAAGAATACTTCAACAGTCATCCACCCTTTATCCAAATAATAATTGAATAAATCACGTGGCGTTGTATCTTTAGACAACACACGTTGACTTTCAACAGTTTCATCAATATATTTCAATTGATCTCTCAAATCAGCAGCACGTTCAAATTCTAATGTATCTGCAGCAATTTTCATTTTTTCATTTATTGAACGTTTAACAGTGGCAGTATCCCCGTCTAAAAAGCGCTTAATCCGCTCAATTTGTGTTTGATACTCACTGGCCGACACTTCGTGCCAACATGGTCCTAAACACTGACCCATATTGTAATATAAACAAGGGCGTCCTTGATAACCATTACAACGACGTAAAGGATAATTTTTTTCTAAAAAACGCAAGGTTTCTTGTGCAGCGTAAACGTTTGGATACGGACCAAAATAAAAGCCGCCATCTTTTTTCACTTCATTGACTAGCGACATTTTTGGATCACGTTCTTTGCTAATTTTAATATAAGGATAGCCTGTACCATATTTTAGTCGAATATTGTAATATGGTTTATACTTTTTAATCAACTCATTTTCTAACAAAAAAGCTTCTTTATCAGAATTAGTAACAATAAAATCAAAATCAACAATATTTTGGACTAGCTCGGCTGTCTTGCCATCATGATCTTGCTTGAAGTAAGAACGTACACGATTCTTTAGATTTTTAGCTTTACCAACATAAATAATTTTATCGTTTTTATCCTTCATTTGATATGACCCAGGTTCTGCTGGCAGTAACGTGAGTTTTTGTTCGATGTGTTTCGAGGGATTTGCTAACATAGTTTTATTATACCAAGCCTTGTATACTTTTTGGCAAAATAAAAACACGCGTTCGCGTGTTCCTACTTATCATTCTACTAAATGAATGATTTAAACATTTAGTCATGTATTAACCTTTGCTTTGTTGCAGTGCTGCTGCTACAAAATCACGATACAAACCTTCTGGTCGTTCAGGGCGTGATAAGAATTCTGGATGGTACTGTGCTGCTACAAAGAAATCATTTTTCGAATATTCAATCACTTCCATCAAACGATCATCTGGTGATGTCGCTGCAAATACCATACCTGCTTGTTCAAATTCCGCACGATAACGTGTATTGAATTCGTAGCGATGACGATGACGTTGTTGAATCTCATCAACATCATCATAAGCCTTAGCCGTCAATGTGTTTGGCACCAACTTAGCAGGATACAAGCCAAGACGTAATGTGCCACCCAAGTTTTCAATATTTTCTTGATCTTTCATCAAATCAATAATGGGTGCAGTTGTTTTTGGATCTAATTCAGTTGAGTTTGCATCTTGATAACCCAAAACATGACGTGCAAATTCAACTGATGCTAACTGCATGCCCAAGCAAACACCTAGGAATGGAATATTTGACTCACGAGCATAGCGGATAGCTGCAATTTTACCTTCCGTACCGCGGGGACCAAAGCCACCAGGAATCATAATACCATCAACGTCCGCCAACAACTCTTCAACATTTTCTGATGTTACAGTTTCGGACTTAATGTGCTTAATATGAACATCAGCTTTCTTCGCATAACCAGCATGTTTCAAAGCTTCATTTACCGAAATATAAGCGTCTGGCAAGTCAGTATATTTACCAACTATCGCGATATTAACTGATTGCTGAGGGTGTTTGATATTTTCAACCATCTTAGCCCAATTATCCATATCAGCTTTTGGTGCATCAACTTGTAGTTTATTTAGAACAACATCATCCATTCCCTGCGCCTGTAAATTCAAAGGAATTTCATATAATGTTTCGACATCACGAGATTCGACTACGGCATCTGCCTTAACATCTGTAAATGTTGAGATCTTCTTTTTCAAACTGTCTTCAAGTGGTTCTGATGTCCGTAGAACAATCATATCAGGTTGAATACCTAATGATCGTAACTGCGCCACCGAATGTTGTGTTGGCTTTGTTTTAGCTTCACCAGCAGCTGTTAAGTAAACAATCAAACTCGTATGAATGTAAAAAACATTTTCACTGCCTAAATCTGATTTCATTTGGCGTAATGCTTCAATAAATGGCAAACTTTCAATATCACCAACAGTACCACCAACTTCAACAATAACCACATCAGCATCTGTTGATTCCGCAGCTTTTTTCATCTTATCTTTGATAGCATCAGTGATATGCGGAATGACTTGAACTGTACCACCATTATAATCACCACGACGTTCTTTTGCTAGAACCTCAGAATAAATACGACCAGTAGTCACATTGGAATACATGTTAGTATTGATATCCATGAACCGCTCGTAATGTCCCATATCCAAATCTGTTTCCAGGCCATCACCTGTCACAAAGGTTTCACCGTGTTGGTAAGGTGACATCGTACCTGGATCAATATTAATATAAGGATCCAACTTTTGAATTGCGAGCTTTAAGCCACGATTCTTAAGCAAACGACCAAGTGATGCTGCTACAATCCCTTTGCCAAGAGATGACACAACGCCACCGGTAACGAAAATGTATTTGACTTGTTTATCTGTCATGATGCCTCCTCATGATTCAGCGCGATGCGCGCACAACGTTTCAGGGGTAAAAATAAAATAGAAAAGCCCCCAAGATTACCTTGGGAGCTTTTAACGTCTGTCCCAATAAATGGGAGCCCTAATATATAATACAGAGTTAACCTATATTTGTCAAATATTTATTTAAGTTGTTACACAATAAGTCCCAAAACATGACTACTTGTTAACACGCTTAAATACTGTAATAGCTTCAACATGCGTTGTTTGAGGGAATTGGTCAATAGGTTGTACAGGACCATCAATTTCAAACCCTTCGTCCAAAATTTGAACCGCATCACGTGCTAATGTCGCTGGATTACAACTAATATAAACAAAAGTCTCAGGTTTCATCGCACTCACTGCTGAAATCAGTTCTGCTGTCAATCCCTTTCGTGGTGGATCAACAAAAACAACATTTGGTTTTAGACCTTCTGTTGCCCATTTTTCCATTTGTTCGGGTGCATCTGCTGTGACAAATTCAACATTATCAACATGATTATTCTTAGCATTCTTTTTGGCATCAGCTACAGCATCTGCCACAACCTCAACACCATAAACTTTCTTCACCTGGTCAGCGATTGATAAAGTAATTGTTCCAATACCAGAATAAGCATCCACCACAATATCAGTTGGCTTCAAATTAGCTTTTTCGGCTGCTAATGAATACAATACCGCCATGGTTTGTGGATTAACTTGATAAAACGAATTAGGTCCGATAACAAAATCTTTGCTCATTAATTGGTCATGAATTTCATTAGCACCCCAAATAGTCTCATTTTGTTCACCCATAATCACGTTATTGTCTTCATGATTAATGTTGTGGATAAAGCTCTTTAATTCAGGGAGTTTTGCCTGTAACTGTGTAGCAATTGCCTCTGCTTCTGGTAACTTTTTACTATGTGTCACAATAACTACCATTAATTCATATGAATAGTATCCACGGCGTGCCATAATATGACGGATAACACCTTTTTTAGTCGTCTCATCATAAGCTGAAATGCCTAAATCACGTAAAATATCTCGTGTCACAGTCACTGCTTCATCAACTTTTTCATCTTGAATATAAAAATCTTCAATTGGTACCAGTTTATGTGATCCGCGACGGTAAAAACCAGTTTCCAAACGACCATTTATCATTTTTACTGGTACTTGTGCCTTATTTCGATACCTATATGGATTTTCCATACCAATTGTTGCATTTACATCAACATCGATATTAACTTTCTTAAATAATTGCACAACCTGTTCCTGTTTAAAAATTAATTGTGCGTCGTATTTCAAGTTAGCTAGTGGTGCAATACCAGTTGCAATAGCATCTTGATTCACATTTTCGGCACGATTAGGTGATGATTGTATGCGCTTTGATACACGTCCAAAAGCGTAACTCTTCAATACTTTTGTAATACCAACTCTAACTATTTCACCAGGAATTGCATCTACCACAAAAATAGGAAAGTTATCAATTTTGATAACCCCCATGCCTTGATAGGTTATATCCACGACAGTAGCTTCAACCTCTTGATTTTTGACTACTGGTGCCTTCTCTTTGTATACACGATTAGCTTTTGCCATAATTTTTTGCGTATCACAATAATAACTTAATGTGATACTACTTTCCTTTCAGGGTTTTTCGACACCCACTTAAAATATTAGTTCGTATTTAGCTTTTCAACATCTTTTACAAACTGTTGTGCTTTCTGAGTAGAAATAGTAGCTGCTTCAGGCATCCCTGATCGATTAGCAACAAATTCAATATGCTGCTGAAGATCATTAAATACCATTGGCGCATCGCCACCATACTCACCATCTAAGTTGACTTTCAATTGATCATCATCAAGTGGTGTGATTTCTACTTTACTGGTTTTTTTGTAAATCATTTGTGAATTATCAATATGCTTGCCACCATTTAACATTTGAGCAATCATTTGTAAAATTTGCGCCAAGTTCGACTCTTTAATGATTAACAGTGTAAATTTACCATCATCTAATTTAGCATCAGGAACGATTGACTCAAAACCGCCCACTGAGTTCGTTAGCGCCAAAAAAATCATTGATATTTTACCAGAATATTCGCCATCATCGTACGTTACCTTGGCATTAACTGGCTTAATACGCGTAATTAATTCTGCACCCTTCACTAGATATGCAACGTAACCATACAAAGATTTCATTAAAGAAGGTACAGTGTAAGTTACTTCACTAATCGTTCCCAACGCTGCAATATTCATAAAATATTTTGTTTCATCATGATTGCTCACTTGACCAATATCCATCTTGATCGTCTCATGTTGAAAAATGACCTTTGCAGCTTCTAACGGTTCATCTCGTGGCAATTTTAAAGCACGGGCATAATCATTGGTTGTACCGGCTGGAATAACAGCCATCATGGGTCTTTTAGTTAATGGGGCTAATCCATTAACAACTTCATTGATTGTACCATCACCACCTGCGGCTACAATCAAATCAAACCCTACCTTTGCTGCTCGCGCTGCTTCTTTTGCTGCAGACATTGGTTCTGGTGTAGTAGCAAAAGCGGACGTCTCATAACCTGCTTGTTCGTATACTTGTAATATATCTAACATTTCACGTTTGATCGTTTCGCGCCCTGACGTTGGATTATAAATAATTCGTGCTTTCATTTTAAAGTGTGACCTGACAGCTGTCTGCAAGATACTAGTGAACAAATAGTTTTTCTAATTATCAATTAGAAAAACTATTTGTTCACTAAAATCATTACACTGTCCAACACGTTTCCGTGCACACTATCCTTTCATCATACTATGTACACAGGCCAAAGCCTGATTAAAAATTATTATCGTTTTGCGAGTTCTTCTAACAGCAGCTTATTCATAACACCAGGGTTGGCTTGACCTTTAGACATTTTCATCAATTGCCCGATCAAATAACCAGTTGCACGGTCTTTACCGCCCTTAAAGTCTTCAATTGACTGTGGATTATTATCCAAGACTTCTGTGATCCAGCCAAGCAAAACTGTTGGATCACTAATCTGTACTAAGCCATTTTTCTTAGCAAAAGCTTCAGGTTCTTCACCCGTCATGATTGCTTCAAAGACTTGCTTAGCTTGCTTCGTTGAAATTGTGCCAGATTCAATTAATTTAATCATTCCTGATAGATGTTCTGGTGTTAATTTTGTCTCTTGTAGTTCGACTTGATGCTTGTTCATGTAGGCATTAACATCCCCAATGAGGTAATTGGCTGCGCGCTTAGCATCAGCACCATCAGCCACTGTGGCATCATAAAAATCAGCCATTGCCAAAGTCTGTGTTAAGACTTCGGCATCATATGGCGCAATCCCAAGCGTATCAACATAATCTTTTTGACGTTGACTAGCTGATTTTGGCAACTCGGCTGCCACTTCAGAAATCCATTGTTGGTCAATCACAACGGGTGCTAAATCAGGTTCGGGGAAATAACGATAGTCATCAGCCCCCTCTTTCACACGCATCAACATTGTTGACTTTGTTGGTTCGTTGTAACGACGCGTCTCTTGTTGAATAACGCCACCTGAACGTAATACTTCTGCTTGACGTTGCTCTTCAAAAATTAAAGCATTACGGACATAGGTAAATGAATTAATATTCTTCATTTCTACCTTCGTACCATATTCGTTAGAACCATAAGGACGAATTGAAATATTGACATCAGCACGCATTTGTCCTTCTTGCATCTTAGCTTCAGACACACCTGTAAACAAAATAGCTTGGCGTAATTGTTCTAAGTAAGCATACGCCTCATCAGGTGAAGCAATATCTGGTTCTGATACAATTTCAATCAAGGGAGTCCCTTGACGATTCAAATCAACATATGAATAGCCATCATCACCATGGGTATTTTTACCCGCATCTTCTTCCACGTGCATTTCTTTAATCCGTACACGTTTGATTGTGCCATCGGTCAATGTCACATCCAAGTGCCCATTGGTTCCAATTGGTGTTTGTGATTGTGTTGTTTGATATGATTTCGGATTATCAGGATAAAAATAATTTTTACGATCCCAACGAATAAAAGGTGATACTGTCGCATTCAAAGCTAATGCCACCCGCATACCATATTCCAACGCCCCTTTGTTGGCTACTGGCAAAACACCAGGATAACCAAAATCGATGACGTTCGTGTTTTCATTCGGCTCATCACCATAATGTACCGGTGAAGGTGACAACAGTTTTGAGTTTGTTTGCATCTCAACATGGACTTCAAGCCCAATTGTTGTTTCAAAATTTCCAGTTCCCATTAATGTGTCCCTCCTTTTTAATATGCTTTAGCAATATCTGGCTTTTTTTCAAAAAGACGACTCGCTTGTTCGTAAGCAAAACCAGTTTGATAAACTGTTTGTTCATCAAATGGCTTACCAATAATTTGCAAGCCAACTGGCAAGCCATCGACAAATCCAGCATTGACTGATAAGCCTGGCAATCCAGCTAAGTTCACCGGTATCGTCAATACGTCTGCCAAATACATCGCTGTTGGATCATCAATTTCTTCACCCAATCCATATGCCACTGTTGGTGCAGTTGGTCCCACAATGACGTCATAATCTTCAAAGACTTTATTGAAGTCCTCAATGAGTAAGGTACGGATTTTAGCTGCTTTCTTAAAGAAAGCATCATATGCACCTGCTGAAAGTGAGAAAGTTCCTAACATAATACGACGCTTAACTTCGTCTCCAAAACCTTCTGATCGTGTTTTAACGTACAAATCTTCCAGCGTTTTAACATTATCAGCACGGAAACCATAACGCACACCGTCATAACGTTGTAAGTTCGATGAGGCTTCGGATGACATAATAATATAGTAAGCAGCCACACCATATTTTGTATGTGGTAAAGTCACTTCATCAACTATGGCACCTAACGCCTCTAATTGTGCGATAGCAGCTTTCACCGTTGCGGCAACTTTAGGATCAATACCTTCGCCAAAATATTCTTTCGGTACGGCAATTTTAAGGCCTTTAACATCTCCCGATAACTTAGAAGTGAAATCTGGTACATCACGATTAGATGACGTTGAATCTTTGGCATCAAAACCAGCAATCGTATTTAATACCAAAGCATTGTCTTTTACAGTCCGTGTAAATGGTCCGATTTGATCTAATGAAGAAGCCATAGCAAAGAGCCCCCAACGGGAAACGCGACCATATGTTGGTTTTAAACCAACAATACCATTAAATGCTGCAGGTTGTCGGATTGAACCACCAGTATCTGATCCTAATGCAAATGGAACTAGTCCTCCAGCGACAGCTGCCGCTGAACCACCAGATGAACCACCAGGCACCTTAGTGTGATCCCAGGCATTAGTCGTTTGCTTGTAATAAGACGTCTCTGTAGAACCACCCATAGCAAATTCATCCATGTTAGCCTTACCCACAGAAATCGCACCCGCATTTTGTAGCTTATCAACAACTGTTGCATCATAAACTGGCTTGAAACCTTCCAAAATATGTGATGCACCAGTCGTTGGGATGCCTTTGGTTGACAAATTATCTTTTAAAGCTACCGGTAAACCAGACAAAACATGCGTAAACTCACCTTTTTCGTCAATCTCACTGGCCTTTTTCATAGCTTCTTGTGCATTTGTCGTGATAAATGCATTCAGCTGATCATCTGTCTTTTCAATATTATCTAATGTAGCTTGTGTTAACTCAGTAACTGTTATTTCTTTATTCACTAATTTATCGTGCAGTGAATTCAAATCATTATCAAAAAAATTAATTGTCATGATTACTTTCCCTCACCATCCAAAATTGCTGGTACCTTAATTAAGTCGGCAGCTGATGATGATGCATTGCTCAGTAATGCCTCTTTTTGGTGCCAATTATCGGCAATATCATCACGTAAATGATTAATATTTTCTGTCACTGAATAAGTTGGTTCGACATTGTCAGTATCCACTTCACTAAGTGTATTAAAGATATTTAAGATATCGCTCAATTGCGTTGTAAATTGCTCAAGTTCAGCGTCATTAAATGCTAACTTAGCTAAACTAGCAACATGAGCAACTTCTTCTTTGGAAATGGTTGTTTCAGACATTTACTTACTCCTTTAAATGTGTTTCAGTTCTCTTATTTACTACTGCAACTAAAACTTTTTGTTATACTTAATCATTTTACCATAACTCCCTACATCTCTCCTCTTGCATTTTAATGATAATCGCGTATAATTAATCCTGTTGTAGAAACAACGCGACCGACCACTTTGTTTAGCGTCTCACCGTCGCTTTACACAGTTCTCGGCGACATTTTAGAAAGGTGGATATGATTATGGCCCTTACACAAGAACGTAAGAACGAAATCATCACGGAATATGCTCGCCACGAAGGCGATACTGGTTCAGCTGAAGTACAAATCGCAGTTTTAACTGCTGATATTAACGAACTGAACACACACATGGCAGCTCACAAGCATGATTTCCACTCACAACGTGGATTGATGAAGAAGATTGGTAGCCGTCGTAACTTGTTACGTTACCTCCGCAACACTGATATTCAACGTTATCGTGAATTGATCCAACGCTTAGGTTTGCGTCGTTAATCCTCGGATTACATGAAAACCTCGTATCAAATTTAAGGAGAAAAGACATATGCCTGTTATTGAATCAGCTATTCAACGTGTTCGTCTTGCTAAGAAGCAACACGACCGTAATGAACCTCAAGCCAGTGCCTACCGTACAGCTGTTAAGCGTTTTGAAAAAGCTGCAGCTGCTGGTGAAGACAACTTGGCAGAATTGTACAAGACTGCTTCTTCAGCTATTGATCACGCCTACTCAAAAGGTTTGATTAAGAAGAACAAGGCTTCACGTGAAAAGTCACGCCTAGCTAAGTACGTTAAGTAATCAATAAAAAACACGTAGATTTTTAAATAATCTACGTGTTTTTATTTATACTCGAATGATAAAAAAAGCACCTGAGAAGTTCTTCACTTCACAGATGCTTTTTATCATAGTCACTATCACTACATCGTATCATTTAATATAAAACGTTCAAAAAGTAATTCTGGGTCTTGTGCCGTTGATTTCAACTGAACTTCAATGTCAACCATGCCTAAATACCCGGAACGTAAAGCTTTCGCTGTATATTTTTTTAATGCTTGCTTTGCTAATTTGACTCGATATGGGTGCACTCCGAGTTGCCTACCAATTTCTTGTTCAGTACCCGAAAGACCCGCTACTTGAATCAACAAACGAAATTGTCCAGTCAAAACTGCATTAATACGTAAAGCCACTTCCCCATTTTGTAATAAATCACGATAAATCATGAGTGCTGACTTAATTTTTCTGGTCATCACCGCATCTACTAAATCAAAAACATTAGAAGTCAATGTTTTTGGCACTAAACCAGTTACAGCTGCTAAATTAATTCTTTTACTCGCCACCGTATAGGCAATTAACTTTGGTAATTCATTTTGCATAGTTGTAAAATGAGCGTTGGTCCTTAACGTTAATTCCTGCAATGCATCTTGATCAATTTTATAGGCACGTTGATTCAATTGTTGCATAATTGCTTGTTGCGCTTGTTTTTCAGTTAAGGCAGGTAATTCAATATGTTCTGCCACTTTAAGTAACTGTTTCGTAATTTTTTTACGTTTGTCAACTTTCAAATCATTAATGAACAATACCACAACATTTTCAGCAACAGGACGTTCTAGTAACTGCAAAAATTGTGCTTGAGTATGCTCAGTTAATTTCCCCTTTGGTGTTAAAAACTCAGGATTTTGAACAATGATGACCCGCCGATCACCAAAAAAAGGCATTGACATTGCATCGCTTATCACATCATCTAATGACTGATTGGTAAGATTGAATTGTGAATAATTCATATCTTGATCAGCAACCGAAATAAGCTGTTTAAAAGCAGATTGTGCGCGTTGAATCAATGCTTCTTCATCACCAATGACAACATAAAAATTTGCCAAAGCATTATTATCAATGTTCTGCTGTAGTTGTTGTAAATTCATCAGTTAATTTGACCTTAAAATGACCCTTTTCTCTGAAATAACTATATTTTATCATACCATGCGCCTGTGTATTATAGACAAGAATCTGATTATCTTGAGCAGTCTTTAATGTTTCCTCACTGGGGTGATTGTAACGATTATGCCGGCCAGCCGATACAATTCCAATCTGTGGGTGCCAACGTTTCATAATTTCTGGATTAGTCGATGTTTTAGAGCCGTGGTGCCCAAATTTAATTAAATCAACAACCAGATTTGGATAACGATTGGCTATTGCAACCTCACCATCTTGATCTAAATCGCCAGCAGTAAATAGTTGCTTGCCACCTATCTTACCAAACAAAGCAATAGAGTTTTCATTATCAGCTTCACCAGCAACAAATGGATGTAAAATCTGTAATGGTAATTTGGGTACCTTTGTTCCAGCGATTGCTTCAATAACTTGCGCTTTTTTCAAATAGGGTTGTATTTCTCGCATATACGCCTCTTTTTTCATCATACCTGCAGGCAGAATCACATATTTAACTGACATTTTCTGTAAAATAATTTTAGCGTCACCGATATGGTCAAAATCCTGATGAGTTAAAACCAAGTGGTCCACTCGCGAAATACCACAGCTATGTAAATAATTAACTATCACAGCTTCACCATTTGTTTGTGTAAAACGTTGCTTCTGCCAATTTTTTTGCTGACCAAAAGTCACCTTTCCACCTGTGTCAATAAGTGTTACCGTACGATTAAATGGTGTTCGAATCAATGCAGCATCCCCCTGCCCAATATCAAATGTCGTCAGTTCACCATGTACTGGAAAATGTGTCCAAATCAAAGTTATTGCAAATATAGTAGGCCATAATACTCGTGAATAAAGGGCGACTTTCTTTTCTCTTACAAAACACAACAAGCCTGCTATGAGTAATAACAAAACAAATAACCAAGGTATTTTACCTACAATTAGATCTCCCGGCCAAGTTGCCAACCAATCTAGTGTTTTGGCAAAGCTAGCAATCGTTGCATTCATCCAATAAACCACCCCAGTAACTGATTGACCAAAGTAACCGATCATCACACATGGTACAATCAATGTACCAAACACCGGTATTGCCGCAAAGTTAGCGCATGTTTGTAAGAGATGCCAATGATATTGTTGCACAACAATTAAGGGAAAGCTGACAACACTCAATAATAAATTGACCTGCCAAAAATTAAGTTTTTGTGTAAATAATAAACAAAAAGTCAGAGCAAATGATAATTGTCCGCCTAAAGTTAATAAAATACCCGGTGCATAGATTAAACTACCTAATAAACTCAGTGCCCAAATATTGAATGATTTTATTTTACAATGGCTCGCTTGCTGAAACATGAGTAGTAATCCAGCAATTAGTGCTCTAACCAATACTGCTGGCTCACCGGCAAAAATGAAATACATAATTAATGCCAGTGCCCCAATACCTGAAGCAATTTCTTTTGGTATATACAATCGTTTAAAACCAGCCATTAATAGCATCAATAAGTATGAAACATGAAAGCCAGAAACACTAAATAAATGTATAAGCCCCAATACCTGGACACCAGGATTATTTTCATACAGCGTTTGTGGCGTTTTTCCCAAAATTAATGCCTGGGCATAGTCACTTAAAGGTTGCGGTAATTTTTCAGCATTTTGCAAACTCATCGCATGCCATATATGCAGTTGATATCGGATTTTTTGGTACCAATTTTTTGCTTGTCCGCTATCACAATGCAAAAATTCAACATTCGCTTGATGTGTTATATGCTTAGTTTCATAATATTTTTGAGCATCAAATTGATTGAAATTCGTTGCTGGTTTTATTCGAGAAACTTTGGCACTGGCACTAAACCGTATAACGTGCGTTTCACATAGCCAATTATTTTTTTCTGTTTCAGAAGTTAACGTGTAATATAATCGGACAACTTGACCGTTTTCAAGATGCGCATCTGTTTTTAATTTATCCCCATCTATATTGACGCTATCTGGGAAAATAATGCCATTAATTTGTTGTTTATCTGGATGTACTTGACTGATTTGTTGTTTTAAATCATGCGCATCATATATAAAATATAGCGTGAATGGCACAGCCAAGCTCAATAACAAAATGAACAAGTAACGATTAAAATTAATCATTAATAAGAGTACACAAATCAACATCAATGTTATCGTTATGGCATTGATACGATAAATAACTGCCCCAATAGCAGCAATCGTCAAACTAACTAGTAATAAATGACGTCCTGGCATTAGACTGTTATTTTATCTTGGATGGCTTCGAAACGTTTATCACCAACCCCAGCAACTTGTTTAATTTCTTCAATCGATTTAAAACCACCATGTTCGTCACGGTAAGCAATAATTTGTTCAGCTTTTTTTGCGCCAACACCCTCTAAAGTTTGTAATTCCTCAATTGTGGCCGTGTTTAAATTAACCTGAGTCTGATTACTATTAGTATTTGGTGTATTGGCTGTTGAATGATTTGGTAAACGCTCACCTTTCACCGGTATGTAAATCATTTGACCATCAGTCAATTTTTGCGCTAAGTTGACTTGGTTTATGTCTGCTTGTGCAGTCACGCCACCTGATCTAGCAATCAAAGTTTGCACGCGTGGGTTATCAATAATATCATAAACACCAGGCGTCTTAACAGCACCTTTAATATCAACCATAATCGCAGTAGTTGATTTAACAGTAGATGACGTGCTGCTAACCGTATCGCTAACACTACTCACAGCCTTGGCACTATAAGCTGCTACTGGGGTATTTTCTGTTCTAGTGTGCACTAAAAGAAAAATCCCGCTAACTAAAATCACGAAAACTATAGCTATTAATATCTTATAATCAGCTAATTTATTTTTTATGACATCAAATGTATCCATCATAGTATTTACCTCTATGATATGATACGATAATTTGTTTGTCAGCACTAAAAAGCACCTAACAAAAGTTAGGTGCTAGTTCGGCATGTAGAATACGCTTCTACGGGCGGTTATTGGTTGTCACGCCAACAACAAAGTCGCGTCACCGCAGTGCAAGCACTGTTAGTCATGGTGAGAAAACGGCGGTTCCACAACCACCATTAACACCTGCATCTATACGAGATTTGTGATTAAACACGGCAGGCCGCCTTCGGCGCTAATTTTTCAAGCGCTTCGACTCATCGCATAAAACAAGTATAGCATATAATTAAGAAAAAAACTATTCAAATATATATCATTTGATTGATCAACATGATGCTATCACTAACACAAAGCTGATATAATAACTATATGATTAAACTAACAAAACTTGAAAAACATAGTATTCGACGTACAGCCAATCCAACACATACCGTTATGGCAGATCTTTACATACCTAACTTTCATGGTGATACTCGACAAGCCATTGCCGAATATGTTATTGATACCTATGACCTAGGTGTATTAAATAGCGTAAAAAACTCAACCACACGGCATGTTTTAGATTTTACCGCCATCAGCGGCAATCAAATAACACGTACCACTGGAAAAATTGAATATATTGACTAAACCCAATGTTTATTCTTTTGTTTCCGTTGCGGTTTCTTCTTTTTCTAATTCTTGTTGTACCGTCACAATATGTGCTAGCTGTTCATCAAACCAATTTGAAATTTTACTTTTGACGCTATCTGATTCATCAAGATAAGCAGCCACTGAACTAGCTAAACTAATTTTCAATCGCGACTGACTGACATTTGGATTTTCTACAATCATGTATAAATAAACGTCATTGTCTTCTTTTTCGGTCAAGATAAGCTTTTTTAATTGGTTCGTATAACGTAATGGCAAATTAATAACATTAGTTTCTAAACTTAACGTTGTCCCATCTTCTTCTATACCGCCATTAATTTGTACTTCAAGGTGCATAAAAGTATCAGCTTGTATATGTTCATCTAAGCCGTCAAATAACTCATCTAATGCAATTTCTGTCCCATCCTCAAGAACATAAATCGCACTATAGTAACCATTTTCTGAGATATTTGTTAGCGCCTTTTCGCCTGTAATTTGCATAAAATTGTCCTTATCAGTGAATTCTAAGTATGATTTACTATATATTACCTGGCATCAAAATACAAAAACTATAACAGCACGTTGCTACCAATTAACTGGTAGCAACGTGCTGTTATTAGTCAAGATTGACATCATTTTTTATGTGGCATACGTTTCCAAAAATCATCTTTATTCGTTTGGCGTGTCCTTGCAATGCCCATTGCATGTTCTGGCACATCATTAGTAATCGTCGAACCTGCAGCCGTAATGGACTCAGGCGCAATATGAACAGGTGCTACCAGTTTTGTATTAGAACCAATAAATGCACGATCGCCAACCGTTGTATTTGATTTATTTACACCGTCATAATTAACAAATATGGTACCAGCACCGATATTGACATCTTCGCCAATCGTAGCATTGCCAATATATGTCAAATGACCAGCCTTTGTATTAGCCGCTAATTTAGCCTGCTTAACCTCAACAAAATTACCAACATGAACGTAATTACCTAACTCAGCATCTGGACGTAAATGCGCAAAAGGTCCAATAGTCACATGATCGGCTACTACGGCAGCTTCCATATGTGATGATGTGATCGTTGTCATGTTACCTATAAGACTATCTGAAATTCTTGATCCTTGTGTAATCACACTATTCTCACCAATTTTAGTGTGTCCCAAAATAGTCACGCCACCTTCAACAACTGTATCTTGTCCGATCACAACATTAGCATCAATATAAGTATGTAATGGATCCAATAATTCAACACCAGCAAGCATTAACTTATGATTGATTCTTTCCCGCATCACATGATTAGCTGTTGCCAATGCTACACGGTCATTAACTCCCAAGGATTCTGTAAAATCTTGTAATGTGTGGGCACCAATTTGCTGATTTGCCTGGCGCAAAATATTCAATGTGTCTGGTAAATAGTACTCACCCTGCGCATTATCATTTTTAACTTCTGCTAAAGCCTTAAATAACAACTTATTATCAAATATATAAACCCCAGTGTTGATTTCACGAATTCTTCGTTCAGTTACACTGGCATCTTTTTGTTCTACAATTTTTAATACTGTATCATCATCTGAACGAACAATTCGACCATACCCAGTTGGATCATCAGCAATCGCTGTTAGTACAGTCACTGTATTATTTGACTTTTTGTGTTCAGCAATAAATTCTGCTAGTGTTTCAGTACGAAACATAGGTGTATCACCAGACATAATCAAGGTAACACCTTCACTATCAACTAATTGTTCTTCTGCCTGTTGAACAGCATGACCAGTTCCCAACTGTTCTGACTGAAGCACAAAATCACTGCGTTTGCCTACGTGATTTTGAACACTTTCTGCACCCACACCAATTACAGTAATCGGTCTGCGTGTGGATAATGGTTCGACTGCATCTAATACCCAATCGATCATTGTTTTACCAGCTACCTGATGTAACACTTTAGGTGTCACTGATTTCATACGAGAACCATGTCCCGCTGCCAATACTAAAACATTTACTTCATCAATCATGAAAAATTATGCCTCATGTTTATAAATTTCTTCTAGATAGTTTCCTGCAGTCACTAAAATTGGTTCACCATTTTTCAAATTAGTATCAACGTGCAATAGTGATGTAAACCGATCAAGTAACCTTGTTGTAGAACGTCCTTCGGCAAAAACAGCTGTTCCAACCACAGTGCCATCAAATTCACTGACCAACGTTTGCATGCCTTGTATTGTGCCGCCAGCTTTCATAAAATCATCCACAATTAAAACACGAGAACCGGTACGTAATGAGCGTCTTGACAATTCCATTTTTTCAACACGTTTCGATGAACCCGTTAGATAATTGACCGATACAGTTGGTCCTTCCGTTACTTTGGCATCATCGCGGACAATGACAAATGGCACATTTAGCTGTTCAGCAACTGCTTGAGCTAATGGGACCCCTTTTGTGGCAGCAGTCATCACGGCATCAATATTATCATGTAAATATTGTGTTGCAATTAAACGTCCAGCTTGGCGCAAGACATCCGGACGGCCCAATAAATCAGATAAATAAACATATCCACCAGGCAACACACGTGTTTCGTCATTAACTTCCTGACGAATTCCTTCAATAAATTCTTTAGCTTCTTCTTCTGTCATATATGGCGTAAAACGCGTACCACCTGCTGCACCTGGTACTGTTTCTAATAAACCAGTGCCACGTTCATGAAATGTACGTTTTAAAATAGATAAATCCTCAGAAATAGAAGATTTCGCTGAATCATAACGCTTAGCGAAGTAAGACAAAGATATTAGTGTACGTGGGCGCTCAAGCATATAGCGCGCCATATCAACAAGACGATCAGAACGACGTGTTTTCATATTATATAACATGCCAAAAACATATTTAGCACGTATTCTCCTTTATAAGTAGTCATATTTAAATTTAATTATAACAGTATTCGAACCTAAATGTTCGGTATTTAAGCGTTTTTTTGAAATTGCCACACAGATATTAAATAAATAATAACTTCAATAATAGCAATAAAGAAACTCGTTGGTAAATTCGTTAGATAGGCTAAAGTCAATCCAGCCCATGTACCAAACAAAGCTAAAACAATAGCTAACCCCATTAATTTGATAACCGTCGTCGTATAGTACCTTGCACTTGCAGCTGGTAGCGTAACTAAAACAAAAATTAACAGTGAACCAACTAATTGTGATGAAATACTAACTGATAGTGCAATCATCACCAAAAAGATATAACGTACTGATTTTTGACGCCAATTTTGCAAGAAAATACCCGTTTCATCAAAAGCTAACTGCCGTAATGATCGATAGTTAACCAATAAAACAGCCACAACAAGTATGGCTAACGCCACCAATAGCCACAAATCGTCACGACTAATGCCCAACACTGAACCAAACAAAATACCAGTTGCAGCGGTCGTACTTGTATGCCCTAATGCTAAAAATAAAATACCCAGACCAATGGCTAATGCTGAAATAGCACTCGTCACATTATCACGTTTTGTATAACCTGACTCCAATGCCCCAATAGCGATAGAAGCACCACTAGTGGCTATCATCATACCAAGCAGTGCTGGCCAACCAGCAAATAATCCAAATGCTGCGCCGGCAAAACCAATTTCACTCAAACTGTGCGTTAAAAAGGCGTAATTTCGGGCCACAACGAAAGTGCCAACGATACCTGCAACAATGCTAACAATCGTACCAGCTATAAACGCGTTCTGCATAAAACTATAACTAAACATGATGTACCTCGTCTTCAAAATGACTATATGTCAAACGTGTTGTCAAAGATTGTAACTGACTAGCTTCGCCTTGCGTAGCTTCCCCATTTTCAAACAATAAATAACCATCGGCAAATTCCGAAACCAATTTAAGTTCATGAGTAATAAATAAGATGGTCAAATTTTCTGTTTCTTGTAATTGTTTCACAATACGTAATAACTGTACTTTATGCTCATGATCAAGACTTGCTGTTGATTCATCTAAGATTAAAAGATCTGGATTTTGAACAAGTGCTTGCGCAACAAAGGCACGCTGCTTTTGGCCACCAGAAGCTAGGCCTAAGCGTTTATTCTGTATGTCTAATAAATCCATTCGCTTTAAGGCATCTTGAATGGCTTCTTTTTCGGAACTATTGGTCCACAAATGCCAACCCTGATTATAGTTAAGCCCAACAAATTCTGAAACAGTGAGTGGATAATCTCGCGTAATTTCTCTAAACTGCGGTACAAAACCAATTCGTTGTGCATTAACTTGTAAGTCACCACTAATTTGTTGATTTTGACCAATTAGTGCCTTGACGAAGCTCGTTTTCCCTGCACCATTTTCACCCAAAACAGCAAAAAAACGTCCTATGGGCACGTCAATATTGGCGTGCGACAACACAATTTTTTCGCCGTAGCGTATGCCAAAATCTTTTGTTTTGATAATACTCATACTCTACCACTTCCTATTGTAACAGCATTTTCTAATTGTTTAACCAGCTGCAATTGCCACTGCCAGACCTTCTGATCATGCGGTAATACTTGATTAAAAGTAATTACTGGTATTTTAGCATTATCTGCTAATTTTACCAATCGCCTATCATGCTCGGTTTGATCTTGACTGGCTCTTAAAATGAACTGTATTTTGCCAGACTTGAGTTCCTTTTCAAGGTGATTAAAATCATCATCAGATAGCGATTCTAAATTAGGTACCACTGATTTATAGCCAAGTTGAGACATGAAAACTTGTTGTGCCTGATTCGTTGCTACATAATTAACATTCTTTTTGGTTTTTAATACTTCAATTTTATCAGCTAAAAGTTGTGTCTCTTGACTCATTTTTTCGCTATTTTTAACATAACTATTACGATATTGTGGATCCATATCACTTAATAAATTAGTTAAGCGCGTGATTGTTTGTAAAATGACATCTGGGCTGAGCCAGTAATTTGTGTAGTTTTGATTATCTAAAACATCACTAGCAATCAAAAGTTTAGAATGTAATTTCATTTTACGCCGCTGTGTGAGTAACTGACTTTGATGACTGTCAGTGATTACTACTTCAGCTGCTTTGAAATTCTGTTTATCAGTTGTTGTCATCAGCGCCCCATTGACGACGACAACATGTCCATTCTTATAAGTAAGCGATTCAGCTATTTGTTGATAAGCAGTATTATCGGTTACAATTTTAACTGGTGTGTGTGCTGGTTGTGGCATTTCAACTGTCATTCTCATAAAAATGAGTAAAATACCGATCGGCACTAGTGCAATTGTCAAAATAGCATAAAGAGTTTGTTTATTCATAAATAGATTATCTCATAGTCACAAAAAAAGCCCAATAGGGCAATCTTACTTAATCAGCAAAGGTAATATCAATATTATTTGTCAATACATCAGTATAGCTATACGAAGCACGTTCAAAATTGGCGTCTTCATCTAATTCCACTACGAATAGTGAAGGAAATGTGGAACGAAGTACACCGCTACGTTCCGTTATTTTCTTGCGACCCGCTTGTGCCACGACAGTGACTTCTTCTCCAACATGAGCATCAAGCTTGGTCTTAATGTCTTGTAAACTACTTGGCATTTTTATACCACCTTTCGTGAAAAACTTATTTAATTATAACATAAATAAGCCTTAAAATCAAGGTATAGTGTATATTTAAATAAAAAAATGCAAAATTATACGGTTATTTGGTTAACCCTTGTGCCCTCAAAGCTAAGTATAGCGTTGTAAATTCTGCCAATTCCAAACGTTCCGCGCGAATTGCCGGTGAAATACCTGCTGATTCGAGTGCCGTTGTGATTTTTTCTTTAGTCGCAGCATCCTTACCATATGTCTGTAACATATTATTCCACAAGCTCTTACGGCGATGAGAGAAACTACCCTTAATCACACCAAATAAACGTTCTGGTTGATCCACGACAATTTCAGGTGTTAATGGCGTCAACTTGACAACAGCCGAATCAACATTTGGTGCAGGATTAAATGATGCTGCGGCGACTTTCATTGCTAACTGTGCTTGAGCAAAATATTGTAATGTCAGCGTTAATACGCCATATTCTTTCGTTCCAGGCATTGCATTGAGGCGATCAGCCACTTCACGTTGCATCATGACGACAATATTATCCCAAGAAATATTAGCTCGTAAAAGCTGCATCAGAATGGGTGTCGTAATATAATACGGCAAATTAGCTACTACTTTAACAGTGGCATTTTGTCCAAATTCAGCAGCAATCAACTCATTCAAGTCAACTTTTAACACGTCGTTTTCAATTACTTTGACATTATCATATGGTTGTAAAGTATCTGATAATACCGCTACCATTTGTGAATCAATCTCAAGTGCAACAACTTTTTTGGCTGCACGTGCTAACTGTTCTGTCAATGATCCAATACCCGGTCCGATTTCAAGCACAAAATCATCATTAGTAATTTCAGCTGTATCAACAATACCATGAAGTATGTTCAAATCAGTCAAAAAATTCTGACCTAATTTCTTTTTTGCATGCAACCCGTATTCATTTAAAATTGCTTGTGTCCTTATTGGATTAGCGATATCGATTACATCTGCCATCTAATCATTTCCTTTCAGTACGGTCAAAATTTGTAATTTAGTAATACCAAATTGTTGTGTTCGCCGCAAAAATTGCTTGCCATTGGCGTAACCAATATGTAAAGCATCGCCAACCAATTGACGACGTTGCCGAGCATTAGCACCAGCCAACAGCCCTTGCTGCAACAAAAAAGCCTTATCAATATCGCTCATTGCACTTTTTTTAGGGGTAACTAGCTGCGCTAACGCTGCTTGCAAATCTGCTGGTGAAGCATGTTCCACACCCAATGTCTGATGTGGATTATCCTTCGCTGCCCGACCTTGATTTTGCGTAATAAATGCTTGTTTTGCAGTTGGTACCACTTTGGTTACAAGTTCACGAATACGTTGCCCGTTAAAATCAGGATCAGTTAAAATAATTACGCCACGCGTTTTTTCAGCCAATTTAATTCGCTCTAATGCTGATGCATTAACCGCACTACCACCAGTTTCAATAGTATCTGCAACAACTGCTCGAGCTAAATTTTGTGTGTCTGAATGACCTTCAACGATGACCACTTCATTGATTTCTGGTAATAGTTTAGTCATGATTTAAAAATAAGCGATGCGCATTGGTGCGTGTAATATCTGACATCTCTTTAGGCGATAAATTCAACGTTTCAGCTAAAGAATCAACAACATATTTAACAAATGCAGGTTCATTATCTTTACCACGGAATGGTGTTGGTGTTAGATATGGCGCATCCGTTTCGACCAAAAGACGTTCCAAAGGAACTGCTTGAGCTGCTTGGCGGACATCATCAGCTTTTTTAAAAGTAACAACCCCGCTAAATGAGATGTGCATGCCTAACGCTACAAATGCCAAAGCTTGCTCCGGTGTACCTGAAAAGCTGTGCATAACACCTTTATGTACACCACTTGCTTTCAGCATGTCATATACATCAGAAAATGCGTCACGATTATGAATAATTACTGGCAAATCATATTTTTTTGCTAAGGCCAGATGCTTTTTAAAAGCTTCTTTTTGCACATCGTGAGCTACTGTCTCCCAATAATAATCCAACCCAGTTTCACCAACACCTACAACCTTTTCTTGTTGTAACTGCATTTCTAATTTTTCAGCCGCTGCGCTATCAAATGCCATTGTATCTTCTGGTTGAAAACCAAGTACAGCATAAATATTGTCATGTGCCTGTGCAATGGTTAAGGCACGCTCGTTAGCCAATGCATCATACCCAACAATATTCATCTCCATCACACGAAATTCATTTGCACGGCCAATATAGGCGGGCACATCATGAAAAAGTTTATCATCATTCAAATGCGTATGTGAATCGTAGCTATCAGCTGGTGTTTTTGTTAAATCATAAATTGCCATGTTATGTTTACACGTAATGCTAGATATTAGTATTTCTATGTATTAATACATCCGTAGCTTTACGCATTCCTCCGTTTTCTTCGGTTTCATTTTTTGTTATTTAGATTATTCAATAAATACTGTTGCTTAGTAATATAATGACAACACTTTTAAGTATAACATAAGAAAAAAGCCGCTTGGCGGCTTTTAATATATCATTCAGTTGTTGATCCATCAACTAAAACAAAGTTTTTCAACATACCGTTAACAAACTTACGATCGTCTTCGTCAGCAAAAGTTTTAGCTAAAATCAAGGCTTCATCAATCGCCACTTTATAAGGTACCAATTGATTCGTTAATTCATAAATCGCTAAACGTAAAATAACCAAATCTGCTTTGTTAATACGGTTAATTGCCCATCCATCAGCTAAATGCGCTGTAATTTGTTCATCCAATTCAGATTTTGTACCCAACACACCATTAATTAATCGTGGTAAATAGTCATCAAAATCTTTCCCTTCTAAAACAATATCATATAAATCATCAATGTTATTGTTTTGTGGGTCTTTTTCAAGAGCAAATAAAATTTGGAACGCTGCTTGGCGTGCCTCATGCCGTGTTAAATTAGCCATTAATCGACCACCTCAGTCGTTTCTGTTTTACCAAATAAGTTATTAGGGTCAATTTCACTGGGTACTTTTTCAGGAATAATGCCGCTGACGTGCACATTAGTTTGCGTAATACTAAGATCTGCTGTCGATGCAATTTGTGATCGGATCGCATTTTGAATCGCAAGCGCAACTTTAGGAACGGCTACACCGTATTGTAAAAAGACATAAGCATCAATCATCAAACCATCTTCGGTTTGCGTCAATTCAACCCCTTTACCTCGAGCATTTGAACCAAAAGCACTAGTGAAACGATCAGATAGTTTACCACGCATTGAATAAACACCCGGCACTTCTTGTGTAGCAATTTGTGCGATCACTTCAATCACTTCTGGCGTGACTTGTGTCGTTCCCACAACCTGACTTTCTGTTGCCAAAATAATATTTTTTGTATTTTGCTTGTTATGCTTGATTTCTCTGGCCATTATTCCATCCTCGAAAGTATTCTTTAGTAAAATAAAAAGTTCCACTGGGGAACTTTCCACCTATGCTCCCCTGCCACAGAATCATGCGACATGTTGACATTTTATTTTTTTGATAATTGTTATTAAAAAATGGCATGCTCACACTTTAGGCTAGGGAATAATTATTAGGCGCGACCTTTGTATGAACCATCTTCTGTGTTAACAATAATTGTTTCGCCTTCATTAATGAAGTCAGGCACAGTAATTGTTGCTCCAGTTTCAACAGTTGCAGGCTTTCCTGAACCAGTAGCTGTTGCGCCCTTAATACCTGGTTGTGTTTCAGTCACTTTCAAAGTCACTGTTGATGGTAATTCAGCACCTAAAATTTCATTACCATACATAGTAATCTTAACTTCCATACCTTCCAATAAGAACTTCAATGCTGAAGTAATCTTATCGTCTGGTAAATTAACTTGTTCGTATGTTTCAACATCCATGAAAACACGACCATCATTTTCGGCAAATAAATATGACATAGGACGTGTTGTAATATCAGCTTGTTCAAACTTGTCACCAGGACGGAACGTCACTTCGTTAACTGCGCCAGTGCGCAAGTTCTTTAACTTCGAACGAACGAAAGCCCCACCTTTTCCAGGTTTAACGTGTTGAAAGTCCAAAACACGCCAAATTGAGTTTGAATATTCAATAGTCAAACCATTCTTCAAGTTGTTCATGCCAATTGCCATGATTAGTATCCTCTTTTATTAATAATATAGTTTATTATAACAGAAAACGGCACTAATTACCGTTTTCAGACTATTTTAAATCATACCACAAAAGCTGATATCCCTCAATCTTTTCCTTTATTAAGTTCTGGTTGGATAATCAATTGATTTAAACGGTGAAATGTCTTTAATAAATCACGCCCTTCATCCAGCCCATATATATCTAACCACTTATCAAATCGCGCACCCACACGTTGCGTCACAATTTTTTCGACTCGTTGCCCTTCCACTGTTAAAGATAATAAGACACGACGGCGATCCTGGTCATCATGCGACTGTTTGAGATAGTCTCGTTCAAAAAGCGGCTTTAATTGGCGTGCAATCGCACCTTTAGTCACACCACGTTCTGTCGCAATTTCAGTCATTGTTAAAGGTACTGAACTTGCCGCTACCGAAGACATAATCAGCCATTGTTCAAATGACACGCCGAACTCACTTGTTGGCTGTGAAATTAATTTTTCTAGATTTTTCAATGCTGACATATAAATATTAATAAATTCTGCCATCAGCTCCAAATGAGCCATCAGTTAACGCCCTTTCTATTCTCAATATACCTTATGATTGCTAAGCAAAAGATAACATCTAAAATTGATCAATGTAATCTAATGCCGCTTTTGTTGTGGTAAATATTTGAATATATTCCAAATCATGGTCATCTACAAATCCATGATGGACACTATCTATTATCCACTGCCATAAACCATCATAAAAACCATCAATATTTAACAAAATTAATGGCTTGGCGTGCAATCCAATGCGGTTCCAACTAATAACTTGAGCTAGCTCTTCTAGCGTACCAAATCCACCAGGTAATACAATAAAAGCATCGGCATTATCCATTAGTAGTTGCTTACGCTCAGACATCGTATCCACCTTAATAAGCGTAGTAATTTCATCAGCTTCAATCGAATCTTCAGCCAAATTTCTTGGTGAAATACCTAAAACTTCACCATCATATGTCATCGCACTACGTGCAGTCAGTCCCATTAATCCTGCTCGACCACCACCATAAACCAAACGCAGATGCTTTTCAGCAATCATTTGACCAACTTCTTCAGCGATGTCACCATATTTTACATTATTTCCACACTGTGCTCCCATGAACACCGTTATTGATTTAACTGTCATATACATATCCTTTGATATCAATTTAACAATATTTTATGCCTTTTTCAAGTCCATAATCAGACATTTCTCCCGTTTTAATGCGCTATGTGGTACACTATTATATAGGTTTTCGTCCGTGACAAATTAAAATTACTACTATTGGAGGCAATATGATTTACAAAGTTTATTATCAAGCACACCCTGAACGTAACCCCAAGCGTGAAACAACTGTTTCACTTTACTTGTCCGCAGAAAGTATGCCACAAGCACGGGAAATTATTGAAAGCAACACAACTTATAATGTGGAGTTCATCGAAGAATTAAGTGACAAGGCTTTAACTTACGAAAAAGCCAACCCTAGCTTCGAAATTACAACATTCTAACTATGACATATTCTGTAGATATTAAATCTAACGAAGTCGCAGTCTATGCGCTAGGCGGTTTAGGCGAGATCGGTAAGAATACGTACGGTATTGAATATCAAGATGAAATTATCGTTGTCGACGCGGGTATTAAGTTCCCGGAAGACGACTTACTTGGTATCGACTACGTCATTCCTGACTATACTTATTTAGTCGATAATATTGATCGCGTGAAGGCACTGGTTATCACCCACGGACACGAAGACCATATCGGTGCAATCGCCTACTTTTTACAAGCAGTTAATGTTCCAGTGTATGCTGGCCCATTAGCCATGGCTTTAATCAAGAATAAACTTGAAGAAAAGCAGATGCTTAATCGTGTTGAACTACACGAAATTACAGATGGGACTGTCTTAGAATTTGACAAACTATCTGTCGAATTCTTCCGCACAACCCATTCAATACCTGATGTTTTTGGTGTTGCAGTTCATACACCAGTTGGTACAATTGTGGAAACTGGTGACTTTAAATTTGACCTGACACCAACAACAAAGCAGCCACCTAACCTTTGGTCAATGGCACGTATCGGTGAAAATGGTGTATTACTTATGATGAGTGATTCAACCAACGCTGAACGACCAGAATGGACTAAATCAGAGGCGTGGGTTGCGAAATCTGTTAATCGTATTTTTGATAAAATCGAACATGGTCGTATCATATTTGCAACATTTGCGTCAAATATGAACCGTGTGCGTATGGCAACAGATGCAGCAATTTCACACGGACGTAAAATCGCTGTATTTGGCCGTTCAATGGAATCAGCTGTAACAAATGGCCGTGCCCTTGGCTACTTGGAAATACCAGATGATATGCTTGTTGAACAATCTGAAATCAAACATATTCCAGATGACGAACTTTTGATCTTATCAACTGGTTCTCAAGGTGAACCGATGGCTGCCCTTGCAAGAATTGCCGAAGGTACCCATAAACAAATTCGCCTGAAGCCAAAAGATAATGTCATCTTCTCCTCTTCTCCAATTCCTGGTAACACAGCTTCAGTCAATGCTGTGATTAACAAACTTGAAGAAGGCGGTGCTAACGTCATCTACGGTAAAGTTAACAACATTCATACTTCTGGTCATGGTGGCCAAGAAGAAGAAAAGTTGATGCTTGCTTTAATGAAACCAAAATATTTCATGCCAGTTCACGGTGAATATCGTATGTTAAAAGTTCATGCGTCACTGGCTCATGAATTAGATATTCCAGAAGATCATACTTTTATTTTAGGTAATGGTGATGTCTTAGCACTAGATGGTGAAAATGCTCGTGTTGCTGGTCATTTTCCTGGTGATGATACTTATATTGATGGTTCAGGTATTGGCGACATTGGATCGGTTGTCTTACATGATCGTCAAAAGCTATCACAAGATGGTTTAGTTGTTGTCACGGCGACAATTAACCTCAAGAAAAAAGAAATTTTATCTGGACCTGATATCTTATCACGTGGTTTTGTCTACATGCGTGAGTCAGGTGACCTCATTAACGAAGGACGCCGTATCATATTTAGTACAATGCGCCGCGTGATGAATAATGCTAATGCTAGCGAAGCTGATATTCGTCAAGCAGTCATTGATGACCTTTCGCGTTTCCTTTTCAAGGAAACCGCTCGTAAACCAATGATTTTACCAATGCTCATTATGATATAAATAAAAAACCACTTTCCCGCTAAATTAATTATAGCGTTGGTCAGTGGTTTTTTATTTTTAAAATTTATCATAGCGTGATATGTTAAATTAACGAACGTTAATGGAAAATCGAACATAATATTCGGTTAAAACCTAGAATCTACTTTTTTTATTTTTAACGCTTATGTTAGAATAGTATAAGTACAAGATTAAGGAGCTATCATGGCACAACGAAAAATACCTTCAATTATGGGTACCCAGCATCCAGATAACGCTAATGCACCGTTCTGGGATTCTTCACAACAACCCTTTATTAGCGCCTATCGCGAAATGAACGAGGCCTTCGAGAATTTCAGTGAGCTTGATGTTGACGAATATATGTGGGATTGGGAAGGTAAGCACGCAGATGCTGCCGTTATAGATCGTTTATTTAGCACAGAATATGACTATTTTAAATCACATCAAATCGGAAGAGATAAGTTTCTTACTTTCCGTTTCCCAAATATTTGGGAAGAAAAAGGCTACAATTTGATGCAAGCCATGACAGCAATTCTAAGTTCAGAAGATTTTTCACATGACTTAGGGTTTGATCAACGACCATTATTTGAAACTATCTTACCAATGACTCAGCGCGCTGACCAACTCATTGAAATGCAAATTTTGTTCGAAAAATTAGCTAAATTCAAGTCAGTAGAGTTTACGAAGTCAGATAAAAATAATCCTTACATCGAAATGATTCCTTTGTTCGAAGACTTCAATACACAATTACACGCCCCTGAAATTCTAAAAACTTACTTGAAGTTACATGAAGAACATTTTGGCTTCCGACCAAAATATCTACGTGTCTTCTTGGCTGGTTCTGATTCAGCTCTAACAGCTGGTTTCATGAGTTCAATTACCGGTAATAAACTTGCTATTGCACGTTTGCATGAATTTGCCCAAGAAGAAAACATTGAGATATACCCTATTTCGGGTACTGGATCTGCTATTTTCCGTGGTGGTTTGTCGCCAAAGCGTATTCAACGCTACCTTAAAGAATTCCCCGGCGTTCGTACAGCTACTGTGCAATCAGCCTTCCGTTATGATTTCCCGCTTGAAGAAGTTACAGCAGCCATTACTGAATTAAAAGCACAATTGCCTGTGGTTGAACCATTAAAAATTTCAGCAGCTGATCAAAAAATCTTGACAGAAGTTGCTGAAGAATCTGCAGAGTTTTATGCACACACGCTTGATCAACTCGTGCCAGACATGCAGCCAATTTTCAAAGCATTTCCTAAACGACGTGACCGCCGTCAACACGTTGGTGTTCTTGGCTATTCACGTTCAGTAGATGGTATTGAGTTACCACGTGCGATTAACTTTACTGGTGCTTTTTATTCAATTGGTGTCCCACCCGAATTTATTGGTTTTGGTCGTGCATTGAAAAACTTAAAACCAAGTCACTTAGAGACATTTGTCCGACATTATCCAAGTATGGCAGACGACTTCCGTGAACTCGCCAACTATGTTAACCTTGACGCTTTAGAAATTTTAAAAACACACAGCTCAGCTTGGGCAGATGTGGCACGCGATATTATGATCATGAAAGATATTTTCAATCTTGAAATCGGTCCTAAAACACGCGAACAACAACAACACGCAGAAATTGCACTTCAAGTTGTTCAAATCAAAGAAGGTTCTTCAATTGCTATTACTGCTTTGATTAACCGTATGGCACAACTTCGTCATTTCTTAGGTTAAATAATATTTATGATAGCCCTTAACGGGCTTTTTTGTTACAATGAAACTAATTTTTATTGAAAGAAATAGCAGAATATGCCTAACTTTTACGTGATTAACAATCCTTGTGCAGGTGGCGGGGAACAATCAAATATTATAAATGATGTCAAAAAAATGCCAAATATTGTTGCTTGGCATGATACAAAGTATCGTGGACATGCCGTACAATTGGCGAAGCACTTTGCGAAGACCCTTCAGGACAATAAAGCAGTCATTCTAGTAATTGGTGGTGACGGTTCTTTACATGAGACGCTAAATGGCTTACTACAAGCCTCTCGTGCAGTGGCGATTCCTCTCGCCTATATTCCAACTGGTTCTGGCAATGATTTTGCTCGTGGTGCCCACATCGGTTCAGCCTCTGAAGCTTTACACCATTTAAAATCTGTCCATCAATCTCAAATTTTGACAATTGGTCGGATTGATGGTGATATTCCGCGACAAACAACAAAGTATTTTATCAATAGTCTCGGTATTGGCTTAGATGCTGCTGTTGTGTCTCTTACAAATAACAGTAAATTAAAACATTATCTCAATGCTATTGGCTTAGGTAGTATGAGTTATTTACCGGCAATCCTATCAGCTTTTACACATCAAGAGGCTTTCCAAATGACCATTATCAATGGTGATCAATATATTCAGATACCCAGCGCATTCTTGGTCGCGTTGACTAATCAGCCGTACTTTGGTGGTGGCATTGCTATTTTGCCCGGTGCAGACTTACACGAAACACAATTGGATATTGTTATTGCCGCAAAAATGTCATTCTTTAAATTTTTGCGCATGTTTGCTGCACTCAAAAAAGATGGTAGCCATCTTAAATTTCATACTGTTCATCACATCAAATTATTACCCAATGCACAAATACATGTGCGCAATATTCAACCCAGTCAAATTGATGGTGAAAATTTAGGTATTGGTACCTATGAGTTCACAGTTAATCATCAAGAATACCCTTTCTGGCTATAAAAACACCGTATGGCAGTGTAATCACTACCATACGGTGTTTTTATATTCTCTAATTAAATCTGCCTAATCTTTCTGCTTGATTAATGACACTCATAATTAATTTGCGCGATGTTAAATGTTGACTCGTATCGATAAACCACTCATCACGATAAACAATAGCCGCAATTGCACTTACAACCGCAGGCACAACATTGTTAGCATGCCCATGAAAAAATGCATTCTGAATGGCCTGCTTATAATTATGACTATTAAGTAAAGCCCAGATAATTGCTTCTAGTGCACTTGAACTACGCCCATCAAGGCCTACACTGCCAAATTCAATATTAGCAAAATCTGGTAAATTTAACTTTTCAAATGCTTTGAGCTCTGATTCAAATACTTTATGTCTTGAATAATATTCGAAACCAAACGCCAATCCATTTTCCACAGCATCTTGTAACTCTTGTCCATCTAATATCTGACTCACAATCAGACTCAACATACCAACACTTACCAGCGCACCCTCGTCATTGTGTGTTAACCCGGCAATACGGTGCAAGGTAAGCATGGCCACTTCATCATTAATAAACGATACCCCATATTCATGGTGTAAGTAGAGCGCAACTGGTAACATTCTAGCTAAAATATTTTCACTATCAGCCGTATCTTCTAAAATACCAGATGAGAGTGCATCATGATTTTTGATATAATTATCAATCGCACGTTTTGTAATGGCATCGATTCGTTGTAATGTTTTTTCTGGTGCGAATTGTCTCTTCTTGTACCAATTTTGAAAATGATTCATCACATCAACTAACTGATACCCGCGTGCTAAACTGGCAACAGTTGTTAAAGATAAACTAGTCTGCGTGCCCCAATGCAATTCACTCTGAAATGACTTAGAATCATTGAGTAAAATGGTCTGTTGGCTATTAGAAAGTTGTGTCATACTTTCACCAATTGCCATACCTAAAAGTAAAAATTGTATTGTGGATTGCTTTTTAGCCATATCTTATTTTAACATATTGCACGAATCAAAAATTAAAACAGTGCTTTGATTTTATCTACCTGATCTAACGCTTCCCAAGGTAAATCAATATCTGTACGACCAAAGTGCCCAAAGGCAGCTGTTTGCTTATAAATTGGACGACGCAAGTTTAACTGATTAATAATGGCCAATGGACGAAAATCAAACAATTCAGCAACAATATCGTTGATTTTATTTTCATCTATTTTACTTGTACCAAAAGTATCAACATTTAATGAAACTGGTTGAGCAACCCCAATAGCATAGGCAACCTGTAATTCCAGTTTATCAGCTACACCAGCAGCAACTAAATTCTTTGCCACATAACGTGCAAAATAAGCAGCTGAACGATCAACTTTAGTTGCATCTTTACCAGAAAAAGCACCACCACCATGATGCGCTGCACCACCGTAAGTATCAACAATAATTTTACGACCTGTCAATCCAGAATCGGCTTGCGGACCACCTAAGACAAAACGACCAGAAGGGTTAATATAATAGATAGTATTTTCGTCAACTAGGTCTTGTGGCAATACTTTATCAATTACAAACTCACGGACATCAGCACGTAATTGCTCTAAGGTTACTTCTTCATCATGTTGTGTTGACAAAACAACAGCAGCAATACGCTTAACTTTGTTGTTATCATCAAGTTCCACACTGACTTCACCCTTAGCATCAGGACGCAAATAAGCTAATGTGCCATCTTCACGAACATCACGAATTTTACGCATTAAACGATGTGACAATGCCAAAGTTAACGGAATATAAGAATCCGTCTCATTCGTCGCATAACCAAATACCATTCCCTGATCACCAGCGCCTAGCTGGTCTGGGTCATCATCAGCATTATCAACAGCTTGAGCAATATCACCTGACTGTTCAACAATTCTATTTGAAACGTTAACTGAATCCGCCATAAAACCTAAATCAGCTTGATTATAACCAATTTCACGGATAGTATTAGTAGCGATTTGACGAATATTAACGTAAGCTGTTGTTGATAATTCACCAAATATTGACACATCGCCAGTAGAAGTAGTCACCTCTACTGCTGAACGCGCATGTGGATCTTGTTCTAAAACAGCATCCAAAATAGCATCAGCTATTTGATCCGCTATCTTATCAGGATGCCCAGCTGAAACTGATTCTGAAGTAAAAAATTTTGTCATGATTGACATGATCCTCCTAAAATTTCAAAATAAAAAAGCTAGATTGTCGCAAATTAAAAGCGCGAACCAACAAATAGTCGGTACGCGCTAACGTGACGACTATCTATACAGATGGACCACCTTGGTTAAAGTGTAACAGAGGCTTATCAGAATAAAACACGCCATAATCATTAATGGCTATTATCTTCTTATAAACACTTTGTCGGTCACTTTAAAACCGGTTGGTGCAGGGTCATCGTGCTGTATCACTCGCCTGCTCTTGATAGCTGTTTTTAAATTGTACTTTAAGAATAGCAGAGCTAAAGAAAAAATGCAACATTCATTTATTTATGAGGTACAATATTACTTATGGAAAGTAATTATCAACAAAAATCATATCAATTACCTGACGGTCGCCCAATGCCACACCGTCTGACATCAAATCCACAAGCAAAACGTAGCTATGAAAGTTTTACGCCTGCTGGTTTATTTGATTGGCGACGATGGGTACCACTCATTGTTATCGTCATTAGCTTAAATATCATTTGGTGGCGTCAACCTTTACTGCACACCAAGGCCTTACTTGGCTCTTCAATTACATCACAAGTCTTACCCTTATTCGGCTATACGTTAACCATAGCCATTGGTGTAACATTAATGCTCACTCAGAATTTTCGTAGTTTACTTAGCTACTTATTCTTTGGTTTAAGTATTTTATTTACCTTTAGTTCACTGATTCAAACACGCCAAGAAATATTCTTTTTGTTACTCATTTTGAGTATTTTCTTGATTGCCATTCAGCAGTCATGGCTTGGTTTACAAAACTGGATGGGCTTATTATTGCTTAGTGTACTCGCAACATTTACTATTCCTGTCGCCATCTTTTACATACAAAACAGCTTTCTGACACAGCGCTTTTTATGGCAACTCGTACCTATGTTTTTAGGTTTTGGTTTCTATTTCACACCTATTTTGATGCCTAATCCTGATGGTCGTAAACTCAGTATTTTGACATTAGGTTTGTTCTGGGTAGCCTTATTTAGCCACACTGTTGCCTTGAGTACTATCTTTATCATCCTATTTAGCCTGCTAGCCTTTGTTTTACAATTTGTAAAAGCTAAAATTGGTAATTGGCAACACATGGGCTATGTTTTACTACTTGCCTTGTCGATGTTGCTTATCTACAAGTAAAAACAGTCATTGCTTGAGTACCAGCAATGACTGTTTTTATTTTAATTTTTCATAAATTGGCAGCAAGGTTTTTAATGCTGAAATCAACTTTTCTGTAACAGCTGATGTCCCTAAGTATGCATCACCACGCATAATTTTGATCCCAATTAAAACCTCACTGTGTTTCACATTTTCAAAACGCGATACAGTCGCTTCATAAGCCGATAAAGGCACGTTCTGATTCACCATGTGGTCTTGACTAATCACAAATTGCTCTGGTAAATTAGCAATCATTGGGCTAACAGCTGTTAATTTACTAACTATTGGCGCTGTTTGCTTGGGTTTCATGTTCTCTTCAACAGCTAAGTATAAATATATATGATCTGCCCATATACCTAATTCAAAATGCGGCATCATTTTATAGCCGCGTTTATTTGGTGCAAAAGCTACCCACGTATTATCCGGAGCATAAGTTGTACGACGAAGATGCTTAGCAATATGAGCAAACCAACTTTGCCCATCCTGATTCAAAATAGGCAAAGCAATTTCAGCAAATTGCTCAAATTTTGGATCAATCACATCGCGAATTAATGCCATGCGTCCGGCTAACGTTTGTTCATCAAAAATCTCAAAATCACTCGCTTCAAACATTTAAATTACTCTCTCAACTTTTTTTAGGTATTCTCAAACGTGTCTCATCATCAAGTTGAAGAAGTGTTATCCACTTAATCAAAACGAAGCCTGCTACTAAAATCGTCGCAATAAGATTTAACCAAATCAATAATACGATAATTGAGCTCATTGATTGGTAAAAATCGTATTGTCTAATACCAATTTTGGCGTACCATGTAAATCCAATATTCAGTAAATTTAACATGATCAGCTCAATTATGCTACCAACCAAAACAAAGCGAACTGGTGCTCTCCCTGCCTTTGTTGGTAAAAAATAATTCAACATCACCAACGCAACCCACATACCAATCCAGATAAACCATCGTGATTGATGTTGCAAAAAATGGGTCAAATCGTTATTTGGCAAAACTTGAATAACAAGTGTCAAAATATTACTACCAATCATTAACGCAACAAATACGGCAATGATAACCAATAACCAAATAAAAGACCAGAGCCGAGTTAATAGATCACTAATCCGTTCATCAACATCTGAAATCATATTAAAAGATTTTCTAAAAACAGCAATCACACGCGAAACGGTCCACAATGTAAACAAAACAGACAACGACAGTAACGATGTGCTCTGTGATGACAAAACTGATTTTAAAATTGGCAATAATACCGTTTCAATGTTACTTGGCAATACATTTTCTACTGCCGTAATTAAGCTCGTTTGGCTGACATTAGTAATTGAAATAATAATACCTGCAGATATCACAATTGGGAAAACCGTCAAAATCACATAATAAGCAAAAGTAGGTCCCACATATCCGACTTGGGATCGTGAGAACATTTCACCTAATGTTGACAGTTTAAAACGCGTATCTAGTACCCGCCAATATTGTTTTACTTGATTAATCATACCTCTATTATGCCAAATATTGACTAAATATTGTTGGAATTGTGTTTAAAATATTTTTCCAACGCCATAGTGGATCATAATTGTTACCAAACCAATGATAACATTGCGTAGCATTGCTCGTTTTACTAAACCATTTGACATTGAAGCACTTAAAAAGCCTGTTAAAGCTACTGCTACAACCGTAGCGCCAATTGTGGCTATGAATTGATAACGCACTGGTGACAAAATCAACGCAGCTAACGGAAATATACCACCGAGCGCCGCACTAAATAATGATGCCCAAGCAGCAGACCAAGGATTCAAATAATGTCCTAACGTAATATCGTATTTAACGCTAAGCATTGTTTCTAATGGACTTTTTGATAGTAGTTCATCTGCAATAAGTACTGCTGTATGACGCGTCACACCACGATCAACGTAAAAATTTTCAACTGTTTTATGTTCACTGGCAAAGTCTGTTTTCAATAGCTCTCGTTCTTGTTCAACAACAACTTTCTCACTATCTGATTGTGAACTAACTGATGCATATTCACCAGAGGCCATTGATAAGGCACAGGCTAATAAATCAGCTAAGCCAGCAATAAAAATTGCAAAACTATTTGTTGTAGCTGCAGCAACAGAAAACAACACACCGACAACTGTTAAAATACCATCATTTGAACCTAACACACCGGCACGAACAGCATTTAGCTTTTCATCCATTGTCATGTGTTCTTTTTTTGATTTATTATTTTGTCTAATTTTTATATCCATTCTTTGTTAACAATGAGTTCAACACTCATTCCCCCTCTTTATCTAAACAACGATCCTATCGCAAATGTGATAGCCATTGTAAAGACACCCGCAATGACATTACGAACTGACGCCCGCGTTTTGTTCGCACCATTTAATACAGCAGATGCATAACCTGTCAACGTTAAAGCAACAATAACCGCTAAGAAAGTAGTAATTTCACGCAAACTGGTGGGTGTCATAGAGATGGCGACCATTGGTAAAATAGATCCCACTGGAAAACTCACTAACGAAGCAAATGCTGCACCCTTGGCACTTAATTCATGATCCAACGTAAAATTATAACGCTCTCGTACAGTCGTAACTAATGGATCTTGTGCCATCATTTCTTGTGTGGCTTGTTGCGCTAAATGCGTTGAGATACCCGCCGTTTCATATTTTTCTTTCACAAAAGTAAATTCACTATCATAATCATTTGCCAGCGCAGCCATTTGTTCTCGACGTACACGTTCTTGCGCATCATGTTGCGAACTGACAGAAACATACTCACCCATCGCCATTGAAACCGTACCAGCCAACATACCTGCAAAACCTGCTAACAAAATTGTATCAGTATGACTTGTGGCACCCGCTACACCTAAAACAATACCAGAAACAGACAAAATACCATCATTAGCCCCCATAACCGCTGCACGAATAATATTGTTTCGTTGCATTAAACTTTGCTTGTCCATCTTCTCCCCCTTTAGAATTATTCTAGTCTTATTTATACCAAACTTTAAGTCATAAATCAAGTTAATTAGAAATATTCTAGATTACATGGTATAATATTAAACATTAGGAGGTGTGCCATGGATGATAAAAATGCTCGCGAAATACTGCAAAGTCACGGTTTTAAAATCACTTTCCAGCGTTTATCAATTTTAAAATATTTAATGACACACAAAACGCATCCAACAGCAGAGATGATTCATGCTGATTTAACGGATATTAGTTTAGCCACGATTTATAATACCCTTGATAAATTTGTCGATGATGGTATCGTCATTGTGATTGATACACATCAAGATGAAAAAAGGCATTATGATTTCTATGGTGAACCACATTATCACATTATTAATAATGTGACTAAAGAAATTATTGATGCTGATAATTTTGATGTTGAGCCGCTTTTTAAAGCAGCCCGTGAAGTTAGTGGGCTAAATATTACAGGCTTTCATATAGAAGTTTATGGTGTTAACCCAGAAGATGCAAAATAAAAGAGCAACCAGATTAAATCTAGTTGCTCTTTTATTTATAGCTTATTTTCGTGTTCACATGTGTGAATTCATTATTTTTGACACTGCTGTTTGAATTTTCCCAAGGTATAGACCTTGTTCTTCTTCAGATTTTTCATACTTGGCATCATCAATCTTTTGTTCAGATACAATAACAGCATCTGCCATTAATTCTGTTGCATCAGCGTAGTATGTGTAAGCAGCAGCCAGTGATTTGTGCGTTCCCAATAACCGAACAGGCGCGACAGCTTGGTTTAACTGCTCAGCATTGTGACGATAATTTTCTACTGCATCTTCAAATTCTGCTTTGATTTCTGCAAATTCAGCAGCAGGTATTTCTGAAATCTTATCTGCTGTTTTAGCATCATCCAATTTTGTAAAAAATGGTTCCACATGTGTGGCTGTTTCTTCTGTATTTGTTAACACAACCTGCAAAGTTTTCATGTAAGCTTGTGCTTGTTTTGGATTAAATTTTGGCAATATTCTTATGTCCTTTTTTGAAAATTGTACGTTGTATCAATTTTACCAATTCAACAATCAAAATGATACTAATACCTGCAAATAATACAATTGCCCATTGGTAGGTATCCAAATGAGATACGTGAAAGAGCGGGTTCAACGCAGGAATGACCACAACCGCAGACATCACTAACAATGATCCCAACAACGCCCAGTTGAAACTCTTATTTTTAAATGCTTGCGGACCAAGCATTGAGCCATAAACTGATTTAACGTTAATGGCATTAAACATTTGCATCAAACCAAGTGTCATAAATGACATTGTCAACGCATCTTGGTGCGCCAAATGATCACCCGCGTGTACGGGATAGGCCAAAGCAAAACCGTAAACTGACAAAACGATAACCGCTTGCAATACACCTTGCCACATAATTGCAGGCCCAACACCACCAGATAAGAAACTAGCAGTACGACCACGTGGTTGGTGGGACATAACATCTTTTTCAGCTGGCTCAATACCTAATGCAATAGCTGGCAAAGTATCAGTCACCAAATTAATCCACAAAATCATGATTGGTGCTAAAATGTTCCAGCCTAATAATGTCATAACAAAGATAGAAATGACTTCAGCCAAGTTAGATGCTAGCAAGTATTGCAACGCTTTTTGGATGTTAGCAAAAACCTTACGTCCTTCTTCAACAGCGTGAACAATGGTAGCAAAGTTATCATCTGCTAGCACCATATCAGAAGCACCCTTAGACACTTCGGTTCCAGTGATTCCCATAGCAATACCAATATCAGCTGCTTTTAGTGCAGGCGCATCATTCACACCATCACCAGTCATCGCCACAACCTTGCCTTTGTTTTTCCAAGCATTAACAATCTTAACTTTGTGTTCTGGTGCAACACGTGCATAAACATTATACTTGTGCACATTTGCAGCAAACTCTTCGTCTGTCATGTTGTCTAAATCAGAACCAGATATAACAGCTGTCTCTTTGTCTGCTTCATCCAAAATACCTAAACGCATTGCAATTGCTGCGGCTGTGTCACGGTGATCTCCTGTAATCATCATCGGACGAATACCGGCTGCCTTAGCTTCAGCGACAGCTTGTGCCACTTCTGGACGTTCTGGGTCAATCATGCCAACGAAACCAGTAAAAATCAAGTTATTTTCAACAAGTTCAGATGTCATGTCATCAGGAATAGGTACTTTATCACTTAGCTTATAAGCAAATCCCAACACACGTAAAGCCTGCGTTGCTAAATCCGAGTTAATTGACAACAATTTAGCTCGAATATCTTCTGACAATGTGACAACTTCACCATTCATTTCAATTTGCGTTGCACGCTTCAATAATTCATCTGGCGCACCTTTAACCGTAATGATATAGCCTTCTGGTGCAGGGTGCACTGTTGACATTAGTTTACGCTCTGAATCAAAGGGAATTTCTGATAAACGTGGCATATCAGTAAATAACTTATCAATATCACGTTTATGGTTTTCATTAAACGCAATTAGAGCAGTTTCTGTTGGATCACCAACATAACCATTATCTGTACGTTTAGTGTCATTATTTAAAGCTAGTATATCAGCCAACCGGGCATACGTCCCTGTTAACTCTTCGGTTGTAGCCGCATCAGATACTTCAGCATTAACAACAAGTTTTTCCACAGTCATCTTATTCTGTGTCAATGTACCTGTCTTATCTGAACCAATAATTTCAGTTGAACCAAGTGTCTCAACAGCTGGCAACTTACGAATTAACGCATTACGGGCAGCCATGCGTGTTGTACCAAGTGCCAATGTGATTGTCACAATAGCTGGCAAACCTTCAGGAATAGCGGCAACAGCAAGAGATATTGATGTTAACAACATATCAATAATTGTCTCTTTACCACGAAGAATACCGACAACAAATGTCACAGCGGCAATACCTAAGATCAAATAAGTAAGGACACGACCTAATTTCATCAAATCTTCTTGTAGTGGTGTCTTTGTATCATCGGCTTTTTCAAGCATACCAGCGATATGACCAATTTCTGTGTGCATACCAGTGCCTGTTACCACACCAATACCACGACCATAAGTCACGTTTGTATTCATGAAACCAAGATTAGTCCGATCACCTAATGGTAAATCTGTATCGGACAACACGTCAGATACCTTATCTACCGGAACGGATTCACCAGTTAAGGAAGCTTCTTCAATTTGTAAGGAAACTGTTTTAATAAAACGTAGGTCAGCTGGAACAATATCTCCAGCCTCCAAGCTTACAATGTCACCAGCAACTAACTCTGTTGACTTTACCGACATGTCTTTGCCATCACGAACAACGTTAGCATTTGGTGTTGACATTTCCTTCAGCGCATTAATAGCATTTTCAGCCTTAGCTTCTTGAAAAACACCAAATACGGCATTAATAATAACAATAGCTAAAATAAAAACAGCATCAACTAATTCACCGGTAAATGCCGCTACTAAAGCAGCAACCAATAAAATAATAATCATAAAATCTTTAAATTGATTGATAAATTTTTCAAACAATGAAGTTGATTTTGCTTCGTTTAGTTGGTTAGGCCCATTCTTTTCTAAACGATTTGCTGCTTCCGAACTTGTTAATCCAGACTGTGCCTCTGTCTGTAAATCTGACAATACTGTCGCATTATCTTGATTGTATAATGGCTTGTCTGCCATAAAATTCCTCCTACGCCTGTTGCGGCTTTACTCCTGTGTCTCACTTCAAATAAAAAAGCTCACATAAATGGGCTGAAACGATTACGCACCAGCCATTTACATGAGTCTCACTATTTAAGATAGTACCGGAACTGTCGTTCGATATAAGTAAGGCCTTTAGCCTTACTTGCTTTGACGGTATTATCGCGGAAAAAACCGCCAGTTACTCCCTCAGGAATTATCATAACTTCATTGTACCAAAGCACTTGCACCCGCGCAAGCAGTAATATAGATGATTTTTTACATAAAAAATACGAGTACCAAACCCCAAAATGGCTATCGTTAATTATAATTACCAAAATAGACTCGAATTAGCGTAAAATAAAAAAGTAAAAAAATTTTGGAAGGAACCGCACTATTCATGACTAATACCATTGTCATATACTAAGTGCTTACGTGCTTTAATATGTCAGAAATTTGTACTGTACACCCCATTCACGAGCGACTACCTATAGCTTTATTACTAGCTACTAATGCAGGATTTGTCGATGCTTATACCTTTCAATACCACGCCGACCGTTTCGCTAGCTTGCAGACCGGTAATATTATTCAAGCTGGCATTTTTTTAGCTAGAGGACAATTTCTCGATGCTTTGGATTTTATCATACCGATTGTATTCTTTCTATTAGGTGCGGCTTTTAACAGTGTTTTGAAACACAACTTTAAACCTGGACTGTTATCCACACAACAACATAGCCTGCTGGTCGAATCAATAGGCATTATTATTGTGGTATTATTAAGTAGCCACCTATCTGGAACTGCTTTTATTACATTATTATCTTTTTTCTTAGCTATTCAATTAGACGCCTTTCCAAAAGTTCAAGGTCTCCCATTCACTAGCGTGATGTCAACTGGTAATTTACGTAGTGTTGGTGCTAATTTGGTTACTTTTTTCTATACTAGAGAACCCAAAGCACGCCAAAATGCTGGCTTATTTTCATTAATTATCCTCGCTTTTTTATTTGGCGCACTGATATCCGCTTTTCTAACAAACTACTTTAAAGAACTAACCTTGGTGGTTTCTAGTGTAGTTCTGATTACTATCTTCTTTATTATCCATGATCATTCAAAATAAAAGTGTTGACAAATAACGTGCTGATTAGTATGATTAAAGATAACGATTTTAGAAATAAACAAGTTGAACAGAAAAGTAGTAGTTAAACAAAGCTTAGAAAACTAATGGTCGATGAAAATTAGTGTGCGTGCAACTGCGAAAATGACCTGTGATTGGTGTTAGCGAATTGGTTTACCATTTAGCTGACAACGGTTTGGCCCTCGTTACTGGGCACACCATTCGGTTAGGATCATATCCCGACACCCGATGGTTAGTGAGCAGCTCGTTAGTAATAACAGGCTAAAACTCAGAATGGTAACGCGCTTTTTAGCCGCTTCTGTATGTTAAATACAGGGCGGTTTTTTTGTTTTCTATTAATTATGACACGTCCCTCACCAAAGCATTGGTTACTGTTTAATCGTATTTCTAAAATCTAAACAACAGACACATGTATAGGAGATTATAGTAATGAGTAAAACAAGTAAATGGCTTATCGGCGGTATTGCTGTTATCGTCATTGGTGGCATTGCATATGCTACTTTAGGTCGCAATTCATCCAAATCAGATGATAAAGTTGTTAAAGTAGGCATTATGTCAGGTTCAAAACAAGATGCCGAAATTTGGAAAACTGTTGCTAATACAGCCAAAGATAAGTATGGTATCACCTTGAAGTTCAAGGAATTTTCAGATTATACTCAACCAAACAAAGCACTAGCTGATGGTGATATTGATTTGAACGCTTTTCAACATTACTCTTTCTTAAATGCATCAAACAAATCCACTGGTGACGACATTGTTGCTATCGGTGACACAGTTATCTCACCCATTCGTTTGTATTCAAATACCCACAAAAAATTGTCAGAATACAAAAAAGGTGACACAATTGCAGTACCGAATGACACTTCAAACGAAAGTCGTTCATTGTATGTCTTAAAGGCAGCAGGATTAATTGATTTAAAGTCTGGCTTACAGACAGCTACCGCCAAAGATATTACTAAAAACCCTAAGCAACTGAAAATTAAAGAACTAGCTGCTGACCAAACAGCACGCTCATTATCAGATGTAGAAGGTGCTGTTGTTAATGGTACATACGCTGATACAGCTGGCTTAGACTATAAGAAAGCCATCTATGTCGAACCAATTAACAAAGATTCACATCAATGGGTCAATATCATTGCTGCTAACAAAAAAGATAAAGATAAAGCTATATTGAAAAATGTCGTCAAAGCCTATCAAACAAAAGCAACTAAAGATACCATCCAAAAAGAATACAAGGGTGTTGAGTTAGCTGCTTGGGATACTGATTTTAGTAAGTAAGTTACTAAATGACATATTTATATGTAAAAAAGGAGAAAATTTATGAGTAAAAGAACAAATTGGATTATTGCTGGTGTTGCAGTCGTTGTGGTCGCCGCTGTTGCTTATGTGAGTTTTGGTACATCAAAGTCAGCAGATAATAAAACTGTTACAGTTGGTGTGATGTCTGGTAGTAAAAGCGAAGATGAAATCTGGGATTCTGTTACTAAAACAGCTAAAGATAAGTATGGCATTACACTAAAAACGAAAAAATTCACAGATTATTTGCAACCTAACAAGGCACTAGCAGATGGCGATATTGATTTAAACGCTTTCCAAAACTACCCATTCTTAGAAAACTGGAACAAACAATACAAAACAGATATTGTATCAATTGGTGATACTTGGACTACCCCATTACGTATTTATTCAAACCAGCATAAAAAGATATCAGAAATTAAATCCGGTGATCAAATTACAGTTGCCAATGATACTACCAACGAAGATCGTGGCATTCATCTTTTAGCTGATGCAGGCTTACTTAAAATTAAAGATACCAACACAGCTACACCAAAAGATATCACCTCTAATCCTAAAAACTTAAAAGTCACACCAGTAGACGCTTCACAAACACCTTCATCACTAAAGGATCCCAAAGTCGGTGCGGCAGTTATCAATACAAACTTTGCTAAATCTGCTAAGTTAGACCTTGATTCAGCCATTTATATTGAAGGCCTGAATAAAGACACGGAAAAGTACTTCAACTTTATTGCCGCCAATAAGAAAGACAAAGATAAAGCCATTTATAAAGATGTTGTAAAAGCTTTCCAGACAAAAGAAACAAAAGATCTTGTTAAAAAACTTTATGGTTCATCACAAATTACTGTATGGGACTATAAAAAGTAAGTTTCTAATTTTTATATCAACACATGATAGTATAATCTGTCATGTACATACTGCAACAATTATTATTTTTAAAAAGGAAGTCAGCCATGGAAATACGAAAACAGTATATTGAATTATTACGTGAATTGATTGCTATACCAAGTGTCTCTGCGAAAGAAGCCTATTTACCCGAAGCAGCACATCTCATAGCCGATGCTTTTCGTGGATTAGGTGCTGATGTCATCTATGACGATACTTATTTTGCACCATTCGTCCTAGCAACTTTCCAGAGCAAGGTACCAAATGCTAAGCAGCTTGTGATTTATAATCATTATGATGTACAACCTGCTGAACCACTAGATTTGTGGGCAACAGATGCTTGGACCCTAACAGAAAAAAATGGTAAGTTGTATGGCCGGGGTGTTGATGATGATAAAGGTAATTTAACGGCAAGGTTGTCAGCTATTGCGGAATATTTAACTGAACATAATAATCAATTACCGATAAACATTACCTTTATTGTCGAAGGATCTGAAGAAACTTCATCACGCCATCTAGACGACTACCTGGCTAAACATCATCATCATTTAAGTGCTGACTTGGTTATTTGGGAGTCAGGCGGTAAAAATGTGAATGAGGAAATTGAGATTTTCGGCGGTAATAAAGGCATTGTTACCTTTGACATGACCGCTAAAACAGCAAATAATGATTTACATTCGTCGTTATCTGCTATTGTTGATTCAGCATCACTGCGTTTATCACAAGCTATTGCGTCCTTATTTGATCATCATGGTAACATCGCTGTTCCTCACTTCTATGATGACATTGCCATACCAAACGCGAGAGAGAAACAACTCGTTGCAGCGTTACCACTAACACGCGACTCACTAATTACGCAACATGGTATTAAAGTCCCACTATACACTGATCGTAACGGTGATGATTTAAAAGAAACCCTTTATTTCAAACCAACAATCAACATTGAAGGTATTCAGTCGGGTTATAATAGTGCTGGCGTTAAAACTGTTTTACCAGCTACAGCCACGGCTAAAGCCGAAGCTCGTCTGGTGCCTAATATGGATCCAGATGTTACTTTACAGCGAATCAAAGATCATTTGCAAGAACAAGGTTTGTCAGATATAGTAGTAACCAAGACGCTGGGGCAACCTGGTTATCGTAGTGACATGTCTGATTCTGAAATTTTACGTGTTATTGATATCACTGCCCATTATTACAAAGCCCAACCAATAGTGATACCAACTTCTCCCGGAACTGGTCCTATGTTTTATATCCATGAGGCCCTACAAGCCCCTATCGCTAGTTTAGGTATTGGCTATAGCCATGCCTTAGACCATGCCCCAAATGAAAATATTCGTCTAACTGACTATAATCAACATATAGACGTGATTAAAGAACTGATTAGGAGTTATGAATTATGAGTAATCCCATTATTGCACTTGATAATATTAATGTGACTTTCCATCAAAAGAAACGCACCATTGAAGCCGTTAAAAATGTCTCAGTACACGTCGAACGTGGTGATGTTTACGGTATTGTGGGCTATTCAGGTGCTGGTAAATCAACCCTTGTTCGTGTCATTAACCTCTTACAAGAACCAACCAGTGGTTCTGTTATTGTCAATGATGAAACTTTTTTCCAAGCTGATAGTGAAGGTGCTAAAAAAACACGCATTACCAATAACGACTTACGTAATCGTCGTCGTAAAATTGGCATGATTTTCCAGCATTTTAATTTGCTCAATGAACGTACTGTCACAGAAAACGTCGCTTTTGCACTACAAAACAGTGAATTACCAGCAAAAGAAAAAGCTGAAAAAGTCCGTGATTTACTAGCACTTGTTGATTTATCAGATCGTGCCGAACAATATCCTTCACAACTTTCTGGTGGACAAAAGCAGCGTGTTGCTATTGCACGTGCTTTAGCAAATGACCCTGAAATTTTAATTTCCGATGAAGCAACATCTGCTTTAGATCCAAAAACAACTAATCAAATTTTAGCCTTGCTTAAAAAATTGAATAAAGAATTTGGATTAACAATTGTTTTGATTACACACGAAATGCAAGCTGTTAAAGAAATCGCCAATAAAGTTGCCGTCATGCAAGATGGTGAGATTATTGAACGCGGCTCATTGCTTGATATTTTCGCACAACCTAATGAACAACTAACCAAAGAATTTATTGAAACTGCCACAAATATTGATAAAGCCATCGCAACGATTAGTGCACAACCATTGGTCACAAATTTGAAGCCCAATGAATTGTTTGTACGATTATCTTATGTCGGTGACACAACCGATGAGCCTTTAATTACTGGTTTATTCCGAGATTTCCAAGTAACAGCTAACATTTTGTACGGTAATATTGAAATTTTACAGGACACACCTGTAGGCTCATTATTAATCATTCTAGCTGGTACTGCTGAGCAAGTTAAGTCAGCCATCGCAACGTTGGCCGACCATCATGTTGTCATTGAAGTTATTAAAGGAGGCAAATAATTATGAGTAAATGGTTTGCAGATACATTTCCAAATGTTGTTTACCAAGGCTGGACTGGTGATACTGGTTGGCTAACTGCCATCGGCCAAACATTTTATATGACTTTTGGATCAGCACTTTTTGGTGGTATATTGGGACTAATTTTTGGTATGGGTCTGATTATTACATCATCTAACGGTATTTCTCCGAATCGAACAGTTTTTTGGATTCTTGATAAAGTTGTTTCTACGTTCCGTGCGGTCCCTTTTATTATTTTACTAGCCGCCATTGCCCCTCTAACAAAACTAATTGTTGGTACACAAATTGGTAGCACTGCAGCCCTCGTACCGTTATCATTAGGTGTCTTCCCATTCTATGCTCGTCAAATCCAAGTGGCTTTGGCAGAAGTTGATAGTGGTATTGTCGAGGCTGCTCAAGCCATTGGTTCATCCTTTTGGGACATTGTCTTCGGTGTCTATTTGCGTGAAGGCCGTTCTGAAATTATCCGTGTGTCAACTGTTACTCTGATTAGTTTGATTGGTTTAACAGCCATGGCAGGTGCCATTGGTGCTGGTGGTCTTGGTACTATGGCCTTATCTTATGGTTACCAACGATATGCGAATGATACCACTTGGTTAGCAACGCTACTTGTTTTGGTATTTGTATTAATTGTACAAGTTGTTGGTGACATCCTAGCCAAAAAGTTCAGTCACAAATAATCATAGATGACAAAAAACGATGGTTAATCACACCATCGTTTTTTGTCATCTATTTTATCGTGTCAACGTAAATTCAAAACGTTCGCCAACATAGTACGAACGCACATATTCAAACGGTAACTCAGTATTTTCGGCAAATGACACTTGACGGACAGTCAAAATGGCATCCCCGCGTTTAATTTGCAAAAGTTCAGATAAACGTTCGTTAGCTAAACCAGCAGAAATTGTTTGTGTTGCCCGACCTGGAACAATGTTTGCTCCTTCAAGCGTCGCATAGAGCGATTCAGTCAATTCATTTTTTGAAAAATCTTCAATTAATTTAACTGGTAATGTCGTTCGCTCTAACAAAATTGGTTCATCATCGCCCATTCGCAACCGTTCCATCACTAAAACTTCATCATTTTCAAAGAGTTTCAGATGCATCATTTCTGATGCTGATGGTGACGTAATTTTGTAGCTTACCGTCTTTGTCTTGGCCACACGCCCTGTGCTTGCCATTAACTCAGTAAAACTTGTGATACCCAGCACACGCTCGGATACTTTTTGTTCAGCCACGTAGGTACCAGACCCTATTTTTCGTTCTAACAGACCCTCATCAACCAATGTTTGAATAGCTTGACGTAAGGTCATACGTGATACATCAAACTCATCTGCTAACTCACGCTCAGCTGGTAAACGCTCCTGTGCTCGCCATTCACCCGCCTCAACACGCGACTTGATTTGATTATGAATTTGAATATAGCGTGGTATTATTGGTTTTCCCATTAACTTTCTCGTGCAAAGCGGCGACCATATGAATATGTTGCCACTAAGTGCATCCTTTCCTCGTCAAAAATATTAAAATCAGCATCTTTCCCAGCTGCCAGATGGCCTTTCTGAGTTAAACCAAATTCCTGTGCCTGATTAACTGAACTCATTTGTACTGCATCTTGAATACTTGCAGATGTAAATTTCTGAATATTACTAAAGGCATCATCGTATGACAAAACTGATCCGGCTAAATGACCATTATCCAAGCGCGCCTGCTTATCTTTAACCGTAACTTTTTGTCCACCCAATTCAGAAATACCGTTTCCCAGTCCTTCAGCACGCATTGAATCTGTCACTAAATCTAATCTGTGCGCACCCTTTAATCTAAAGGCAATTTCTAACATTTCTGGTACGACATGGAAACCATCCGCAATTAGTTCACCAGTAATTGATTCTTCAATCATACCATGCCCCGTCACACCTGGTTCTCGATGGTGTAGCGGGCGTTGCGCATTATACAAATGTGTCATGTGCGTGGCGCGTGAATGGCGTAATTGGTCACGTGTGGCATTAGAATGACCAATCGAAGGCACAATTTGGTGTGCCAACATGAATGTTTCAAAATCAGGTAATCCACCATTTTCAGGGGCATAAGTAACCAAACGAATACGTTCACCTGATAATTCGTACCACTTTTTTAATAGTGCGGTGTCTGGATTGATAATGTATGCTTCAGGTTGCGCACCCATAAATGTTTTATTAATAAATGGACCTTCAAGATGAATCCCCTGAATAACTGGATTTGTTTTTGCTACTTGATTAATAGTTGATAAGGCACGTTCAATACGTTGCGGTGATTGTGTCATAGTCGTTGGAAATAGTGATGTAATACCTTCTGTGACCATTTTATTGACCATTTCATCGAGCGCATCAGCATCACCATCCATTGTATCTAACCCATAGCCACCATGCTTATGAACGTCAATAAAACCTGGCACAATTAACTTACCGGTTCCCTCTTTGACGATTTCATCATCATTTTGTGCCACAAAGTCGACCATATAACCAACTTCTTGAATACTATCTGTAAACCGCATAAATGCATCCGGCATATGCTTGTAACCCGTATAAAGATTAATATTTTTGAGTAATTTTGCCATTATTTCACGTATGCCAATGGCTACAAATGATACGCATCCACGACACATTCCTCCTGATTTATTAACTTTATTATAATTGGTATAGACCGATTTTGCAAATAAATATATTTAAAATAAAAAAAGCGAAATATTATTTCGCCAAGTGTTTATCAGAAGCCACAATATTGGTCGCATATTTATGCGCCACCTTAGAAGCAGCTGCAGCCGCTAAAGCGCCAACAATGTCATCAGCAAAGGTTGTCACAGCAGATGTTGTCTTCCCTTTACGGTCTAGTTCGCCAACCAATCCGACTTTTATTTTATCAATGTAACCATAATTAGTGACGCCAATCGTGTCAAACGACATAGCAATAGCTGTACCAAGTGTTTCATCAACCCCAAACAAAGCATCATCGTTATCGATTAAATCTTGCAAAGGTGATTCCAATAAGTGTGCTTCAGCTAGACGATCTAATTCTAAAGCAACCCATATTTGATGCTGAACAACCCGCTTATGCAATATGCTAACAAGTGCCTCTTCAACTTGGACTATTGTCAGATTAGGTACATAAGAAGCTTCACTATCATAGGCGATGACCGCAATATCATGTAAGGTAATGTCATGTTTTTTGAGTTTTTCAACGGTATTCTCGTATGTTGCGTACTGCATGGTGTTCCCCCTTAGGCTTTTTTAATAGTATAAACGAAAAAACATTTTCTGACAAAGATAAAAATTGTACTTGCAATACAAAGTAAAAGTATGTAAAATAGTTAGAGTAATTGCCCCTTGGCCAAGCGGTAAGGCGGTGGCTTCTGGTGCCACTACGCGCTGGTTCGAATCCAGCAGGGGCAATAACTTAGCGATCTGATTGATCGCTTTTTTTGTAGCTAATTTTTATCAAATAATCACCTGTTATTTTTTAAATATTCGTTTAATATTCTCATGTTAGTTATTCTCGATTTTGTTTGCGTAAAGCACACAATTATGTTAAATTTAGTATGTAGTTTAATATTCAACAATCTGGGGTGCCCTTTGGCTGAGAGATACCCATTGAACCTGATCTGGCTAGCACCAGCGAAGGGAGAATTGCTTTTTTAGTAGAAAGATAAGCAAACTCTCGGCTCATTAATGACTCGAGAGTTTTTTGTTTCCACTAATTCATAAGCAAAAACTGTGACTCAATTCTATTTGGACCAGAAACGTGATAAAAGCTACAAAAAAATTCTGGAGGCATATTAATTATGCAAACTATTTTAAAGTCAAAATCAACACGCTGGGCATTACGCGATGTCTTGTTACTAGCGTTCGTTGCCGTATTTATCGGTTTTATTTTCTGGGTCCTTGGTCCAGTTTATAATATCCTTTCAGCGGCCCTTACCCCTATGGGCCTAGAACCTTTTGCAAATAACCTTTTGCTGGGTGGTTGGATGATGGCCGCACCATTAGCCAGTATCTTAATCAAACAAGCCGGTGCTGGTGTGCTTGGCGAAGTTTTTGCTGCAGCAGTTGAAATGTTACTTGGCGGTCAATGGGGTGTGGCAACACTACTCTCAGGATTAGTACAAGGTGTTGGTAGTGAAGCAGGATTTGCCATTTTAGGCTACAAGAATTGGCGCTGGCAAGCGATTTTCGCTTCAGCTGTAACAGGAACTATCGTGACTTTTGTCTGGTCACTATTTAGAGATGGTTACACATCATATAGCTTTGGTCTACTCGTTGCACTATTCATCACACGCTTTATTTCTCTTCTTTTCTTTGGTGGTGTCCTTGTTGTTGCTATTCAAAAATTGATTGAGAAAGCTGGTGTCCTACGTCGTGACTAATTTAATTGTTGAAGACGTTCACTTTTCTTATCCTACTGGTAAGGTGCTTTCTCACGTCTCCCTCAAATTAAAACCTAACAGTTTTAATCTATTAGTTGGTCCTAGTGGTAGTGGTAAATCGACCTTGTTAAAACTTCTTTCTGGTCTTTATCCGACCTTTAGTGGAGGTACTTTAGATGGTAAACTGACTCTTGATGGCTATGATATCAATGATATTGTTCCTTTTCAACGTGTCGCACGTCTTGGCTATTTATTTCAAAATCCTACCCGTCAATTTGTGATGCAAACACCATTTGAAGAATTACGCTTTAGTTTAGAAAATTTACAAGTCACGCCAACAGACATGACAGATCGCATTGAAAAAGTATTAGAAACCGTTGGTATGACTGATTTCACGCATCATGACTTGTCAACATTATCTGGTGGTGAAAAACAAAAAATTGCCCTAGCCGCTGCTTTGGCAATGGACAGTGAGTATTTGCTTTTAGATGAACCGTTTGCCAATGTTGACCCTGTTGCCCGTTTACAACTCATTCAAGCCATTAAGCATTATCAACAACAAGGGAAAACAATTCTAATAACTGATCATGATTGGAGTGGTTACACTGACATGATTGATGATGTCTTCGTCATGAACCATGGTCATCTCCATCAAGCAGACGAGGCTGAGCGGACCAAAATATTACATGAAGTACCAATTCAAACTCAAATTAAAACTGCATTACCGAATGAACAGGAACACATCATTGAACTCAAAAAAGTTGCCTTAAAAAATGGTACCCGTCAATTGTTACGCAACACATCGTTGGCTATTCCAAAAGAAAAACGTATTTTAATTACTGGCCCAAATGGTGTTGGTAAATCGACACTTTTTTCCACTTTAGTTAAGCTATATCCATATAGTGGTTTAATTACCTACAATCAACAAGATATTGCTAAGCGGAAAATTGCACAACATGTCCGTGATATTGCCTTAGTTTTTCAAAATGCAGAACAACAATTTGTTGCTATGACAATGGCTGAAGAATTAATTCAGGCACAACAATTTAGTAATCATCCTGAGATTTGGACAGATGAAACAATAACAGAGATATTAACACAGCTCAATTTAGTTGACCTACGTCAACATGTTGTCTATCAACTATCTGGTGGACAACAGAAGAAACTGCAAGTCTTATTGATGCTCATTGTTGGTACACCTACCCTATTATTTGACGAACCATTGGCAGGATTAGATAATGACTCACAGCAATGTTTGTTAAACATCATTGCCGACTTTACCACCCGTCAACATCAAACTGTATTAGTGATTAGTCACCAATTACAAGCTGTCACAGATTGGTTTGATTTTCATTTGCATTTTGAAAATGAACAATTAAGTTATGTTGGAGGTGAAGTATGAATCCATTAATGAAATTCGCCATCGTCATGGTGATTGCCTTGGAGCTAACTTTTATCAAAAGTGTCACCATCAATCTGATTATCATTGGTGTGAGTGCATTTCTTTATCTGTTCTTGAAATTAAGCTGGAAACAATGGCTATGGTTATTCATCTTACCTTTGCTACCTGGTTTTGGTTCATGGTTCTCACTGATGTACTTTGGTACTGGTGACCATGTACATATGGCTTGGGTTATGCTAACACGTGTGTTTGCTTATCTTTGGTTAGGTGGTCTATTTACCCTCAAGTTAACTGAGGAACGTGATGTCTTCTTAGCAACGCTCGAACAAAAAGCTAAGTTAAGCGCCACATTTGTCTATGCGCTAGTTGGTGTCCTTAACTTTATGCCAGCAGTTAACCAACAAATTAAAACTATCCGTGTTGCTTCGCAAATGCGTGGTCAAACTTTGCACATTTGGCAAGCACAATTGTATTTTAAAGCGATTTTATCAGCAATTCGCTGGTCACAAAATCTAGCTGAAGGTATGGTTAGTCACGGTTTCACTGAAGGTGCACCGCGCACGCATCTACAAGTTGTCTCAATTGCCAAACGCGATTGGTTAATATTAATTATCATCTTGATTGCTTTTCAACTACTTTTAATCCCGAACTGGTACTAAGGAGAACTTTAATGTCATTTTCACAAGACCTACTAACACGCGCGCAACCTACAATGGACGCCATTATGGTACATCCTTTTCTGAAAGCTATTGCTGAAGGTAATGTGCCTGATGATGTGTTAAATTATTATGTCGAACAAGACGAACATTATTTAAAAGATTATCTCACGATTACTGCCTTAGCAGTCACACAAACTGATAATCATGAAGATATTGCAAAACTACTTGATGTTGCCCAATTTATTGGTAATGAATCAAAGGCACATGAGGTGATGTTAGGCATTACTGGACACCAAGTCGAAAATTGGCGTCGTGGTCCTGAAACACTTCTTTATGTGAATCATATGTATGAATCTGCTTATCGAGGTACCTACGCTGATACATTAGCTGCATTGTTACCTTGCGCTTGGAGTTATGAAGTAATGGGTCGTGAATTGGTCGCAGCTGGTGCTAACAATGAGCAAAATCCACTAAAAGAATGGATTGAACTCTATGCCCCAAATGATGATAGTAAAAGTTATACTATTTGGCGCTTTGAAGCATTAGATCGCGAAGTTGCTAAACTAACCCCACAACAACAAGAACATGTTGCACAAACATTCTTGTTAAGCTTGGAAATGGAATGGCGCTTCTGGGAAGCTGCTTGGGTCCAAGAAAAATGGCAATTTAACATTTAATTAAACAAAAAAACTGTTACTAAATAAATATTAGTAACGGTTTTTTTGTTGTGCTTGTATTTAAATTAGAATCATTCTTGATAAAGAAGTCATTCTGGTGTACTATGAAAGAAGGATAACAGTTATGGAGGACACAAAATGACAATTGATTCAGCAAAAGCACAGGACGTTTGGCGTGATATTGGCGAACATGTACAATTCACTGTTTTAAAGTTAAACAGAACCAATCAATTAGCCGAACAAAAAGCGATTCAGGCGTTTGCTGATCGCTCACAGGCTATCATTAGATCGTTGAAAATTCGTGATTCACATTTAGCAACTGAATCTGGATTAAAAGTTGCCTTTGGTTTTAGTAATGCAGCATGGGATTATCTATTTCCCAACGCAACTAAACCAAATGAATTAGAAACTTACAAAACATTAAATGGTCCCAAATACAGCATGCCGGCGACTGAAGGTGACCTCTTTTTCCATATTCGTGCCAGTAACGAAGCTGTTGTTTATGAAGCACAAACACAATTTAGGCGTTTTTTGAAAGATTTTACCACCGTAGTCGACGAAACAAAAGGCTTTCGCTATTTTGAAGGTCGTGCCATTATTGGCTTTATAGATGGTACGGAAGCTCCAGCAGTTGAAGATGCGGCACAGTATGCACTTGTCGGGGATGAAGATAAATCGTTCATCAATGGGTCTTACGCTTTTGCGCAAAAATGGTTACATAATATGGATTTTTGGCAACATTTAAAAACTGAGGCACAAGAAAAAGCAATTGGACGAGAAAAATTTACTGATCTTGAACTAGAAGATAAAGACAAATTTAAAAACGCCCATAATGTTGCTTCAAAATTTGAAAAGAATGGAGAGGAACAAAAAATCATTCGGATGAATGTGCCTTTTTCAGAGCCTGCTTCAGATAAAACTGGTACCTACTTTATGGGCTATTCCCGCTATTGGTCGGTTACCAAAGGCATGCTTGAAAACATGTTAGCACAATCAGATTTCTTGTTGAGCTTTTCAGATATCTTGTCCGGTCAACTCTTCTTTATTCCTTCTCGAGATACCCTCGCTGCGATTGCTGATGGTGAATTAAACAACTAAGGGTCAAATAATCAAAAGCTTATGCACTGTACTAATCATGCCTAAGCTTTTTTTAGCTATAAACTAGGATATAATAAGTTCAGGAGGTATATTACAAGATGTCAGAAATTATTTCACGCCCCATTGTAACCGTCACTAATGTGATTTGGAGTTACGATTTTACATCCGAAAAAGTTGTGTTATTACTGACTAAAAAAGCAGATGAACCCTTCAAAAATTTTTGGAGCTTACCAGAAACCTTTCTACGTGCTACTGAGGATGCTGATACCGCTGCTTTACGATTAATCTCAGACAAAATTGGTATTCAACTCGACAATTATCATACTGAACAGTTAGCTACTTTTTCATCAGTCAATCGGACATCAACTGACAGACAACTTGCGCTTGCATATATGACTTTTCTACCCAATCTACCTACTTTGACTGCCGGTGTTGGTGCCACAGATGTGGCTTGGGTACCAATGAATAGTACGGACACCATTTTTACTTTAAATCATCCTGATTTTGTTGTCACATTACCTGATATGCCGTCAGATTTGTTCTATCAGGATCGCACCACAGGTAATCGACAACCACAATTGGCTTTTGACCATGAACTAGTCATACGAACAGCCATAACACGTGTCCGTAATAAACTAGACTATGCACCTTCAATTTTACGTATTCTAGGGCCTACTTTCACACTCAAAAATGCACGTAAAATTTATGCTAATTTTCTCGGTGTTTCGGAATTAACGATTGATAATTCAAATTTCCGAAAAACACATGATCATCTCTTTTCAGAAACTGGGCATGTTACCGTCGTTGGTAAGGGACGGCCAGCAAAATTATATGAATTAAAGTATATTTGACTTTTAATTAATAGCATGTTATTCTTAACTCCAATAAAGGTATTATATACTTAAAAGGAGTTTTTTTATGTTCTCATCTTTTGCTCGAAAAACATTGCTCATCATTGGCACAGCCTGGCTATTTGACGCCTTGGACGTCGCCTTACTCTCCTTTATCATGCCACTTGTGCAATCTGAATGGCATTTGGCAGCGACACAAACTGGATTTTTATCTGCCATTAGTGCGGTTGGTATGGCTATTGGTGCGGTTGGTTTCGGTAAAGCTGCTGATAAATTTGGTCGTAAGAACGCCTTAACTGCTAGTTTATTATTATTTTCTCTCGGTAATCTAGCGTTGGCTTTTTCACCAAACTATACTTGGTTCTTAGTCATTCGTTTTTTCGTTGGCTTAGGTCTAGGTGGTGAATTACCTGTGGCAGCGACCTTTCTCGCTGATCACTTTAAAGGTACGTTGCAATCTCGTTTGCTCATTTTAGCTGATAGTTTCTGGGCTGTTGGTTGGTTAATCGCATCCTTATTAGCTTTTTTGTTTGCTGACAGTCTTGGCTGGCGTGGCTTGCTTATTCTGACAGCACTACCAGTTGGTTTTGCCTTGGTCATACGTAGTAAATTGACTGATGCCCACCCTATAGCTGCTTACACGCCAACGCTTGTCCAAAGTCTTAAATCTACTTTCAATTATCAAACCGCGCTATTGTGGTTAACTTGGTTAATGGTGATGTTTAGTTATTACGGTATGTTTATGTGGCTACCAACTATTTTAGCCACGCGTGGTAATACTTTAGTGACTGGATTCGGTTATACAGTCATCATCACGCTTGCGCAATTACCAGGGTATTTTTTGGCAGCCTGGTTAATGGGTAAAATACGTGTACGTTGGGTATTTATCGCTTACATGTTAGGTACTGGTATCAGCGCGTTTGCATTCGGACAAGCACATAACACATTTACAACGCTGCTATTTGGTAGTTTACTCTCATTCTTTAATCTTGGTGCATATGGCACTATTATTGCCTTAACACCCGGCCAATATTTACCTGAACATCGTGGTACAATGACTGGTTTCGCACAAGGTATTGGCCGATTAGGTGCAATCATTGGCCCGTTATTAGTTGGATTCCTATTAGATCGGCATATCACAGTGGATTACATTTTTATAATATTTATGATTGCCTTATTTATTGGGGCATTCTCGGCCCTGTTTTTACCTGATCGACGACAAGAAAACTAAAAAGCATGTCAGTGTGATATCTCTCACACTGACATGCTTTTTATGTTGATTTAATTAAGATTTCGGATTAAGTTTAAACCCATAAAATGTACTACCTTTAAATGTTTGTTTGGCTAGTTTACCAGTCGCCGTGTAGATTTTTCCACGTTTAGACTTTGCTTGAAAACTAATTTCGGCACCGTTTAACATTTTGGTTAGCTCATCATCAGTAAAAACATGCCCACTCCATTCTTTGGCAAAAGTAATTTCTTCACCTTTGAATATACCAGTCATTTTTTCTGTTACTTTTTTCTTTGGCACTTGTTTTGGCTTACCCAGAAGGGTTTCCAGTTGCTCTGCATTGGCTAACATAATTGGCATATCATGTTCAACCACTTTCGTCACTGAATCCAATACTTGTGCCATCGTCATTTCAAATCGACCAACTTGGGTCATCATCTCAAATAAACGTTTTGTAATTTTAGGCGAGGCAATCCAGGTATCTTTCACCATGATAGCAGACACCTGCCCAGTTTCTGTCAATCCCAATTTACCACGCTTTTCAGTTAACATGGCTTTAGTCCCACGAGACATCTCAGATAATGTAGACACGCGCGTTGCACCCGTACCAACATTATGTTTTTCCAAAAATGCCATAATCCATTTAGTTGTTGGTGTTTGTGGCTTTGGATTCGCTCCTTCATGCAAATATGGCTTCGCCTGCGGTCCTAATTGTGCAGCAGTTGAATTTTCTTCTTCAGTATCTTCAATTTTAATGGCTTTTTGTGAATCATACACTAACTTAAAATTCATCTTAAGTGGTCGATTAAATGCCGTTTTAAATTCAGGATAATCTTTTAAATTAGCCGTCACATGATCATACACATAATCTTCTGCTAACATGGCTAAATAGTTTTTCGCCAAAACTTCATAAATTGCTGGTCCACTAGCACCAAATTTCACTAAAGATTGTGTTGTTTGTGGTAAATTTTCACCAGGTCGGTTGGCCCCGTGTGCACCTTGCGATTTGACATGTGTTGCACGTGGGGAACGGTGTGTTAGCAGTGTTTTGTCGACACCGACAATGTCCGCAATCTGGTCAATCAACGGCAGTAATTCATTAAATTGCTCCGGGGTCACCGTCTTGTCTTCTGTACGTGGATAGGAAACAATTTGTGCTTCATACATTTTTTGATAAGTACTCAACACTTCCTTTGAAGAAAATCCACGAGGTGCTAATATCGAAGCCAACCCCGCCAAATCTAACAACTTTCCTGGCGCTTGCGTCCGTGTTTGATGTTTTTCATTGATAACTGCGCTGTCGTGATACTGATTAAGATCAATTTTGGCTTGTTCTTTCGTCGTAAAACGCCACGGTATAACATCCCCTTGTGGTGTTACTCTGCCAAAAACATGTACCGCTGGATCTTTAAATTTCACTTCAAAATATGGTGTTTTGACATAATTTTTAATCGCATCAAGTTGTTGATAAATACGCCAAACAATGACGGACTTCAACCGGCCTTCACGCGCTACGACCTTGAACCCCTGTTTCTTAGCCGCAGTAGTAGCAATTCGAGTCAACTGCATTGAAGCAAAATCCCACCGGTTACGGCTTTCACCCTTGACATACTCACCATCAGCTAGTTTATCCGAAACATCCCGTAGTTGATACATGGCCTTTTGAATGCCAGAAGCTGACTCGTCCATAAAGTTTGCACGTAAAACTTGACCATGCCAACTAATTGCATCCAAGGCTTCCCAGGCAAGTAACTCACCCTCTCCAGAAGGGTCTGTGTCAGTTGCAATCACAATCGCATCGTATCTTAATTTTGATTCTTTTTTTAAGTCATCAATTATTTTTTTTGTGGATTCAATCTTACCCGTACGCATATGACGTTGACGAATATACGTCCGTGCCCAAGAAAAATCAGACAAGTTCCATGGTAAATGCTTCACTAACCAAGACTTGTATTGCTTTTTCAAATCTTCAGCAACCATTTCCTCGGGATCTTTTAGGGTCATCACATGACCACGCAAGTTGGTTATTTTATAAGTAAAGTCGTTAAATGAACCAGTCTTACCACCAAGTGCTTTGGTAAAATTAGTTGCTGCGGATGGCTTTTCAGTTAAAATGAGATAGTTTGGCATAAGTTCTTTTAATTATCTTTCTGACAGTCTTATCTTTCATTTTAACAGATTATTAATCATTCAGGAATGAGTAGTGATGCGGCTACACTATTAATCCTACTGAATTCACCGGGAATATAATATGTTAACAAAATCAATGACAATAAAAATTCCCTATTCTAGAAAATCATAATAATAAGAGATTCTCACGTGCATCTGAGATAAAAGTCGTGTATGATAAGAATATGATTTTTAATTTTGTGTGTTTTAGCACAAAGTTTATTATTTGAGTTAGCAGTAACTCAGAATTAATACGCGATGAGAGATTAAATATACAATTCATAAAGTGTCGGTATGGGGGTAAAATGGTAGTTAGAAAAAATTATATTGCGCGTATGCGTGAAAAAGTTGGTCACGAGGGAATGATTTTTGTATCAGCCTATGGTGTCTTATGGAATGAAAAGCATGACGCAATCTTACTTGAAAAATGTTGGGACTCCGATGTCGGTTGGTGTTTTCCAGGGGGTTACTTGGAATATGGTGATTCACCAATGCAAGCAGTTGTTAGAGAGTTTAAAGAAGAAACTGGTTTAGATGTTGAAGTGGTCCGCATGTTGGGGCTATCCACAAACTTGACAGCAAAAAATTCATGGGGCGATGCACAGGAAACTATTGGTGTCGGTTTTGAAGTCAGACAACTTGGTGGCATACTAAAAAAGGACGGGACAGAAACCATAGATTTACAATTTGTGAACGTTTCACCTGAACCTAAGATGTTCGTACCAGAGGCTCAAAAAACCTTACATCGCGTACTAACAGAAAATGAAGTGAGTGATCGGCCCTGGCTTCGCGAGCATGAAAAATAAATTATTCAACCAGAGAAAACAAACTAATCGTTAAACAAAAAAGACTTAGCGCTTAGATGTTAATTAACATCTAAGCGCTAAGTCTTTTTAATTATAAAACATCAACTTATTCGATTGCCATTCGTGACATCAATGTCTGGTAAACAATAGCAACCACATACACGCCAATCACTCGATCTAAGTAATCCGTACCCACTTGTACCAAGAAAACTGACAGTGCTTGGTTCAAACCAAAACCATGTAAGACCTGAACAATCATACTTGATCCAGATGATGTGATACCATGAAACAAAATTACTGTGATAATGGTACTTACAATCGTAGCTGGTATAGAGATAATCAGCGCGACCCACCAAATATTTTTAAAATTCGTTGGTCGCATTTTTTTATAAACAAATCCAGATACTAATGCTGTCGCTATTTGACTAGGCATATAGTAAATGGAAAAAAGGTCCCCCGTCGTCCCATTAATTAATGCCGTTAGAATACCAGTAAATAGGCCACCAATGGGTCCGAAGAAGGCACTTCCAAGCAAGGTACCAATTGTATCCAAGTAAATTGGCAAATGTGCATATAAGGCAAGATGCCCACCAACAATGTTAATAACAATAAATAATGCAATTAACGCAATTTTTTGTGCTGAGAAATGTTTTGTCATGATAATCGCTCCAAGTTTGTCGCAATATTATCTAACTCATTTTCAATGTCAGCAACATTGCTAGCCAATAGACCACTAATAATATGTGCCATTGCAGATTTAGCATCCACAGCCTGCAAAATCGTTGCATTAGGTTGCTTTTTCCAAAAATCTGCACGATCTACAATGCTTTGACCAAGAGCAATTCCGTCCGTCACTACAGTCACATATTTATTAACAGAACGTACAAGTTCAGGATGCAATGCGTAGATAATCACTAACGGATCATTGATGACTGCGCCTAAAACATGTTCCTGTTGCCAATGAAAATCAAAATAAAATGGCATAATTTGGGCAACAAATTTAGCCTTTTCTGCATCCAAATATTGCATCATCTGCAACATATTTGGCGTGAATTCGAGTTTGCGTGTAACATCTAGTGGGACTAGTTCAATGTTCAATGGACTATTTTGAAACACGTAATCAGCTGCGTCAGGATCAACCCAAAAATTATACTCTGCCACAGGGGATGTATTGCCATTAGTCTGATCAGCACCACCCATCACAATTAAACGTGATACCTGTTGCCAGATATCTGGTTGCTGCTGAAGTGCTATGGCCACATTAGTCAGTGGTCCAAGTGCTAAAAACCAAACATCTTCATTTTCAGACAATAGCTTCGCATAACCTGCTTGTGCATCGCGTTGGCTCGGTTTCACGTCAGTCACTCGTTCAAGTTGACTTTGGCCCAAACCATCTTCACCATGTGTGTCTTGTGCACTCACATATTCATGCTTTAATGGTACTTCTGCACCCGCAAAAACCGGGATATCCAATCGATTGGCTTCTCGTAATACTTTTAATGCATTTTGAACACCAATTATTGTGGGTACATTCCCTTCAACAATACTAATGCCAATCACATCAAGTTTTGGTGACCGTAAAGCCACAAGTAATGCCAGACTATCATCAATGCCTGGGTCAGCATCGATGATCACTTTTTGTTTTCGCATTATCTCTCCTACCTTTCAAGGTTACTTGGTTTTTTATCCTGGGCAGTTTACGAACCAGTCCAATAAATGAGTTATTGATTTTGATAAATGCGTATTAAGTATAACAAATCTTTTGCGAGAATACTGCTTAAATAATTATTTTATACGATATATTTGAAGTTATTTTTTGCGATTCCTTTCGGTTAATACTTGATTAATACGGCGCGCATTATCTCGTCCCTGTTTTCTAAAATAGATAAAAATAATGACATAGGTAATCAGAAATGTTGGTAGATTAACAATTGCAATAATAACATTTCCAAAAGTCAGCCAAATAAAAATACAATAAGTTAGCATTTCTAAAAGAAAATGACTCACAAGTTGCGTAATAAACGTGATTTTATCATACTCAAATATGAGAGATAATAGGCCCATAATGGCACTCATCATCATCAACAAGATAAACTGCGTCATTGATGGTGTATCGTGGTTTAACGTAAACGATAGTAGTGAAATAAATGATCCAACACCAATACCTACTAGTAGATATACCAAAACTGCTTTAAAATGTTTCATCTTCTGCTCTCCCTTCTAATCTGTTTAAAATACCTTTGATGAACCGTCTAGACACTGTAACCCGTGTGTCATTTGTCAAAAAGGCATAGTAATTTCCAGAGAATGCCGCTTCCATCTTTGACAAATATGACAAATTCATGGCTGCCGATTTAGAAATTTGAACAAAATTAAACTTTTGATTTTCTGCTAAAAACTTTTTTAGTGTCTTTCTGGTCGTTAACTTCTGGTTATTTTTGAGAGTAAATGTCAAATCATTGCCAAAACTCTCCATTAGCATGATATTTCCCTTGTCGACCACCCTGATATTATCGGCTGTTTTGATCGCAAGTTGCCGAGAAAATGTATTTTTAGCTTTGAGGTACTGAGCAATATCTGCCAGTTCTTCAATATTGCGACCTGCGATGACAACTTTAACTTCTTCTAGTTCATCATCAATATTGATGTTTATTTCCATTTTTATTACCCACAACCACTTTCATAATCACACCAAGAATACCTAATAAAATAAGTAGATATAGACCTATTTTACCAGATATATAATCCGTGTCATTGAGATGCTTTGTATAATCAGTTATAAATAGTTTAATTGGCAAGTAATTACCTAATTTACCCACATTCATATTGCCCATAATACCCGAAATAATCATGATGGCAAAATAGCTAATCATAGAAATCCCATAAACCTGTGAAAACTTCTTCAAAATCATTGTTAATAAAAATATAATCATGAAATAGACTGCCGTACTTAAAATCTGAAAAATAGCCATCTGCACCATAATTGATGGGCTAGGTAATGGCAAATTAAAATGAGATAGAAAAATCCATGAGTAAATGATGCTTGATAACAAAACAAATCCTGTTAGGGCAATAAATTTATGTAGCGCTTGCGATACACGTGAATAACCAAAAAGTTCAGCGCGTAACGTAAAGCCATGTTCCACTTCTTGCGAAAATAGTGAACTGAACCCGACAAATACCATTGACAGCGGTATTGTAGAAAAAAAGCTGAGATAAAGCTGATTTAATGCTTGTGGTACATTGTCATAGCTACTCCCAAAAACTAACGCCATCATTGGTGCAAATGCAAATCCAAAGAATAACGTTATCATATTGCCTAATAAATTTTGAAATTCAAAGACTAATTTTCTTTTTTGAATCATGCGCGTTGTCCCTTCATAACTTCCGTATAAACTAATTCAATATCACCTTGTGTCCGCCTAAAATCATCCCCATCGTCAATAAGTTGTCTTGCGACTGAATACTCTTCTTCAGGCTGCTGTACCTTAATATTTTTGTCGACGTTGTTGCCAACAATAAATGCTGAATAGCCGACATATTGCTTAAATAGATTTTTAGGTGCATCAAAGGCAATTACTTGTCCATTATCGATAATTAAGAGCTTATCAGCTAGCTGTTCGATTTCTTTGGCATAGTGTGTCACCATGATAACGGTTGTTTGATGTTCTTTAAAATATACTTTCAATTGCTTGATGAGTGCCTGTCGGCTTTCAAAATCAAGACCAGTTGTCATTTCATCCAAAAACAGTAATTCTGGTTCTTGATAAAGTACCATGATTAGGCTCATACGTTGCTTTTGCCCGCCAGATATATTTTTAAAATGGTGAGATAATTGTGACCTGAAATTAAAAAAATCAATTAATTCAACTAACTTCTTATCTTTCTTGATGCTTGTGTTCAATAATCCTTCCATAATTTTCTGATTTGTCATAGTATCAATATAATATTGCTCCTGCATCAATATGCCGACATCATCAGTATTAAGTGTGACTTGCCCCTTAAAAGGAACTAATCCTAAACAACTATTCACTAACGTCGATTTCCCTGATCCTGATTGTCCCATCACACCAATAATTTCACCCTTATTAATGGTTAAATTCGGCACTGTCAAAGCAAGCTTTTTCCCGTATGATACATTTAATCCTTTAATTTCTAACATTGTAATCTCCCTTCTCATATTGGCTTTATTTTAGCAATTTAGGGGATCAAAAAAACCGCTTTTGTGATAAGCGGTTAAGGTGAGTGTATAACATGTGAAAATATTATGCGAGTTACCAAGAAAAATGATACTTGATTCAGTCATCAGCAACCTCCAAACGATTATTAACTAACTGTACTGTTTTGCCAAATAATTGTTCATTTTGACCTTCTCTCAAATGATCCAACAAATTCAGCATTTCTGTTATCTTGGGCGTTGTCATGCCCTTCTCCCCTTTTCGTATGGCAGTGCCAGATATATTATCTCGCCATAATTTCACAAATGGCTTAATCCGAGTTTCGTCATAGATATCATGTAACAACATACCACCTTCATCCGTTCCTAATAGTCATGTAACTGAATGTGAGAATGGCGTTTTTTGATAGCTTTAATAATGGCGTAAAATCCATCTGTTCGATAAAGATTAGGTTCAAATAATATCTCTACCTTATTCTCTAGCCCAGCTTCTTTTATTGCAGCTTTTAACATGAATACACGATTTTCTGCCTCGTAAAAAACTTGACCGGTTGGAAAAAAATTAACAAGCGGATCAGCTGTCGCAGATTTTTCATAGTAACGTTTACCAGCACGTTGATCAACAATCTTAATCATTCCCTTATCTAAAAGATACTGGTGCATCTTAGGAATAACTGTTGGATGAATATAAACTTTGTCTAACTGTCGCTTGTCAATAAAATCCTTTAAAATTGCAATATGTGACTTGTGTACGGGATTAAACGTCCCTAGATATAAACCAATCCCACCTTTAGACGGAAGTAATCCCCAAATATCTGTTATCAAACTAATGAGTACCCCAATGACACCCAGCAGTAGCCCCATAATAACGAAAAATACCTGTACATTCTTGTATCCTAATGCAGCCAATGCACTGATAATCACATTCAAGCTTAAAGCAAAAAAGATATTAGCAAATCGATTACCTTTATCATGATTACTTAGCGTAATTGCCAGATATTGTAAGCCCTGTGATGCTAAAGAAGTTAAACAAACAGCCCCAATTAAACCACCAACCATTTTGAGATTATTGGGATCGATAACATTGCCTTTAACTAGCAGACCTAGAACTAGAAGATTGTAAAGGCTCTGCCATACCAATTTTGTTAACTTACTGAGGAACATCGAACCAGTTAACCTAAAGCCTTTTTGTTCTAAATAAGTACTGATAAGCGTGAAAATGGGTAGAAATACCGCTGTAAAGGCACTAACGCCAATCAAATAAAAATTCGCATATTTTCCAGTTGGGACAGCATACGCCAAGTACATGATTAGTCCCATACTCAGTGCAATTTTTAAAAAAATACTATTGAATAATTTCATAAAAAGTACCCAATTTTAATTTTTGTGATACGACGGCTTGCAGATATAACAATTAGGCTACTTTCCACAACAAGTAGTAAAATAATGGCAATATCATATGATAACGGCAACTGAACAGTAAATTGTGTTAATCCACCTAAATCAACAAGACCATTCAATAAAAATGACCCGATAAATCTATCAAGAATCAGGCTCAATCCAATACCCAGAGCAAGTGCAAATCCTGCTCTAAATAAATACTGCACTTTCAGCTGGACGTTGGTAAACCCTAACATTTTTTTCAAGGCTAACTGCCGTTTTTCCGTTTCAATCGTCAAGTAGCTTACGAGATAAACAAACAAACCAGAAATAACGAGTGTCAAAATTGAAATAATACTAGCTAACAATTTGACTGCAGTTTGGATTGTTGTGATTAAACTTTTTGAACTTGCGCTTGTATCTGTCAGTTGGACCTTATCTCGGTGAAACCCGGTCAATAGCTTATCTTTTTGATCTGTACTTTTCAGGTTAATATAAGTATTGTTCATTGGTAAATCTAAATCAACCAAACTGTACGCTTCTTTCCCTAGATTATTAATGGTCTGATAAGTCCCCACAATTGTCATCTCAGTGTTATCAGATAATTGTGTTTTAATATGAACTTTTTGTCCAACTTTAAGTTTTAATGTCTTTATGAGGTTACTTGATAGCAACAACTCTTGCTGGTTTTTGGGCGTGTGCCCTGATAATACCTTCATTTCATATGGTATTGTACTGTACCGGTGTACAGGTATCACTTCATCTTTTAGGACAATCTTAGTTTCTTGAATATAACCACTTGATTTAATTGATGTCAGAGTATTGATTTGTTGCAACGCTTCACCTCGTATTGTGTGATCTGGCGTGCGCATGACAACATCAACCTTTGGTAATCCAAAAAGGCTGTCAACATGACCTTTAAAGCCTTGATTTAGGGTTGCAATCATTAAACTCAAAAATACAAAAAGTCCTATCACAAGCGTAAAAGTCATATAATGTCCAATTTTTTGAACATAATCTTTAAACGCAATCCCTATTTGAAGAGGTAGCGAATTTTTAGTCAAATCAAAATTAAATTTACCTTGCTTGGATTTACTTTGCCCATCTTGAAAAGCTGATGCTGGCGAAATATTACCAGTCTCTTTAAGTGATAATAAGATAATTATCATGGAGAGACCTAACATCAGCAAAGTGATAGCAAGCACTACAACAATATTAAGTGGTATATGTTTAACACTTGTAAAGCCATTTAAGTGCCAGAAAAATATAAATGCTACATTACTTGTCCAGAAACTCGCCAATATAGCAACAAATAGCCCAGCCATATTACTTAATAAAAAAGCAGACACATAAGCCAACTTGACTTGACGACCACTCATACCTAACGTTTTGAATGTCGCAATTTTTTTACGATCCTTGGCTATGCCAGAAACAAGTGCAAAGCGTATCACAAACTGACAAATTCCAAACAAAAAAATGGCAGCTAAAATAATAACCAAAGCCACAATAGTAGGCAACATCGTGTAGGCTTTCTGAATGTAAGCTTTATCATAAATCAAATCTGCTTTTAGTCGATTATGATAATCTGATAGCAGATTATCTGCATTTTTAGGTTTTTTTACTAGGTCAACAAAGGCCATCTGAGTCATTTGGCTACCTTTTTGGGCTACCAAGGTATTGAAAGTCGTTTGTGATACAATGCCCTGCTTATACTTAAAAAGCGGGCTACCAAGTAGCTGATCTTCATAAAAACCTTTCACAATCAAGTTTTTATTCCCAATATGAATCGTATCACCACGTTTAAAATTACCAGTTGATTCTAGGTATGACGCAAGTATAACCTCATGGTCTGACGGTGCCTGTACATTGACACGCGTGGTATCATCTGAGAGCAGTAAAGCAATATTTTGCTTATCTTTGCCTTCAACTTGCGTGATAATATTAGGTACAGATGAAACATTTTTTACATTCTTAAGACCTTTTAAATCAGCTGCCACATCTTGTTGCGTATCTTGTTTGACAAGGATATCAGGTAACTTATGAGTGCGGTATGCTGTTTGATACTGCGAAACATTTGCTTGATAAGCTGTTAAGACTGTAATCATCGTTAAACTTGATAAAAGGGTTAGAATAGCAATTGTCACCATAAAGGCTTTTTGTCCTAAAATTAATGACTTGACAATTTTTTGCATTTTACCACCCCATCTCTAGTAGCCAAGCTTCAACTTCTGATCGCCTAGCTTTGAGTTGGCTAGCGTCATAAGGTGTAAAAATACGGTCACCATAAATCTGCCCATCTTTTATGAATAAAATTCTATCAGCACGAAGTGCTGCCTTTAGATCATGCGTGACCATGACAATTGTTTGCCCGTTTTGATTATTTAAAGTGAGATTATCTAGTACTTCTATACCAGAAGTTGAGTCCAAGGCCCCTGTTGGTTCATCTGCAAAAAGAATTTTCGGTTGATTAATCAGACTTCTAGCAATCGCCACACGTTGCTTTTGTCCACCCGATAAATGATTAATTGCTTGATTAGCATGGTCTCCTAATCCCAATCCAGTAAGCAAATCTTTGGCACGTTGTATCACTTGCTTTTTAGATTTTGATTTCAATAGGAATCCTGGCAGACACACATTTTCTAACACGCTCAAATGTTCAATCAGGTTAAATGATTGAAAAATAAAACCAATTTCTTTGCGTCTAAATCTTGATAAAGCTTTATCAGAAAGTTTGGTTAAATCTTGTGCTTCAAAAACCACTTGCCCACTTGTCGGCTGATCCATAGTTGATATGTTTTGTAATAGCGTTGACTTGCCCGCACCTGAAGGTCCCATAATCACGGTGAAAGTCGATTCAAAAATTTCTAAATCAATCCCCTCTAAAATTTGGTTATTGTTGTCATATCGCTTAGATAAGTTTTTAACTTGAATAATACTTTTCTCTGTCATTGGTTTATGCCCCTTCTTATGATATATTAACTATAATAAACAGAAGTGATATTATTCACAATAAGGGAAAAAAAGTATACTATGCCAACTACCTGTCCAGTTCAAGACACAATTGATGTCGTTAAAGGAAAATTTACCATTGAAATTCTAGAAGCAATCCATAACGGTTATAATCATTACGGCATGATGAAAAACCATATCCCTACTATTAATCCTAGAATCCTTGCTACAAGGATAAAGGCACTTGAATCAAACGGCATTATTACACGGGAACATTTACCCACTATTCCGCCACAAATTGCCTATCATTTTACAGATAAAGGATTAAAACTATTACAGCTCGTACCTGAAATTAAGGCTTGGTATGGTGATTATCATGAGTGATGAATTGCTGTTTTGAGTCAATATAAGCACATAAAAAAGCCAAACTCGTTTGGCTTTTTATAATTAAAATAATTTCAAAAGATGTAATAGTGGTAATTGACCGAATAACCACATTGATATCAATAATACTGTGATTATAAACTTAAAAATAATTCTTTTATGAATTCTTGGTCTTTATTTATTCAAAGACTGTAATTTTTGACGTAGTTCGTTATTTACAGCATATATATAAGTACCATGAACACCTCGTGTTAATAGAATATTGACTACGTTTTTTAAAAATGCCTTGTTTTCAATTGTATTATAGTTTCCATTTTCTTTTCGAATTTTAAGATGATCATATGAAAAATCTGCATTAATGTCTAGAGAATTTGATTTTTCGTTCCATATAATGGAGGGTCCCAAAATCACACCAACATAGTTTAAATCAATTCCTTGCACAGTGAAATCACTCCCAACTTCACCAATACTTTCATTAATTTCTTGCCAAGGTATTTGCTTTTTCTGAGCCTCTTGCACTTCAGATAATTCTAAGTTCCATGGCATTACTTCAGTACCAAAGTTTACCGTCCAATATTTTCCATCTTTCGGTCTTGATTTTTGCGAGTACTGCCAATCATATGTTGCTACTATTCTACTTAAGCCATCGTCTTGGTTTTTAATTTTAATTGCTTCTTTAAATGCTTTAGCCTCATCAAAAAATTTAATGTCATATGCTTCATCATCAGGAATAGTAACTAGTGAATTTTTTTCAAAATGTGCTAAGTCTTTAATCCATTTTTGTGTTTCTTGATTAGCTTGTATACGCCACTGATCATCTAAGTAGACTGTTTTGGTATCCAGTCCATTAAGTAAGTTAAACAAATCCACATTATTCTCTACCTTACTTCGCGCTGATATAACTTGTTTTGGATCATAGACTACGACTAATGTTCTAGCTAACTCATGCAAAGCGATCAAGTCGGGTTTCCACTGATTTTTATTAACTCGACCATAGTTACCACTCCACAAGAGATGGGCTTCATCTACAAGGAGAACATCAACCATTTTCCCTTCATTAATAAATCTTGGTACGTCCATAACAACATCACTACCCATATTGAGCTTTTTTGCAATTTGCTCATAGGTTCGCCGTTGCTGTTCATGACGTACTAATAAAACCGTTTTTGATGTATGTTGTGTCTTCAAATCATCATTTAAAACCGGGTATGGATTACGCCAAATATCATAAAAAAGTTGAGACATTAGAACCGTTTTACCTGAACCGGCTAATCCTTGAATCTTGATAACTTTATTATTTGCGCCATTCACAAGTGTTTCTGCAATGACAAGTCCTATTTCGTTTTTTGCTTGCTCCTGTTGTCGACTTAAAGACTTAAATGGACTATTAGCAAACAGTGCTGAATTACGTATATCACGAATACTTGAAACAACCTTTTGTTTATATAAACGTTCCCATATTTCAGGAAATATTCCTGTTCTATAGGCTTCGCGACCATAGAAGTCAATCGATAGTCCATTATTACGACCATTGTATATTTTTTCAAACTTTTTATCACCCAACAAGTAATTCATAAACATTTGCTCAAGTTCAAGTGTTGCAGATTTATTAAATTTTGTATGTCCAATGATGTAAAGTTTTTCTTTTTCCCCATCAGAATCACTTTTAATAGCATTTAACTTATCATCAGATGATCTTAGATGCTCCATTGTTCTACGTACAATAGAACTTGCTTCACCGACATAGACTAATTGCTTAGTCTGTCCCGAGTATTGATTCAACTTTTGTCCAACTCCTAAATAAAGTGTTGGATAATTGGACAAAATAGTATTTCTCTCGTTTTTTTCAAATTTAATGATACCATCGCTAGAGTAGTCAATGGCAGTCATTATTAAATTATTACTTTCTAAAAAATCAAATACTGAGAGAATTTCATGAGCATTTAATTCCAACAAATTAAAATATTCAGCTAATAACTCATTGGGTATTGCCCGCTTATTTTTTTCCCAATTTTGAACGGCTTGCCTAGTAACGTTCAAAACTTGCGCGACATTTTCTTGAGTAAGTCCTTTATTTTCACGTTTCTCTTTAATTAATTCATATATTTTCATAGCTTAATTATCTCAAAACACAATAACGTAAAAAGCAACATTATGTTGCTTTTTATGTTATTACCCTACACCCTCAAACTTCGCCTTCATCGTCGGATTGCCACGTGTTAGCTTCTTAACACTCACATCATCCAACTTATTATTAGCTAAACGTAATTGATTCTCATACGTTGTTAATGACCGTTTAACAGCTTCCATGCGTGCAATCGATTTATCAATCTCGTCAATAGCATTTTTGAAATTCTTTGATGCGCTCTGGTAGTTTTTACCAAAAGCGTTCTTAAAATTGGTTAGATCACTTTCAAAATGTGTGATATCAATATTTTGCTCGCGAACTTGTTCCAATTCTTGCTTATATTCAACAGTATTCAGTGCAGCGTTACGCAACACGCCGATAAATTGAATGAAGAATTGCGGACGAATAACATACATTTTTTCATAGTCATTAACTTGGACAATGCCTGTATTATATAAGTCGCTATCAGCTTCAAGCATTGAAACAAGGACTGCGTACTCAGTCTTTTTCTCACGGCGGTCTTTATCTAATTCTTTGAAAAAGTCGGTATTCTTATGTTTTGCTGCTGTCGTGTCAGCCTCATTCTTCATATCAAACATAATACTGATAAATTCCATATCTTCTTGATAATCACGGAAAATAAAGTCGCCCTTTGAGTTCGCTTCTGATAATGTATTATCTTTTTCAAAATAGGCATTAGGAAAGGCATATGGACGGATTTTATTGAATTCAGTCATGGCATATTGTTCCAAACTTTCACCAATTTCTTTAGTTGATTGGCGTGCCTTAAAATCCTTATAAAATTCTACCTGTTCGTTTGCTGTTTTTAATTGGGCTTCATATTGACTTTGGATATTAGCGAGCTGTAACTGCTTTTCTTGATCTTTTAATTGCAATTGAGACGTTAGCTCTGACAATTTCTGATCACGTTCCGCTAATTCACCTTGTGTTGCAGCATCTTTTTTCAATAACTGCGTTTCCAACTCAGATTGGTTCTGTTGTTTAATTGATGCAATCTTGGTTTCAAGTGCCACAATTTCCGATTCTTTTTGAGTAATGGTAGCTTGTAAATCTAAGTCTTTTTGGACCAATTGTGATTTAAGCTCAACTTCATTTTGTTGGGCAATGCTTTTAAGCTGTGTTTCTAATTCAACAATCCGTGTGGCTTTATCATTAATATTTTCTTGAAACTGCTGTTTTTGCTGCTGTAATTGGTTCGCTAATTCTGCCTTGGTTTGTTTATCTTGCTGTGATTCCCAATCTTCCTTAGCTTGTGCTAACTTTTCATCGAGAATCTCAGCTATTTTTCCATTAATCACGCTGGTGTCGATGTTCTGTTCATCAGTTAAATCAACAACATCCCCTAATTGGGCTGTTTGATCCAAGACAAGTTCTGTCTGTGATGCAATATGGAATTTAATTTTTGACATGCTTAGTCAATCCCCCATCTTTTTTAAAAGTACATAATTATTCTTATTATAACAAAGTTTGTTTTAACCAATTAAATTTTATGATATCAATGGCATAAAGTATCTGTATCGTTTTGTGTGAATAAAAGTATTAGATAATTATATAGAAATAAAAAACGACTGATCACAAAACAGTCGTTTTTTGGTCATTTATTTTTGACGTTTTTGCATGATGAAGTACAATGGTAATCCTGCAAGTGTCGCAGCGACACCAGTCAATGCTAATTGCCATTCTGTCATAAGTGTCATCACAATAATGAATAAACCACCTAAAATCGCAATAATAGGCACGATCGGATACAGAGGTACACGGTAAGGTCGTTTAAGATCAGGCTCTGTGTGGCGTAGCTTAATGACCGCGACAAAAACCAAAGTGTAGAACAACCAAATAACGAAAACTAGCATGTCCGTCAGCATATCAAAGCCACCCATAAACATTAAGCCAATCGCTAAGACAAGTTGGAAAGTGCCAGCAACATAGGGCACTTGGAAACGGTTCAACTTCACTAACTGGTTTGAGAATGGCAAGTTATTTTCCAAAGCCATGGCATATGGTAGGCGCATACCAGTCATTGTATAACCATTCAAGGTGCCATAAATAGAAATTAAGATACCAATTGTAATCAACTTCCCACCGAAGCCACCAAAAATTTGTTGTGCAGCATCCATCGCAGTATTGGCATTCCCTTGAATCGCATTAAAAGGTAAAGCATGTAAAAAAGCATAATTAACAAGCAAATAAATTGACATGATACCCAGTAATCCACCAGCAATTGCGCGAGGCAGGTCGCGGGTTGGATTTTTCATTTCACCAGCAATATTACCGACATGAATCCAACCATCATAGGCATACATGGTTGCCAATAATCCAGCACCCATAGCCGAAGCCCAACCACCAACCGCATGACCTGGAACCACTGGAAAAATGCTCACATCAACACCACCTGGCTGTAATAGCCCAAAAATAATAATCAATGACAATGGAATCAGCTTGAAAAATAACGTAATGGCTTGGAATTGACCAGCGATTTTTGAACCCAACATATTAATAGCTGCAACTGACACCAGTGCGGCAATTCCGGAAGGAATAATAGCCACATATCCCCAGTGAAAGAGATTAGCTACCTGCGTTCCAAAGATAATGCCTTTAGCTGCTAAACTAGCCGGGAAATAAATAATAATTTGTGCCCAACCTAATACATAACTCGCTAATTTACCGTAGGCGCGTTCGATATATACCAACATACCGCCTGTTTGTGGTAATGCCGCAGCCAATTCAGCACCTGTCAAACCTGCAGCCAAACTAATCAAGCCACCCACTAACCACACAAATAATGACATGCTCGTTGAACCTGTCGCATTAGCGACACTTGAGGCTTTATAGAACACGCCTGCACCAATGACTGTTCCCACAACAGTTGAAATAGCCGGAATTAACGTCATGGTGCGATTAAGATTTTGATTCGTCCCCATGTTTACCTCTTTAACTAAATTTAATGATACCTTTCTATATTAACAGGTTATTAGACAACAAACATACCATTTTTCAATTTCTTAAAAAGCATCATTCTTGAATTAATAATTACTGTCCTCCTGCTAACAATTATCCTGACATTTACCGTGCAATTTAAAAAATAAGATAATTGATCAAAATAAAAATGCTAGTCAATTATTTGTTGACTAGCATTTTTATTATTTTTAGTTTAGTGCCGACGAGAGGAATCGAACCTCCGACCCCAGGTTTACGATACCCGTGCTCTACCAACTGAGCTACATCGGCAAGATGATAACTATAATGAGTTATCTGATAACTCCGACTGTCGGGCTCGAACCGACGACAACCTGATTAACAGTCAGGTGCTCTACCAACTGAGCTAAGTCGGAATAATTGCTTAACACAACTATTTAATTATGCCAGTTTCATTCTTATTTGTCAACACTTTTCAAGTCACAAAAAAAGCAAATCTAATAAGATTTGCTTCTCATAAAACTCCGACTGTCGGGCTCGAACCGACGACAACCTGATTAACAGTCAGGTGCTCTACCAACTGAGCTAAGTCGGAATAATTGCTTAACACAACTTAATTATTATATCTAATAATTGGTCATCATGTCAAGCTTTTTTATTAATTTAACGCATTGTCGGGAACAACAAAACATCACGAATTGTATCAGAGTCTGTCAAGAGCATAATCAAGCGGTCAATACCAATCCCCAAACCACCTGTAGGCGGCATACCATATTCCAATGCCTCAATGAAGTCTTCATCAATATTTTCGGCTTCATCATTACCGTTTTCACGTTCAGCCACTTGTGCTTCAAATCGTGCACGTTGGTCAATTGGATCATTTAATTCAGTAAAGGCGTTACCATATTCAGCACCTAAAATAAATAATTCAAAACGATCAGTAAAACGTGGGTCATCAGCGTTTTTCTTAGCCAAAGGTGAAACTTCGACTGGGTGACCATAGACAAAAGTAGGTTGAATCAAGGTATCTTCAACAAACTCTTCAAAGAAAGCATTAATGATGTGACCAACACCCCAGTACTTCTCGTACTTTACGTGTTTGTCATCAGCTAACTTTTGCGCTTCCGCAACAGTCATTTCTTTCCAGAAATCAACACCAGTCTGTTCCTTAATCAAATCAACGAGGTGTTTGCGTGCAAACTTTACACCAAGGTCAATTTCTGTTCCTTGATAAGTGATTTTCAAGTCATCTGACACAACAGCTGCAGCTGCTTTGAAGATGCCCTCAGTTTCATTCATCACGTCTGTAAAGTCCATATAAGCAGCGTATGACTCCATTGTTGTGAACTCTGGATTGTGCTTTGGATCCATACCTTCGTTACGGAAAATACGTCCGATTTCATAAACACGTTCAAAACCACCAACAACTAGACGCTTCAAATATAATTCAGTAGCAATACGCATATACATATCAATGTTCAAAGCGTTGTGGTGTGTAATGAAGGGGCGTGCAGCAGCACCTCCTGCTTCAGTTTGCAAAATGGGTGTTTCAACTTCCATAAAATCTTGTGAATCCATGTAGGCACGAATAGCTGAAATAATTTTTGAACGCAATTGGAATTTTTTAAATGAATCTTCATTAGCAATTAAATCCAAATAGCGTTTACGATAACGCGTTTCAACGTCAGCAATACCATGAAACTTATCCGGCATTGGACGTAAAGCTTTGGTCAAATGAGTCAACTTTGTTACCAAAATTGTCAATTCACCGGCTTCTGTCTTCATAACAATGCCTTGAATGCCAAGAAAATCACCTAAATCTGCGCGCTTAATAATAGGATAATTTTCACCTAAATCATCACGCTTAGCATAGACTTGAATTTTACCAGAAACATCACGAAAATCAGCAAAAATAATTTTACCAGCACCACGTTTAGCAACCATACGACCTGCAATAATCACTTCATGTTGTGCAGATTCGAGTTCTTCGAGTGTGTTGTTATCATATAAATCATGCAAATCTTGTGCCTTGGCAGTACGTTCAAAACGCTTACCAAACGGATCCAAATGTAAATCATCAACAATTGTTGCTAGTTTTTGGCGACGTGCTAACATTTGATCATTGAGGGCTTTTTCTTCTACCATATGTTTAAAGTGTTCCGGTGCGCATTCTTCCTAAAAATTAATTAGTTTTAAGCGTCCACGAACACGTTTCCTCCATTTTATTCCAGTATATACTGACCGATTTTAAAAGTTTTCACTAATATTAACTATACCAAAAAATTGTCATAAGCTCAAAGGTTAGTCAGCATTGTTTTCATTAATTTCAGAAATGATTTCACGTAACTCATCTGGCGTGAAAAAGTAACGTTTTCCTGAGAACTTACCCACAACTTCAGCACCATCATCTTCATCAATCATGGCTTGTACCTCTTTGACTGGTAAGGTAGTTAACATTTTATGATATGCCTCTTTAGTTGGTTCAGCAGCTAAACCGACACCCGCAACTTGTATAATATCGACTTCACCTTGACCAAAAATGGCTTCTAATACTGCTAGTGGTGTATAGCCATCTACTAGCATATCTGAGAGAGACGGCATATTTTTCAATGCCATTTCTAACTGATTGATTGCCTCATCAGTAGCATCTGGTAATGCCTGAACTAGAAATCCGCCAGCAACCTCCACCGTATCGTCAGCATTCATATAAACCGACACACCGACGACAGAAGGTATCTGTTCAGACTGTGCTAAATAATACGTAAAATCATCCCCTATTTCACCAGAAACCAGTTGACTCTGACCAATGTATGGATCTGAATAAGGCGCAAACTTAGTAATTTGCAAAAAACCATTCGTACCAACTGCAGCAGGAATGTCTAACCGACCGTCATTATCTAAGATTGGCTCAATTTTTGGATTAGTCACATAGCCACGTATACTACCCTTTGCATCGGCTTCCACAACAACGTTACCGATCGGACCACGACCGTTAATTTGAATCGACATCCGTTCTTCACCTTTTAGAACGGATTGCGCTGTCAAAGCTGTGGCAAGCATACCTCGACCTAACACAACTGATGCTAAACGTGATGTTTCATGTATTGTAGCAGCTTCTTTCACAAATTCTGTGCCATTTAAAGCATAGGCGCGAAAATACTTATTCTTGGTAATCGCTTTAATAAATTGATCTGACATAGTTAGATTATCTCTCTATTTTTTTGTATTTGTTAGTTATTTTTAACTGCAATAAAAAAGTTGACGTTACCGTCAACTTCTATTTTACTGATTTTTGTCGTTCTTGTCATCATCTGACTTATCATCACTTGATGGTTCTGCTTCTGAACTATCATCCTTTGAGTCATCATTTTTTTCTTCTGAATCATCATGGTTATAACGCGTTTCTGCTTCTGAATCTTTAGCATCAACTGCTGCTTTAGCCTCTTCAAAAGACTTCGCAGTAGCTAATTCATCATCTTCTTGGATATCTTTACGTGTAAAGTTACCTGTTTCATAGATATCACGAATTTGCTTTTCATCAAGTGTTTCGACTTCAAGTAACGCCTCTGCAATTGCAGCTAACTTATCTTTATTTTCAGCAATGATAGCCTTCGCATCGTCAAATGCTTCTTGAGATAAGCGACGCACTTCTTCATCAATCAAACGTGCTGTTTCATCAGAATAGTTACGATTACCAGCTTGTTCAGCATAGCCAACACTGGCATTACCTTCCAATTGAACCATACCTAACTTATCCGACATACCAAAGGCAGTCACCATTTGGCGTGCCAATCCTGTCGCTTGTTGGAAATCGTTTGAAGCACCTGAACTAGCTTCATTAAATGTGAAGATTTCAGACGCGCGACCACCCATTAATCCGGCTAATTGTTCTTTAGCTTCTGAGTAACGTAGATTAAAACGGTCATTTTTAGGTGTCATCAACGCATAACCGCCGATACGACCACGTGGCACAATCGTTACCTTACGGACAATTGAAGCTTCTGAACGAACTAAGCCAACCAATGCGTGTCCAGCTTCATGATAAGCCGTCACACGACGTTCTTGTTTGGACATACCACGATTTGTTTTAGCCGGTCCTTGGAAAATACGGTCTTCGGCTTCATCAATATCAGCAGCATCAACCTTTTTCTTGTTACGACGGGCTGCTAACAATGCAGCTTCGTTTAGCAAGTTCTCTAAGTCTGCACCAACATAGCCTGGTGTTTGTTGCGCAATAGCTTTCAAATCAACATTATCTGCTAATGGCTTGTTCTTAGCATGAACATTCAAAATTGCTTCACGTCCCTTAACATCAGGTGCGCCAATCAAAATTTTACGATCAAAACGACCAGAACGTAGCAAGGCTGGATCCAAAACATCAGAACGGTTTGTTGAGGCTAAAATAATAACCCCTTCTGAACCTTCAAAACCGTCCATTTCAATCAAGATCTGGTTCAAAGTTTGCTCACGTTCATCATTTCCACCGCCCATGCCTGTACCACGACGACGACCAACAGCATCAATTTCATCAATGAAGATAATAGCAGGTGCTGATTTTTTAGCATTTTCGAACAAGTCACGGACACGTGAAGCACCCACACCAACAAACATCTCAACGAAATCTGAACCAGACATTGAGAAAAATGGGACACTGGCCTCACCAGCAACAGCTTTGGCTAACAATGTTTTACCAGTTCCCGGAGGTCCCTCAAGCAATACACCTTTTGGAATACGTGCACCTAAGCTTACAAACTTCTTTGGTGACTTCAAAAATTCAACCACTTCAACTAATTCTTGCTTTTCTTCTTCTGCACCAGCAACATCAGCAAAGCGTACTTTGTTATCTTTTGGATCAGATGGCTTAGCTTTGGACTTACCAAAGCTCATCATGCCACCTTGACCACCCTTACCACCGCCAGCTTGATTCATCATGACGTAGAATACGGCCACAATCAAAATTACTGGAATAAGCGATACTAGCAAGTTAACCCAAAATCCAGATGACTCTTGCTGTTTCGTCACCAAATCTGTATTGGTTGTTCTTGCATTTTGTGTCACTGACTGCAATGACGCATCATTAGGTAGTAATGTTGATGTGTATCGTGTAGCAGTTTGTGTTTGCTTTAATACACTAAACCCTTTATCCGACTTAACCTTTTGCGGTTTTCTATACTCACCTGTAATGTTATAAATACCATTACTTGGCTGCACTGTGACTGACTTCAAATCCTTATCATTCAATGCTTTCATAAATTCGCTTGATGTCAAGGTTTTCGTTGTAGACTTGTCATTACCAAACAAGCCATAAATCATACCTACAACAGCAAGAAAAATGAAAATATAGAATACAGAACTTCTTAAGAAGCCACCTTTTTGATTATTGTTCATTAAGCTTCCTCAATTCTAGAAGTTAATCAGAATAAACTTCTTTTTTCAAAATACCGACGTACGGCAAATTACGATACATTTCTTTATAATCTAATCCATAACCAACAACAAATTCATTACGAACATCAAAGCCAATATAGTCAGCTTTAATCTCAACTTTGCGACCTTCTTTTTTGTCTAATAATGTCGCAACTTGAATTGATTTTGCGCCACGTTCAGCCAATAATTTTTTCAAAAATAGCAAAGACTGTCCAGTATCTACAATATCTTCTAAAATGATGACATCACGTCCTTGAACATCTGAATGAATATCAGTCACTAATGAAATTGAATTTGTACTGCTGACACCACCATGATAACTAGAAATTTTAATAAATTCTAATTTAACGTACAAATCAACTTCGCGCAATAAGTCAGCTGTCCAGAGATAAGCTCCTTTTAACACTGACAACACAACTGGTTCTTCACCAGCATAATCTTTCGTAATCTGTTTGCCCAAGCGAACAGCTGCATGGTGTATGCTGTCCTGATCAAACAATACTTCTTGTATATCGTTATCCACTACTTTTCCTCAATTCGCCATGCTAACCAATTTAAATTTAGTTTCGCATCTTGTTTGCTGGTAAACTCTGCGCTTACACGCCAATGATCACGGATTTTTACTGCGACAATGATATCATCAGTCGTTGTTAAGACCATCATGTCTTGTCGCTCAGCTATTGACAATTTTTCGTCAATAGCTAACCGCCGTAGTTTCTTATGACCATCTATGAGTGCAAGTTTATCACTAGTCGCTACCGGACGCAAGTACAAATGCGGCACTGGTTTTGCGAGTTTAAATGAGAAACTTGCCACATCATTATCCGGTTTAGAATCTGTCCATTTAACCGCATAGTTTGCAAAAATTTGCCATTGATTTAATTTTAACATAATTGGCGACAAAACTTGAGATGTAATTGTCATTTCTGTTGCATTTTTAACATATAACTGTTGATATTCTTTAACAAATTCAATATTTTTTGATAATTGTAGTCTACCAACAGGTTTTTGCTGATTTTTTAGTAGCTGCATGATTTGCATGATCTGCGCTTGCTTTAAACGATATACGCCTTGCTGTTGAATAAAATCAACAATTGCTGGCTCAAGCCACCTTTCTGGAATTTTCGTCCAGTCATGACTGATTGTTTGCACATAAATTTTAGTTTGTTCAGCAATCAAATCATTTTGCCGTTGGAGTTGTTGTGCAAAATCATTAATGTGTGCAACAGCTTCTGGATTGATTTTTTTAAATGCTGGTAAAATCTCATGACGTAAGTAGTTACGCGGTGTATAGCTTGTGTCACTATTTGTAAAATCTTCTCGCCAACTCAGCTGATACTGTTGTGCATAACTTATGATTTCTTGTTTAGTTATCGACAGAAATGGACGAACTACTTGTTGATTATACACATGCATCCCAGTTAATTGCGACAATTTACCGCCACGAATGAGCTTGAGTAACACCGTTTCTGCTTGATCGTCACCATGATGAGCAACCACAACCGTTTGTGTCTGATATTTTCTTGTTAATTGTTTAAAAAAATTATAACGTAATGTACGAGCCTGGCTTTCAATGGCCTTTTCAGGAATATCTAACCAGTCAATCGACTCAAACGTTGCTTCATATTTTTTAGCTAGCGCTTGTACAAAGGCGGCATCTCCATCGCTCTCTTCGCGCAGATGATAGTTCACATGTGCTACTATAAGCTTAGCTTTAGGCAAATGTTGTCTTAATGCATGTAACAAAACGACTGAGTCAACACCACCTGAAACAGCTACAACCAAAGTTGCATCCCACTGATATTTATTTAATTGTTGCTGAATTTTTTCAATCATGATAGAAAAAGCACCCTTATAGGTGCTTAATTATTGTCAACTGGTAGATTATAGACAATCTCTCCTTGCTTAGTGTAACCATACTTATCACGTAAAATTTGCTGCAAATAAGTTGGATCTTTTATTCGCTTTGTATTAGATTTGAGTTGTGTATTTGTTTTTTCTACTGCCGTTAAACGATCTTGTGTAGAGGTTAGCGTCACATTAACTGTGTGTAGTTTTACCTGGCTAACTAAAAGTTGCACGGCAAAAATAGTTGCTATGAACGCACCAAAAAGTAGAATTCGTTTTTCACGTCGCGCGTGCGCCTTTTTATAATAACGCTTAGCCTGCAAATTAGCAGACTCAGAGTTTTGAATAATGGTTTTAATTTCAGGCGTCACATGCTGCTTATTCAATTGTCTGCTATTATAAGTCGACATAGGATTCACTTATTACTAGTTTGGCACGTTCTTATGAACTTTTCAACAATATTTACTAATATTTAAACAAATTAATTATCTTGCTGTCGGAAATCTTGCGCATACGATTCATGCAAAACTTCATACATATCAGCAGAAGCTTCCTTTTTTGTGGTTTCCACAATTTTTAAAACTTTAACCGTTAGCGTTTTATTACCAAAGCGTACTTCTAATTCATCATTGGTCGATACATCTGATGATGATTTAGCTACCTTACCATTAATTGAAATGCGCCCTTGATCAGCTATTTCTTTAGCCACCGTCCGGCGTTTAATCAATCGAGATATCTTCAAATATTTATCTAGTCGCATTTTTCTTTCCTTAATTATTAATTTTTATAGTGTATTGTCTTATTCATTTTTGTCTTGTGGCATGTCGCGATTGACAACCACTACTAGGAATTCGCGCAGCACATTTAACCAGATACTGCTTTCAGCAACATCGTTAACAGTTAAAATAACCTGTAAATCCCCAGCTTCCGTACGAACAGCAGCTTTCAAAGGCACATCAACCAAAGTTTCAAAAATAGCTTCTCCTGATAATTGTTGTGTAGCCTGATCACTAAATTGAATGGTTACTTGGTTCCTTTGTCGCCGAATATTAGTCACTTGTGCTTGATCAGCAAGTTGCTTAATCTGACCTACTAGTAGTAAACGAGCAACTTCATCAGGCATTTCACCATAGCGGTCCAACATATCAGACTCAATTTCTTCAAAGTTATCATCTGTTTTTGCTTGACGAATACGTGTATATAACTCAATTTTTTGCGCATTATCTGAGACATACTCGTCCGGTAGATAAGCCAACACACCAAGAATTAATTCAGCATCTGTCTCTTGTAACTGATCTTTCGGTGCATTACCCTGTTTCTCTGCCACAGCCTCTTTAAGCATTTTAGTATACATATCATAGCCCACGGAATCAATAAATCCGTGTTGTTGTTTACCAAGTATATCACCAGCACCACGAATGCTTAAGTCACGCATTGCAATGCGGAAACCTGAACCGAGTTCAGTAAAATCGCGAATTGCTTCTAAGCGTTTCTCTGCTTCTTCACTTGGTGTACGCATAAAGGGATAAGTGAAGTAAGCATAGGCCAATCGAGCTGAACGGCCAACTCGCCCACGCAATTGATATAATTGTGCTAAGCCCATATGGTCAGCATTTTCCACAATTAACGTATTGGCATTAGGAATATCAACCCCTGTTTCAATAATAGTAGTGGTCACCAAGACATCGTAGTCCCCATTTAAAAAATCATATAAAATACTTTCTAGTTGACTTTCAGACATTTGCCCATGAATAGCTGCCACACGTGCTGATGGTACTAAATCAGTAATTTGGCTGGCCACACGATCCAAGTCTGCTACGCGATTGTGCAGGTAAAAAACTTGTCCATTGCGGGCTAATTCTTTTTCAATAGCATCGCGCACAATCGTCCAATCAGCTTCCATGACATATGTCTGAATCGGATAACGATTGGCAGGTGGTGTTTCAATAATTGACAAATCACGCGCGCCGACCATTGCCATATTCAATGTTCGTGGGATTGGTGTAGCCGTTAACGTCAGCACATCGACACTAGATCGTAACTGTTTAAGACGCTCTTTATGTTTCACACCAAATCGTTGTTCTTCATCAATAATCAAGAGGCCTAAATCAGAAAAATCAACGTCTTTACTGAGCAAACGATGTGTCCCAACAACGACGTCAATCTCATGTTTATTAAGCTGTTTAATCACTGCTTTATTTTGAGATGGTGTTTGAAAACGACTTAAAACACCAATTTTAATGTCTGGAAAATCACTAAAACGCGCGAGTATCGTCTCATAATGTTGCTGCACAAGAATAGTAGTTGGGGCTAAGAAAGCGACTTGTTTCCCCTCATTTGCCGCTTTAAACACGGCACGTAAGGCTACTTCTGTTTTCCCAAAACCAACATCCCCAACTAATAGTCGATCCATTGGTCGTGGCTTTTGCATATCGACTTTTATTTCTTCAATTGAGCGGATTTGATCTGGCGTTTCAGGATATCCAAAAGCTGTATCAAACTTCAGTTGATTCGTATCATCAGGCGGAAAAGCATATCCTTGTTGCGCTTCACGTTTCGCGTATAATGCTAACAAGTCGTCAGCAATGTCTTCAATTTTGGCAGCAACTTGTCGTTTGGTCTTTGCCCATTCACTACCACCTAATTTATTTAATTTAGGTGCTTTAGCTGTATCCGAAGCCCCAACGTATTTTTGAATTAAATTAAGCTGTGTGACTGGAATAAAAATCTTGGCATTTTTTTGGTAGGCAATAGACAGATAATCTTGCTTGCCACCATCAACCGCAATAGTCTGTAGCCCTTCGTAACGGCCAATACCGTGATTAATATGCACAACATAATCGCCAACGTTTAACTCATTGTACGATTTTAAGCGCTCCGCGTTAGCAATTTTACGTGTTTTTGGTGCTGATCTTCTGGCTTGAGCAAACAATTCGTGTTCTGTTAGCACTGTCAGATGTAGTTGTGGCCATTCAAATCCCGCTGTTAAATTACCTGCTGTTAATTGTACTTGATGCGGTAGTATATTTTTGGTTTCACTGATTGGTATTGTTAGATCGGCTAACGATGCACTAAAATCTCGTCGCCTTTTAGCATCATTAATGAGCAAAATGACTGTCGTTCCAGCATTTTGGGCATAATCCAAATCATTTTTAAGTGCTGACAGTTGACCATAATATTGATTGGCTGGTCGTGTAGTGACTTCTACAATATTTGTAAATTTAACGCGATTCAGCCCACGTTGAAAGTTAGCAAGATACAATGTTGGGCGTGTATTGTGCCCTAATAGGTCATTTAAATCAGCTCGCCACGTTTGATTTGGTAATAATTGGTAACTAGTCGTTTGATTATCAATCCATTCTTGATCACGCGTTAACTGTTGTAGACTTGTTTCTGTTATTCGTGTGTATTCGTCAAGAACAATTAAAGCATCATCATTTAAATAATCAAAGATCGTTATTTGTCCATCAAAAAAATGTTTCGCATAGGGTAGTAGTTCACTACCACGTTGTCTTTCATTTAACACATGCTGTGTCAGGTTAAAACCATCTGTGGCATGCTTCTTTTCAACACCCTGCAATTGGCTACGATATTGACTAAATGCCGTTTCAATAGCCAATTTAGCTCGATCATAATTTGCTTCCGAGACAACAAAATCAGTTGCTGGTTCGATGGCCATCTCATCTAACGTCTGAATACTTTTTTGTGTTGCAACATCAAAACTTTTTAACTGATCAAGTTCATCATCAAAGAAATCCAGCCGAATTGGATCTTCTAAAGTTAATGGGTAAATATCCATAATTGACCCACGTTGTGCAAATTCACCAGGTGTTTGGACCAATTTAACTGGTGTATAACCCATCATCATTAACGTATTTTTGATTTGATTCAAATTATAATTTTGCCCAACATGCACCTTGAGTTGCGCCTCACGCAATGTCATCGGTGCTGGCAATAATTGCTCAATCCCTGTTAAATTAGTCACAACCAGCATTGGCTGATTAGCTAATAAAGCAATTAATGTTTGTACACGTTGCCGCCTTAATTCTGGTGAACTAATAGCCATTTCAGTGGCTACGGATTCTTCCGCCGGAAAATGATAAACCGCATCTCCTACCAAAGAGGTCAAATCACTGTACAGTTGCTCAGCATGTGCCTGTGTATCAGTTATAACCAACATTTGACGTGGCTGTACTTTAAACATAGCCGCAATACTAGCTGCGCGAGCTGTACCATTGACGCCTAAAAGCAACTGTGCTGATTGCGCAGTTGCCTGTTGATTCAAATTTTTAATTGTATCAGTCTGACCTAAATAATTAACTAAACTCATTTACCCATTATATTTATTACTCAATTCAGTTGTAGCTGCACCAGCTATCCAATCCGAAATTGCCTGTGTACTACGATCTAACATATCATCAACTACTTGCGTTTCTACTTTTGAAAAGTGACCTAATACATAGTTGATCACCACGCGTTGCTCGTGATCTGGATGTCCTAAACCAAATTTCAACCGTAAAAACGATTGCGAACTTGTATGCGCTATAATGCTTTTTAACCCATTATGTCCACCAGCTGAACCTTTTGCGCGAAAACGTAATTTCCCAAGCGACATGTCCATATCGTCAACCAATACTAATATATCCGCAATATCGCCTTGATAATAATCCAATATTGCACGAACAGCTTTACCAGAATCATTCATGTAAGTCGTTGGTTTCACCAGCATCACTGGCTCCCCTGCTATATTAATTTTAGCTGTCGTAGCAAATTGCTTACTTGGCGAAAATTTGGCATTATTTGCTTGTGCAAATGCATCTAGCGCCATAAATCCGATATTGTGCCGCGTTTGATCATACTCTGACCCTATGTTACCCAAACCAAAAATAAACTTCATTTTTTAAATTATCTTTCTATAAGTTATACATTCACTCTTCTTAGTATACCACGCACAGACAACCATTTTGTGTTATCATATAATATGGCTATTTCATGATAATAAAATTAGACTAGGACACGATTATGTTTCAAAAATCTCTAGTAATCCCTAAATCACAACTAACAACTGTTACTGAAAATACAACAATTCAAGAAGTTTATGATATTTTCAATGACTCAAAAAGTGCACATACTCGGACAATGCCCATTCTTGATGAATCTGGTCGCTTATTCCGTGGTAACATTTATAAACAACACGTATTCGAACATATTGCTAAAGGTGGTGATATGAATTTGCCAGCTACTGCTATCATGCGTAACTCCACCAAATTCATTTACACAACCAGCAAATTCTACGAAGTTTTTTTTGCGATTCGTGATTTACCTTTTATTGCTGTACTTGATGAAAACCACGAGTTTTATGGTATTTTCACTCATGATAAATTAATGGATCTCTTATCACAAAGCTGGTCAGTACGTTCTGGCGGTGTCACAATTGCCGTTTCTACACACAATGCTCAAGGTGATCTCAGTAAAATTTCAAAAATCATCACCCGTTATTCAAATATTGAATCACTACTCACTATTCAATCTGATAATGAACCCTTAACGGTTTTATTTACATTATCTTTACAAGCAGACAGTGAACAATTGACACGTTTAATCAAACATCTTGAAAGAAAGAAGTTTGAGGTACGAAGTATTGAGAATCTGAATCGTTTCAAATAAAAAAGTCAATGGTGATTAACTCATCATTGACTTTTTTTATTTGTTACAACCCAATACCCACTAGCACAACAACTGTCATACCAAGCATAAGGATGACTAAGTTTTTAATCGCTAAAATAAAAGTTTCCTCTTTAATCGGATGATTCACAAAATCACGTGCATTTTTAAGCAAGATTGGTAACAATACAATCAACGCATAGCTAGTGATCGGTAGCCAATTGATAACAGTTGCTACCATTAATATGATAAATGCCAGTACTACCCACATTATATAAAGTCTTTTGGCTAGCGTAATACCAAGGTAGTGAACCAAAGTATGTCGCTTATTTTCTTCATCTTCTGCATAATCAGCAATATTATTTGCAAACATAATTTCTGAAATGAAAATAACTAGTGGTAAACTCACAACAAACCATTGAAATAAAACAGACGGAAACAGTGTCATACGAGTATTAACATAAACTTGCGCCACAAAAATGAGATAACCCATGGTAATGCCAGATACCACTTCACCAAATGGTGTATTTGTAATCGGCTTTGGTCCTGCCGAATAAAAATAACCAATTAAAAAGCTAATGATACCAATAATCCACGTCTTATAATCTGTTAGCAATGCAACTGATATACCAGCAACAACAGCAATAACTGCTAGTAATTCAGCAACATGTAATACTTGTTTGTCAGTAATAACATCGCCCGCAGCCGATTCTCGCAAAAATTGATTTGCTTTTTGACGCTTATTATCTTCGTAGCGATTAAATGTATTAACGGCCAAATGCACACTAACAGTAGCGATAATTAGGAGTATTGAATTTACCCAATTTAAGCGCGCATATTGCCATTGACTATATACCAAACCAAAAAGAAGTGGCGCAATACTCGGGATAACTACACGAATTTCAACTAAATCTAAAAATTGTTTTGGTGTCATTATTAAAAATCCTTTGATCATTTATTATTTTGTGTGACAATCAGTTGTTATCAATTATTTTTTTGACGTTCATAAGGTGTTAAGCGGACTCGACCTTCAAGATACTCACCGACAAAAATATCACTAAAACGTGCAAATCCTTGGTTGTTAAGTTCATTTAATAACCAATCTTCATCATGTCCAATAATTTCCAGAACATCAGTGTTTGCTTGTCCATCAAAAATAATTGGATACTTCATGTTTTCTTCACCGTCTAAGATGACGTTCAATTGTCCGTTTTGCTCCAACATGGCACGCTTAACTTGAGACAGATCGTACACACCTTCGGCACGTAGTTTAAACATTAAATCATTAGCAGATAGGCCAGCTGACAGAACATTTTTGATATTAACTGCACCACGTTCAACGACCACCCTTGGCTGGCCATCTATCAAATATTTAATAAAACGATTGTGTTCTTTCAAAAAATTAACCGTCATGACAAGCATTGTCCATATAATTAGTACAATGGTAAATTGATAGACTGTAATTGTGTCGGAATAGATTACTGCACCAATAATGCCACCAAGTACATAGTTTTGCACTTGATCTAAGGCGCTTGTTGGTGCTAAATTGCCTTTTCCCATGATGTTAATTTGAACAATTAAAGCTAACAACCCAATGGCTAATTTTGTTAGGATTGGTAAATAAATACTCATTTGATAACCTTCACTTCTGAATTCACTAGATAAACACGTGTGAGATTATAAGATTGTTGGTCTGTACTCATAGTTAAACGATAATATTTTTTGGCAATTTTAACTAACATACCGTCGCTGACTGTCTTCGTGTTAAAAAATAGTTGCTTCGTAGATATACCCTGTGCCTTAGCAAATTGTTTGCCAAAACTAGACATTTGCGTTCGTTGGTTATCTAGCGATTTTGCTTGCTCATAATCTGTGTATCGCGCACCAGCTAAAAATAAAAAAAATAGCAGCGCAATAATACTTAATTCGCGATATCGCGTTTGCATACGGTTACGCATAAACGCCACTGCCCCTACCGCCATCAAAATAAAGGCTATAACCATCAATGAGATGCCTATCGTATCATTGATACTCGAATGTTTTGCTAAATAATCAGCCGAATAAAAAGTCATTATACTATCATCCCTCCGCTAAATATCATATCATATTCTTTGTTTAACTCAATATACCTTCTACTTGAAGCAATAACTCAAAAGCGCTATATTATAATCATATGAAAAGGAGTTCATTATGTCTTCAGAAATTACAAAACAAGAAATTGCTGATTTCAAGCAAGCGGCACAATCACCACTAACAACCATTGCCCAGCGTGCGACAATTAAAAACGGCATCCATAATGCCAGTTTCAACCACGAAATTCTAAATGCCAATACCCCAACTTTTTCAATTGATCTTGATACTGGTAAAGTTGCCAATCAAAAACAATCCGGTCGTTGCTGGATGTTTGCCGCCCTCAACACAATGCGTCATGATATGAAAGATTTATTCCAATTACCTAGTGATTTCCAACTATCTCAAAGTTATACCTTCTTCTGGGACAAATTTGAAAAGGCCAACTACTTTTATCAAAATGTCTTGGACACTGCGCAAGAGCCACTTGATTCAAGAAAAGTTGCCTTCTTGATGACAACCCCACAACAAGATGGTGGGCAATGGGATATGATTGTTGCTATCATTGAAAAATATGGCGTTGTTCCTCAATCTGTTTATCCAGAATCTGCTGCCTCTTCCGCATCACGTGAATTCAACACGACATTTAATACCTTGTTACGCCATGATGCAACAATTCTACGCGATTTAGTGGCGCACAAAGCAAGTGAGGAAACAATTGACGCCACTCGTAAAGCATTATTAGCAAATATTTACCGCGTACTCACTATTACTTTTGGCGAACCACCAGTAGAATTTAACTTTGAATACCGTGATAAAGACAATCAATATCAAATAGTCAAAAACTTAACGCCACAAACTTATTTTGAAAAATTCGTTGGTTGGGAATTATCTGATTATGTGTCAATTATTAATGCGCCCACAGCTGATAAACCGTATAATGCCACATATAACGTTGAATTACTCGGTAACGTTGTCGGTGGACGTCAAGTCAAACACTTAAACGTCACAATAGAGACCATGAAATCACTAGCCATTGCCCAACTAAAAGATGGTAAATCAGTTTGGTTTGGTGTTGATATGGGACCACAAGTCGATCGTAACAACGGATTAATGGCCGATGGTATCTTCTCAACTGATGACTTATTCCAAGTCAATTCCAAAATGACTAAAGCACAACGTTTAGATTATGGTGATAGTCTCATGACTCATGCCATGGTTTTGACTGGCGTTGATTTAAACGAAAATGAGCAACCCACAAAATGGAAAGTTGAAAATTCATGGGGTGAAAAGGCTGGTAAAGATGGTTACTTCACCATGTCAGATGAATGGATGAGTGAATTCGCTTATCAAATTGTTGTTAACAAGTCGTACTTAAGTGATGAATTAGTTGACATTTACGATAATAATCAACCAAAATTACTGGCACCTTGGGATCCAATGGGTGCATTGGCTTAATAATTTAGATAGTAAAAATATAACAGTCGCTTACTCAATATTTTCTGGTTTAAAATTAGCATCAATGCTTGCATGCGGTGCTAATTTTTTTAATGTGCTTAAACTTATTTCCAGCTCACTGGTGTCACTAGTAATAAAAGGTTTAATGGTTTTACCAGATAAGTCATTGGCCTTCAAAAATCCTTGCATAGCCAATGACATGTCCTTCCCCCAAATAGGATAGCCCAGATAAATGATGTCATCAATCATATCAATTTTCTTTACCATGGGTATCACGCCAGTCATTTTTTCTTTCGTAAAACGTACCATCATCAGTGGATTGTTTTTATACGGTTTATCTAATTCAATTTCATAAAGACGGTCACCTGTTTTTTCAGAAATTTGTGTTGCAACTGCTTTAGTGTGCCCGGAAAGCGAGTAATAAATAATCATAAATTCTCCAAAATAATTTTATATAGATATTGCTAATAGTATAGTTTATTTTAAAAGGCCTAGCAACTCTGTCTGCTAGACCTTTTATCTCAAAATAAAAAACCTCGGATTGAGGTTTTTTGAAACACGATATTAATTATTTTAATTCTGCTTACATCATACCTGGCATACCACCTTGTGGCATAGCTGGCGCAGCTTCGTCCTTAGGCAATTCTGCAACTACAGCTTCTGTTGTTAGTAACAAAGCTGAAACTGAAGCAGCATTTTGAAGCGCTGAACGTGTGACCTTTGTTGGGTCAACAATACCAGCAGCAATCATATCTACCCATTCACCCGTGGCAACATTGTACCCAACACCTACTTCTTGTTCCTTCAACTTGTTAACAATCACAGAACCTTCCAAACCAGCATTTTCAGCGATTTGACGAACAGGTGATTCTAAGGCTTTAATGACAGTATTGATACCTGTTTGTACGTCACCTGTTTCTGACAAGGCTTCAACAGTTGAAATAACATTAACCAATGCCGTACCACCACCAGAAACGAAACCTTCTTCAACAGCAGCACGTGTGGCATTCAAGGCGTCTTCAATACGATACTTGCGTTCCTTTAACTCAGTTTCAGTTGCAGCACCAACATTAACGACAGCCACACCACCGGCCAACTTAGCCAAACGTTCTTGCAACTTTTCACGATCAAAGTCAGAAGTTGTTTCAGCAATTTGTTGCTTAATTGTATCAACACGTGCAGTAACAGCACCTTTGTCGCCAGAACCCTCAACAATAGTTGTGTTATCTTTTGTAATGTTAACCTTTGAAGCTTGGCCAAGCTGTTCAATTGTAACATCCTTCAAATTCAAACCAAGGTCTTCGGTAATTACTGTACCACCTGTCAAAATAGCAATGTCTTCTAATTGTGCTTTACGACGGTCACCAAACCCTGGTGCCTTAACAGCAACAACATTAAATGTACCACGCATTTTGTTCAAAACTAATGTTGGCAAAGCCTCACCAGTAATGTCATCAGCGATAATCAACAATGCACGACCTTGTTCAACAACGCTTTGCAAAACAGGTAAAATATCTTGAATGTTACCAATCTTCTTATCAGTAATCAAAATGTAAGGATTGTCCAAGTTAGCTTCCATCTTGTCATTATCAGTCACCATGTATTGTGACATATAACCACGATCGAATTGCATACCCTCAACAACATCCAACGTTGTTTCAATACCCTTTGACTCTTCAATGGTAATCACACCATCATTACCAACTTTGTCCATTGCCTCAGCAATCAATTGACCAACTTCTTCATTAGCAGCAGAAATAGAAGCAATTTGAGCGATTTCAGCCTTGGTATTTACTGTATGTGATAGTTCATGCAACTTAGCTACAGCAGCAGCCGTTGCTTTTTCAATTCCTGTACGAATACCAACTGGGTTAGCACCGGCAGTCACATTCTTCAAGCCTTCTGAAACAATAGCTTGTGCCAAAACCGTAGCCGTTGTCGTTCCATCACCAGCAATATCATTAGTCTTTGAAGCAACTTCAGCTACTAACTTTGCCCCCATATTTTCAAAATGATCTTCTAATTCAATTGCCTTAGCAATTGTCACACCATCATTAGTAATTGTTGGTGCACCATAAGATTGTTCCAAAACAACATTACGCCCCTTAGGACCAATCGTTGTCTTAACTGTGTCAGCTAATTTATCGACACCTGCCTTCATCTTTGAACGTGCATCTTCTGAAAACTTTAATTCCTTAGCCATTTGTAAAATACCTCTTTAGTATGCTTAATTTTTATATCATGATAGATAATTAATATTCATCTATCATTCTTTTTAAAACACAAAATTGATTAATTATTTATTCAACCACTGCTACAACATCTTTTTCATGAAGCGCTAAATAATCAGTTCCTTCAAATGATACTTCTTGACCTGCATACTTATCAAACAAAACTTCATCACCAACTTCAATTGATAGTTCACGGATTTTACCATCATTTAACACGTAACCTGTGCCCACAGCAACAACTTTACCTGTTACAGGCTTGTCCTTAGCATTACTTGCTAACACAATACCACCAACTGTTTGTTCCGCAGCTTCTGTTACTTCAATAATCACACGATCACCTAATGGCTTCAACATGAGACAATACCTCCGATTTGATTTTGATTTTAGCACTCTTTTATATTGAGTGCTAACTACACCTTTAAGTATATCACTTTACCTTTTATTGTCAATAAAAAAAGACGCACCTGCAATGCGTCATTTGCTCGCGAATCTTACTGATAATTGAAGATTTACTCGTGCTTTTATATTCAATTAAATAAAGGTACCACCATGAGCCTCACTAATATCATAAGCTATCATAAAGGCTTGCGGATCAACTAAATGCACCCCACGTAAAAGGTGATTGTAATCTTGATTGTCTAAAATAACCATCAGCATTTCACGACCATCACCAGTATATCCACCCCGCACATCTAGCGAAGTAAAACTCGTTTCATTATGAGAAAGATAGTTTTTAATGCCCTCAATATTGTTATTACTTGTGATATACACCATTTTGCGTCGATCTAACCCTGTCTCAATATAATTCATAATAACAGCTGTAATCATTAATGAGAATAAGGCCAACAAAAGTGGTTCAATGCCGCCAGTCGCTATGTTTCCCAATGAGACAACAGTGTCAATGACAAGTAACGAAAATGCCGGTGCAATTCGAAAATATTTTTTTAAAATCATTGGTGGTACTGCCGTACCACCACTCGAGGCATCAACGCGATATAGTAAAGCTAAACCAACGGCAAAAATTGTCCCCCCCACTAAGACTGCAAATGTGCGATCAGTTAATACTTGGCCACTTGGTGTTATTTTTAATAGTATAGGTAACACGAAACTACCAAAAGCGATGCGTGCTGTCGTCCCACGATCCAAAAAAACAGCTGCCAAAATAATCATCAAGACATTCACAACTAAAACAACAATTGCACGATCAAAGCCAAATAATTGATTGGTTAAAATTGCCAATCCTGTTGCGCCACCTGCAGCTACTTTAGCTGGTGCATAAAAGAAGTTAATACTTACCGCTACTAATTCCAGGGCTGCAACGATGGTCAAATAACGTAAAACTTGATGCCTTTGTAAATACTTCATTAACTACCCATCTTTCGTTTCTTAGAAAAAATTGCTTTGACACGTTGCCAAATTGTTGGATTTCTCAAGATTTTATCATCCCCGATATGTTCACGCATAGTTTTTAAGATTTTTCCTGCTGCTTTGGCAGAAAAATCAAAATTACCTCGATCTGTCACAACACGAAAACGACGACCTATTTTTTTATTTGAAACGTTAACATAAACAATATTAACATTTGCCCAAGGAATTTGAATGTAATCAGACACATTATTATCATTAAAAAATTCAAATGCCTTATCGCCAATCAGAAATTTACCATATCGAGCGCCAATTCCCAAAAATGAAATACCTTGGGTTGTTAATTCAACACTGCTATTAAGTGATTGTACCATACCTTACTCCCCACCTTTCACTCATCACTTAATGGCAGAAATGAGTATGTTGTTTTCTATGTACAAAGGCGCTCGTCTATTCAGACGGGCGCTTTTTTCCCATATAATTATTATATTACATAATGTGTAGCACACGCATAAGAATTCCAAAAATAAAGATACCAATAATCATTACAATAGGTGATACATTTTTCTTAAGCAACCACATAGCCAAGAATGTCAGCAACAATCCCATTAAACCAGGAATCAAACTGTCTAAGTTAGCTTGCAATGTATTAGGTTCCATTCTTGTCAAAGACAATCCAGAAGCTTGGTCACCTAAAATTTGTTGTAATTTACCACCAGTCACTGAGCCATTAGGAAACTTAATATAAGCGCCTTCGGCTAACCTTTTAGCCGGTAATTCAACGGCAAACTTAATTGAAACCCAACGCTCAACTAGGACTGCTAAGATAAACATACCAAGAATTGACGCACCTTTGGTGATATCTTTCAATAAACCACCTGAAAGATCTTGCGTGATAGCAGATCCGGCACGGTAACCAAATTCTTGCGTATACCAGATAAATGACATACGAATTAAGTTCCACAAAACAAAGAACAAAACTGGTCCTAAGATATTGCCAGATAGCGCTAATGAGGCTCCCAAGGCACCAAGAATGGGACGAACAGTGAACCAGAAGACTGGATCACCAATACCAGCCAATGGACCCATCATACCAATCTTAACACCTTGAATGGCAGTATCATCAATTGCGGCACCATTGGCACGTTCTTCTTCCAAAGCCAACGTCACACCAATAATAGGTGAAGCCACATAAGGATGTGTATTAAAGAATTCCAAGTGGCGCTTTAAAGCAGAGGCGCGATCTTCTTTTGTTGTATATAATTTTTTAATAGCTGGGATTAAAGAATAGGCCCAACCAATGTTTTGCATACGTTCATAGTTCCACGAACCTTGTAGGAATTGAGAACGCCATGCGACAGACAAGCGATCATTACGTGTAAGTTCAACTTTTTCAGCCATCATATTGCCCCTTCCTAATACTGGTTCAAAATGCTACCGACCGGATCACCCGAGTCGCCACCATTTGAACCACCACCACCGCTATTGCCACCCATCTTTGATAGATTAATGTAAATCAAAGCAAGTGCAAGACCGATAGCACCTAACGCAATTAATGTTAATTCACTAACAGCTGCTAGAGCAAAACCAATGGCGAAGAAAGGCCATACTTCACGCGTTGCCATCATGTTAATAACCATTGCATATCCAACTGCAACAACCATACCACCACCAATGGTCATACCACCAGTCAACCAATCAGGCATAGCACCTAATGCTGATTGAACAGCCGCTGCAGGAATCGCAATCAACAAGCCTGCAGGAATCGCAATACGTAAACCTTGTAGCAGTAAGCCAAACAAGTGCAAACGTTCAATTGTTTGATACTTACCCTCTTTAGCAGCAGCATCGGCACCATGGGTCAACCCAACAGCGATTGTACGAACAATCATTGTTAAAAACAAACCGGCAACAGCTAATGGAATAGCTGAAGCAACGGCAACACCAATACCTGTTGACGTAAAGTTATCACTCTTAACCATGATAATAGCCGAAGCTACCGAAGCTAACGCGATATCTGGTGCGACAGCCGCACCGATGTTAGCCCAACCAAGCGCAATCATTTGTAATGACCCACCTAGCATAATTCCTGCGGTCAAATGGCCAGTAGCCATCCCAATCAATGTTGCCGAAACCAATGGTTGGTGGATTTGAAACTGATCTAAAATACCCTCCATACCAGCAAAGAATGCAATGATTACGACTAAAACTATTGCAATTATAGACATAGTTTAAACACCTTTCATATAAATGTTCTACAAGATTAACGAACATTAGCTTTCTTGATTAATTCAAACAAGTTAGCCTTATTGTCACTAGGTACTTTACGTACATCAAATGTGACACCTAAATCGCGTAACTCTTCGAATGCAGCAACATCAGCTTTATCCATTGAAAGCACACGATTAACCATCGTCTTACCTTCTGAATGTGCCATGGAACCAACGTTTAATGACTTAATTGGTACACCACCCTTAACTACAGCCAAGACATCCCCAACTGTTTCAAATAATAAGAAGGCATCCACACTACCGAAGCGATCATCTTTTGCTACTTCAATCATTTTACTAATTGGAACAATGTTAGCTCTGACACCATTTGGTGCCGCTTGTTGAATTAAGTTTTTACGTAGCTCATCGTGAGCAACTGCATCAGAAACTACGATAATACGATTTGCCTTTGAATCAGGCGTCCAAGCAGTGGCCACTTGGCCATGCAACAAACGAGTGTCCAAGCGGGCCAACTTAATATTAATATGACCTGCCTTTAACCCAGCTGTTGAAGCACCTGGTTTAACTGCTTTAGACGCAGCTTCTTCAGCTTCAGGAATTGACTTCACACCATCTTTAGCAACTGGCACTAAATACTTAGCTAAGTCCGCTGCAGTATTCATACCAAGCCGTCCACCATAAGCCTCAATCAGCATCGGCAAGTTCAACCCCGCGATAATAGCTGTATGTTCAGGATTCTGCTGTTGAATCAAGCTAGCGCGATTAAACGGTGAGCCACCCCAAAGATCAACTAGAAATAATGTATCATCATCATTACCAAATTTTGCCAATGCTTCCTGATAATGCTTATCCAAATCATCGGGTCCTTCGGTAGGCTGGAATGTGACAACTTCAACGTTTTCTTGTTCTCCAAAAATCATTGAACCTGACATCAAAATGCCCTTGGCGAAGTCACCATGACTGGCAACAATAAGATTAACCATCGATAATCTCCTTTTCAATAAATTGTTTACTTATTGATTATAGCTAATTAACACCAAAATGTAAACGCTTACAAGACAATTTCCAAATTATCTCTTTCCAAATATTAGTATACACTGTTTTCATATAAAAGTAAACGCTTTCATTATTGAACAAAAAGCATATGACTTTTTCTGAAAACGACGTCATATTTTTAGTTATCTAGGTAAGCGAGTTCTTGTTTTTGATAACTTTTTGGCGTTACAAAGCTAACAATGATTTCACCATCACCTGTTATCATGTAGTTACCAGTGTCTTTTAACATAATAAAATTATCACCTTTTTTCAATTGATAAGTTGCTTGACCATCAGTCAAACTCAGATCACCATCAATGACATTGAACAATTCATACTTATGGTGCTGGTTGAAATGACTTTCACCACGGATAGACAGGCGGTCAATTGTAAATTTTGGTGACGTGAGTAAGCGCGTTATAATTGTATTATCTTGAATTCGCGTGCGTTGATTTAAAATTGGATCGACATGTGGCACTTTTGTAACAGCAAGCGCTTCTTCAATTTGTAACGGACGCGGCTGATTTGTTTTTTTATCTAAACGATCAAAATCATAAAAACGATACGTCGTATCTGAACTCTGCTGTATTTCTAAGGCTAAAATACCAGAACCTAGGGCGTGGAATGTCCCTGCTGGGACGTAGAAGAAATCACCACGTTTCACGGGCAATGTACGTAATAGTTTGTCCCAATCGCGCTGGTCAACTAATTCAGTCAGTTCCTTAGCATCTTGGGCATGATGTCCATAATAAAGTTGCGCACCCGGCTTGGCATCCAAGATATACCAACTCTCAGTTTTACCGAAATTTTCCGACGACTGTTTGTCATTAGGATGAACCTGAATTGATAAATTCTCATTAGCATCTAGTATTTTAACTAGCAAAGGAAATTTTTCATCTGCATCGTGACCCCCAAATAATTCTGGGTGTTCTTGCCACAACTGAGATAGTGTTTGCCCTTGGTAAGAGCCATTAGTAATTGTGGACACACCGTTTTGATGTGCAGCAATCACCCACGCCTCCCCAACGTGGTCAGAATCTAGTTGATAGTTAAATTGTTTTAATTGTGTGCCACCCCAAATTTTATGATGTAATTCAGGTTTTAACATTAAAATAGTCATGATGCTATTTCTCCTTTAGTTACTCATACATTACTTTTCAATAAATTATGTATGCGCTTTCATTTTACCACAAAAAAGAAAAGGGCTTATCTTAAATTAAACCCTTTTCTTACTGGATAATTTGATAATGGTGTTAAATTCTCTTGGCGTGTTAATACTTTAGCATTATTACGAATCCAAGAATTATCTGCACCCCGTTTATCATAGTATTTAACCATGACGTCATCATAGGTTTTCACCGCTTGTTCCATTTGCTTTTGATCATACTTATCTGTCATCAAAATACCTGGCAATGATAGTTTAGGCTTAATGCCTGGATTTTGTGCCGGATAACCAACAGAAAATCCCATAACAGCCTTAACAAATTTTGGTAAGTGTAATCGTTCCTCATATAATTCAAAAGAACCGACCGCACCAGCCATCGTCACGCAACCTAATCCTAATGACTCAGCTGCGACTTGCGCACGAGCCAATGCCACACCAGCAGAAACCACACCACCCTCTAGCATTGAATAATTAGATAGTCTTGCTTCAGCTTGACGACGTGTTTCATCATCGAGTCCAATTAAATCTTTGTTAAAATCAACAGTAACAACGAAAAATCGTGTGGCTGTTTCAATATAAGACATACCAACCTGTGCACTAATATCAGCTTTAAATTGTTGATCCGTGATTTCAATAAACGTCACTGGCTGCAAGTTACTAAAATTTGGTCCAGCATAAGCAGCTGTAAAAATAGTTTCAACCATTTCGTCTGATACTGGTTCATCTGTGAATGCACGGATGGACATATGTTGCTTTAATAAATCGATCGTTGAATTTGATATCATATCCCGCACCTGTGCACTAAAATATCTAAATATCGCTTTGACATTTATTTCTGCACATTCCTTTAATCTAATATACATAGATTTTACCATATATTTATGATAAACTAATAAGAATATTAAGGAGGGTTTTATGCAATTTGGGAAATTTCGTGTGGGATTACGCACGTTAAAGACCGGGTTAGCTGTCATGATTATCATTACAGCTTTCTACTTTTTAAAGCGTCCTCCTTTCGTTGCAGCCCTAGCTTCCGTTTTTGCGTTACGTGAAAGTTGGGATAAAACACTAAGTTTTGCGAAAATTCGGTTAATCTCGAACACCGTTGGCGGCCTTTTGGCACTGTTATATTTCTTAGTTCATGTCCATACACATAATGCAGCTTGGGTATCTATCCTATTATTGCCTCTACTCGTTATTATCGCAATTGTTTTCTTGGATGGTTTTAATTTTAACAGTGGTGTCATTGGTGCACTAGCTGCACTACTCATGATATCGCTTAACATCCCCGCTGGAGCTACCGTATTATATGTTATTGATCGAATTGTTGACACATTTATTGGTGTTTTGGTTGCTATCAGCGTCAATCGTTTTGCCTCACCAGATCAAAAAAAATAAGACTAACGTCTTATTTTTTTTTGATCTAATTATGAATTTAAATGCCCAAATACATTTCAATCGTTTCGAGTACACCATCATTCACATTCGTATTTAATGCTTTATTAGGAATTGCAGCCAGCATAAAATCCTCAGCATTTGGCATCACGAAACCATTTTTGTATTTTTTTAACATTTCTAAATCATTACTATTGTCTCCAAAAGTCATGACCTCATCATCTAACACATCATAATAATCTTGTAATACTTGTAAACCAGTTGCCTTATCAACGCCTTTACCTAAGACATCAACTGAGCCAAATCCAGAACCCGTAGCATGCAATTCAGCACCAAAAACCTCACGTAGTGCAGCAACATGTTGTTGCACCTCATTATTTGGCCACACAAAAGTCACTTCTAGAATACGATCATCCACTAACATCAACTTTTCAACTTGTTTAACATTTGGATAAAACTGAAAAACCATTTCAGCTACAGGACCGGTGGCATGGTTAGAAACATATGTTGCTTCTTCACCTGTCATAATAATAATATTTTCAGCTGACTCAGGATTCCTAGCATTCCAATCAATTACTTTTTGCAACTGATCAAACGACAAATGAACTGAATATAGCTGCTCTTGAAGTGTGGCAACCATTGCCCCATTTGAGCCAACAAAATCCATTTCATAGCCTTTATCAATTGTTGGCAAGAACAACTCCTGTAAATTTTTAACTTGTCGTCCAGAGGCTGCTACAAATCGAATCTCCCTTGTCCGTAGGTTATCTAAAATACGCTCAAATCGACCCTGACTATAGATATCATTTTCCGTCAAAAATGTGCCGTCCATATCGGAGGCAATTAGTTTAATTGTCATTCATGACTCCTTTTTTTAAAAATAAGCAATTTACTCAATACAAAATTAGATACGATTACAAATATATTTTGTATGATATTCCAAATATTGGCATCTTGTTGTAACAGATCGACACCAAAGCTCAAAATAAAATAGCCAATAATACCTGTTAATAGACGTGCAAGATAAAATTGCCAAATCTCTCTTATAATAGCCAATGCTGAACTATTATTTGAGTGAAAAACCCATACCCGATTCGTTAAATAAGCAAATAATACTGCCCAGAACCACGCAACCACATAGGCAATTGTATGGCTTGTATGTAATAAGTTATATAACACAAAAAAAACAATGATATTGACAATTGTCGTCAAAACACCAAATATAATATACAACCAAACAGACTCATATTTTGTCCACAAAGATTTTAATTTTAACATTATTACTCCGATTAATTTACCAATTATATCATAATTTAAATAAGAAAGCCGCCACTTGGCGGCTTATCAACTAAATTGTTTCAAATACTCTTGGTACCCTGCTTCATCAATAACCCAATCTAATTCACCAATATATTCGGCATGTGGGTCATGATATGCAAAGCCGTGTTTAAATTTATACAGACCATCCTCAGGTACAAAGTCTCCCACGCCCCCGAAATCGTACTCAACTTTACCAAGTGACAGACCCCACTTTAGCATTTCCCATTGTACAGCGTAAGGTGCATAATGCTTGGCATAGTCACGATTTGAACCAGCATACATATACCAAATCTCGTCACCATAACTAAAACCAATACCACTCGCAATGACTTGCCCTTCAAAATGAGCTAAGAAAACTTTAAATAGGCCAGTTCCTTGCCATAATTGTTGCATCTGTAAAAAGTAATCAATCGGGCGATGCGTAATATGTTGCGCTGCTGCCATTAAAACATATGTTTCAAAGAAAGCACGCACATCAGCTTCACTATCGCCATTCGTTACCGTCACCCCATCTTTAGCAGCACGACGAATTTGATTACGATAATCGCGCTTAAAATGTAGCATAAGCTCATCTTCAGTGTTAATCGGGGAAGCACCTTCGCCACGACCATCATAATATAATACAATATTTTTACGTGGTTGAATATTACCATGCATATGTTCAACATCACGGTTACGTGTGACAAACCCAGCAGACTTGTATGCCTCATTTAACCCATCGCTATAAGCCACTTCTGGGTCTAAACGAATAAGAAAAACATTATCTGGCAATGCCGCTAATGCTTCATGGATCATTGCTTTAATTAATCCAATATCATTGATATCAGCAATTGGGCCACGTCCAGCGTAGCCTAATAGTTTGCCTGGAACTGCTTCAACAGTTAGAACAGTCAGCACAGCATCAATCTGACCATCTGTTTCATGGTAGACATAAACATGTCCCCAATTAGCTTTCAAATCACCCCACAGAGGATCTTGGGTTACTTGACCGCGTGGATCCTCACGAACAAATTTCTGATATGCGATTACTTTTTGTTTGTCATTTAAATCTAAAACAGCCATTTTTATAATCCTGTCGTAATTGAACCATAATTATCAATGAAATAAACTAATGTTTGTAATTCATTGGTCAAATCAACGTTTTGCACACGTACATCAGATGGCACTGTGACACGTAGTGGTGTAAAGTTCAAAATCCCTTTAATTCCTGCATCTATCAGCTGGTCTGTAATTTCCTGTGCCACACCTTGTGGTACTGTCAGGATAGCGATGTTAATCCGTTGTGCTGTGATTTGTTCTTTCAAATCTGACATATCATAAATAGGTACACCAGATAAAATCGTGCCAGCGCGTGATTCATCAACATCGAACGCTGCCGATATACGCATATTTGATGATTGATGGAAATTAAAGTTCAGTAGTGCTTGTCCCAAGTTACCAGCACCAATTAAAGCGACATTAATCAAACTATCTTGATCTAACACATTGGCAAAAAAATCAAGCAAGGCTTTAACATCATAGCCATAGCCGCGTTTACCCAACGCACCAAAATATGAAAAATCGCGACGAATAGTTGCTGCATCGAATTTAATTGCATCACTAAGTTCTGATGACGAAATACGATTTGTGCCAGCATCATGCAAAAAAGTTAAATAACGAAAATAAATCGGCAAACGCTTTGCCGTAGCACGAGGAATTTTAGGTTGTGGTGTCATGATATTCTCCAATAGATGAATTTTACATAGGTTAAGTCATTTTATCAGTTCACTTTGTGAACTTTTGCATAACTATTATATCATATAACTACGTACATTGACAAAAGATAGTGATAAATTCACAATCTTGTCATGGTTTTAATAATTCAAAATCTAGTCCTGGGTCTGTATTCAAGTCTAAATCAGCAAAAATATTTTGCTTGAAATTCCAATAACCTGCAGCGCCAATCATTGCCCCATTATCACCTGTATATTGTAACGGTACTGGAATAAATGCTGTTTGTGAAAAATCTTCTAATAGTATCTTTAATTCATCTCGTAGCTGACTATTTGCTGCAACACCACCAGCCAAAACAAAACTTCTAACTGGAAAATTTTGTAATGCGCGACGTGTCCGGCCAATTAAAGCATCGACAACAGCATTTTGAAAACTTGTTGCTAAGTCATCTTGATTGATGGTGTCACCTTTTTGGTCAGCGTGATGCACATAATTTATTACCGCACTTTTCAAGCCTGAAAAACTAAAATCATAATTATCTTCATGTGCCATAGCAGTTGGAAATTTAATTGTTGCTTGACCTCTATGCGCCATGTCATCAATTGTTTTACCTGCTGGGTAAGGTAATTTTAATAATCGACCGACTTTATCGAAACTTTCTCCTGCAGCATCGTCACGCGTTTCACCAAGCACTTCAAAATGATTTTCTTCACGCATGAGCACCAATTCAGTGTGTCCACCAGAAACCATCAAGGCGAGTGCCGGATAAATGATGGGTGCATTGAAGTTAGCTGCTGCAATATGTCCAGCTAAATGGTTGACAGGTATAATGGGCAGATTATGAGCCAATGCAAAAGTTTTAGCCCCCATTAACCCAACTAACAGTGAACCAACTAATCCAGGGCCATAAGTTACAGCGACAGCATCCAAATCTTCGGGTTTCGTCTCTGCTAATGATAGCGCATCATCTAAGACGCGTGTAATCCATTCAATATGGTGGCGACTCGCAACTTCTGGTACAATCCCACCAAAACGTTGATGTGAATTGATTTGTGTGGCAACTGAATTGCTCAATACAATGTGTCCGTCTTCAACGATAGCAACGCTCGTCTCATCTGCACTTGATTCAAAGGATATAATTTTGGTCATTTTATAAATATGTGATTAAACGACTCGCAATCGTTATCACATGCTCCTTCCATTAGAAAAATACGTTTTTAAAATACTGTAATCTCTTTTAATTAACAATTAGCTTTGTGGCTTTTACTTTGAACGATGCATACCAAACTGGTGCGAATTTGTTCTCGTGACTACAGTGAAATCCAAACTCAAGCTGTCAAAAAAATAATCCTAACGAAATCTTGGTGATTGCGTTTCATGTTTTATATGTGACGCACTAATATTTACTGCCACAGGCTCATGATTAAATAACTTCAAGAAGCCAGCACCGATCTCTAAATCACGTACACGTGCTTGATTAAACTTATGATTACTGATCAAAGCCGTCAGCTCTTCACTATCATTTAACTGGTGTACTAACAAACTCCCAAATTGGCCTCTCAATTGTGCTGGTATATCTAACGGTGATTGTGTTGAAACGACAGCATAAATACCATATTTTCTGCCCTCTCTCAGGACTTTAAAAATACCAGAGTCAGTGAGCGACTGATACGCCTCCGGCATGTACCGATGCGCCTCATCAAGATAAATTGTAATTGGCAGCCGTTGTTGACTAGTCGTGCGTAAAGTGATTAATTGCTTTAATAAAATTGATAATATGAGCCGACTCGTGGCACTATCAGCAGGAATGGCACTCACATCAATAACTAGTGTCTTATTTTGGCTATCTTTTTCAGAAAATAATTTGAGCACATAAAACAAATCAGTTTGAGTCGTTAAGTGAGCTGACAATAACCGAGATTGATGAAGATTAAAAAGACGTTTAAAATCTGGCGCATTAAGCACATTTTTTACATTTAAAATTTCTGACCACAACTGACGAATTGCCAATGTATCTAATTCTTGTCCCAACAATTGATAGTCGGCTTGCGCATCACTATACGGCACACTAAATTCTTGAATAATTTGTTCAGTAATCAACAATGCATCATAGTCTGTCGCATAACTTCTGAGTTGTCGTCGCTCATTGTCAAACGTCTTAATACTTTTATTGACTTTATTCAGAATGCCGGTTTCTTTAACAATATTTTTCTGTATTTTAAGTGATTCGATTGCTTGAGCAAGTTTTTCGATCAACATTGGCGTGTGAATATTAAGTAAGCTAGCCACTTCTGAAACTGTTAAATTAGCAAAATCTAAATTAGCATTTTCGCCAAGTTTATAGTGTACAGCGTTAGGAATATCACTAAATTCACCTGTTGCATCAAAAACAACATTTGTTTGTTTGAGAGTTTGCATGGCGCTAATCAGTGACAAAAGCGATGTTGATTTCCCACTACCTGTGGCACCAATAATCATTAAATGATGTGATAACAATATGTTGGGATCAATTGATAATGCTTCTTGTTTTTGTTGATCTTCAGCAAAACCACGAATAAATTGGCTGGTCATAACATCACTCCTTAAAGGCGTCGTTTCATCACACATTTTTGGCCATCATAAGCGCATCATGACCATTTCTATAATACTTTTTTCGGTGATGATAAACTTCAAATCCCAACTTCCGATATAACGCAATAGCTGCTGTATTAGTCGCATCTACCTCTAACAAAAAACGCGTCACATCGGGCATAGTCAACACCTTCTTTAACAATGCTTGTGCAATGCCTTGTTGTTGGTAGTCTGGATGAACCGCAACACTACCGATTTCAACTTCATCTAAAATTTGCGTTACGCCCACAAAACCACCAACCGTCACAAAATATCGACTACGTGGACTATTTAATTCGTGTTCAAAGACACTTTTTGGCCATGGTGACGGGTTAAATGCCACGTCAGCAATGTCAAAAATATGAGCTAAGTCTTTAATTGTTGCTATTCTGATTGTCAATTGTTCTTGCCATTGAAACCGCATCTTCATGGTCTCCAAGATAATACCCTTTTTTAATACCTGTTTGTTCATAGCCTAAACGCTGGTACAGTGCAATCGCACCACTATTTGATGCTCTGGCTTCTAATGTCATCGTCATCACACCAATTTGTTCAGCAAATAGTCTAATTTCTGTCATAATGGTCGATCCCAAACCAATATTTTGCCAAATCGGTAGCACCGCGATATTAGTAATATGAATATCCTGTGTGTCACGACGATATGCTCCGCCAGCAAAAGCGACAATCTGTGCATTGCGTTCTGCTACTAGATAAAGACGGATATGCGGTCGCGATAATTCACTCAAAAAATCTCGTAATAACCAGGGTGCTTGACCATCATAAACTGCCTCTTCAATTTTAATTAAAGTGTCAATATCTTGACTGGTGGCACGACGTAATGTAAACGAATATCCTTTTGTGTCAATTACCTTTTGTTCAAATTTTGGCAACATTAATGGCAATTTTTTATGATGATTAAACTTCAAAAACATAATTTTCAGGTTTATCCTCACCCGGATGTGCTGTAATCCAATTTAATTCAGCTTGCGTTTTACGTAAGTATTCTGGGTTAAAGTTTGCCACATCAATCACTGGTTGCGCTTGTTGCCCAAGCTTCACGATACCATATCCATCTGGTAAACTTTCCGCTGAGCTTACTATTGTTGCTTGCGTGCCAAAAGTTGTTTGTATCGTTTCTAAAAATATATCGGTATCACCGATAAACGTTATCTTTTCACTCCGACTTTGTAACCAAGTAAACAAATTAGCAATTGGTTGATGCTCATCTGCCAACACATTTTGTCCATTTAAGTAAACACCGGCAAACACATTATCATTTCGTGCATTAAAAAGTGGCACTACGAGTTGTGTGCTAGTAACTTGCGCAGCCAAGACAGCTAAACTTGAAACGCCAACAATTTCAGTATTAAGCGTATCAGCCAACACTTTAGCAACAGTCACGCCAATACGTAACCCTGTAAACGACCCAGGACCTTGTGCCACGACAATACGATCAATATCTTGTAAAGCCCAATTTTCAGTTGCCAATGTCTCTTTAATTGCGGGCAACAGCTGAATGGAATGGTTGCGTGCCTCATTAGTCGAAAAGACATGTAAAACCTGATTATTTTCCGCCAAACTCACGGTCAGTGGTTGGTTACTTGTATCAAATGCTAAAATCTTCATAAGTTATATTTTAACACAAAAAAGACCACCTTACGGTGGTTGTGCAAGTACTTGTTATTTAAGCGGTTCTTGATAAGGCATAATTGGTGTTATAACACCAACGTTAGTAGCGTAAACTTAAGGCAAATTGTCTAATTTAGCCAAATTTTTTGTTCTTCCTGTCACAATAACACCTGCCAATATTATAAGGTGAAAATTGTATTTCCGAACTATGATAGCCTAGTCAATAATAATTAATCATGACATTATTAGGCAACATAGTCCTTATATCATCGTAAGTATAACGTTTATCAAATGTTATAGCCACTTCACCCAGAGTATTGTTCATACTGATTAATGTTTTAGCTTCATGCGTAGGTGAAAAATTAACTGTTCTATTTTTGGTATATGTTGCGCTACTTTTCGTATTAAAAAAAGTGGGCTCTTTCTGTTTGGTTATCTTATTCTGTACAATACTTTGTGTATTTGAATTTTTTTAAAAATAACATCTCCTGCTATTAGCTCTTGACTTTTTTCTCCATTGAATCCAAAAGTTATATTTCGCTCTGGATATGCAACTCGATATAACCACGGTCTTAGTTTATCAAGTGGTAACACCAGATCTGTTTGAATCCATTTAACAAATATATCCTGCACAATATCTTCTGCATCTTGCTTTTGCATATTCTGATTAATCAAAAAACCAATAATCTCATGTGCTATATCAACTAACATTTATTCATAATGATCTATTTTCATCCCCCTCTCATTTCATGAAATATAACGAATATCTACTGATTTGGTTAAAAAATTTTTACCATAAAAAAATCCACTTTAACTATTAAAGTGGATCAAATATATCTTATTAAAATTAATTGGTTTTATTTAACGGTGGCTTCAACTAATGCAATAACTTCATCATTAGTTTCAGCATCCAAAGCCTTTTCAGCCAACAACTTCATGTCAGCCGTATTCAGCTTCTTCATCAATGATCGTGTTTGCAAAATAGATGGTGCACTCATTGAAAATTCATCCAATCCCATACCAACAAGTAGTGGCACGGCGATTGGATCACCAGCCATCTCACCACACATGGCAACGAATTTACCTTCGTCGTGTGCTGCCTTAATCACATTATTAATTAAACGTAAAATCGATGGGTTATATGGTTGATACAAATACGCCACGCGATCGTTACCACGATCAGCTGCCATTGTATAAGCAATCAAATCATTAGTTCCGATTGAGAAGAAATCAACTTCTTTGGCGAATTTATCTGCCAAAACTGCCGCAGCTGGAATTTCAATCATAATACCTAACTTGATATCACCCATCACGACACCAGCTGCTTCAAGCTTAGCACGTTCATCAAGGTATATCTTCTTGGCATCACGGAATTCAGCCAATGTCGCAATCATTGGGAACATGATCCACAAATCACCGAAAGCTGATGCACGAATCAAGGCACGCAACTGCGTACGGAAAATGTCCGTTTGATCTAGTGAAATACGAATCGCACGATAACCCAAGAAAGGGTTTTCTTCTTCAGGTAATTTCCAGTAATCAAGGTGCTTATCGCCACCAATGTCCATCGTACGGACAGTTACTGGCTTACCATCCATCTGCTCAACAACAGATTTGTAAGCTTCAAATTGTTCATCTTCTGTTGGGAGGTGATCAGATTCCATATACAAGAATTCTGTTCGATACAAACCAACACCCTCAGCACCATTATTCAGAACAGCAGCCATATCTTTGGGCGCACCAATGTTAGCACCGACAGTAAAGTGCTTACCATCTGCACTGACAGACTGTTGGTCTTTTAACAATGCCCACTCAGCACGTTGTGCTAAATAATCTGTTGCCTTCTGCTCATAAATTGCTAACGTTTCAGCAGAAGGATCGACGATAACGTCTCCTGTTAAACCGTCAACAATAACCGTCACACCACTTGCCACTTCTTTTGTAGCAACATCAGTACCAACAACTGCTGGTATTTCTAATGTTCGTGCCATAATCGAAGCATGAGCCGTACGACCACCCATATCAGTCAAGATTCCCTTAACGAATTGGCGATCAAGTTGTGCCGTATCAGAAGGCGTCAGATCCTTAGACACCAAAATTACTGGTTCATTGATCAATGCTGGGTTTGGCAATGAAACATTGAGCAAATGTGACATCACACGTTTCGTCACATCACGAATATCTGCCGCACGTTCTTGCATATAAGCATTGTCAGTCATTGCTTCAAACATACTAACGTATGTGTCTGTTACTTCTTTAACAGCTTGCTCAGCATTGACCTTTTCATCAGCGATTTTTTGTTTAAATGCGCCAGACATTTCAGGATCTGATAAAATCATCAAATGTGCCTCGAAAACTTGCGCCTCATCAGCACCTAAGTTTTGCTCAGCTTTCGTTTTAATAATTTCAACATCTTTACTAGAAGCTTTCAAAGCATCGTCGACACGTGCTTGTTCAGCCGTCACATCTTTAATTACTGTCTTTTCAAAAGACAATTCTGGATCAACTAACAAATAGGCTTTTGCAATTGCTACGCCATTACTTGCCGCGATTCCTTTGAAGTTCTTAGTCATTGTTATTTTGCGAGTCCTTCTTTTTCCATGGTTTCGACAATAGCCTTAATTGCTGCTTCTTCGTCGTCGCCTTCTGCCTTAATTGTCACATCGGCGCCTTGGCCAACACCTAATGACATGACACCCATGATTGACTTCAAGTTAACATCCTTGCCTTGATATGACAAAGTAACATCTGATGTGAACTTTGAAGCTGCTTGTACCAACAATGTTGCTGGACGTGCATGGATACCTGTTTCTGCTACAATATTAAAGTCTTTTGATTGTGTCATAATTAAATTCTCCTTTTTAGCTGTTAATCAGCTTCTGTTATTAGTTTATCAAAGCGCTTACAAAATATCAAGTAAAATATCATGCAAATCCTTGTTATATCAGGCAATAGCCCGTAAATGCCCATCTGACGGCATTTTAAATGTAAACGTTTTCATCAAAATCAAAAATTGTTTTCTGTAAATTAAAAAACGAAATAAACACTATTCACTCATTTTCTACTCAAGTTAACCAACAACCTCCTCATCAAATCCTGAGTCTGCAAAAAAGCAATCACTCTACTAACTAGCAACTAAAAAAGAAGTGATTAACTCACTTCTTTTTAAACACTAAATTCTTGATTACCCGCCGATTTCGCCAAGCGGTTATTATAAGCTTTACCTAAACCAATCGGTGACATTTTTTCGACATATATTGTAGCTACTTGTATTTCATCATCATAAAAACGCAACCCTGAAAACAACTGTTCTGTTGCGCTTTCAAGCGTTTCACCCAACGACCAACTCTGATCTAAAGATAATTGCATGGCTGAAAGTGTTGGTTCTTGCGCCATGACAACATCATTTTTTTGTAACTCATTTTTTAGATCTAAAGCGTCTAAACGGTCAAACATGACAACATTTTTATCTGGTGCATAATGGCGATATTTCATACCAGGTGCTTTTGGTGTCACATTGCTAGCAACTGATTTGGTGCTTGTGGCATCAACCACTGGCATGTTTAACACAGCTTCTAATTGTTGCTGTGTGACAGCCCCAGGACGTAAAATAGTTGGCGTCGTAGCTGACATATCAATCACAGTTGATTCAACACCAATTTGAGTCGGACCATCATCAACAATACCGGCAATTTTACCTTGCATATCATGCCAAACATGTGCTGCAGTTGTTGGTGATGGCTTACCTGATGTATTCGCACTAGGTCCAACTATTGGTACCCCTGCTGCACGAATAACTGCTCGTGCCACGTCATTATCTGGTAAACGGAAAGCCACTGTTTGCAAACCACCAGTCACTAACATGGATACTTTACCTGGCTTAATTGGCAAAATAATGGTCAGTGAACCAGGCCAGAAATGCGCCATCAATAGTTGAGCCATGTCGGAAATAGTGACAAAAGGGTCTAATTGCGCTATATCAGCAACTGTCATAATTAGAGGATTATCTGACGGACGTCCCTTTGCTATGAATACTTTTTTAACAGCCTCGTCATTTGTTGCATCCGCCCCAAGACCGTATACAGTTTCAGTAGGAAAAGCAACAACTTCACCTGCCTTTAATAAATCACCCGCGCGTTGTGTTTCTTGATTTGTTAATCGCTCTGTTTTCATTATCAACTTACGCATCAATAATCTATTAGAAAACCAATGCTATACTCCTTTCACTACACGAATCATACGGTCTAATCCTGCAAAATCTTTTTTAAGCGTGATTTCAGCATCAGGCATGGCTGATTTTAAGATATCGACCACTTGCTGTCCTTGTTTATATCCTATTTCAAAATAAGCTCGACCATGATTTGTTAGATGCTTATCCAGACCAAGCGCAATTTTTTCATAAATAGCTAATCCATTGTGATCGGCAAATAAAGCCATATGTGGTTCATACGTGATAACGCTACTATCCATCTCATTTTCATCAGTTGTTGCGATATAAGGTGGATTACTAACAATAATATCAAATTCTAAATTAGCAATCGCACTGAATACATCGCTTTCAACCATATGCACATTATTTAAGCCAAAGCGCTGAGCATTCATTTCAGCAACTGACAGTGCATTTGATGAAATATCGGCAGCAAAGCCTCTGACACGTGGGTTTTCTAGCATCAAAGTCTCTATAATAGCCCCAGAACCAGTACCAATATCTAATACTGACACTGGATTACCAACGGTAGACGAAGCATCTTTTAAAATCCATTCAACTAATTGTTCTGTCTCCGGTCGCGGTATTAAGACACGATCATCAACCATAAATTCACGACCATAAAAAGGTGCATGTCCTAAAATATATTGTGGTGGTTGATTATCAATTAATTTTGCAACCCAACTCGGCCAAACTGCAGCTAATCCAGTGGGCATCGTGCGTGTTATATTAGCACGTAAGTAAGCATAATTAATATTTAATGCACCACTTAACAAAAAGTCAACATTGTCTTTAGCATCATCTTCTGGCACGCCAACACCAACTAATTCACTAATCGCCCATTTACGACCTTCAAGTAATGAAATTTTAACATTAGCAGGACTTTTGGGTACCCTAATATCATCCCAGTCGTACCATTTAGGGGCAGTTAATTTATCAAGCGTGATTTTCTTAATTGGTTCACCACGACCAACTGATTTAAATTGTTTTGGTGTATCAAAATGTTTTTCAGTCATATTTAGGCTTTATTCAGTTCAGATAACTTCGCTGTTTGGTCAGCAATAACCAATGCATCAACGACTTCACCTAACTCACCATTCATAATACGATCAAGTTTATTCAAAGTTAAGCCTATCCGATGATCAGTTACACGATTTTGTGGATAATTATACGTTCTAATACGTTCAGAACGGTCACCCGTACCAACGGCTGACTTACGTTTTTCGGCATATTCAGCTTCATTTTGTTGCGCATAATAATCGTAAACACGGCTAGCCAATAATTTGCGTGCCTTATCACGGTTTTTTATTTGCGTACGCTCTTCTTGCATTTTAACCATGATACCTGTAGGTTTATGAATTAAACGTACAGCTGTCGACACTTTGTTAACATTTTGTCCGCCGGCGCCACCTGAACGGAAAAATTCTTCATCTAAATCGGACTCATTTAATTCAAAGTCAATATCTTGAAATTCGGGCATCACACCAACTGTTGCTGTTGAAGTATGCACACGTCCTTGCGTTTCCGTCGACGGTACACGTTGCACACGATGCGCACCAGACTCAAACTTCAATTTAGAGTACACATTGTCACCAGTAATCATGACAGCAACTTCTTTATAGCCACCTACTTCAGTCGTACTTTCATCGATAATGCTCAACACCCAATTTTGTCGTTCAGCGTATCGCCGATACATATCTAATAGGTCAGCGGCGAACAGTGACGATTCATCACCACCGGCTGCGCCGCGAATTTCCATAATAATGTTTTTATCATCATTGGGGTCTTTTGGTATCATCAAAATTTTTAATTGACTTTCAAGTTGTTCTTTTTCTGGTCTCAACGTATTAAGATCTTCTTTGGCCAAAGGTGCCATTTCATCGTCATCTAAAAGGTCTTCAGCATCTGCAATGTCTTGCACCACTTGCTTATAATGTGTATAAACCTCAACAGTCTCACGCATTTCCCCAGCTTCTTTAGATAACTGCGTATAATGCTGACTATCATTCATTACTTCTGGGTCAGCCAGCTGTTCATTTAGTTCATCATAGCGGTCGATAACAGTTTGTAAGGATTGAAATATTGGATCCATTTTTTACTCTCCAGTGTATGTTTTAAACTTAATGCGCTTAAGCTTAAAACATATGATTATTTTATGTACGAGACTAACAGTCTCTTAGGTATATTTATTTAACAGGAAACATATCAGCTATTTTAGCTAAATCTGGATTGAACCAATGCCGACGACAGGTTGGAATATAGGCTTCATCGCCACCAATAAACACTTGCGCCCCTTCACGCTGCGGTTTACCATCAACAATGCGTAGCTGTGTGGTTGCCTTTTTACCACAAAAGGAACAAATTGTTTTCATTTCTTCTAATTTATCAGCTAGCTCAATCAATCGTTTAGAGCCTTCAAACAGATGGTTGAAGGCATCTTGTTTTAAACCAAAAGTCATAACTGGAATGTGTAAATTGTCAACAACATGAGCCAATTGATCAACCTGTTCAGCAGCAAGAAATTGTGCCTCGTCAATTAAGACAACGGCTAAATTATCATCTTTCATGCTTTTGATCAGCTGATATAAATCGGCCTCAGGTTTAACCGCAACCGCCTGCCGTGACAGTCCCATACGACTAGCAACAATCCCCACCCCAGCACGCGTATCAACAATTGGCGTCATCAATAATACTTTGCGCCCTTGCGATTCATAATTATGTGCAACTTTTAAAATCTCAATCGATTTTCCTGAACTCATTGCGCCGTATTCAAAGAATAATTGTGCCATATTTTTAGTGTGTCAACAATCATTTATAAAAACTAGAAACATGCAGATTTTAAGCTATGATACTTGATCAAAACGGCAATATTCTAACTACAAATAACCGAAAACGCAATATCTCCCTTTTTATCAATTTAGATTTATCCTCAGCACTCATGCACCGAGCTTTTATTTTCGTACCACATCAATTGTGTCTGATGTTAACTTAGACGCTACTATCATTTATTATAGCAATTTTTAAGGCAACAAAAAAGCGAATCCTGCTTTTTTGTATTCCAAAATAACGCCATATATATCCTGCCTTTATTTTATTGACTCAAAATTCTTGACAAATCATCAAACCGTTTTAAGTTTGTACCCATTGGTCGAGTTAATTTTTAACCAAAAACACCAACCCTACCCTAGTTCATGGTAAAATGATAGACATGAAAGTGGGGATATTATGACACTTAAAAGTTCACTGGCACGCGCCACAGCCAAAAGTTCTTATTGGGTTTTGCGACACATTTTGCATCGCGGTGGGACAAGTTTACCTGGTAAACTAGCTGTGGCTATTGACCCAGATATTTTAAAAACAATACAACAAGACTTTGACTTAATTATCGTCACTGGCACAAATGGTAAGACGTTAACGACAGCATTAATTACACGTGTTTTACAAGCTGGTGGTTATGAGGTAATTACTAATCCTTCTGGATCCAATATGATCCAAGGTATTACCGGTACTTTAGTAACTACCAAAGTCAAATCATCACCTAATGGCAAAAAGCCACTTGCTGTGCTTGAAGTTGATGAAGCCAATGTCGAAAAAATTACAAATGCTATCCACCCAAAAATGTTTGTCTTAACAAATATTTTTCGGGATCAACTTGATCGCTATGGTGAAATCTACACGACTTATGATAAAATCATTGCTGGTATTAAAAACGCACCTGATGCGCTCGTTTTAGCTAATGGTGACTCGCCGATTTTTACACGTGGTGACTTTACCAATACCCGTCGCTACTTTGGCTTTAATCATATCAACCCGACAGACTTTAAGCCTGCAGTTGCCCCTATTAATACCGACGGTATTCTATCACCGACGGATCATTCTGTTCTACACTATGATTTTATTACCTACGCTAACCTGGGTAAATATTTTAGTACTACAGACCAGTTTGCACGTCCAGAACTGAAATACCAAGTGACAAGTGTTGATCAATTAACGCCGAAATATTCACAATTCAGCATTGATAATACCCCTTTACGGATTGAAATTGGTGGATTGTATAATATATATAACGCTTTAACGGCTTTTTCTGTGGGACGGGAGTTTGGTGTTACGCCCGCACAAATCAAAAAAGCATTTGAATCTAACGCTCAGATATTTGGCCGTCAAGAAGCTATCAACGTTGATGGCAAAGATGTCACCATTGTGTTAATCAAAAATCCTGTTGGGGCAAATTCAGTCATCGATATGATGCTAACCGAAACAGATGAATTTTCACTATTAGCACTGTTAAATGCCAACTATGCTGACGGTATTGATACCAGTTGGATATGGGATGCTGAATTTGAAAAGCTGCACCATACTAACATTAAAGCCGTTGCTACTGGTGGTGAACGCTACCAAGATCTACGCGTACGTTTGAAGATGGCTGGTTTTGCTGAACAAGCCGTTTATGAAGATTTAACTAAAATTGTTGCTGCAATTAAAGCGCTCCCAACAAAAAAAGTTTACATCGCTGCAACTTACACAGCTATGCTCCAATTGCGTGAGCAATTAAAAGCTGCTGGTTATATCAAGGGAGGTTTCTGATGGCTAATTATGATATTTCTGTCGCTCACTTGTATGGTAATTTGATGAACACTTATGGCGACTACGGTAACATCATCGCCCTGACCTACTATGCTAAACAAATTGGGGTTACAGTCGATTACCACTTAGTCTCCCTTAATGATCATTTTGACCCTGAGACATATAATTTTGTTTTATTTGGTGGCGGACAAGATTACGAAGAAACAATTGTCGCTCATGATTTAAAAACAAAAGCTGAACAAATCAAGACATACATTGAAAACGATGGCCCACTATTGGCAGTATGTGGTGGTTTCCAGCTGTTAGGGCATTACATGATTATGGCAGATGGCACCAAAGTTGATGGTATCGGGGTCATGGATCACTATACAACTAACATGCACGATGACAAAATCACTATTTTAAATGGTAAACGACTCACAGGTAATATTGTTATTAAAAACAATGATACTGGAGAAACCTATCATGGCTTTGAAAATCATCAAGGTCGCACTTTCTTAGGTAAAAGTGAACGTGCGTTAGGCACTGTCATTTCCGGTAATGGTAACAACGGCTTAGATAAAACTGAAGGTGTCATTTATCGAAATGTCTATGGTTCGTACTTTCATGGCCCAATCTTTACCAGAAATGGTAATCTAGCCAAACGAGTTCTAGCTACCGCTTTATCAAAAAAATACCCTAATGTTAATTGGTCTGAAAAATTAAGTCAAATTGATACAGAAACATTTTAACAATGATAATAATTAAAAACCAGCAGATGTCTTTTGGAAAACATCTGCTGGTTTTTGAATTGATTTCACATTAAACACTTGACATCAACATGACTGTTACTCTTTATCCTGTGTTAATTTTTCATTTCGTTTACTGGCTTTAACTTTATTAACCTCGCGATGGTACCAACGCATAATCATCACTAACCCAATTGTAGAGATTAGCATTGCAATGACCACCCAAACAAAAAATAAAATTAATTTCATATCTTGTGACATTATCATAGTTCACACAGATGTTTTCACAAAATCTATGTGTGATTCCTTTCAAATTAATTCATTTATATACACAACCCAAAGGGTTGTTCAACCGACACAGCAAAGTTCACTCTGACAAATGGTAATAGTATGTTGAAACTGATATATCTTCTCTTGCAGCAAAAGCTGCACGTAAACGTAATGAATTTTGGTTGTGCAAAATATTTTGCCAAGGTTTCTTAGGAACAAATTGTGGCACTAAGACAGTCACTGAATGATTCCGCTTTTGTGATTGTTTGACGACAGCGTCAACGAAACTCAATGCTGGTTTCACAATTGAACGATAAGATGAATGAATATCAACATAGCGAACATCCGGAAAATCATTCTTAAATTGTGTTGCCGTTTTCAATTCTTTTTTGGGATTAACATCAAAGCTAACGTGCATGGCGACAACATAATCACCAATGGATTGTGCGTAATCAATCGCTTCCGTAGTCACTTTTGTAATATTAGAAACTAACACAATAACCGTTGCCCCATCATAGTGGTGGCGCACAGCATTATCATTATTAGCATAAGAGAGTTTCAACTGACGTGCAATGCTAATGTAATGATGCCTGATTCTCAAGAATACATATAAAACTGTTGGCATAATCAATAGGTACGGCCAGACATGTTCAATACGTGTGGCAAATAGCGTGATAACCAACACAGCTGAAATAAATGCCCCAACAAAATTAATAAAGGCTTTAAACAGCCAGTTTTGGGGCTTTTTACGCCACCAATGAATAATCATTCCCGATTGAGACAAAGTAAATGGCACAAACACACCAACGGCATATAGTGGAATTAAAGCATCCGTTGACCCATGGAAAATAACTATTAAAATAGCAGCACCCAGCGCCAAAGATAAAATACCGTTCGAATAGCCGAGACGATCACCACGATCCATGTACAAATGTGGTAAATATTTATCACGGGCTAAATTCAAAGCCAACATGGGAAATGCTGAAAAGCCAGTATTAGCAGCAACGGCCAAAATCAATGCTGTTGCCAATTGGACAATATAAAAGCCAACACCATAGCCACCAAATGTTTTCGCAGCAATTTGCGATAACACAGTTGAATGTACATTTGGTTTAATACCATACCAATAACTCAAAAATGTAATACCACCAAAAAACACTGCTAATATTAAAGCCATTGCTGCAAGCGTTGCCGCTGCATGCTTCTCTTTTGGTGCTTTGAAGTTTGGTACAGCATTTGAAATCGCTTCGACACCTGTCAGGGATGATGAACCACTAGAGAATGCCCGCATGAATAAGACAAACGATAAACCAGAAAAGCTTGTGCCAATTCTAGTCGTTGCTTGATAAGGTAATTGGCCCGTCACTGCTTGAAATAATCCCCATAAAATCATCACGATCAATACGCAGATGAAAAAATAAACAGGAAACATCAAAAAATTAGCACTTTCACGTAAGCCACGCAAATTCATCCCTGTTAACAGAATAACAACCACAATAGATAGTGGCACCGTAAATGGTAAAATCGCAGGAAATGCTGCTGTGACAGCATCTGCAGCTGCTGAAGCTGAAACAGCCACCGTTAACATATAATCAACTAATAATGATCCACCAGCAACTAACCCCGCTTTTGGCCCCCAATTTTCACTTGCAACAGCATACGCCCCGCCACCAGAAGGATAAGCGTGGATAATTTGCCGATAACTCATTACAATAGCCGCCAGTAATACTAACACCAATAAAGCAATGGGAATTTGTAGCCATAATGCTGCCGCTCCTGCTATAAACAAAGCAGTTGTGATAGATTCAGTACCATAAGCCACTGATGACAAAGCATCTGACGATAATAATGCCAATGCTTTAGTTTTAGACAAAGATTGACCACCCTCATCAAGTGTTTTTAGTGGCTTTCCAATTAAGATGCGTTTGATATTTTCAAACATATCATTTCTCTCAATACAATTATTTATTACTCAACATATTGTACGCTACTTTATCATAATAAAAAAGACGTCTATATGACGACTCTGTAACAATACGAACCATTATGAATAACATGACATATTTAAATCTTAGCCACAAAAGCATTAAATAGTTTCTGGGTTTCTGGGTGCGCCATCAGCAACATTTCAGGATGCCATTGTACGGCATAAAGGTGACGTAATTCATCCGAAAAAGCTTCAATCACGCCATCTGTACTTGTGGCATCTAACGTTAACCCTTCTGCTAAATCCTTGACAGCTTGATGATGAAATGAGTTAACCAAAGCCGTTTCATCCACTACACCATCTAACCAACTATGCCCTTGCCACACTAAGTGATGCGTTGGCATGTACCATTTCGTTGGATATTGATTATGTTTTACTGTCATACCCGCATACTGGCTTGGTAAATCCTGATACAATGTACCACCCAATGCGACATTAATTACCTGCAAACCACGGCAAATACCAAAAATGGGCTTTTCTTGACGAATAGCTTCTCTAACTAACGCCAACTCAAAATCATCTCGTCCATGATCAATCTCAGCTAATTTCAAATGTGGCTCTTCACCAAAATACTCAGGTGAAACATCTTGTCCACCAGCAAGCAATAAGGCATCAACTGTGTTGATATAATCTTCTGCTAACTTAGTGTCACCAATGGGCAATATGATGGGTAATGCACCAGCATTTGCTACACCGTCAATGTAATTTTTCTGCATATAATCAACGTAGTTTGTGCCGAACCGTGGGTTAGCATGCAATACATTATTAGATGGAATACCAATTTTTTTAACCATTTTTATATCCTTATTTTAAACTAATTAATCCTAGTCGTAACTAAAATAATTATATGTCATCATTATTTGGCATATTTATAATTTTGATAACCAACCAATGGGTAATGAAGATTTTTAACCGTTTTGCTTTGCAAATGGACGTTTGATGCTTGGTACAATGGTGTCACACCATTTTCTTCATTATTAATTCTAGCTGCTTCTCGTTGTAACTTGTATCGTGCGTCATTTGCCTCATTATGGCGGTTAATTTGTTCGTAAACTTTATCATACGCCTTATTTTCCCAATTTGTAAAGTTGATGGCTCCCTTCGAATAAGGAATATCTAAGAAGTCAATAGGATCATCATAATCCGTTGACCAAGATAACGTACCTGCCTGAAAATTGTGATTATTGAAAGCAGCAATTTCAGCATTTAAAGGTAAACGATGTAAATTAATGACCACATTTGGTAATGTGGATTCAATGCTCTGCTTCAAAAAGGTACCTACTGCCTTATAAGAATCAGTATCAGCTGTATTCAATGTGATTTCAATTTTTTGCTGACCTAATTCTGCTTGCGCTTTTTTGAAATATACCCGTGCCTCAGATTGATTATACGGTAACGATAGCCCATCATTCAAATCTTTACCAGCAATTTCAACTTCACCACTTGGCACAATTGACTTAGCGGCTGTCGAGCCATCCCCTAATGCTTCTTTAGCTAATTCCTGACGATTAATCGACAAACTAATCGCCTTTTTTAGGTTTGTATTACTTGCTATTTTATCCTTGGCATTCCATACAATAAACGCAACACGACCTGCAGCTGTTTGCTTAATTTCGTCAGCATTTGTCTTTTTAATATCAGATAATACACTACCTGAAATTGCTGCTTCATCAACATTTTTCGTTTGGAATTGTTTAGCAGCTAGTGTTGCATCACTAATTTGTGTGGCTTTAATTGTATTATAATGTACATTTTTGGCATCACGGTAATGCTTATTTTTAGCAAATTCCCAAGTTGTTGATGACTGGTTCCATTTTTTGATCGTGTAGGCACCATTTGATACAGTAGTAGCTGCAGTTTGTCCGTACTTTTTGCCATATTCCTTCACTTTGTCAGGATTAATGGGATATAGTTGATTAGCTAAAATAAAATTAAAGTAAGGTACTGGATGTGATAACTTGATCTTAACTGTCTGTTTATCCACAGCTTCAATACCTAATTTATCCAGACTTCCCTTGTGATTATATACCTCGTCATAGCCTGCAATATCCTTAAAATGATTTGCACGTGTTGATTTTGTTTTTGGATCAACTTGTCGCTTAACAGATGCTACGAAGTCCTGTGCTGTTAAATCACTACCATCTGACCATTTTTGACCGTTCTTTAAATGAATTGTATAAGTTGTGTCATTTTGTGTTGGTTTAACGATTTCTTTAGCAGCACCAGCAATAATTTTACCGTTTTCATCAGTTGTGTAAAGGCCTTCTAACGTTTGAACTTCAGCCCAATTAGCCCCTATATCGTCAGCATAATTAGGATCTAATGTTGAAATATTATTCTGCGTTGCGATCCGCAAAATTGCCTTATCAGGTGACTGCCTATTTTGCACAGCCATCACAATTCCACCAATGACTAACACCGCCACTACAGCACCAATAATTGTCTTTTTACCCATCTTCGTCTCTCCATGCTTGCACTGTTAATTGCTTAATGCTTTATAATACCATATTACAAACGTGACTGCCGTTTTTAGCGCTTGTAGTCAATCTAGTAAATTATCTCAAACTTTTAAACCGTTGCTAACCCCTCTTGCAATGCTGTAATTAAATCATCAACATTTTCAATACCAATTGACAAGCGAATCAAATCTGGTGTGATACCAGCCAACGCCAATTGTTCGTCACTTAACTGGGCGTGCGTTGTTGATTTTGGATGAATAATCAAGGATTTAGCATCACCAACATTGGCGAGCAACGAGAAAATATCTAAATGATTAATCAATGTTTTGGCACCCTCTTCGCCTTGTTTCAATCCAAAGGTGAAAATAGAACCCACACCTTTTTCAAAATACTTATCAGCCAGCGGCTTGTAGGGTGACGTTGGTAGCTCAGGGTAGCTCACCCAGGCTACTTTGTCATGCTGATTTAAAAAGGCGACAATTTTTCGTGTATTTTCAACATGACTTTCAACACGCAAAGATAGTGTTTCTAGACCTTGAATTAAGTAAAAGGCTGACTGAGGTGATAACGTAGCACCTGTATCACGTAAATATTCTGCTCGAATTTTTGTAACAAATGCGCCTGCACCTAAATCTGCCCATACTAACCCATTGTAAGATGGCGTTGGCTGTGTGAAATCAGGATAGCGACCAGAAGCAGCATAGTCAAAATCACCCTTTTCAACAACCACCCCGCCTAAGGTAGTACCATGACCACCAATAAATTTGGTTGCAGAGTGGACGACAACATCAATCCCATAATCAAGTGGTCGTGTTAAAAATGGTGTTGCAAAAGTCGAATCAACAATTGAAATAATACCGTGTTTCTTAGCTATAGCTGCCACAGCTTCAAAATCTATAATATTAAGTTTAGGGTTCCCTAAACTTTCAAAGAAAATAACTTTGGTATTATCTTGAATAGCGTCTTCAAAGTTTTGAGGCTCATCAGGATCAACAAATGTTGTTTCAATACCTAGTTTTTTCAAGGTTTCTGAAAATAGTTCAACTGTACCACCATATAAAGTTGATGCTGCAACAATATGATCCCCACTACCGGCAATATTTAAAATTGCAGCTGTTACTGCAGCAGCTCCAGAAGCTAACGAGATGGCTGCTGCACCATTTTCTAGTGATGCCACACGCGTTTCAAAAATTGCATTGGTTGGATTGGTCAACCGGCCATAAATATTTCCAGCATCTGTCAGTGCAAAACGGCCAGCGGCCTCTTTAGTATCTTTAAAAACATACGATGCTGTTTGGTAAATTGGTACTGCTCGGGCGCCCGTTGCAGAATCGGGATTTTCTTGCCCTGCATGAAGTTGGCGTGTTTCGAATGCATATTGCTTATCTAATTTTGTCATGTTTTATCCATTTCCTATTCTCAAATTGGTGACTTCAAAGTATCGGGTGACAAGTAGACATTCGACAATAAACCAATCCTGTTCCGAGCAATGTACTGAGCGCTCGCGTAATTTCAAAAAATCGTCGTGGTGTTATTTTCTGCATATTGCATTTGCTCCTTTTTAAAATTATGTACGACGGTCTCCCGTCATTTGTTAACCCCAGATCTCATCTAGGATTTCTTTTACTAACCTTATTTTTTCCCATTGCTGTTGTTCTGTTAATACATTTCCTTCTTCAGTCGATGCAAAGCCACATTGTGTTGATAGCCAGAGACGATCTAATGGTAAGTATTGTGTCGCTTCATGGATACGATCAATAATAGTTTGCTTATCTTCTAATTCACCATTTTTGGTTGTGATTAATCCCAATACGACACGCTTGTTACCTGATACTTTCGCTAACGGTTCAAAACTACCTGCGCGTTCTGAATCATATTCCAAGAAATAATTTGATACATTCTCGTGACCAAATAGTTCATCGGCCACTTTATCATAACCACCAGTTGCAGCCCAATCAGAATGATAATTACCACGGCAAATATGTGTATTAATCGTTAAATCTGTTGGTAAATTTTCAATAGCGCCATTATTCAACTCCAAATATACTTGTTTCATTTCATCAATATCAAATCCAGCACCGGCCATTGTTGTCCAAAATTGTGAATCAACAAGCATACCCCAAGTACAGTCATCTAATTGTACTGTACGAGCACCAGCTTCATATAAAGCTAGAATTTCTTCATGATAAACACGTTTGATATCTTCATAAAGTGCCTCATTCGATTCATAAAACTTTGAGATTGTTTCAGCATTCACGCCACGCACTAACTCAGCGTAGAATTGTGAAGGCGCGGGAATTGTAATTTTAGCTTCTACTCCAGCTTCATCAGCAATAGTTTTCAAAAACTTGAAGTGTTGAATAAACGGATGTGTTTCAGCATTGAAACTTAATTTCCCTGACAAACGCGCTGAATCATCTCGTGTTTCTTCATGAGCAAAGAAATAGCCTTCCCCATAATTAAAATGCTCGATGCCTCCAAAACCCCAGAAATTATCCAAATGCCAATATGACCGACGGAACTCACCGTCAGTAACAACGTCCAAACCTGCAGCCGCTTGCTTTTTAACTAAATCAATAATTGCAATATCTTCAACAGCGGTCAATTCCTGCTGTGTTAAACTTCCGGCCGCAAATCTTTCTCGTGCTTGCTTTAATTCAACTGGCCTCAAAAATGAGCCAACATGTTGAAAACCAATTTTTTGTAATGTATTTGTCGTCATAATTACTGTCCTTAAATTTATTATTATTTTGTGTTGTAAGCAATATAATTTAAAATTGGATCAATTGCCAACTTGAGCACTACTACCATGTAAAAACACAGCAGTCATCACCTTATTCATATGTAAGTAATATACTTGACGGTATTGAATGCGCATTATTGCCTCCTTTTTATTTACTGATACCACTATTTAGAAACAATAAAAAACCGCAGTCTAAATTTAGACTGCGGGACGACATCTCGTGTTACCACCCGGGGTTCATGCACTACTTGAGTAGATACACCTCATTATCAATCATCAAATTGCTATACTAACACAATATTGAGAATTGATGTCGCTGTAACGGGCGCTCCCGGTTATTGCTTGTATCTTGATAATTAACTCACAACAACGATAACTCCAAGACCATTTTCTTGATGTCGCGTTGCTCATTTTCACCAACCATAAGCTCTCTGTTTAACGCTATATCAATACTTATCTCTTCTTAGTTATAAACATCATATTATAAACTCATCAAATTGTCAATTAACTATCATTTTTAGACAATTTTACGTTCAAATGCATCACTAGAAATGCCTTGTGCCAAAATAATTTTTGCCCATTCTTTAGCTGAATGTAAACTATGATCCTTGAAATTACCGCAACTCTCAATTTCAGCTGCTGGTATTTCTGTCACTTCATCGCTAACAATTTTCTCAAGAACTTTCTTGAATACTTTTGCTAATGTTTCAGAATCATAATTAATCCATGAAATAACGTGAAAACCTGTACGGCAACCAAATGGTGACATGTCAATAATACCGTCAATTTCATCGCGAACAAGCCCTGCAAATAAATGCTCTAATGTATGTAGACCACCCGTCTCAATAGATGTTTCATTAGGTTGTGTTAAACGCAAATCGTAGTTAGTGATGCTACCACCATTTGGACCTTCTTGTGTTTCAATTACTCGCACGTAAGGTGCCTTTACTTTTGTATGGTCCAATGTAAAACTTTCAACAACTGTTTCTGACATAATTATTCTCCTTTAAGATAAGATATTGGTTTGATGACTTCTGTCTTCGTACCATGATACTTTTTGTCAATATACTGCTGGGATGCTTTTGCGCGGTACAGCGTCACCAGTTTTTTATATGTTTTGTTATTTTTATTCTTAGCCGCGGTTACTATTATATTAACATTAGAACTGGTGTGATTGTTAATATGTTCATAATAAATTGCATCTTTTAAAACATTTAAACCTGCCGCTTGGGAAACAGAATTTGAAATCAACACTGCATCAACACCATTATCATGTAATAAACGGCCACCAGTTGTGTCATCAATTTCTTTAAATTTAAAATGATGTGAATTTGACTTTATTTTTTCTAATCCATCTAGAGCACCAACATCTTTATCTAGCGCAATTAATCCTGCATCTTCTAATAATTTCAATCCACGCGCCTCGTCTGCTAAGTCTCTGGCAATAGCAATAGTGGCACCATCAGGAATATCTCTAACACTTTTATATTTAGTCGAATAAATACCCAGTGGTTCCAAATATGTCGTGCCCAAAGCCGCTAGTTTACCATCTTTTGAATCTTTGTTAAATGCTTGAAAATAGCTATAAGATTGAAAAGCATTAACATCAACTTGACCTTCTGCAGTTGCTTTATTTAGAGTTAACCCATCAGTAAATTCTTTAACTTGAATATTTAAATTTAATTTCTTAGCTTCATCACTTTTTGCCAGATGACGCCAAATATCCGCATCACTCGTTACCGATCCTAATGTAATAACATTTGATTTTTGACTATAACCCTTAACAGTATAACCAACGATACCAATAATTATTACAATGATAGCAATAACACTGACCCATATTTTTTTTGACATAAATTAATCCCTATACAAACTGTTCATCTGCAATACGTTTGATCAACGCCAACTTTTTCCATTGGTCTGGAATTGTCAAAATATTGCCTTCTTCAGTAGAAGAAAAGCCACACTGTGTCGAAAGTGCTAATTGACTTTTAGGCACAAACTTTGCTGCTTCGTTAATACGTGCCACCACATCATCAACTTTTGCCAAGTCAGCCGATTTAGAGGTTAATAAGCCCAGTACAATTGCCACATTATTTCGACCGTTATAGATATCTTTTAACGGTTCAAAGCCACCCGAACGGTCATTATCATACTCTAAAAAGAACGCATCATAATTCAATTGACCTAAATACTTAGCCACTGCTTCATATCCACCTTCAAACAAATAAGTTGATTTAAAATTTCCACGACAAACATGAGTCGATAATTTTAAGTCAGATGGTAATCCAGCTAAGGCTTTGTTAATAACATATACATCATCTTGAGCTGTTTTTTCAAATTGTGCACGTGCTGCCGCATTATCTGCATTAGCGTTAAGTTGTGCAATCAAATAGCCCCAAGTTGTGTCATCAAGCTGTATGTAACGCGCACCAAGATCATAAAAATGTTGTAACGTATCATGATAAGCTAATGCTAAATCGTCCAAAAAGTCTTCCCATGTCGCATAGTATTCAGACCACAAGTCAGACCGATGGTCACGATTAATAATTAAGCTAGGTGATGGTATCGTTTGCTTAGGTTCCACACCTTCTGGCACAATCGATTGCAAGTACTGGAAGTCTTTAAAAAACGGATGTTCTAAATTTGCATGTACTTTACCATTTAATCGAATATTAGTTGAACGTGTTTTTTCGCCATGAAATTTGTACGAGTCTTCTTGATCATAAAACTCAAACCCACCAAGTTGACCCAAGAAATCTAAGTGCCACCATGAACGATTAAATTCGCCGTCTGTTACAGCTTGCAATCCCACTGCCACTTGTTTATCAACCAGCTTTTTAATTTCAGTGTGTTGAACTGCTAATAGCTCCTCATGGGTAATTTTACCCTCATCATAGGCTGCACGTGCCTGTTTCAAATTTTCAGGTCGTAAATATGAACCCACTTGATCAAAACAATAGTTTAACTTACCTGCAATTGTCATTTAATAAACTCCTCTTTTTTTAAATTAATGTTAAAGCATGCTCTAAATCAGCAATCAAATCAGCAACATCTTCTAATCCAACCGAAAACCTTAACAATCCTGGCGTAATACCTGTATTAGCTAATTCTTCTGGATTTAATTCAGCGTGACTCATTTTTGGTGGATAACTAATAATTGATTCTACCGCACCGAGACTCACTGAAAATGCTGGAATAGTTAATGCTGATACGACTTTTCTTGCGTTATCTTCAGAACCGACATCGAAACTCAACACTGCGCCACCACTTTTAGCTTGTATCGCATGAATATTGTGACCTGGATGTCTTGCCAACCCAGGATATAAGACTCGTGTCACTTTATCATGTTGCAATAGATAATCCGCTATTTTTTGTGCTGACTGACTAGAATGCGTCATACGTACACCCAATGTTTTGATGCCACGGAGCAATAACCATGTATCTAACACACCAAGCGTTGCACCAACGGCATTTTGAATAAAATAAATTTTATCTGCCAAAGTCTGATTATTCGTCACAACTGCGCCCGCTAAAATATCTGAATGTCCCGCCAAAAACTTGGTGGCTGAATGAACGACAACATCAACACCCAAATCTAACGGTTTTTGTAAAAATGGTGATAAAAATGTATTATCAGCAATAGTTATCAACTGATGACGTTTTGCGATGGCAACAACACCCTTGATATCGGTAATGCTCAATACTGGATTTGATGGTGTTTCAATATATAGCGCTTTTGTATTCGGTTGAATGGCATGTTCAACCGCTTCTAAATCACTAAAATCAACAAAATCATGGGTGATACCCCAACGTGGTAAAATATCTTCTACAACACGGAAAGTACCACCATAGACTTTCTTGCTGACTACAATGTGATCTCCAACCGATAAAGTGAACAAAACACCACTAATAGCCGCCATACCGGTACTGTACAAATACCCATATTGTCCATGTTCGAGCTTGGCAATCGCTTGTTCACCCGCTTCACGCGTTGGATTTCCTGATCTTGCATAGTCGAACTGACCAAACTCATCCCACGATTTTTGATTAAATGTTGAGCTCAACTGAATAGGCGTATTAATGGCACCAGATAAAGGATCATGTACCGTTGTTGCTTGAATAAGATCTGTCCAATCGCTCATAATTTAGCACCCCCAATAGCTTGTTTAAGATCATCTAATATGTCATCTTTATCTTCAAGGCCAACACTGATACGTACCAATTGATCAGTTATACCCAGTGCTTCACGCTGGTCAAGTGCCATATCATGATGCGTTTGTACGGCTGGGATTGTAATCAAAGTTTCTGGGCCACCCAGGCTCTCAGCAAACGAAGCAATTTTAAGGCCTTTTAGGAAAGCATCAACATCATAATCTTTATCTAAGTAAAAGCTTATCATACCACCAATACCGGCATACAAGACCTTTTCAACACCTGTAACATCTCGCAACTTATCAGCGATATAATGACCATTTTCATTATGGCACGCCATACGCAAGTGCAAAGTTTTTAAACTGCGAATGAGTAACCATGAACTAAATGGATCCAATACTTGACCACGTGTGACTAATTTTGTTTCCAATAAACTTGATAATTCATCACTACCAGCAATTACCGCACCAGCCAAAATATCATTATGACCACCTAAATATTTTGTCGCAGAATGTACAACGATATCTGCACCCAATAAGAGTGGCTGTTGAAATATTGGTGTCAAAAATGTATTATCAACGGCAATTATAATTTCAGGATACTGTGCTTTGACTTTCTGACTTAATTGTTTGATATCAATTATTTTCATGGTAGGATTTGATGGTGTTTCTAGCCATATCAGTTTAGTTTCTGGTTTAATTTGTTTTAAAATATCATCTTGACCATTCCAAACATCATATTGCACAGCACTTGTGACCACGATATCATCAAAATAGCGATATGTACCACCATACAGGTCGTTACTAGTGATGAAATGATCGCCAGTTTTTATCAGAGCAGAGAAAACTAAATCAATCGCTGCCATACCTGAACTTGTGGCAAACCCTTGAACGCCTTGCTCTAAAACAGCTAATTGTTCTTCTAATAACTGTCTTGTTGGCGTGTTTAACCGTGCATAATCAAACCCTGAAGACTGACCTAACCCCGGGTGGCGATATGCTGTAGAAAAATATAGTGGATTTGAGATCGCACCGGTTTTAACATCATCGGTTGCATTACCCCCTTGGGCTAAAATTGTATTAATATTTTTTATCATGATATTTTCTTTCAAATTATTTACTTAATTCAATGCGGGTATGAGATTAATTACTGATGAATTTTTCGTGCTGGCTAGTAACATTTTGCCCCAATTCACAAAAAATTTATCCGCATCAGCCGCCCAATTATTTCTCGGCTGACCATCGATCAAGTAATTCTCTGGTTCTCTTGTCACGATACCTTTTGCTAAATCACGTTGATACTCTTCCGCTAATGTTTCAGTATCATATTCCAAATGACCGGTCACATAGGTTGAGTGCAGCAGTTCATCTCGCAAGACAAATGCACCTAACTTGTTATCCCCTGCCACTTTTAAGCGACGTGGTAACCCTTGATTTGGAATAGTAAAGTAGCGCGAATGTGGCATCGTGATATGATTTAAGCCAGTTGTTAAAGTACTACGCCTATTCAAAATATCATTTGTACGGTACACACCTGAAATTTTGGAAGTGATATGGCGTACTGGAAAATTTCTTTCCGCATAACCCGCACCGTACACTGCCCAACAAGCAAATAGGCTCTCTTTAACATGAGTTTTTCGCCAAGCCAGTAATCGTTTAAATTCTTGCCAATAATCAATTTTTTCAAATTTGGTTCGATCAACCGGTGCCCCAGTGACAATTAAGCCATCAAAATGTCTATCCCAAATATCTGCCAACGTCACGTAATTTTGAACAATTTGCTCAGTTTCATGTTTAATCTGATGTGTAGCTGGCACAGCAAAGGTAAGACGTACATTAACAGATAATTTCATTAATAAGCCTATAAACTGCTTTTCAGTTTGTAACCTATTTGGCATTAAATTAACTATTAAAATATTTAATGTTGGTTGCAATAATTGATATTCTCCAAACATAAAGGCATCACGTTTTAATAGACCATTTTGTAATATAACACTCATAGTTTCCACCCTTTCTTCATAAAATAAACTCACACACACCACTTTTTAAACAAAAAAATCCCGCAGTCTATCTAAAGACTGCGGGACGCTAAGTAACGTGTTACCACCCGGTGTTCGTGTAGGGCTAATGTCCTACACCTCAAAACGTACGCCTCATAGTAATCGTCGAGAAGATCTGTAACTACTACTAGGTTATACGTTGTGCGTTAACGAGCACCACCGAATTCAACTTACCGCGCGATACATATGAGTACCCGCTTGCTCGTATCCTTGAAAACTCCAAGACCATTTTCCATCATGCCATCTTACCCGCTCACACCAAACACAGGCTCTCTTGTTAAGACTTTATCATGTACTTATCTTTTCAATGTTTATGTTGTAATTACTATAACTATTATTTCCATCAATGTCAACATTATTTTCAAATTTTATTTTTACTATTCTCATAATATCCTTTAATAATCGTAAAAATTACTTACTCCTTGTAATTAATCAAAACAAAATTCAAACTGGATTTTATAATATATGCTATAATTCAATCATTAATTTGAATGAGGTAAACCCATGTATCAATCAAAACAAAATACTGATGCTAGTATCGAAAAAGTTATTCAATCGGCTGGCCGACATGTTCTCTTCTTGTCAGCCGATTGGTGCGGTGACTGCCGTGCGATTAAACCTTTTGTCCAAAATATCAAAGACACCATCACTCAAACAGCTGGTTGGGTAGACGCTGATCGTGATGCAAACATTGACATAGCAACTAAATACAATATGCGTGGTATCCCATCATTTGTTTTGTTCCAAGATGGTCAAGAAGTATCGAGAATTGGTCACGGTGAACGTATATCACCACAACAAATACTTGACTGGTATCAAAATACTTTGTAAAAATTAAAATGGCAACCAAATATGGTTGTCATTTTTTGATTCTATTGCACTGGTTTTATAATATTACTGGCATTAAATATATTCAACTGGATTATTTAACTAACAGTGCTTAGCGTTTAACCAAATTATAGTATACAATAATAAAAGCAAGATAATTGGGAGGAATTATATGAATTTATTATCTTCATTGAAGCAAAAAGTGTTATATCGTTATTTTGTCTTAATAGTTATTGTTTTACTTATTTTTTGTTTAAAACAATTCATGCCGCTTTTACTGTTAACGATTATTTTCTCATACTTAGCTCTACAAGCAGCCAAACATCTTGAGCGCCTACTAAAGTTATCGCGTTCATTATCGATTGCACTCGTTTATATGCTATTTATCGTAGTCGTTATTTTAGCTGCTAAACATGGGGCAACGACTGTCATTAATCAAATAGACAGTATGATTAAATTAGTCACACATTTGGATTGGCAATCCACAGGCTTATTACAAGACGTCTATAAAAATATCCAACCATACACTGACTCACTTAATACACATCAATTAATCTCGCAAGGCTTTTCTCAACTCAATCAAGTTGGGCATGTTCTATATGAACTGATTTTAGCATTATTATTTAGTTTTATATTTAGCATGACCTATCCTCAATTAAGGATATGGGCTAAAAACTTTTTAAATAGTCCTTTTAAAAAGTTTTTTGGTGAATTTTACATCATCATACACCGTTTTATCTTAATATTAGGTCAATTATTCCAAGTACAATTACTGATTTGTGTGATCAATACACTAATCATGGTTGTTGTACTGACTTTTCTCCAATTTCCGTATTTACTCGGTTTCACCATTTTAATTTTTATTTTAGGATTAATTCCTGTTTTCGGAGTAATAATCTCACTGATACCATTAACCATCACGGCATTTATGATTGGTAATTGGCATACTGTTATTACCATTTTAGTCACAGTCCTCTTAGTTCACTTGTTCGAATCATATTTTTTACATCCACACTTTATGTCCAACAAAACACATATGCCAATTCTAGTCATTTTATTAAACTTAATCATCATGGAGAAATTATTTGGCGTATGGGGCTTAATTGTTGGTCTACCTATTTTAACGTTTTTACTAGATTTCTTTCACATTCAAAAATTCAACCGAAAATAATACAATAACAATAGTTAAATTTGCTATAACATAAAAAGCCAAGCACTCATTTTGAGATTCTTGGCTTTTTATCGTTTATTATTACTTTTCAGTTTTATCAATAAATGCTTGAACAATATCTGCTGGAATAGCAAATCCCATGCCTTCCACGCTTGTACCATCCGTTGATGCAGCTATTTTTGATGAATTGATTCCCACTACTTGACCAGATAGATTAACTAACGGACCACCAGAGTTACCAGGATTAATGGCAGCATCAGTCTGAATTGCGGTTGCAGTGGCTGCCCCTGTCTCTTCAGCGGTTAGTGTCCGGCGTGCAGCTGAAACGATGCCGCTTGTCATCGATGTCGCATAATCAGAGCCTAAAGGTGACCCGATAGCCAAAACCTGTTGCCCAGATTGTAACTGTTTCACTGAACCAAATGTCGCTGCCGTCTTAATCACATCTGTTTGCGCTTTGATTAAAGCCAGATCTTTTTGCGGATCTGTCCCCACAATCGTCGCTTTCACCTTTTTGCCACTCGCCGTAATTAATTGCAAAGCGTCAGAATCGGCAACAACGTGATTGTTTGTAATAATGTAAGCATAGCCATCTTTTATTTTATAAACAACACCAGAACCCTCAGATGCGGTTTGTAATTCCGAGGAGTTACTATTATTTTGAGAATCTGAACCGAACATAGTTGACCATGCATCTCTTTGTTGGCCGGATGATTTTTGTAAGTTTTGTACAGTCAGCACAGCATTTTTAACTTTATTATACGCTGTTGTAGACGTGTCATTACTCGTATAAGCCGTTTTTGCAATTGTAGCTTGACCAGATAAATTCGATGTTTTTGTAATAGCAGTTGGTTTTTGAAACCACGAATTGTCTTGCGTTCCGGAATAAACCACGCCACCACCAACCAGTGCTGAAATAACAGCTACTGTTATAAGAGAGTGTTTCATATCATTGGCCTCCTAGTCCTTAATTGTAGTATATCTAAGCAAAATTTACTGAATATTAAAGTGGCAGCGTTACCTTAAAGATTGTTCCCTTTGGCTTATTATCTAACACAATAATTTTACCATTATGCGCATGTACAACCCATTCTGCAATGGAAAGGCCCAATCCTGTACCACCAGTTTCACGGTTGCCAGTCTTATCTTCTCGATAAAAGCGATCAAACACATGCTTTTTAGCTTCTTCACTGATACCGCGACCTGTATCTGCAACAGTAAGGACAAGTTTCTTTTTCTCGATAGTAGCTGAAATGGCTACCACGGCGTCTTCGTCCGAATATTTCATCGCATTATCAATCAGCAAAACCATCAGTTGGTGTATACGTTTACGATCAATAAAGACTTGTTGATCAACTTCCACTGATAATAAAACTTTTTTTGCTTCAAATTCTGCCATTTCTTGATAAGGTGAAACAATTTCTGACAAAAAATCAGAAATATTAGTCCCTTCCTTTTCTAATCGCGTCATGTTGGAACCAGATTTAGCTAAAGTTAACATATTATTGGTTAATGATGTCAACCGCCGTATTTCTGACAAAGATAAAATAATAGCATTCGATTGCTCACGCACTGTTGAATCTGGTTTCATGAGCATATTCTCTAGTTTACCTTGTATAACTGCCATGGGCGTTCGTAACTCATGAGCAGCATTATTCACAAAGTCTTGCTGTTGCTGCCATGCTTTTAAAATCGGTTTCATATTCATGATACTAATCCAATAGGAAATCATGATAGCGAGTAAACCAAATATACCAATCGACCACAAAAGTACCCTTTTAAAGTGATTTAAATTATTAATTGTTTCTGATACATTGACAGTAATCAAGCCATATTTGACTGGCTGACCATTGTTATTGGTCGCATTATCAATGAATTTGACCCCAACGATACGATAATAATTTCCATCCATCAATATCATCTTAATCTTAGGAGACATGAGTTCTTTACGATATTTAAATTGTCTACGATACATATCTTGCATCGACTCAGGCAACCGCGTATCAATGAGCAGTTTTTTCTGGCTATTATATGTCCAAACGTCGGCACGTGTATTTGTTTGTAACATCAAAGGTGTATTTTTATTTGTAGCAGATGAATGTTCCAATGCACCAGCAAGATCAAATTGTTTAATTTGTTGCTTAATGGCATTATCAGAATTTTGAAACACTGTTCTAATATAAGATAAATAAATGACACTGCCCAAAACAGAAAATATAATAAAAAAACTCGCAATTAATAACAGAAAACCGCGAATTTGTTGTTGTTTATTAATGACTTTAGGCATTGTCTACCTCTAAAATAAAGCCAATATTACGCAACGTTTTAATCAAATGATTTTGTCCGACCGCTTCTAACTTACGTCGCAAATTGTTCAAATAAATATTTACCACATTGATTGTTGTATCAGAATCAATCCCCCATACACGATCAAATATTTGATCACGTGTGACAATAATATTTTTGTTTTGTGCCAAATAAGTTAAAATATCAAATTCTTTTCCGACTAACTTAACCGTCTGCCCATGAACTTGAACACCACGATTTTCTAAATTAATCAACACATCACCAACGACAATCATATTATCTTCTGAATAAACACCTGTACGACGTAGTAAAGCTTTAACTCGGACTAATAATTCTTCACGGTGAAAAGGCTTCGTTAGGTAGTCATCGGCCCCCACATTGAAGCCTTCAATTTTATCATCCAATGAGCTTTTGGCTGTCAAAATCAAAATAGGTGTCTCGATACCCTTTTCCCTCAAATGCTTAATAATTTCCAAACCATTTTCACCTGGCAACATTAAATCAGAAATAATTAAATCATATGGTGATTCTTGTCCCTCAAACTCACCATCCAAGCCATTTGTGACCACATTAACATCTACAAAATCCTGTAAGAACCCAACAATATTATCAGCTAAGTTCACATCATCTTCGATTAATAAAATTTTAATTGCTTTTGCCATTTTCATATCTCCATTATACCGTGCTATTAACTATATTGTAATAAAAAATGATTAACAGGAAATTAAATAAGATCAGATGACACACTAAACAAATGATAGTAGTAGTTTAAAAAATAATTACTACCTATCTCCTTAAACAAAAGACGCTGTATTCTAATGTTAATAAATAACAATAAAAAAACAGCAGAGGACTGCCGCTTTTTTAGATTGACGTTAATATCAATATCAATTAAGTATTAATCGTTTAGCCTGCTACTTCTTTTTCTGACAAATTAAAGATGTGCCACAATGACAATGCGATTGCCCAAGTTACAGCAAATATACCGACCAACACCAATCCCAATTGATTGAAATCTAAGCCCTGTGCCCAAGCTGTCAAGCCATTATTCCAGTTAAACATCACACTGAATGATTGAATAAAATCAACAAAACTAATAAATCCGGCAGCCATAATAGAAATTCCTGTCAAAATCATATTATAGTAAACCTTACGGTATGAAGATGATACTATCCAAGTATATGTCGTACTCATAAAGAAGCCATCAACGGTATCCATTAAGCACATACCAGCAGTAAACAGCAATGGGAAAGATAAGGTCGTATACCAAGGAATTCCAGCATTAGCTGCTGTTGCTGACGTAGCCAAAACCGCAATTTGTGTCGCCGTATCAAACCCTAAACCAAACAAAAAGCCAACAATAGCAACTTGCCAATTATGTTTGATCATTTTCAATAACTTTAAAAACAATTTATATATTTTTGATTCATTAACAAAATCATTATCTGGTGTTTGTCGTCCATTTCCTTGCATATGTTTAAAATTCAACCAAATGCTACGCATGATGAAGCTATTAACAATAGTCAACATCAACAACATCACTGCCGCAATCATGGTACCAAAAATCCCACCAATTTGTTCAAAGATTGGCATTGAATCTTTAGCCCATTCAACAAACAAAACTGTCACTAAAGCCATTAATACAACAACCATTGAATGTCCAAATGAAAAACTAAAGCCGACACCACGTGTATTTTTACCATCATTTAACATCTTACGTGTCATATTATCAATAGCCGCAATATGATCGACGTCAAAGGCATGTCTCAAACCAAAAGTAAAGGATAAATAGGCCATGCCAATCATCTCTGGATATTTTGAGGCACCAGACATCAATAGTAATGTGCCACCCACAAAAATTAAAATAATGAAACTACCATAGCGAATAACATCTGTACTAAATTTTGTTCTTTTTGCCGTATTCAACATCATATATTTTCCTCTTTCTGCTAATAGAATGATCTCATCATAGTTTCAAATCACAATTTTTGTAAAATAAAACACACGTTAACCTTTGGTAGTTAACGTGTGTTTTATCAACATACTCTCTACCTACTACACCTTTTATCATAGATGTTTAGTAGAGATCGCCTTAAATAGCCCACTAAACATTAGTTAAGTAGAATAAGTCGAATTATTTCTATTTTTGTCATCTGTTTGTTCATATAATACCACCATTTTGACGTTTTTAAAACATTTTTTAATCATTAATGCATTAAATTCTTAATAATAATAGCCATGACGGTAATCCCAAGTTGAGAAAATGTCACTCATAATCTTCATTATTTTATCAACATCCAACCCTTTACGAATAACAACTGGTGCTGGTTGAACACCTACTGCACCGTTTTGTTGTGGTACAAGTTGACCTGATTCATCCACCATTGACACCATCACACCTTGTTCGTAGCGTGTTTCAGCTGTCTTATCTGGTTGAATTGACGCAACATAATCATCTGCTTCAATAATTAGATCAGCGGCATCTTCAATTTGCTCACCAATACCAGTAACTAGCCCACGATTTCCCTTACCAGATGGGTTGGCTGAACTAGCAAAAGAAAACTTACCATATTCTTCCCACATGGTTTTAGCAATTTGTTCACTTGGCTTACCAAATTTAATAACAAAACAACTTGTTTCACGTTGATCCATCATTAAATCTTTTGTCCCGTCATTTGGAATTGCATTTTTGGCCTCTTCTTGCCAAGGTAAGATGCAACCTAAAAGGATGTCTTCATCCCAATGTTTCTGGTACATTGCTTCTATTTCTGGTGTCATTTGTGCCAATTGTTTAACTTGATCTAGTGAGCCACACAAAACAACACCTGGCTTGTTACGCTTACGATTTTTAGCAGCAAATTTACGTTCTAGTCCTTTATCATCAGAAGTCATGATAATATAACCAACTTTTGTTGGGCTAACAATCATGCCGCCATCTGCTTTTAGAATATCAATTGCCTCAGGCTGTGCGTTACCTTGCCAACGTACTGTCTTTGTGTCTACTTGTGTCATCTTAAAATACCATCCTTTTAATAAATTGCTTTTTGTTTTGTTTCTGGTCCGTATGCTGCTACTACAATTGCGGCAATCACGGCTATTGTTGCGATGAAATAAAAAATTAAACTAGCATTGAATGCCATCATGGCCCATGCGACGAAATATGGTGTTAATACGGTTAAAATTTTAGCGACACCATTGGCATAACCTGTACCTCGGAACCGATAGTACGTAGGAAATAGCTCTGACATATAAACGCCAACAACCGATGCCATCAAAGTATAAATCATCATAACCAATAAGAACCCAATAATTAGTATTGCGCCACTCGTTGTTTGCTTTGAATATAATAATCCAAATATGGCTGTCATTAGAAAAGCAGTTATAATCACTTTCTTACGACCAACAACGTCAACTAACAATGCCCCTATTAAAGCGCCAATTGGTGCCCCAGCTAACATGACTGATGAAAAAGTTAAAGAGTGTGCTACCGCAATACCTTGTTTCATGAGCAATGTTGGCATCCAAGAGGTAAATGTATATTGTACCAAATTAACTGCACTAACTGCTACTGTTGCTACCAATAAACCACGACCAATATGTGCTTTTACTTGTGACTGTGCAACTGGTTGTTCAACGTATTGCTGACTGCCACTAGTCTCTAAAGTTTTAATAATCTGTTCTGCTTCGTCGTAATGACCACGTGCAATTAACCATCTTGGTGATTCAGGAAAATGCCGACGAACAAACCATAAAATTAAAGCTAATCCGCCGATAATAATAAACATTGCTCGCCAAGAAAAATTCGGAATAATAACCGCAGCAACTAACAAAGTTAAGGGTGCAGATAAATTAGCGATAACTGAGACCGTACCACTCCACCGACCACGATGACGTATCGGTGCAAATTCATTAATTAATGAAAAACCGGTAACAATTTCAGCACCTAACCCAATGGCTGCCAGAAAGCGTAAGCCAATTAAGAACCAAATGTTAGGTGAAAAAGCTGCTATTAAAGTTATTGATCCAAATAGTAGTAAGTTCATTTGATATGCTTGTTTACGACCAAGAAAATCACCTACAAATCCTGAAAGGATTGATCCTATAAATAATCCCAAAAAACCTGCTGAAAGAAATATAGACCCTTGTGCTAGTGTCGCAAAATGTTGTGATACAACAGCACTGTTAACAGCACTGGCAAGGTAAACATCTGCACCATCTAAGATCATACCAGCTGCAATCATAGCAAAAATACCATAAAAGGTTTTTGTTTCACGTGTTGCATCCATACGTCGTTGTAAGTTTAATGAACGATCCATTTATTTTCTCCTAACCAAAATCCACCCGTTGCTGTTCATATTTGGAAATAAGTTTTTCAAATTTCATCGTGTTATCAATGTCATCTTCACCATTGATAAACTTTTCTTTCCACTGTGAATTAATTTCAAAATGATATGTATTATCGTTGTAAGTCACTGTTTGGGCTGGCAAATCAATACTGATTTGTTCATTTGACTTAACCTGTCGTAAAACTGACCGTTCTGATTCAGGTAATACGATAGGTAGCAGACCATTCTTTGTGGCATTCATATAAAAAATATCTGAAAAGCCACCCCCAATGACGGCTCGAAAACCATAATCTGTTAGTGCCCAGACTGCGTGTTCACGAGAAGATCCAGAACCAAAATCACTGCCTGTAATTAAAATTGAGACACCCTTGTGCTCTGGTTTATTCAACTCAAAGGATTCATTAATTGAGCCATCATCGTTGTAACGCCAGTCGTAGAATAGATCTTTACCAAATCCTGTTTTGAGAATATTTTTCAAGAATTGTTTGGGTAGGATAATATCTGTATTAATATTGTCATTTGGAATAACAACTGCTTTGCCTGTTTCTCTAATAAACGCTTCCATATTGCCCCCTTAAACAAAATCTTCTGAACTAATATCAACAAAATGTCCAGCAATACCTGCAGCTGCTACCATGGCTGGTGATGCTAGATGCGTCCTTGAGCCAGCGCCTTGTCGACCAATAAAGTTACGATTCGACGTTGAAGCTACATGCTTCCCAGCTGGGATTTTATCAGGATTCATAGCCAAACATGCTGAACAACCAGGTTCACGCCATTCACAACCGGCATCAATAAATATTTTTGCTAAACCATTTTTTATTGCCTGATTACGAATAGCACGACTACCTGGTACAATCCAAGCAGTGATATTTGGTGCCAAATGTTTACCCGCCATCATATTTGCAGCAATTTCTAAATCTTCATAACGACTATTTGTACATGATCCGATAAATATATAATCAAGCGGAATATCTTCTGGTTTCATACTAGGATGTAAGCCAATATAATCATATGCTTTTTGATCATTTTCATCTTGAATGCCCGGTAGGCGTTGTGCCATACTTAATGCCATCCCCGGATTTGTTCCCCATGTCACCATTGGCTTTAGCTCCGAGACATCAAATGTCATGCGCTCATCGAACTCTGATTCATCGTCTGTATAAAATTGTGACCAATAAGCCACCGCATCATCAAATCGCTTGGGTGCTTGTTCTCGTCCTTTTAAATAATCAAATGTCGTTTGATCAGGTCTTACCATACCAGTTTTTGAACCCGCTTCAATCGACATGTTGCACATCGTCATACGTGCTTCCATCGACAACTTTTCAACGACTTCACCATAAAATTCAATCGCATAACCAACACCAAACGACACACCATGCTTAGCGATAATACCCATAATAATGTCTTTAGCATAAATATTTTTTGGTAGCTGACCAGTAATTTTAATCCCCATTGTTTTAGGTTTCATTTGCCAAATACTTTGTGTTGCTAAAACGTGTTCAACTTCTGATGTACCAATACCAAAGGCAATTGCACCAAAAGCACCGTGTGTTGCCGTATGAGAATCACCACATACGATTATCTTAGCTGGTTGTGTTAATCCACGCTCTGGACCAACAACATGCACAATACCTTGCTTATCATCCCCAATTGCTGCTAATGGAATATCGAATTCTTTTGTGTTCTTTGCCAAGGTATCCATTTGTAACCGTGACATTTGGTCTTGAATATTAAAAATATCTTTAGTTGGCACATTGTGATCCATCGTTGCAAATGTTAAATCTGGTCGCCGTACACGACGATTCGTGCTACGTAACCCATCAAATGGTTGTGGCGATGTCACTTCATGAATCAGATGTAAATCAACATACAATAACTGAGGCTCTCCTATTTGACCGGCAATGACATGTGTATTCCAAATTTTATCAAATAATGTTTTACTCATGATATAGTCACCGTTTCGTCACTTTGTATGTGCATAATCATCTTCTGAGTAACTGCTTCTGTTGATAAGTCGCCACCCATATCTGGTGTGACATCGCCCTGATCAATAACCGCATCTACCGCCCGATAAATCTTTTCGGCAATGGCTTTTTCACCAAAACTCTCAGACAACATCATCGCTACTGTATTCACCATCGAAATCGGGTTGGCAATCCCTTTACCAGCAATATCTGGTGCTGAACCATGAATTGGCTCATATAAGTTAGGTCCCTCGCTACCAACCGACATTGATGGAATTTGTCCAATTGAACCAGTGATTTGTGCCGCTTCATCACTTAAAATATCGCCAAATAGGTTCGGTGTAATAATGACATCAAAAGCCGTTGGTTTAGACATAATTGCCATTGTCATTGCATCAACATAATAATAATCGACCATCACATCTGGATATTGTGGTGCAATCTCTTTTGCAATATTACGCCAAAATTTTGAAGTTGCTAATACGTTTGATTTATCAACAATCGTTACATGATGACGACGCTTTTGAGCCATTTTAAAACCTTCATGCATGATGCGTACAACTTCAGATTCGTTATAGTACATCGTGTCAATAGCTTGATGCGCTTGTAGTTCACGTGGTTTTCCAAAATAAGCACCCGATGTCAACTCACGTACAATCACAAAATCAGTCCCTGTGACATATGCCTTTTTTAGAGGTGAACGGTCGACTTGTCTATCTGTTATTTTGGTTGGTCGAATATTTGCAAAAAGATTCAACGCAGCACGAATTTCTAACAACCCTTGTTCTGGTCTTCTAGGTGCTTGATCCCACTTAGGACCGCCAATAGCACTCAGCAATATAGCATCTGCTTGTTTTGCTTGATCAATAGTTGACTGTGGTAATGGATCACCAGCACGGTCAATACCATCACCACCAAAAGGTAGATCAATCAATTCATATTTAAATTGTTGAGAATCTGTAGCTGCTTTTAGAACAGCCAGTCCAGCTGCCATAATTTCTGGCCCAATATAGTCTCCTTTTAGAACAGCTATTTTTTTGATATCGTTCATTGTGTCACCACCATTTTCTTTCCAGCTTGCACCATTGTGGCTTTCATATCAGCTTCGGTCATCATATTCGTATTTTCAGCCATAGATTTGAATATGGGGAAAATTTGTTTCATGTCATCACGAGTCACGTTATAACCCATATGATTCAACTTAGTCATAACTGCATGAGAACCAGATAATTTTCCCAAAGGCAATGACGATGACGCACCAACCATCTCTGGACGCAAAATTTCATAAGTTGCACGGTTTTTCAAGAAACCATCTTGGTGAATACCTGATTCGTGAGCAAAAGCATTACCGCCCATAATTGGCTTATTCACAGCGACAGGTATATCAGTTGCTGTAGCAACAAGCGTTGACAATTCCTTTGATTTTTCTAATATAACGTCTGTATCTTTATCGAACTTTTCATGACGCACGCGCATTGCTGCCGCGACTTCAATCATGTCAACATTTCCAGCGCGTTCACCAATACCATTGACAGTACTTTGAACCTGCATAGCACCGTGAGAAATACCTGCTAAAGTATTAGCCGTTGCCATGCCCAAATCATTGTGTGCATGTGTTGACCAAATAATATCATCAAATCCAATAATATTATTTTTCAAATTTTCAAAAATTGCACCATATTCATCAGGTGTTGCATAACCAACTGTATCTGGAATATTAATAATTGTTGCGCCAGCATCAATAGCTGCTTGTACTGAACGAACTAAGAAGTCAGGTTCAGTGCGCGTTGCATCTTCAGGTGAAAAAACAATGTCATTAATCTTTGATTTTGTATAAGTAATATCTTCTGTAATTTTCTTAATAATATCGTCTTTTGACATTTTCAACTTAAACTCACGATGTATTGGTGAGGTTGCAATAAAGACATGCGCCATAGGATGACGAGCTGATCGCGTAGCAGCAATAACAGCATCAATATCTGATCGTATCATACGTGCCAAACCAACAACTTGTGCATGTTCGACTACTTCAGCGATTTTTTGTACTTCTTGAAAGTCTTTATCCGAAGCAGCTGGAAAACCTGCTTCGATGGCTGCAACGCCGTATTCATCCAATGCGCGTGCGATTGCAATTTTTTCATCAATTGAGAAGTTCACACCAATTGTTTGTTCACCGTCACGCATTGTTGTATCATAAAAAGTTACTTGATTAGTCATAATTTCTCCTTAAAATAAAAATCCCGAACCAGTCACTAATGACTAGTCCGGGATTCACTCACATCCTTTATGCGCTAGCCATTAGATAATTACTCATCTAACAACCAGCTAAAAAGCTCAACTTGTTAGATGCTGTCTAAGCAAGTTGAGGAGAAGGGCTGTGTTATTAATATTCATATTATTGTTATTCATGCTCTTCATGTGATTTTCTTCCTTTTATTTAATAACAATATAGTACTTCGGATAATCAAAAACTGCAAGCCTAACTTAAAAATATTCCAAATGTATATATTTTCAGATCAAACCAAGTGATACTTTGGCGTAGCGAGACATCCGATCAAATGTCCAAGCCGGTTGCCATGTTAAGGATACATGTGTTTCAGTCACTTCAGGTAAAATTTTTAGTGCATCATCAATTAGCGACTCCAATACACTTAACAACGGACAACCCATTGTCGTCAGCGTCATATTCACCTCAACACGTCCAGATTCGCTAATTGCCACGTGGTTGACCAGTCCCAAATTAACAATATCAATCTGTAATTCTGGATCTATAACTGTTGATAAGACTTCTAATATATCTGCTTCAATTTTACTTTTTTCATTCATCCAACTGAACCCACCATTTCAAATTTCATCAATCGGTTAAGTTCAACAGCATATTCCATCGGTAGCTCTTTTGTAAACGGTTCAATAAAGCCCATGATAATCATTTCTGTAGCTGTGTTAGCCGAAATACCACGAGTCATTAAATAATACAATTGTTCTTCTGACACACGAGAAACTTTAGCTTCATGCTCCATTGAAACATTACCATTTAAAATCGTGTTATAAGGAATCGTGTCTGCCGATGATTTATCATCTACTAAAATAGTGTCACATTCCACATGAGCAAATGAACCGTCCGACTCACGCCCAAATTTAACTGTCCCACGATAATCTGTCCGACCACCATCATGAGCAATCGATTTTGACACAATGGAAGAAGATGTATTTGGCGCATTGTGAATCATTTGTGCACCAGAGTCTAATTGTACCCCTTCTCCAGCTACAGCAATGGACAGCATTGTGCCACGTGCCCCTTCGCCTTCTAAATAAACTGAAGGGTATTTCATAGTGGTCTTAGAACCAAAATTACCATCAACCCATTCCATTGTCGCATTTTCATGTGCAGCAGCTCGCTTAGTTTCTAATGAATACACATTATTAGACCAGTTTTGAATCGTCGTATAACGACAATAGGCATCTTTTTTCACGATAACTTCAACGACAGCAGCATGTAACGCATCCCCTGAGTACATAGGCGCCGAACAACCCTCGACATAATCCACATGCGCGCCCTCATCAACAATGATTAATGTCCGCTCAAATTGCCCCTCATTCTCAGTATTAATTCTAAAATACGATTGAATGGGTGTTGTTACGTGGACGCCTTTGGGTACATAAATAAATGTGCCACCAGACCATACTGCGGCATTTAAAGCAGCTAGTTTGTTATTAGTGGGCTTAACTAATGAACCAAAATACGCCTTGATTAACTCTGGGTATTCTTGAATAGCTGTATCTGTATCTGTAAAGATAATACCAGTTTTAGCAAATTCTTCTTTCATGCGATGATAGACTACTTCAGATTCATATTGTGCTGAAGACCCTGCCAACCACTTACGTTCAGCTTCTGGTACGCCTAAACGCTCAAACGTTTCTTTTAATTCAGTTGGTACATCATCCCAATCTCGGTACTTTTCGTTAGTTGGTTTATTATAGTAATAGATACCATCGAAATCAATCTCACTTAAATCAGGCCCCCAAGTGTGCATTGGCATATCTAAATAAGTTTGATATGCTTTCAAACGATAATCCAACATCCATTCTGGTTCATTTTTATGTGCTGAAATCTGACGAACAATATCTTCGTTTATACCTTTACCAGTAGAAAAAACAGCTTGGTAATCATCTTGAAAACCTAACTCGTAAGCTTTACCAGCACCAATAACTGCCTTTGTCTCTTCAATAGCTTCTTCACGATTATTTGCCATAGTTATTTTGCCTCCTCTTTTGAAAATAGTAACGCTTGCAACGTATGCCAAGGCAATGTCGCACATTTAATTCGCGTTGGAAATTTAGTCACCCCAGCTAGTAGTTGTGCCTCCCCTAACGTGTCAGTATCTACTTGCTCGCCCATGGTCATTTTTAAGAAATTATCCATTAGTTGTTGAATTTCGGCTTTATCTTTACCGATGACAAGATCAGTCATCATCGACGCAGATGCTTTCGAAATTGCACAACCATCACCATAAAAATGAATATCTGTTATCAAATCCCCTGATAACTCAACCGATATTGTTATTGTATCACCACAGGTTGGATTGTATTTTGTGGCTTGATTGCAGTCTGTTGTTGCTACTGGTCGATAGTGGCGTGGATGTTTAGCGTAGGCCATTACAGACTGACGATATAAATTGTCTAAATTATGCAAACTCATGACTAAAATACTCCTTAATTTGCTCAAGCACTGAGATTAATCGATCAATTTCAGTCATTGTATTGTAGCTATATACACTTATCCGGGCTGTCGCGGAAAGATTCAACTTAGTCATTAATGGTTGTGCACAATGATGCCCTGCACGTACTTCAATACCTTCTTGATCCAATGCTGTCGCCAAATCATGCGCATGAATACCAGCTAAATTAAAGGCAATAACACCTGTATGATAGGCAGAATCTTGTGGTCCATAAACAGTTAACCCGGATATAGCCAATAATTTGGGCAAAGCATAGGCAACAAGTTGACGTTCATCATTTTCAATTTGTGTCATACCATATGCCGTTAAATAATCAATTGCTGCTCCTAAACCAATAGCGCCGGCAATATTCGGTGTCCCAGCTTCAAATCGCCAAGGTACTGGCTTGAATGTGGCTCCCGTAAGACTAACGCGTTCAATCATTTCACCACCAAATTGTGCCGGTGTCATTTGTTCCAGTAAAGATAGTCGACCATATAAAACACCGATGCCGGTTGGACCCATCATTTTGTGACCTGAAAAAGCAAAAAAATCAACACCTAATGCTTGCACGTCAACTACCATATGCGGAGCAGATTGGGCACCATCCGCAATCATGATTGCTCCATGTTGATGCGCAATGTTGGCAATTTCCTGAATGGGATTGACCACGCCTAAAACATTTGAAGCATGCGCGATTGACACAATTTTAGTCTGATCGGTTATTTTTTGAGCCAAATCAGACATGTCAAGCGTCCCATCAGAATTTAAATTAACATATTTTAATTTAGCACCCGTTTTCTGAGCTAATTGTTGCCAAGGGACAATATTTGAATGGTGTTCCATATAAGAAATCACGATGTCATCATCTGCGGTTACATGTGCGACACCATATGTACTAGCTAGCCAATTGATGGACTCTGTCGTACCACGTGTAAAAACAATTTCTTTACGATACTTGGCATGAATAAATGCTTGTACTTTGTCACGGCTAGCTTCATAAGCGGCTGTCGCCCGTTCCGATAAATCATAAATACCGCGATGGACATTAGCATTATCCACTTGATAATAGTGTGTCATTGCGTCAATGACTTGTTTTGGCTTTTGCGATGTCGCAGCATTGTCTAAATAAATCATACGTTGACCATTGATTGTTTGATTTAATATCGGAAAATCAGCTTGTTTCATTTTCATCTTGTAACTTTCTTTCAATTTCATCAATAATTAACTGTTGAGCAAATTTTGTTGGCATCTTAGCCAAGACTTCACCCATAAAACCACGAATAACAAGTTTTCGGGCTATTTTTTTACTAATACCGCGACTCATTAAATAATACATTTGGTTTTCATCAATTTGTCCAACAGAAGCCGCATGCCCAGCAGTGACATCATTTTCATCGATTAATAATAAGGGGTTCGCGTCGCCACGTGCGCGTCGTGATAACATTAATACACGTGATTCTTGCTGCGCATCAGCACCTTTTGCACCCTTAATAATTCTGCCTATACCATTAAAAACAAGTTTCGAGCGATTCAAAATCACACCACGTTGAAAGATATGCCCCACTGAATGGCGACCACTATTTTCAACCGTTGTCATGATGCCTTGCACCTGTTTTTTAGAGGATAATGCAATCACCTCTGCATGCGATGTGGCACCTTCGGCACGTAAATGACTTTCCAATTGCGTGATAACATTGCCATCATTAAATGATGCATTTTCCCAGTTAACTGTAGCATGTTCAGTAACTAGCGCCTGCCGATTGATATAGGCTGTTGTCACATCAGAAAAGGCATCAACGTTAGCATAGGTTACCTGTGCACTTGTTGCTGCAATGATTTCAATAACCACCGAAGCTTTGGATTTTACTTCACCCAGCGTATGCATTTGTTGAAAAATTGATAATTTCACACGGCGACCGACATATATTACAATACGAGCCATCATGTCTTGACCTTGAGTTGCCACATGATTAAGAGCTAGCTGCAAAACATCATCTACTTGTGTATCATCTGGAATATAAACAAAAATTCCGGTATTAAAATAATGAAAATTTTGTGCTACTAAACGATCAGTTGTCGCTGGAATCACTTGACCAACATATTGCGATAATAATTCTGGGCAAAGTGCTTGCGCTTTTAACATACTCATAACACGCACACCTTGTGCTGTTAAAGCATCTGGTACGTGTTGGTAAGCTGTTGCTTGACCGTTCACTTCGATACCAAATGCCTGATCATTAATATAGTGGCGTTCCTTTACTTCAGCTAAAGATGGTTCAATTTCATCTAAATGCCAACCCGAATAACGTACCTTAGGAAAAATCGGCATATCTAATTCTACCGTCTTATTCATATTAACCCTCCACAAAATATGAGTTAGCATCTTCATCCGTCAAATGCGCATCTATACCTAATTCATTACGGAGACCAGCATATCCTTCTGACTCTAATTTTTGTGCTAACTCTGCACCACCTGTTTTCACAATACGACCATCCATCATCACATGAACAAAATCCGGCACAATATAAGTCAATAATCGTTGATAATGTGTAATCATCAATGTACCAAAATCATCTGAACGCATCTCATTAACCCCTCGAGACACAACTTTCAATGCATCAATATCTAATCCTGAATCAATTTCATCTAAAATCGCAATTTTAGGTTCAATCATCATCATTTGTAAGACTTCATTACGCTTTTTTTCACCACCAGAAAAGCCCTCGTTGAGATAACGTTCAGCCATTTCTTCAGACATCGAAAGAAACTCACGTTTTTCATCTAGCTTATTAATAAAATCCATCACATTAATTGGATCATCTTCAGGACGACGTGCATTGATAGCCGCTCGCATAAATTCAGCATTTGTCACGCCTTGAATTTCAGAAGGATATTGCATGGCCAGAAACAAACCAGCGCGTGCACGTGCATCAACACTTAATTCAGCTAAGTCTTGATCATCCATATAAATATGTCCTGATGTCACTTCATAAGCCGGATGTCCCATAATTGTTTGTGATAAGGTTGATTTTCCAGTACCGTTTGGACCCATAATAGCATGAAATTCACCTGTCCTAACTGTTAAATTCAATCCCTTTAAAATTTCCTTACCTTCTACTGAAACATGTAAATTAACTATTTTTAACGTTGTCATTTTTTCCCCTTTTTACGTTGACTAACTTTGTCTAAAATCTCTTGATTACCATGCATTTTAGCAATCACACGCGCATTTTCAATCATTTCATTAACGATAAAACTTTGATTATGCCAGATATCTCCTGCTTCAACTAGTAACCAGAATAGATTTTCTAGGAAGTAAGTACGGTCATTCTTACTTGCTATATCAATACCAATTGCAGCCCAAGCCATAGCTTCCGTATGCTTTTTAACAGCCATTTGATACTGAGCTAATAAATAAAATGTCATTAATTGAAAAATAGAATACTGCCCCGATATAATCACTTCACGATGTTTTGCCAAATCTTCAAACATCTTTTGTGCATCGCCACGTTCATTTATCATTAAGTAATAATGTAGTGTAATAGCATAAAAAGCATATTTTTGCGTTGATGGTAGCGCTGGAATATCTATTTTAGTAATGATTTTTTGTGCCTGATCAGTATCCTGCTGCCACATCACAGCTGCAAAATACTGTGTTAGTTGATAACTATTGCTTTCTGCCTTACCTAATTTGCTCGGTACAATCTCCTGAGTGTCCTGCCTAAACCGTTCAATATTTTGATAGCCCATAGCTATGATAACATTAGATAAGACATCTTTACTTTTCTGTTGCTTAATTTGAACTGGAAAAATATCATTTAATGTTAAACCAAGTCTTTCACATAGCGTGACCATGATGTCAATTGCCGGAATCTGTTGATGATTTTCAAACTTCGATAATGTTGCTTGTGTACAAACCCCCTTTGATAAGGCCACTTGAGAAATTTTCAGTTTTTTCCTTGTCCCAATAAATTTTTCAACATCAATCATTATTTCCCCTTCTATCTATAAAAAAAAATCACCCTAGCTGTCACTACAGCTAGGGTGATTTTTGATTATTTCCCAACTGTCTACTAAATATATAGTAGACATTCACTCCAAATATGCCTACCTATTAACAAATAATAAGTAGACTGAGAATGATTTGGTTGTTTTTTACATTTTTCATAATGGCCTCGTTAAAAATCAAATAAAAATAAACATGAAGTAATTATAGTTCTAATATTAAAAGTTGTCAAGAATTTTATCATAAATTAACCGACTTAAATAGCAAACAAAAATTAAATCAATATAATATTGGAATATCTCATTGACTGTCTTACGAAGGTCTATATAATTAAACCATCTATTAAAAATTAGAAAATAAGGAGAATATACACATGGCAGACACTTTTTCTTTTAACGTCAACTCAGATGATATCAAAAAAAGATCAGATCATATCAAAATGGGTATACATCAAGCACCGGCACGTTCACTACTTTATGCTACTGGGCAGGTTAAAGATCCCGAAGATATGAAGAAACCCTTTATTGCAATTTGCAATTCTTATATAGAAATTGTCCCGGGTCACGTTCACCTACGTGAATTAGCAGAGGTAGCAAAACAAGCCATTCGCGATGCTGGTGGCATTCCGTTTGAATTTAACACAATTGGTGTGGACGACGGTATCGCCATGGGGCATCTAGGTATGCGCTACTCTTTACCATCGCGTGAACTAATTGCTGATTCAGCTGAAACTGTTATTACTGCTCACTGGTTTGATGGTGTTTTCTTCATGCCAAACTGTGACAAAATAACACCAGGTATGATTATGGCTTCATTACGTTGTAATGTCCCTTCAGTTTTTGTTTCTGGTGGCCCAATGAAGGCTGGTTTAGATGCTCATGGCAAAGCAACAACATTGTCTTCTATGTTTGAAGCAGTGGGCACTTTTAAATCTGGCCTGATGTCTCAAGAAGAATTTTTACAGCTAGAACAAAACGCTTGCCCCACTTGCGGTTCATGTGCAGGCATGTTTACTGCGAATTCAATGAATACCTTAATGGAAGTCATGGGTATTGCCCAACCCTTTAACGGTACAGCTTTGGCAATATCTGATGAACGACGCGAGTTAGTGCGTGAAGGGGCTAAAAACCTCATGCGTATGGTACGTGATAATGTCCGACCTCGCGATCTTATCTCAAAAGAATCTTTGGATGATGCGATGGCACTGGATATGGCAATGGGTGGATCAACCAATACTGTACTACATATTTTATCAATCGCTCATGAAGCTGGTATTCCATATGATCAGTCAGATATCAACAAAATAGCCGAAAAGGTCCCTTACTTATCAAAAATTGCCCCATCTTCAAAATGGGCAATGGAAGATGTTCATAATGCTGGCGGTGTGCCCGCCATCGTTAACGAATTAATTCGTATGGGTAACATTTTACATCCGGATCGCATGACTGTTACTGGTAAAACATTGCGTGAAAACGTAGCCAATCACCCAATACTCAATGATGAAATTATTCGTAAATTTGATGTTAACCCCTACTCAAAAGAAGGTGGTTTATCAATTTTATACGGTAATATTGCGCCCAAAGGTTCCGTTATCAAAGCCGGTGGTGTTGACCCCAGTATCAAAACTTTCACTGGTGAAGCCATCGTCTTTAATTCAGAACAAGAAGCCGTAGAAGCAATTGATTCTGGAAAAATTCATGCTGGTCAGGTTTTGGTCATCCGTTATGAAGGACCAAAAGGTGGACCAGGTATGCCTGAAATGTTAGGACCAACATCTGCTATCACTGGTATGGGACTTGGTAAAGAAGTTGCACTAGTAACTGATGGCCGTTTTTCTGGTGCTTCACGTGGTATTTCGGTGGGCCACATTAGCCCAGAAGCCGCTGAAGGTGGGCCAATTGCACTTGTTCACGATGGTGACAAAATTACCATTGATTTAGTCAATCGCACAATCGATTTACATGTTGATGAACAAGAATTAGATGTACGTCGCCAATCCCTGACACCATTCATGCCAAAAATTCGTAATGGCTGGCTAGCACGTTACCAAGCTTTGGTGACTTCAGCTAATACAGGCGCTGTTCTGAAAGGTGCCGATGAGCTGTTTCCTAAACTATAACAATTAACTGATGAGGATCACACTATGGAGAATACAACAGAAAATCTGGAAGATCGTATATTATCAGCTCTATCACAAGTCATTGATCCCGAATTGCGCTGTGATATTGTTAATTTAGGTTTAGTATATGGCTTAACCATGGCTTCCGATGGCAATCTCACTGTGAAACTTACCCTAACCACTATGGGCTGTCCGTTAACTGCTGTCCTGGAAAAAATGATTATTAATGCACTAATGCCTTTGGAGGAAATTAACCAAGTGTGTGTGGAATTAGTATGGGAACCAGCTTGGTCTGTCAACAACATGAGTCGCTATGCAAAAATGGCGCTTGGCATACATGCATAACAACTCAGTACCATTAAATATACTATTATTAGGAGAAAAATATGATTAAATTGAAACGCGTTTCAAATTTTCTAACAAACTACTTTACTTTGTTCGTGATTTTAGTTACTTTACTAGCTATTTTCATGCCAAACCCAGGCACATTATTAGCTACCACAAAAATTGGTCACTTGTCAGCAGTTTCTATTTTATTAATGATTGTTTTATTCGGCATGGGTATCACACTAGCACCGACTGATTTTAAACGTGTTGCAAAAAATCCACTGCAAGTTATTCTAGGAACGGTTGCGCATTACGTGATCATGCCATTGATCGCATTTATGCTTGTACATTTGTTTGGCTTAACTGGTGCTGCAGCTGTTGGTGTCATTCTTGTTGGATCAGCACCATCTGGTACGTCTTCCAATGTGATGTCGTTTTTGTCTGGTGGTGATGTGGCCCTAGATGTTTCTATTGGACTATTATCAACGCTACTAGCACCCGTGATGATTCCAACACTGTTAAAATTATTAGCTGGCAGATGGGTTAAAGTACCATTTTCGTCAATGTTCTTTTCGGCATTTGAAATTGTGATCATCCCAATTGTATTAGGTGTCATTGTTCATACTATTTTTAAGCAGCATGTTCAAAAGATTATTGAGGTCATGCCTTTGATTTCTCAAATTGCTATTTTAGTCATTATTTTAGCCGTTCTTTCTGCTAATTCACATACTATTTTGGCAGTTTCAACATTAATTTTGATTCCCGTTGTTATTTTACACAATTTATTAGGTTATTCATTAGGATTTTTGTTCTCAAAATTGATGAAAATGGATATACCACAACAAAAAGCCATTACCTTTGAAGTCGGTATGCAAGATTCTGCCTTAGCTTCGACATTAGCTATTTCATTTTTTGAACCTGCTTCAGCTATTGCTGCGGTCATATTCTCAGTATGGCACAATGTCTCAGGATCTGTATTAGCTTCTTTATGGAAAAAGCATTCAGAAAAAAAGCCCAAAACATCACCAGCTTATACAATTTCCCCAGAAAACTAATTTAAAAAAGCAGACAATTTATAAATTGTCTGCTTTTTTTAAATAATAATTACGCCAAAACTCACTCTTTGGCAGTTTGGTAAGGTCTTGTGTTTTGTTTGTCAGCAAATCGATTGCCAATAAACATTACTGTTGACCCGGTAACAATAACTACAACACCAATGATAGTATTCAACAGTATCTGTTCTTGTAAAATAATTAAAGCTAGTATTGGTGCTAAAGCTGGCTTGATGAAGAAAATTAACGAAGCCGTAGAAACATCCCCTGCTTCCATCGCTAATGCGTACAATACATAACCCGCTGCCGTAATACCGACCGCAATATAAAGCAACATCCAAATATCGTCTGCGTTTATGCCTTGAATAATGGGCACATTAGAGAAATTACGTAACGCCACTGAACCGCTCATGACCTGAGCAACTACATGAATATGTGATATACCAATAATAACAAGTAATTCTAATGCACCAGCAATAAATGAAAAGCAAGTCATTGCCAATCCATCATAGCCACGTTGCATTGAATATCGTCGTGTAATAATAGCATACAAGCCAAACGTCAAAGCACTACCTAACGATAATGCAATACCTAGAGGATTAGTCAAATGTATTGGATTAACAATAATCACTAAACCTATCATAGAAATAATAACTGCTAACAAGTTTGTTCGACTCAGCGTTTCATGTAAAATGACGTAGCTGAACAATAGCGCAAAAATAGGATTAGAACTAAATAATACCGCAACCGTTGATGCCTTATCAATTTCAACAGCAATTTGGTATAAACTCATACTAATAACAACACCAACTAAGCCGGTCAGTAAAAACATTCGCAAATCACGTCCTATGATACGAATATGTCGTTGTTGCATCCGATGTATGGCCAAGGGTAACAAGACCAAGCCACCTATGCCAAAACGCAAAAAATTAATTTGCGTACCATTAAATTCACTGCCCGCTAATTTTAGCGCAATCTCCATTGAACTAAACAAAAAAGTTGAAATGAATACATAAATATAAGCTTTTTTCATTATACATCCCTGTCATTTAATATATTTCCAGTATATTACTTTTTGGCCGCGGTGTTAAATTATTTTCTACATCAAATAAAAAAATGATGCTTACACATCATTTTTCGTCATGCTTTTTTGCCCATTTAGGTTTACCTTTATTTTTTGAATCTTTCAAACGCTTTTTCTTCTTTGGCTTTTCAGGCACAGCATCAATTGCTGCTTTAAGTGATGGTTTCTGATTTTTAGTCACATGCTGTGTACTTGTAGCTTGAATTTTGCTTGCTGATGGCGCTACCTCAACTACTTTGTGCGCTAGCCGAGGTTCTTTTTTTGGCGTTTGAGATATTGATTCATCTTTAACTTTAGTTTGCTTTTGATCCAAATACTGATTGGCTGCTTTAACCAAATGGAAATCATCACCTAATTCACGCTTTAAATCACGAATATCATGATCATTTCCCAAGTTCAACACCCGCCCAGCTTTACCCATACGACCAGTACGACCTGTACGATGGACATATGTTTTTTTACGTTCTGGTAATTGTGCATTGACAACCAATGGCAAATCTTCAATATCTAATCCACGAGCAGCTACGTCGGTCACTAACAAAAGGTCAACCTCTCCTTGTTTGAACAAACGTAGGGCATCCGCGCGCTGAACTTGACGCTTGTCGTTACTACCAATACTCATCACACTCACATGCGCATGGCGTAATGTAGCCTGCATGTTAACTAACCCACTAATCGTATTGAAAAATACAAGTGCTTGTTGATGTTGACGTGCTAGCTGTACCAATACAGCAGCTTTTGCTTTTTGATCAACATACTGAAATTCATGCGTAATTGCAGTCGGTGCGTCAGTGCCAACCGAAATTGGATGAACAGTTTGCGAAAATGTTTCTGCTACATATTTCAAATCAGCACCCGAGGTTGCTGAAAACAAGCCTAATTGTATCGGCTGTGGTAGTTGAGCAGCCAATTGTTCTAAACTTTCATGGCGTTCATCATTCATCATGGCATCAGCTTCGTCGAAAATAACTGTTTTAAGGTCATTTAGTTTCAAGACATGACCATCAATCATTGTTAACACGCGACCTAATGTACCGACAACAATATGTGGCTTATCTTTTTTTAACTTATCAGCCTGACGGCGCCCATTAGCACCACCGATTAAGCTAGTAACAGAGACACCAACATAAGCACCCCACTCACGAGCTACTGCTGTCGTTTGCATGGCTAATTCTTGACTGGGCGCTAAAATTAAAACCTGTGTACGCTTACTTGTCGCATCTATACGCGACAGAATTGGTAAAATAAAAGCTAGCGTCTTGCCGGTTCCCGTTGGTGCCAAGCCAAAAATACTGTCACCTTTGGCTAAACGATTCCAAACCGCATTTTGAATAGGTGTTGGTTCATCGAATTGTGCGTTAAATTTTTCTAGTAGTTCTGGTTTAATTGTCATTAAAATTCTTTCTGAAATGGCGATGCCATTAAAATATGTCGTTGCTAATTTTGCAGTTCATCAGCTGGGAAAACGATACCAGCTGACTGACGCAAGTCAAAAAGTGTTTGATTGACCTGTTTTGCTAACTGGAACCATTGATTATAATGTTCATGCTGTGCTACTGGATCATTAATTATATCAGCAAAATCCTGTGCTTCTTTAATCATTGGATTATCAGCCACTTTTTCACTAATAGTGTCAGCATTCCCCTCACCATCATAATACTTAACTTCTTCAAGTTCTGCAATATTTGATATCACAATGGTTTCTTTCAAACCATAAATTTCACTGGGTAAATAAGAATTAGCACTTTTACCAAAAAGAAGTGTCACGTTATAATCATCGAAAAACAAGTTAGCTGTTCCCTTACCATCAGCACCGTTTCTAAGTAAAGTTGGTAAATATTGTACAGCTCGCGGTGTGCCAAACAAAGAGATAGCCGCATACAATGGATAAACGCCCAAATCATACAACGCACCACCACTAAATTCGCGTGTTAGAACATTTGGCTCGTCACCGGCTAAATAAGCATCATAACGCGAAGAATACTTTTGGTAAACAAATGTTGCTCCTTGCAATTGGGTGAGTTCACCCATTGTTTGTTCAATAATTTTAAAGTTAGATTGGTGCACATGTCGCGCCGCTTCAAAGAAACGGACATCGGGATGTGACGCCAGTAGCTCTTCAATAATTGCAAACTCTGTTGGATTACTGAAAGCCGGTTTTTCTACAATAACATTTATCCCTGCTTCAATAGCTGCCTTAGCCTGTTCAAAATGTAAAGCATTTGGAGAAGCAATATAGACAGCGTCAATGTTAGTGTATAAGTCACTTAACGTGGTCACAATTGAGACGTCATTAGTAGATAACGTACTTAAAAAATTTTCCCCACGTTCAATTGTACGAGAATAAATTTTTGATAATTCATATGCTGTTGTTTTTTGTGCCGCCTCAATGAACATTTTTGTAATCCAGCTTGTACCAATAACACCTAATTTAATCATTTTATGTCCTCAAATTGCTTTCTCGTGCCGTTAAACACGCTTGTTGGCATTTTAATGGCTTTCAACCCTGTACCAATGGTGTGATCTTCACTATATTGAATAAATTGATTCTCCTTTGCTGTATTCTTGAGATTATCTTCAACAAGCCAGTACTTCGTCTTCGAAATAACGGTGCTCAATCTTTTTTGCACGTCCGGCGTTGTGTAAATAATCGCTGATTTATTGTAATGGTCATTAAGAATTGTAATCAATTCAGCTAAACGCTCCTTGTCTGATCGCGTCGATACTTGCCTTGAAGCCACAGAAATAGCAATTGGTAGCTGTCCTACTTGATTGCCCACATGATTAATCAAATATTGCGCTTGTGTGGACGCATCTGTCGTTGAATCATATGTTTGCAGCGTACCCACTTTTAAACTAGCTGCTTCCGCACGTTTATAACTAGTTTGATAATTATCTTCGGTAAATGAATCACCAGTCGTGGCAGCTATATAAGCAAAATTAATCCCGTTATTAGCTAAATTAGAATAATCAACATAGCTTGATGGCTGATTAATAGCCACTCCCTGCATTGAAAATCCAGCAGGTGTCGCGTCAGAATTCACAACAGCTGGCTTAGTAAAGATCCAGACAGAAAAAGAACTTATAATTCCTACTATGATAAGAAAAGAACTAAACCATGTTAAAGATTTTTTAGATTTAATTTTTTTTGATGGCGTGTGTGCGTTGTTTGTCATACTTCTATTATACAAAAATTATAGGAAATTAGCGCTATAATGTCCTGGAATTTATATTAAACTTATATCACAAATAATGAAAAAACAATAAGTTTCTATTGAAGATAGTAATTTTAAATGAGATAATAATGAAACACAACAAATATTATGGAGGCTAAATTGGTTAGTTATTTGACCTTGTAACTACCATACATTATAATCATGTCACTTGAAACCAAATTAAATCAGTACGCCCAACTCATTATTAAACGTGGCGTTAACGTCCAACCTGGGCAAACAATTATTTTATATGCCGCTGTTGATGAAGCTTATTTCGCACGTAAAGTCGTTAACGCAGCTTATGCAGCCGGCGCAAGGGAGGTCGTTGTTGAGTGGTCAGATCAGCAAATTGACAAAGACTTCTTATCTCACGCGCCCATTGAACGATTAGAATATGTCCCTAAATATGAGATAGACAAAGCTAATACACTCATGGATAATTTTGCCTCACGCATTTCTTTACTCTCACAAGATCCAGATGGATTAGCCACTGTTGATTCCAAACGACTATCTACTTACTTAAAAACGAAACAAAAAGCGCTAAGTCGTGTTCGTGAGGCAACTATGAAAGACGACATTTCATGGCTAGTTGTCGCTGCTGCTGGACGCGCTTGGGCTGAAAAAGTGTTTCCAGATTTGCATGGCGAAGCTGCTGTTCAACGGTTATGGGAAGAAATATTAAAAGATGTGCGTATTGATGATAATTCAGATGCACTTGAAAATTGGCAAGCTCATATTACAACTTTGCAAGAAAAAGCAGACTGGCTAACTTCGCAAAACTTTAAAGCATTACACTATAAAAATAGTCAATCAGATTTCACAATTGGTTTAGCCACTGGACATATTTGGGAGGCTGCTATCTCGTCCGATAAAGCAGGCAACACTTTTATACCAAATATGCCAACTGAAGAAGTTTTTACTGCACCTGATAATCGCAACATTAATGGTCATGTTGCAGCTACTTTACCGCTCTCTTATCAAGGTAATCTCATTGAGAATATCACATTAGATTTCAAAGATGGTAAAATCGTCAATGCATCTGCAACTAAAGGATTAGATGTGTTAAACCAAATTATTAACACCGACGACGGTGCTAAATCACTTGGCGAAGTATCATTGGTCCCAGATCCTTCCCCAATTTCACAAGGTCATGTTTTATTTTATAACACATTATTTGATGAAAATGCTTCAGATCACCTAGCTATTGGTGCCGCCTATGCCTCAAATATTATTGATGGTAAAACAACCAATCCCAAAGATCTCGCGTCTCGCGGCTGGAATATTTCAGATGTTCACGTTGATTTCATGATTGGCTCTGCTGACATGTCAATTGATGGTATCACTCAAGATGGTGATATTATCCCTGTATTCCGTTCTGGCGATTGGGCTTAATATATAATTAAAATGACCTGGATCTCAACATATAATGAGATTCAGGTCATTTTAATTAACAAATCACTGCCAGATTTAATTGTCGATTAGTCAGAAAATTATAAATGCTTGTGTTGCATCGTTGCCTTAATAGCATGCTTAACAGCATCATCAAAATTTTCAGCATCTAGATCATCTAAACCAGCGCGTGTCGAGCCACCTGGTGAAGCCACTTTATCTTCCAATTCTTGTGCTGTAGCATCCGATGATGCTAACATCATAGCAGAACCCAACACTGTTTTCGTTGCAATATTAGTGGCTACCTCTTCTGATAACCCGTTGTTTATTCCGGCTTGTGACAATGCTTTAATATATTTAAATACAAAAGCTGGTCCAGAACCCGCTATAGCAGAGAAAATAGTAAACTGATCTTCAGATAAATCTGTACTTTCTCCCAACTTCTCAGTAAACTGTCCAAAAAGTTGTGCATTGGGCGCCATTAATTGCCCAGATGCAAATGCTATCAGTCCTTGATTAATTGCGACATTGACATTAGGTAGTGTACGGACAATTTCAGTTGAATGCGTGGCTTCTTGCAATTCTGATAGAGAAATACCTGCTAAGACAGAAATAATTAATTGTTGATCAAAATGCAACTCGTTGGTAATGCGGGTTAGTTGGTTAGGTAAAAATGCTAAAACAACCACGTTACTCTCGTCAATAAGGGCTTGTGGTGACAACGCTAACACGCCCCATGTATCAGCAAGCTTACTTGCCGAACGCGGTGAAGAAACTAAAATATCAGTTGCTTGAACCCCACTTTTCAATAAGCCTTGAATCATAGCTTTTGCCATATTACCTGTTCCGATAAAACCATATTTTGTCATAAACTAATCTCCTTGTTAGCAGAAAGCAAGATGTCATCATAATACCTGCTTAGTTGGTTTGGATTAAATTCCTGCTAGTTTCGTATCAATCATATCCAAAACTTTATCACGTGACAGCTCATCTTCAACAAAATCAAAGCGATCACCATCAATTTGAATCTTTGGTGAACGATCATAAGCGTCAAACCAAGCATCATAACGGCGATTCAACTCTTGATAATAGTCGAATAGTTCAGGGTTCTCATCGATTTGTTCAAATGAACGCCCTCTTATTTTAATACGTGATAACATCGTTTCAAAACTAACCCGCACATGAATTAACAGGTCTGGGTTTTTAATATCAGCTACCCCATCCATTTCTGACATCATATTATCCACAAGTGACTTATAAATATCAACTTCTGTTTGCGTCGCACGATTAAGATCTGCTGTTAATTGAAATAATAACGCATCTTCATAAATTGAGCGATCTAAAATATTGTTTTTACCAGTTTTTTGTGCTGTTTTAATTTGTGACAAGCGCTTATTCAAAAAATAAATTTGTAATAAAAAACCATATTTTTTGGGGTTTTCGTAGAATAATGGCAAGATAGGATTGTCGCTTACACTCTCATAAAACGCCTTTGAACCGAGGTGATCTGCTAACATTTTAGTTAAACTTGTTTTGCCGGCACCAATCGTGCCCGATAATACAATCATTCATCTCTCCTGATTTCTTTGGATTAAGTACTTACCTAGTATATCAAAAATTAGTCTGGTTTTCAGAAATTAATCGTCTCACATATCGAAAACAAACTACTTGCGAACTGTCTGTAATTGCTTCACATAAGCTTCCAATGTCAAATGATGATCTGTCATATATTTAGCATTTGTTCTACCTACATATCGAAAATGCCAAGACTCATAATCAATGCCGGTTTGCTTAATTGATTGCATGTCTTTAGGATAGCGAAGTACAAAACCAAACTCTGGTGCATGCTTAATGAGCCACTGCTGTGATTTGAATTCATCCATCTGTGCCATCAGCCCAGGGTATTTAGCTATAGCATCGTTACCAGCTAAATCTACTGCTAAACCAGTATGATGTTCAGAAGACCCTGGTGTCTGAATGACAGACTGCGTTAACTTGGTTGCGGCTGATTTATCCATGCCGTTAGCTTCATTTTGAGTAATTGAATTTTGATAAACTTTTGTTTGGTAATCAATTGACCGGTATGCTGACACGAGTGTCGTTGCATAGCCTGCTTGCTTAGCAGCTTCACGAAATGCTGCTAGTGGTTTCTCAATGCGAATATCCATTTGTTTATCATCAACCGTAACCTTACTAAAAGTCATTTCAGTTGTGATGGGGTGTTGCTTGTTAACTAATTTTAATTGCCAATCGTTAACTTTAGCACCTTTTGGTAATTGTTTTTGCGCTGCTATTTGTTTTTTTGGTATATTATTTTGTGTTACACTACGGTCTGAACGATTTTTTGATGATTGATTCAAACCATACATTACCCCAACAGCAACTATTAATAAACCCAAAAAAATAACCCAACCCTTACGCATCATTTCTATTCCCCCTGCTATTTTCTTTATTCTATCACGAATTAGTCACTAAATAAAAAATGCTAGCAGTTAACGTCAGTAACTACTATCAACAATATTATAATTTAATCAATAAAAAAAGCGATATAATATTATATCGCTTGTGATGGACAGCCAGGGGCTCGAACCCTGGACCCACGGATTAAGAGTCCGTTGCTCTACCAACTGAGCTAGCTGTCCATTTTGCTGCTTTCACAACAAAAAATATCATACCATAGATTAATAAGATATACAATACTTTATACGCAAACCCTCAATAAAGTTGATTAGTTCTTATCGTCATATCCTTTAGGATGACTTTGATGCCAATTCCAAGCTGTTTTGATAATATCTTGAACATTATCATACTTCGGTGCCCACCCAAGAATATCACGTGCCTTATCTGAATTAGCAATCAATATATCTGGATCACCAGCACGACGTGGACCAATCCTAGATGGAATGGCTACACCTGTGGCAGTACGCGCTGATTCAACCATTTCTTTAACAGAAAATCCTGTGGCAGAACCTAAATTGAATTGATTAGAATCGTTACCATCAGCTAAGTATTTTAAGGCCCGCAAATGTGCATCAGCCAAGTCAAGCACATGAACGTAATCACGCACATTGAAGCCGTCAGGTGTATTATAGTCATCGCCAAACATTTCAATATAGTCACGTTGACCCAACGCTGCTTGCAAAATAATAGGTACCAAATGCGTCTCTGGTGTGTGATCCTCACCAATTGATGCATCTTCAGCTGCACCAGCAACGTTAAAGTAACGCAAAGCTACCCATTTAATGCCATCAGCTAAATCAGACCAAGCCATAATTTTTTCCATCATTAACTTTGATTCACCATAAGGGTTAATGGGATTTTGTGGGTCTGTTTCCTTAATCGGAATATTAACTGGATTACCATAAGTTGCTGCAGTAGAAGAGAAGACAATTTGCTTGACATTATGATCATTCATAACTTCAAGCAATGTTATCATACCACTCGTATTATTATCAAAATATTTTAATGGATTAGCAACTGATTCAGGCACAATAGAAAATGCTGCAAAATGAACAACCTGTTCGATATTTTCCTGATCAAAAACCGCTGATAAAGCATCTTTATCACGAATATCAACTTGATAAAATTTTGCCTTAGGATTAACCGCTGCACGATGTCCAGTGAAAAGTGCATCAACCACAACCACATCACGTCCAGCTTCAACTAACGTTTTGACCATGTGTGACCCGATATAACCGGCGCCACCTAATACTAATACTGACATCATTCTTTCCTCTAACCACTATTATATCAAAAATTAACTATGTTTAACGTAACTTATTCAAGTAGCTGTATTATCACGCCACTCAAATTCAGCTTCAGCACTAACAACATCGCCAACCATGATACGATGTTTACTATAATTATCACCAAGATTTACTTGAGATTTAATATTATGTCCTAAACGAACCTCATTTTCAAATTTCAAATTGATATAGGTCATTTCGTGCGTTAATAGATAGTCAGGTGCGATTACATCTTGCATCCACTCAAAATACTTAGAATTATTAACATGCTTATTGGCATCAATATCAAGAAACCGCACATGATAATCATTTTCTTCAAAAGGCTCATCATGCCCAATTTGTGCTGGATTTGGAATACGTGGAATTTTTTTTACTTTTTCAGCTTGATATTTCTCGATAATATCTTGCGGTAAACGAGCCATCTTACGATTCTCAATATCTATCATTGCCCAAATAGAATCGACACGTATAATTTCTTGATCATTTTTATCCAAAAACAAAAATGGTCGTCGTACAAAAAACGGATTGTATTTAGCAGCACAAGTTTGTATTTTAATGTTCTCATTAATTTTTGGACGACGTAAAATATTGACTTCGTATTGTAAGATAACCCAACCTAACCCGCGTTCCAAATGGAAGTCTTGTCCAACGCCAAGATCGTCACTCTGATTCTTTGAAGCTAAAACTGCCCAATTTAGAATCATAGGTAATGATAGTTTGCCAGTTGTATCCGCTTCATAATACTCTACTTGTCGTTGAATTTCGTATGTCTGCATGTTATCCCTTTCCAAGCATCCCCAAATAAGCTTTGTAACAGCTTAACTTAAACCATGATAATCAGCATAAACGGCTTGTCGCGCTAAGCCACGTGTTTTAGCGATTTGCTTAATTGCAGCATTTGGTTTTAATCCCTTAGCGATCAATTCCTCTACTGCTTCTTGTACAGACAAAAATATTTCATCCTCTGGCGCTTCAGGTAATATTTCTTCAGTAGTACCTGCAATCATAACAACGAATTCACCACGAATTTCATTATTTTTGGCCCATACAGCAAGTTCTTCAACACTACCACGCAAAAACTCTTCATATCGCTTTGTTAATTCACGAGCTAACACAACCTGACGATCATTCCCCATGACTTTTTGAATATTTTCCAAGGTTTTCTTTAATCGATGTGGTGCTTCATAAAAAATAACGGTATCACGCATTGTGGATAACTGTTGTAATTCTACGAGTTGTTCACTGTTTTTACGTTGTAAAAAGCCGTAGAAATAAAATGGTTGTGGTACCAGCCCACTAGCAATTAGAGCTGTGACACCAGCAGTTGCTCCAGGAATCGGCACAACTGTTAACTCATTTTCAACCGCTGCTGCTACCAATTCTTTGCCTGGGTCAGAAATAGAGGGCATGCCAGCATCACTGACTTGCGCAAGACTTTTACCATTTTGCAGGTCAGCAATTAATCCAGGAATTTTAGCCTGCCAATTATGTTCATGAAAACTAGTCTGTTTCGTATTAATACCAAAATAATTGAGTAACTGTTGTGTATGACGTGTATCTTCAGCTGCAATCAAATCAACAGTACGCAACGTTTCCACTGCTCGTGGCGACATATCTTGTAAATTACCAATAGGTGTTGGTACTAAAAACAACGTCCCTGTTTCACGTTGTTGAAAACTTTTTTGTTGTTGCACATCATTCTCCTAACGCAAGTGTTGTATCCAATACTATCTTCTCTAATCGTGTCTGTAACGACACATTAATTTTCCGTAAATGATCATCTGAAAAAATCGCATCACTGGCTTGAACGAGCTGTTGATTGGTATAATGTTGAAGCAATGTTTTATATAGACCCACTAGTTTTGGAAACATGAGCTGCTCATCTGGTACTTGTCCAAAAACAACAGTATCACGGGACAGTTGATGTAACCATTCCAAAAATAATTCTTGTTGTTTTTCTTCTTTCAACTGATCAATCAATTGTAACTGAACATATGCAAAAGACTCAATACGTCGCTGCATCATTAACTCAAACCACTTAAACAATAGTAACTGTGTTTTTTTTCGCCAATCATTATCGACTATATCATCACTATCATCAATTGGTATTTCCGGTAGTAGATGAACAATTTGTGCTCGTGATTGAATTGTTTTCAAAACATCGTTAACGTTTTCTGCAAGCATCACGATCAATTGTGGACCAGCTGGTTCTTCAATAAACTTCAACAAAGCATTGCCCGATGCGCCACTAAGTGTTTCAACAGCATCAAACACGAAGACTTTACGTTGACTTTCCTGTGTTGTTGTCACAAAGTCTGGCGTTAAATTACGAATTTGTTCAACTTTCCAAACACGTCTTGTCCCATGTCCACTTTTCGGTAAACTAGGTTGTGTTATTTTAACATCAGGATGCTCATTTTTTTCAATTCTGATAGCATTAAGGCCGCTATCCCCAACAATTTGCCAAGCTAAATAACGTGAAAAAGCCAGTTTTTTCGGCTGGCTCGGTCCCACAAATAAATATAAATGGCTTAATTGATTGTTAGCTATAAGCTCATCAAAATGTGCCACTTGAGTTGGATAAGTGGTTTGTGATGTTTTAAAAAAATCTGGTGCCATTAGAATTGATGAAATGATTCAATATTTTGTGTGAATACAGTAGCACCACCGACTTCAACTTCTATTGGGTAAGCCCCGACATGATCAGCACCAGCATCCAGACTGACTGGTGGTACCATAAACTGTTTACGTTTTTGTGATACTTTTTGAATTATATCTAATACATCTTGCATACGGTCATCTTCAATCGCAATTAAAAATGTCGTATTTCCCGAACGCAGAAAGCCACCGGAAGTTGATAAGCGTGTCGCACGAACGTTTGCTTTCACGAAAGCATTGCTTAATTTTGATGTATCTTTATCTTGAACAATAGCTGTAATAAGTTTCATCATTTACTCCTTAGGTATATCTAATGCATTGAATATCAACGCATGCGTATCATCAATTACCTTTTCTAAAGATTGTGTCGCATCAATTATTTTAATTCTATCAGAAAATTCTCGTTGTAGTTTTAAATATGTTTGGCGAACCGTTTGATGAAAAGACAACGCTTCTTTATCCAAACGGTCTATTTTAGACTGCCTATTTGCTTTCACACGTGCTAAACCAAGTTCAGAAGGTACATCAAGATAAATAGTCAAATCTGGTAATAACCCATCAATGGCAAATTGGTTAATCTGCCAAATATTTTCTACACCTAACCCACGGCCACCACCTTGATAAGCCAATGAACTATCAACATAGCGGTCTGAAATAACAACTTTATTTTTTTCCAAGGCTGGTAATATAACTTCAACAAGATGTTGGCGCCGCGCAGCAGTATATAATAGTGCCTCTGTACGGCCATCCATACCATTATCTTCAGTCGGCTGCAAAATATCGCGAATGGCTTCCGATATCGGATTACCACCTGGTTCCCGCGTCGTTACCAAATCATCACCTAATATCGGTTTCAACTCTTCAATCAATGCTTGTAAAACACTTGTTTTACCAGCACCCTCAGGCCCTTCAAATGTAATAAATAGTGGTTTTTTCATGTTCTGTCCTATTTGTTGTTATAACTATATTAAAGACGGTCACTTTTCAACACATGCGTCTGCATATGCCCAACTGTTTTTCGGCGCCGTGCCTCCCGATATAAATAATTGAATTTAGCTTTTGCTAGTGCTGTTTGTGCCTGAATCAAACGCACATTGACTTGTCCATCTAGCAAAGCTTCTTCTGAATTTTGTGCTGTATCCCAGTCAATTTTTGCTTTATCGATTTGAAAGACTAGGGATTGGTCATATTCTCGACGTAAATTATATTTCTTTTTACCAAATATCATAATTCTGTTCGTCCTTGCACAGCCTTAATTAACGTTAATTGATCAGCGTAGTCAATATCAGAACCAACAGCTAGTCCATGTGCTAACCTTGTCACTTTTAACCCAGCAGGCTTCAGCAGGCGTGCTAAATACATGGCAGTCGCCTCACCTTCAGCATTGACATTGGTCCCAACAATCACTTCATTAATTTCTTGATGCTCTGATAAACGTCGGATAAGACTAGGTAAATTAATGTCTTCTGGGCCTGTTCCTGCACTTGGTGAAATAATACCATTCAAGACATGGTACAAACCATGATAGTCACGAGTATTTTCCATGGCCATGACATCGCGTGAGTTTTCAACCACAAAAATCGTGGATTGGTCACGCGAATCATCCTGGCAAATCACACATGGGTTAACATTTTTTTCTGTAATATTGCCACAGATTTCACAAAATGTCAGATCTTGTTTAGCACTCGTGAGGGCCTTTGAAAAATCAAAAACATCGGTTTCATCCATACCTAAGGTATAAAAGGCTAAGCGTGTAGCTGTTTTCACACCAATGCCTGGTAATTTGGTATAATTATCGATTAATTTTGCAATAGGTTCTGGATAATCCATAAATTTAAAACGGCTATGATGGCCAATCCTTTCATTAATCTACTACAGTCACGATATCATCACCAAATAATTTTTTTGCTTCTGCTACAATTGTTGGTTCACTCGTAATTTTATCTGATAATTTTACATCTGACAATGTCGCTTCTTTTTGCAAAGGACCGCTAACTCGCGCGACATCTGCCAATTTAACATCCGGAACTGTGCCAGCTTTCAGCTGTTTAACATACGCAGCACGTTCTTGATGCCAATCATCCTGCGAAATCAGTACCATTTCAGCGGGTAATGATTGATCACGTAAAGCGCTATTTAACTGACTCTGCAAAGTTGTATCTTGCAAAGCTTGGACCAATAGCGCTGGATAATCAAAAGCCAATACAACAGCTTCATCACTCGCAGCTACCGGTTCCGCAATGGTCAACATTGCTTGCTGTGTGACATCAAATTGGCCAATTAACGTTGCCCAATTCTCTTTAATACGCGTTAATGATTCTCGCTTAGCTGACTTTAAAACGGCAAATACAGCTTGTTGACCTGTTCTAGCAATTAATTTTTGAGAAGATGTTTGTGTTTGTACGTTGCCGTTACTATTATCGTTAATAGGTACCGGTTCAGATATTTTTTCTTCGCTTACAGTACGCTTATCTGCCGAACTTGTTGTAGATACTTTCTCAACTTGTTGTTCAGGTTTGCGATCTACCTGTTGTACTTCTTTGACAGCTTGATGGCTTGATGGTATAGGTTCATTATCTATTGTACTACTTTGTGTTGGATTCATACTTAATTTTACAGTTAATAATTCCAAATAAATGTCACTCTGCATTGTTTGCATTAACTGCTTTTGAATATCATCTAACGTCATCATCATTTTTTGAATCCGTGATGTACCTAATTGCTGTGTTAAAGCTTGAAGTTCTGTTAACGCAATCGTTGATTTAATTAATTCTGGTGCCACGTCAGCTAACATGACATCACGCAATAAACCAAGCACATCAGCAACAAACCGTTGTGCATCTTTGCCTTCTAGTAAGATATCATGTAATGTTTTCAGACTGGCTTGTGTATCAAAGCCACTAACTTGCTGCAAATAAGTTAACAAGCGTTTCGTAGTTGTTGAACCAGTTACCTGCAAAGCATTATCAATCGTCACAATATCTGCACCAAAAGCAATGACTTGATCTAAAATTGATAATGCATCACGCATGCCACCTTCAGCAACATTTGCAATAATACGCAATGCGCCTTCTTCATACTTAACATTCTGCTTTGTCAATATTTCTGCTAAACGTTTTTGAATAGTTGAACTACCAATACGCTTAAATTCAAACCGTTGTGTACGCGACAAAATTGTCACTGGTACTTTTTGTGGCTCCGTCGTGGCTAAAATAAATTTCACATTAACTGGTGGTTCTTCTAGTGTTTTCAACAAAGCATTAAATGCACTGTTAGATAACATATGCACTTCATCAATAATATAAATTTTAAATGCTGCTTCAAGTGGTGCGTAATCGACATTTGTTAAAATATCGCGTATATCTTCTACTCGACTATTGGATGCCGCATCAAATTCAATGATATCAGGAATTTGTGAATCATCAGTAGCCGCATCAATACCATTAACTTCACGCGCAAAAATTTTAGCAGCAGATGTTTTACCCGTCCCGCGTGGTCCAGAAAATAAATATGCATGCCCTGTTTGATGTGTTTCAATGGCATTTTTAAGTGTTTGTGTAATAACCTCTTGACCAACCATATCATCAAATGTGCGTGGTCGATAAACCCGGTATAATGCTTGATATGCCAATGTTATCACCTCCAACTAACAAAAAAATATTAATATGTCATATACAGATTTTGTAGTTTATCCTAACTTGTTTTAACCACTAATCTTTACAAAAAAAGACCGCAAAGCGGTCAAATATGTACACAAGCACAACTTCGAACAACCTTAGGGCTGCTACATTCCTGTCCTGACCCAGTTCGGGAGCCGACGCTTGCCTGCTTTACTATTATATCTAATTTTTGGCATTTACGCAAATACTTCAGCGACCTTTTTCACCCATTTAGTATGCCATGCAAAATAAGTTAAATAAGCCTTTGGTATCATATACTCATTTACCGCCGCAAAATCATCTACTAATGAGACAATCCAACTTTCGCGATATTTTGGTAGTGCTATTGTAGCACCAAACATGTGCTTAACAATGATATCTGCTTCTTTGTCATTAATGTGTGTAATTTTTTGCGCGTTTTCTAAAGCAATACGTGGGTGCACATAAGCATGCGAACCTTCTTCAAACTTTGTAACACGCCAATCATAATAAAATAAATCGTGCAAAAGTCCCGCACGTGCTGTAGCGGTTGCATCTGCCCCAATTTTTTTAGCAATAGTATATGATTGATATGAAACTGAAACTGAGTGTCGTAAACGATTAGAAAAATGATGTTGCGTGTATTGCGCCAACTGCTGTACTTCATCACACTGTAATAAATCATCAACAATATTCAAATAATCTTGATCCGTGCGCCAAGAATTGGGATTTTTCATGTAGTATTGACCTCTTTACGTTATGTTGATTATTATAATACAATTTCACAATTTTTGCTGACTATTTGCTTCATCGCTTTTTACACGTTGTCGTTTAGCTCGAATTTTAGCAAAGAAATTTTTCAACAGCTTACCAGATTCTTCACTACGAATGCCCACGTGAACGTCTACACGATGATTTAACCGTTCATCTTCTAATAATTTATACAATGACCGTGTCGCACCACCCTTAGTATCGTCTGCACCATAATAAACAGCCGGGATTCGGGCATTAATAATCGCACCGGCACACATTACACAAGGTTCCAACGTTACAAATAAAGCCGTGTTTTCCAATCGCCAGGAATGTAAAGCTTGATTGGCTAATTCAATAACCAATAGTTCAGCATGCGCCGTTGCCAATTGGTTCGTCTCTCGATGGTTATGCGCGCGTGCAATCACCTGATTATCATACACAACAACTGCACCGATAGGCACCTCACCTTCTGCATCCGCCAATTTAGCCTCATTCAAAGCTTCTTGCATAAAATAATCAACTTGTTCATCGCTAAATGTTGGGCTAGTCGCCATATGTGCTCTCCAAAATATAGTATCCTTTGTTTTTATGAATCACTTTAGCATTACCAAATGCTGAAGCCATATTTTTTTGTGCTGATGGTGCCCCTTGCTTCTTCTGCAAGACAGCAATTAGTTTACCACCTGGTAAAAGGTGGTGCATCGCATCTTGTAACATCGCAGTAACAACATTTTTTCCAGCTCGAATGGGTGGATTGGCTAATATCAAAGCATACTTATCCTGAACATTAGCATAAACATCAGATTGGAAAATATTCACTAATGAACTAACGCCGTTACGTTCTGCATTCTTCCTTGCTAAATCCAGAGCCCGCTCATTAACATCCGTCATATCAACTTCTCGATCAAATGTTTTTGCCACAGCAATCCCCACAGGACCATACCCAGTACCTAAATCTAATACTTTCCCTTCAATTAGTTTTGTATTAGGCAAAGCTTCTAGCATTGTTCGTGTACCAAAATCAACAGTTGATTTTGAAAAAACACCACTATCTGTTATAAAATGTAATGTTTGACCCAATAATTCAAAATCAAAGTTTTGATAATGATGATCAGAATTAGGATTTGAAGTGAAATACATTTCACCATCAATTTTTGCTTTAGATTCTACCATGAGAACTCCTTAAATTTATGTACAAAAAAAGAAGTACCTAAGCACCTCTTTTAATATGATGAATTACTTCAAAGTTACAGAAGCGCCTGTTTCTTCCAAAGTTGCCTTCAATTCATTGGCAGCAGCTTCATCAAGACCTTCTTTAATGATTGAAGGTGCATCATCAACTAATCCCTTAGCTTCCTTCAAACCAAGACCAGTTGCTTCACGAACTGCCTTGATAACCTTAACCTTAGCAGTACCTGCTGAAGTCAATTCTACGTCGAAGTCTGTCTTTGCAGCGGCTGCGCCGTCTGCTGCACCAGCTGCGGCTACAGGAGCTGCGGCTGAAACGTTAAATTCTTCTTCGATTGCTGAAACCAAATCAGCCAAATCCAAGATTGTTGCATCCTTTAATGATGCGATAATCGCGTCTTTATCAAAAGCCATGATTAAATCCTCCAAATTGTTTTTTGTTTGTATTTGTTTTTAAAAATTATTCAGCATCTGAAACTGCTTCAACAGCAGGTTCTTCGCCTTCTTCCAACTTCTCTTGCACAGCCTTAACAGCATATGCAAATGAACGGATTGAGAATTGGAATTCGGCCATCAACTGACCAAGCAAGCCTTCGCGTGATGGCAAAGAAGCATACTTATTAATGTCGGCTATGTTGGCAATATTGCCATCAACAACACCACCTTTAATTTCCAACTTCTCGTTGGCGTCAGCAAACTTCTTCAAAATACGTGAAGGTGCAATAGCATCTTCTTCTGAGAAAGCGACAGCTGAAGGACCAGCAAAAAGGTCATTTAATTCAGCAAATCCGGCTTTTTCAGCGGCACGTGTCAAAATCTTGTTTTTGATTACTTCAAGTAAAACGCCTTCTTCACGCAATTGATGACGTAGCTCTGTAGATTGAGCAACTGTCAATCCACGAGCATCAACAACAACGGCTGAGGCAGCATTCTTGAATTGTTCAGCAACTTCTTCAACTTTTTGTGCTTTAACTGCAATAGTCTTTTCACTCATGATATATGTTCTCCTTTCTTTATATAATTATTTTGCAAAAGAAATCCCGTGAGCCAACAGACACACGGGAAAAGTTTTTAAACTTCCTCGGCAGGATAAATATTAAGGTATTACTACCTCCTGAGTCTTAGGCAAAATGATTTAATTTACTTAGTAAGTATATCAGATAAAACAAATATCGTCAAATCTTATAAAGCATTCAAGTCCAAAGCAACAGCTGGACCAAATGTTGATGAAATTGAAGCATGTTGTACGTAGGCACCTTTAACAGCAGCCGGACGTGACTTAAGAACTGTGTTAGCAATTGTTTGAACATTTTCAGTTAACTTAGCAACATCAAATGACACACGACCCACAGGAACAGCAACGTTACCATCACGGTCTGTACGGTATGTTACTTGTCCACCCTTGGCATCTGAGACAGCCTTAGTAACATCCATTGTTACTGTGCCAGTCTTAGGGTTAGGCATCATACCCTTAGGACCTAAGATACGGGCAACACGGCCTACTTGAGCCATCATATCAGGTGTTGCAATAGCTGTATCAAAGTCTAACCAACCGCCTTGAATTTGAGCAACAAGATCAGCCGCACCGACAACATCAGCTCCAGCAGCTTCCGCTTCCTTAGCTTTGTCGCCTTGTGCAAAGACAATAACCTTCTTATCTTTACCAGTACCATTTGGCAAAACAATAGCACCACGCAATTGTTGATCAGCTTGACGTGTATCAACGTTTAAATTAAAGACAACTTCAACTGAAGCATCAAATTTAGCGTAGTCCATTTCTTTAATCAATGAAACAGCATCATTCAAAGCGTAGTTCTTTTCAGCTTCTACTTTTGATAATGCTTCAATATACTTTTTACCATGCTTTTTAGTCATTATTCTGCGTCCTCCTTGATTGCTGTACCTTCAACAGTCAAGTCAACACCATCAACGGTAACACCCATTGAACGTGCTGTACCTTCGATCATACGCATAGCTGCTGTTACATCATTAGCATTTAAATCTGCCATTTTGTTTTCAGCAATTGCACGGATTTGATCCAAAGTAACGTTTCCAACCTTCTTAGTATTAGGTTCACCTGAACCCTTACCAACAAGCTTACGTAATTGATCAGCAGCGGGTGGTGTTTTTGTAACGAATTCGAATGAACGGTCATCAAAAACAGTGATTTCAACCGGAATGACTGAACCTGCTTGATCTGCAGTACGCGCGTTAAATTCCTTTGTGAATTGCGCGATATTAATGCCGGCTTGTCCCAAAGCTGGACCAACTGGTGGAGCTGGTGTTGCTTTAGCAGCGGCAATTTGTAGTTTAACTACTGTTGTAACTTTTTTAGCCACGATTTTTTCCTCCTCGTGTTGTGGTAGACGCAGCTTTAGTGCTGCTCCCACGCATGTCGATGACATACTCTATAATTATATTAAAAAAATATTCAAAATGCAATAGTTAAATTTAGGCTTGATCTAACACAGTATCAACATCAGCAAAGTCTAATTCTGTCGGTGTTTCACGACCAAAGACTTCAACTGTTGCTTCAAGCGTTTGCTTTTCTGTATCGACAACAGTCACTGTCCCTTCCATACCAGAAAATGGACCAGCAATAATTTTAACAATTTGACCTACTGCGACATCTAAGTCAACAACTTCACGTGTAACCATGCCCATACGCTTCATCAACAAATCGACTTCTTCAGGTAATAGTGAGTTTGGCTTTGAACCAGCACCGTGAGAACCCAAGAATCCAGTGACACCAGGCGTGTTACGGACAACATACCATGCCTCATCTGTCATATTATAATCATGTGGCGTAGCCATTTCAACTAACACATAACCTGGAAAATCATTTTCCACTGATGTCTTGGCTTCACCATCTTGAATGGTCGTGACTTCTTGTTCTGGTACCAAAATACGGAAAATTTGTTCTGACATCCCCATTGTTTGTGTACGTGATTCTAAATTGGCCTTAACTTTGTGTTCATATCCTGAATAAGTATGAACAACAAACCATGACTTTTCAATGTTATCTGTATTTGATGCCGTTTCTTCAACAGTTTCTTCGGGTGTTTCATTATTTTCAGACATAAAATTTAGTTGTGTATAATATACACATTTCCTCCATTCATTTCAATAGAAAAAAGAACTTCGCCGAGAAGTCCTTCTAGTTGTCTTTAGTATACTATACTTTTTGTAATTTCGCTATTATTTCATAACAAAATTAAAGCCACTTTGCAAAAGCCAATCCATGCCACCTAAGAAAACAGCAAAGATAACAGAAACGGTAATAACAGTTACCGCTTCTTTTGAAGCTTGTTGTTGTGACAACCATGTCACTTTTTTCATTTCAGCTGCGACGTTTCTAAAATAATTGAGCATATTTGTAACCTTTATTTTGTTTGTTGGTGCAATGTATGTTTGCCACAGAATGAGCAAAACTTACTAACTGCTAAACGTTCTGTACGATCTTTTGACAATGCAACTGTGTAATTACGTGATCCACATACTGTACACGCAAGCGATACTTTATGACTAGCCATGAGCTGCCTCCGTAAATTTCTTATTTTAGCATAACATTTAAGCAGGTAAAACTCAACGATTGAGTAGACCATAAAGAATGAGATCTAATAATTGTTGAATTCTTTCATGCATTGTTGTTGTACCATTGAGCGCATGAAAATCGCTAAATAGTGGTGATAGACTCGTAATAAAAAACGAACTAGCCATTTTTGAATCAATACCTTCCCGCAAAGGCACCACTTCTTGACTGAAAAACTGTGCAATGGGCATGACATAATTACGACCAAAAACCATGCCTAATTCCTGCTGATGTTGTGGCGATAACGTATCAAAGCTACCATGTATTAGTGAAAATACATCGCGTGGATGACGTGTTATAATCACCTCGGTTAACGCCACTAGCTGGTCAACAGGTTGTGGATATGTTTGGTCCAAAATAGCCATCATATCAGTCATAACTTGGTTTCCTACGCGCTTAATCACCTCAACAAACAAAGTCTCTTTATCACCAAAATGATGATAAATCGCAGGTTGCGTGATTTTTAGTGCTTTAGCGATTTCACGTGTCGTCGTTTGTGCATAGCCATTCAATAAAAATTGCACAGTTGCCGCTTCTAAAATTTTGGCATATGTTTCTTCACTTTTACTCGGCTTCGTTACCATAACTCTAGTTTACACCCTTTAATGAGCTTAAAAAAGCATTAAAATTCTCATAATTAGCGTGGCTGATTGATTTCTCAGCCATCAAGCTTCGTCAGCCATCATTGCCTTAAAATTCTGACGTTGCTTCATGCGATAATATGTCACCAATAATATTGTGATAGCCAAAAACCAAATTACTAAAATAATCACATTTTGTTGTATATTACCACCAAATATCAATTGTCGCACAACATGGTTCAATGCGCTCAATGGCCATATATTATAAAAATAATTAAAAATACCAGTCGTCATTGATTGTGGCACCGTTGTCACTGCGAAAATTGTTTGCAGCGTTAAAATTGTAGTACCTAACCACCAGCCAAGCTGCCCTAACCACTCTTTTAAATACCAAATGATACTCATCATTGCCCATGAAGCAACAATAGTAATACCGACAATCACCCAAAAATTAAAAAGAGACACGTGCCAAAAAATACCACTTGCTACCATCAAAGCAACAGCCACAGCATTTAATAACCCAGCCACTTGAAAATTTTCCCACCATTGTTCAAGTGCTAACGCTTCTTGTTTAACCGGCTTCATTGGCAATAATAAACCAAATAAAATGGCCAATAGTGTCACACCAATCACCAAGATGTTAGGTAATATTGTTTGGCCACTCTGACGAATAGGTTGTACATCTTGTCGATCAAAAACTAGTAGTTGCGTCAATGGTGATGTCTCTTTATTATCTGCTTGCTCGCCTGACATTTTCTGAAGTTTATCAGCTATACTAGTTTGACCCTTTTTCAGCGTTTTGGCACTACTTTGGATAATGCCAGATTTATCACTCAATGCTTTTGTAGTGTTTAGACTTGCTGCAATGTTACCAATACCACCAACCACAGAAGTTTGCATTGTATATGACAAATCATTCATTGCCACAGCCATTTCTTGAATTTTAGCTGTGTCATTGGCCTGAACCGCATCATTCATTTGTGCAGAATAGTTAGCCATTTTATTAGCGACATCAGTTGCTTTTTCTTGTAGCTCTTCAGCATTATCCGTGTCTATTCCGTTACCAATAGCTTGCAGATTCAGCTGCAAGTCGCTGGATTCCTGTGACAAATTTTGACTTTGTGTTGTGAGATTTTTTAAAACAGAATCATTACTAACGCCCATCATTAAACGTGCATTTTCACGATTAAGCACGTTATCCAATTCATGTTGCACGTACTGCGAAGCAAATTGACTTTGCCCACTGGCAATTATTTGCTTTATTGTCACACTTTTTCCAGTCTTTTTGAATTCAGATACATCCTGTGTTAGGCTTTTTGGTAAAATCACAACACCACTAACACGGCCTGTGTGCAAAGCATCATTAGCTTTTTCTGGTGTTGAATAAGTCACAAAACTTAATGTTTTACTCTTTTGGAGCACCTCTGCAAAGTTTTTCCCAACATTTTGTGTTTTACCCTGATATTTTGCAGATTGATCCTGGTTAACCACAGCGACTTGTAACTTACTTGCATGTTGTGCCATATGACTTGTTGCACCTATGAACCCCGCCACAAGCAGCGTCGGTACTAAAATAACGAATAACCACTTTACTAATTGTCTCTTGTCTTTTAATAGCAATTGCCAACTAAACATAAAAAAAACCTCTTCTATCTAATATAAATAGCATAACGATAAAAAAAGCATTTTTGGGCGACTTTATAAAGTTTTATGACTTTTTATGACAACTTATGTCTTCTAGGACAAGTATCGTCGCTGAACCTTTAAAATATTTGAATAATAAAAAAGCTAAACCCTTGTTTAGCTTTAGTTTAATATTAAAATTATTCAGTCTCTAACAGACCATATTTACCATCTGCACGCTTATAAATAACTGAATCTGTATTGGATTCTGCATCTTTGAAAATAAAGAAATTATGTTCCAACAAATCCATTTGTAACGCTGCTTCTTCTGGTGACATAGGTTTTAAATCAACTTGCTTCCTACGTACAATTTGTAAGCTATCATCATCAACATCTGTTGCTGGAATTTCATCATTGGAATCAATACCCTTAAAGCCAGTTTCACGTGACTTACGGTTAATCTTAGTCTTGTACTTACGAATTTGACGTTCCAATTTTTCAGATACAGCATCAATAGCTGTATACAAATCTGGATTAGTATCTTCAGCACGCAATACAACGTAAGGCAGTACAATTGTAACTTCAGCCTTACCGGAGTTATTTGATTGATACGTACGCAAATTTATATTAGCATTTGCTGTTTCTTCAATATAGCGGTTTAACTTAGTTAAACGCTTTTCGACATATTCACGAAGTGAATCAGTTACCGCGATGTTTTCGCCACGTACATTAAAATCTAACATAATAATTCCTCCAATTAAGTTACTACACTAATTATACCATATGTGTAAGCGTTTTCTGTAAAAATAAACATTTTTTCATAATTTAACGTGCTAACGATAGACTTTTCACATTTTTCGCACCTAAATCGTACAATAAGTCTGCTGCATGATACAATGTGTTCCCTGTTGTATAGACATCATCTACAAGCAACACTCTTTTGTTGTGTAGTGGTAATGATTTGCTCACTGTAAATGGTTGTGTCCGCATCATGCGACCTTTCCTATTAAATTGTGACTGGTGACTTTTATTTTTAGCTTTGACTTTTAGTAAGTCACTCAACGTCACACCTTCAAATAGACCAACTGTCTGATTAAATCCTCGTGTCATCATGGTGTACTCACTAATGGGAATAACTACAACTAGATCTATAGCCATATTATTCACGTACTGGATTAATTCATGATTAAATATCTGACGCAAACTGTAATCACCATTAAATTTGTATCGTTGCATAAAATCACGCATTGCATCATTATACTGATATAACGAAGTATGTTGTAATAAGATTTTACCTTGTTTTTCCCAGCGTTGACAATCAAAACACAATGACTCATTATTCTGCTGACGACCACAACCTGAACAAGCACAACTAATAGACACAAATTCCGATTGACAAGCCTGACACAGCTTGTTTGGTTGCCATCTTATCATACCAAACGTTTGCAATAACGACGGTGTTTGTTTAATGAACGTCTGACATAGTTGGCATATCATTTTCGTCCTCCTAATTTCTTACCTCGATGATTCATTTGTTTAATTTGCCTTTGAGCAGCTACCACATTTAAGCTAATATGTTGCACGTAAGCTCGTACCAATCCCGTTGGCCGATCATTTTTACGCCCAACGCGTCCGGCAATTTGAACTAAAGCATTTTCACTAAAAGTCGTATCATCAGCGCCTAAAATTAACACATCAATGCCTGGAAAAGTGACACCTCGTTCCAAAATCGTTGTGGTGACAAGATATTGCAACTGATAATCTCGCATAGCTTGCACTTTTTCTTGTCGTCTACTATCTGCCGCATGAACATAGTCGCCTTTTAAATGTGGCACATGCTTGTTAATCTGATCATACACTTTTTTTAAATCAGCTACTTTCGGCACAAATATTAAAAAACGTTGTTCTGTACGTTGAAAATGAGTCAGTTGTTTGACCAACTGCTTCGGTATCTTTCGTCGCCAATTACCAACTAATGTTGTTTTTATTACCGGTAACAAATGTTGATGATACCTCAACGGTAAGTAAGATGTTTTTAATGAACCTCTCCGAACACGTTTTTGTAATTGTTTTGTAGGTGTCGCTGTTAGAAAAATCAACGTTCCAGTAGCCTTTTTAGCTTGTTGCACCGCATAAGATAACATTTTATCGCCTGCGTAAGGAAAGCTATCAACTTCATCAACAATTAACAAATCAAAAGCAGATTTAAAACGTAACATCTGATGTGTTGTTGCTAAAACCAAAGGTGTATAGCGATAGTCTTGTGTTTGTTCTCCGTGTAACACGACCATATCAGTTTTTGAAAAGGCAGCCTGTAATCGTGGCGCTAATTCGATAATCACGTCGACCCTAGGTGAAACAATCCCAACACGATATCGTTGCGTCAACGCTTTGTGTATCACCGGAAACAACATTTCAGTCTTTCCTGCACCCGTAACTGCCCAAACTAAATGTTCATTTTTTTCTTTTAATGTCGCGATAAGTTCATTACTAACTTCTTGTTGTTTCGCAGTTAGTTTTCCTGACCAACTTAAAATATCGTGACCATCAAAGAGATTCGGCTCTGGCAAAGATAACAAAACATCACGCGAACTAACGCGTCCTAAAGCTAAACAAGCACGGCAATAAAAATGATAGTTTGGTAGTTTTTCAATATCAGTTTGCCCGCAGCGTTGACAAATGTGATTATTAAACGTCGCCGCTACTGATACATAAGCTGGCACATTTTTTATTTTTGGTTGTACAAGTTGCCTGCCGTAATATTCTTCCATATCATATTCTACGTTAATGATAAGAATTGTTCACAAATCACAACTATGAAAAAAATATTCTTTAAAAATACTATTAAATAAGCTATAATTGAATAGTTATGATCTGCTAGTGTAATGGATCGCACGCAAGATTCCGGTTCTTGAAATCCGGGTTCGACTCCCGGGTAGATCATATAAAAAGCTGTCACGCTAACGCTTGACAGCTTTTTTGTATGCTTTAGACAAATGATCAACTCACTTTCTGAAACTAATACGGTATAATAACCTATATGAATCAATACTTAACTATTGCACCACAAAATTATACATGGGAACAAAACATTAAAAAGTCCCGTTTCATACTTAATGTTGCCCGAATAACTTCAGAAGAAGATGCACGCCTTTTTATTGAGCGTATTAATAAAGCGCATTATAAAGCTAACCATAATGTTTTTGCCTATATGCTAGGTGACAATGATCAAATCCAACGGTACAGTGATAACGGAGAACCGAGTGGCACAGCAGGTGTTCCCATGTTAGAAGTTTTACAGAAAAACCATTTACATGATGTAGTTGCTATTGTCACACGTTACTTTGGCGGTATTAAATTAGGTGCTGGTGGTCTCATTCGTGCCTACTCTGGAACGACTGCTGACGGTCTAAAATCTGCTGGATTCGTCGAACGTCTAACTCGTTTAAAAGTTACCATTACAGCACCGTATCGGCATTCTGAAACACTAAATTACTGGCTTGAAACAAACAATTATCCAATCATTGAAACACAATACGACACCATGGTCCATTCAGTTGTTGCTGTTTCGGAAGATGACTTGTCACAATTTAAAACCACCTTAACTAATCACTTCTCTGGTTCTTTAACCTTCATGGTTGGTGAGACAATCTTCTTTGAAATACCTGTCAGTTGAAAATAAAAAAGCTAGACAATTAACATACTGTCTAGCTTTTTTAATCTATCGTCATAGCTGCAGGTTCTGGTGCCACGACATCATGACCGGTCTCTTGTTTAATGGTCTCAAATAAAATACCTTCACGCAGACCAGCTTGTGAAAAGATCACCTGTTGACCACCTAATAATATTAGTAATTCAATCAAGGGCAATAATCCACCAACAATAATGTCGCCACGTTCCTTGGCTAACCCGCCAATTTTTTTACGTGCCTCTAAGTTTTTACTTAATATATTTTGATAGATTTGCGTTGCATCTTGTTTGCTGAGCCGATAACCATGAATTGGTAAATCTAACACTTTGTTTTGGCGGCGAGAAATTTTTGCTAATGTACGGTTACTGCCACCAAGTGCAACTACTGGTATATGAGCAACTTGCCTCAACCAAGACACATTATCAAGCATTTGTCGCAATGCAATTGTTGCTTTAAATAAAGCAGCCGCACTAACGACATCTTTCTCTAAAAATGACTCACTGATCGTGACAGCACCTACCGGTAAACTAACTTCGTGAACCGCTTGACGATTACGCACCAAAATTAATTCAGCAGAGGCACCACCCGTATCTAAAATTAAAGCATCCACAATATCTAGTGTGTTAATAATACCAACATAATCGTAGTGCGCTTCCTGCTCACCTGTTAATACCTCTAATGGCATTGCCATTATTTCTTCAAATGCTGTTAAAAATTCACTTTGATTAGTTGCTTGACGTACTGCAGCGGTAGCTACAGCACGGACGGTGATTTTTTCTTTTGCATAACTACCAAGCGCCTTTTTAAATTCTTTTAAAGCGTTTAAAGTTCGCTCTATTGCCTCTGGTTGAAGAATTTTATCATCCCCCATATCCTTTGATAAACGAACCATTTCTTGATATCGTTCCAATACTTCGTAATGACCATCTTGATGAAACTGACTAATTGTCATTCGAACAGAATTTGATCCTAAATCAATTACTGCTAATATTGTCATGCTTCACCTCCTAAAAATGGATTATTAATTGGTTCAAATTTTCGCTGTGCCTGTGCTGATTTTTCTTGACGTTTCACGTCGGCTTGTACACTCAATGATTCGGCAATAAATATTTCTTGTGCGTTCATTGTTGATAAACCACGGCGATCGATTTTTTCAAAATGACCATCAGACTGCAAAACACGTGTTTTAACATTATCTTGCCACATTGTTTGAAAAATTGATAACACACGCTGGCGTAACGCTGTGTCTTTAAGTGGGAAAAGTAACTCAACACGACGGTCCAAATTACGTGTCATTAGGTCTGCTGACGATAAATAAACTTCGGGGTTATCATCATTATTAAAACTATAAATGCGACTGTGTTCCAAAAAGCGACCAACAATTGAATGCACAGTAATTGTGTCACTAACACCTGGAATATTTACTTTCAACATTGTAATCCCACGAACAAGTAACTCGATTGGCACACCCGCTTGACTAGCTTTATATAAATGACGAATCATTTGTTCATCGGATAACGAATTAAATTTCATCTTGATGCCTGCTGATTTACCAGCATTAGCATTGGCAATTTCCCCATCAATTTTGTCATAGATAAACTCTCGAATACCATTAGGCGACATATGCAATTGATGAAAATACTCTTGATCAGAATAACCAGTTAATATATTGAAAATTGAAGAGACGTCCATCCCTAATTCACTATCCCGAGTTAATAGTCCCAAATCAGTATAAAAATTAGCTGTCACATCATTATAATTACCAGTGGCAAGGTGCACATAACGAACAATAGCATCATCCTCTCGTCGTACGACTAACGCCATTTTAGCATGGACTTTTAACCCGCGTAAACCATATACGACGTGCACACCTTTTTGCTCCAATTCACGCGCCCAATGAACGTTATTTTCTTCATCAAATCGCGCCTTGATTTCCACTAAAACAGTTACTTGCTTACCACGCTGGGCAGCGTCCGCTAAAGCACGGATAATTGGAGAATTACCAGACACACGATATAACACCATTTTAATTGCCAAGACATCATCGTCACATGCAGCAGTTTGAATAAATGTCACTACCGGTTTAAACGTGTCATAGGGGTGATGCAATAAGTAATCTTGCTGTTTAATACTAACAAACATATTATCCGGAGATAATTCAGAACTTTCATAGCCCTTAAACTTTGAAAACTCCAAATACGGTGCATCAATTAATTTTAACCATGCACTTAAAAATGTTAAATCAATGGCGCCGTTTACTTCATAAACACGTTCATCAGAAACATCCAGTGCTTTTATGATTTTTGACATTAACGTTTTGCTCGTATTGGTATTAACAATGACACGAATAACACGACCACGCTCACGTTCTTGTAACTTACTTTGTACTTCCTGTAAGATGTTTGGTGTATCTTCATCATCAGCCACATCTAGCTCCATATCACGTAAAATATGAAAGACTGTCGTTTCCTTAATATCATAACCTGGGAAAACAGCATCTAAAAAGATCTGCACCACTTCTTCAACAAGAATCACTTGGTTTTTTTCAGGTAAGGCAATGACCCTACCTGAAGTTGTTGGTACTTGTAACACTGCAGTATATTTTTCTGATTTGTCAGTTTCATGTTTCAAACGTACACCAATATTAAGGGTATCATTTGCCAAAAATGGGAATGGTCGTGTACTATCAATTGCCATTGGTGTCAAAATGGGTAACAATTCTTCCTCAAAAAACCGTTTTAAAAATGCATATTGACTATCTGCCAAATTATCAGCGTGTTTCAACTCAAAACCTTGCTTTTTTAACGCAGGAATAATACTACGATTTAAAACTTGATACTGATTTTTTATTTGTTCTCTAGCAGCGGCAGATATCATACTCAGTTGATCATTTGGTAATAAGCCTGATGCATCTGGGTTATTATGACCAACCAAAACTTGTTGTTGGAGACTAGCAACGCGAACCATAAACCACTCATCCATATTTTTTTGTGTAATAGCTAAAAATTTTGCGCGTTCTAGTAGCGGATTTTGAGTGTCTCTAGCTTCTTCTAACACGCGATCATTGAAAGCCAACCAACTCAACTCACGATTCACATAATACTTAGGTTGTTTCAGTTCATTTGTCATCACGCATTGCTCCTTTTCTCTTGTCTTTTTAGTACAATGGGTAAGCCAAACACTGCTTCAAAAAAATATGCTTTTTGAGAAAAAATATAAATTTCCAATTGTAAATCCAATGCTGTATGCCCGATAACCGTAATATGATCATTTTGAATCGATACTGTTAGTTTTTCTATCTTTTGCAGACGACTATCATCCAAGGCATCAGCCAATCGCAATAACGATGCCATTTTAGCAATACGAATACGTTGCTTTGGTGAAAATTCTTGAATGGCTCGTAACGCATTGTCTGGTGTTTCAGCACTATGATATCGTGCGATGGCCGCAATCATATGTTGTTCGGTCGTGGATAGCCCATGAAAATCAATCCCTTCCAAAATTTCTTCTGAATATTGGTAATGACGTTGAGAATTGATAAAACTACCAACATCATGGGTCAAGGCTGCTACGCCCAATAGCAATCGATCACGCGTATCCAAACGATGAATCTTTTTTAAACGGTCAAATAAACGCCAAGCATATTCTAAAACAATCTCACGATGCTTTTCTTCGACCATATATCGATCCGCAATGCCTCGTGCAGCTGTAATAATATCCTCTTGCGCTGTAGTATCTTTAGTAACTAAGCCATCTATAACCGTCAAATCACTAATCTGTATATATTCTGACCCAATGTGTGACATAATTTCTAAGACCAAGACGGCTTCCATATAAATCATCCAAATATCTTTAGTGTCCAAATCATACTTATCTGAAATTTCTTGATCATTCATATAATTAAAATCAGTCACTAGAACTTGGAGATTTTTTTTATCGACGACCGTTGTTTTTTTAGCATCATTAAACACAGTATTTAACATGCTTGTGCCAAGAACAACCAAAGTTTCAACCTGTTTGAAAGGTGGCAGCATGTGCCAAAAATCATCTAATTTACTATTGATAAATTCTGAAGCAAAAGTTAATAATTGCGTAATACCTGAAGTCATTTCAAGTATAGATTGCGTTAAACGTACGGGTCCGATTGATGCATGTTGAGAAAACTTAAATTGTTGTTGTTCAAAATATGACAAATCAATTCGTGTCGAGCTAACACCTAAAACAAATGTATTCGCTTTATTTAAAAATTTTTGATTATGAACGCGTAAAGCTAGTTGGCGGTAATAATTTTCCTGATTGGCATTCAACCAGCGTAAATCTAGCCCAGTAACATTTTCAACTTGATCAACAAAATAAACCGCATTAGGCATTTTAGAAAGACTTTCACTACCAAACAGGCGGACATCTTTAACGCCATAATCACGTAATAATTGTTGAAAACGTTGTAATTGTGCTAATGCGCGTTGCATGACCTCAGTAGAAAATTTGGATAATTCAAAATCATTATCACTATATTCACGCCTTACGGATTCAATCTTATGGCCGCCATGATCAACAATCTGTAATTCAGCAACACCCGAATTCAACAAAATGATTCCTTCTAATTTTGCCATAAATACATCCCCTCTTTATCATATTCTATTTAACAGTCAATACTTGTCCTTCTTGTCAGTTTAATGCATCATTATCTGGGTTAAAATCACAGTGTTGCTCATGGTCGTTGATCACACCCATAGCTTGTAAAAAAGAATATATTGTCACTGGACCTGTAAACTTAAAGCCTCGTTGTTTCATATCTTTAGCGACTTTTTTTGAATGATCATCTTGTGCTAATACATCACTAGCATGCTGGACGTGGTGATTAATGACACGATTATCTGTAAATGACCACAGATACTGCGAAAAGCTACCAAATGTTTGCTGAACACGTTTTATAGCCTGCGCATTATTAATCGTTGCGGCAATCTTTAAACTATTGCGAATAATGCGTGTATCTTGTTTCAACCTGATAATATCATCATCCATCATTTGAGTAACTTGGTCAATATCAAATTTATAAAACACAGCATTTAAGCCTGATCGTTTTTTTAGTGAAATTTCCCAACTTAAACCTGCTTGAAAAATTTCTAATGTTAATAATTCAAATAATTTGACATCATCATGAACTGGGAACCCCCACTCCGTATCATGATAAATAATCATCATATCTGAAGTATGAGTTGAACTTACCCACTCACAGCGTCTTAATGTACGGTCAACTCCTGTTGCGTTATTCTCAGAAACAATACTGTCCATGGCTATACTTCCTTATTTTATGTACTAAAAAATCACCTCTAATTAGGAGATGATTTTTAAATGATATTACTTACTTTGAATTGATTCACGTGCAGCAGCTGACAAGTTGTAGAATGAATGAATTCCCTTATACTTGGCAGTTGTATCCAACAATTCTTCAATACGAATCAATTGGTTGTACTTTGCAATACGATCAGTACGTGACAATGAACCCGTCTTAATTTGACCAGCATTTGTAGCAACAACCAAATCAGAAATTGTTGTATCTTCTGTTTCACCTGAACGGTGTGACACGATAGCAGTGTAACCAGCTTCTTTAGCCATTTCAATAGCTTCGAAAGTTTCTGTCAAAGTACCAATTTGGTTTACCTTGATCAAAATTGAGTTAGCAGCGCCCATGTTGATACCCTTTTCAAGGTACTGTGTGTTAGTAACAAAGAAGTCATCACCAACCAATTGAACTTTCTTTCCCAATTCAGCAGTGATTGTAGCCCAATCTTCCCACTCGTTTTCATCGATAGGATCTTCGATTGAAATAATTGGGTAACGGTCTGCCAAATCTTCAAGATATTTGATAAATTCAGGCGTTGTGAATTCATCACCTGTTGACCAACGCAACTTATATGTCTTTGAGGCAGCATCATACAATTCTGATGAAGCAACATCGACAGCAATAGCGATATCTTGACCTGGCTTATAACCTGCAGATTCGATAGCGCGAATCAAATACTTCAAAGGTTCTTCGTTATCAGCGAAATCAGGTGCAAATCCACCTTCATCACCAACTGATGTCGCCTTACCATCAGCTTCTAACAACTTCTTCAAAGCATGGAAAGTTTCTGCACCGTAACGAATTGCTTCTTTAACTGTTGGCGCACCAACAGGCATAATCATGAATTCTTGGAAATCAACCTTGTTAGCTGAGTGAGCACCACCATTGATAACGTTCATCATAGGTGTTGGCAATACGTATGAATTTGCACCACCCAAGTATGAGAACAAAGGCACACCTAATTCATCAGCAGCTGCGCGAGCAGCAGCAATTGATACAGCCAAAATAGCATTTGCGCCTAACTTACCTTTGTTTTCTGTACCGTCGAGTTCGATCATAGCTTGATCGATTGCACGTTGGTCAGTTACATCGAACTTACCAACCAAAGCCTTAGCGATAGCATCGTTAACATTGGCAACAGCCTTTGTTGTCCCCTTACCGCCGAAACGTGACTTGTCACCATCACGCAATTCAACAGCTTCATGTTCGCCAGTTGAAGCACCAGAAGGTACCATACCGCGACCGAAACCACCCAATTCTGTGATGACTTCAGCTTCAAGTGTAGGGTTTCCACGTGAGTCAAGGACTTCGCGTGCGATAATATCAGTAATTAAAGACATATGTCTAATTCTCCTTTGGTTTATGGTTTTATACCATGTATATTATATCACAGAGTGGTAAGCGAAACACAATTTGTCGACTAAAAAAATGATTATCATGTGGTTATTGCTGATTGCATTGCTTTTTTAAAACGATATTGCATTTGTTCAAAACGCCGTGAGGTTATCACTGGTTGTGTATCACTAACACCCAAAAGTTGTAAAACAACTTCTCTAAACTCTGGTGAATTCGCAATCTGTGTTGTTTTAAGCATATCACGTAAAACATAAATATGCTCTGGGTTATAAGTATCTGTTCCACTATTAAATAAATTACCAGTCTCATCGTTAGCTTCCGACACCATACTTTTTTCAAAATTTGCTTTTGCAGTGTAATATGACCGGACTAAATCAATTGCGTGGTTGGACAATGCAGTAATAAAGTAAGTCGAAAATTTGGCTCGCGGTGTTACTGTATCAAATTTATCAACACATTTCGTTAATACTGTCAACGCATCTGAGTACCAATCATCTGCAGTCATTCGACTACTAACTTTTCGTCGATGCACATCAAAAATTGCTCCGCGTAAATGGTGAACTAAGACATTATAAGCAATGTCATGTCCATTTTGTGCAGCACGTACTACTGCAACTAATCTATCTTTTCTCACATTTATTCTCCGTTATAAATATGCTTAGCCATAGTCAAAGTGCAACAAAACTATCACCAAACACTATTCTTATAATGGATGACGTGAACTAAATCCTTGATATATCAACAAACTCGCTGCCACACTAGCATTTAAACTTTGGACATGACCAACCATTGGAATGGTCAACATACCATCAACTTTCTTTTTTAATAAAGGTGACAGGCCCTTACCCTCGTTACCAATGACAAGTGCCGTTGCGCCTTTGGCATCTAACCGTCGATAATCTTCTCCAGCTACATCGGTACCAAAAACCCAAACACCTCGATCCTTCAACTCACTGACTGTGTTTACTAAATTAGTAACACGGACTACCGGTACATGTTCAATTGCACCAGTGGAAATTTTCGCTACTGTTGCGGTCAATTGTACAGCCCGACGTTTTGGAATAATAATACCATGAACACCAGCTGCATCTGCGGTACGTATTATAGATCCTAAATTATGTGGATCTTCAATACCATCCAAAATTAAGAAAAATGGTTCCTCATTATGACGCTTTGCATTATCAAATAGATCGTCGATACTGGCGTATTCAAACGCTGCGACACTTAAAACAACACCTTGATGATTACCACCATCGGTGAGCTCATCAAGTTTCGATTTAGGTGCTTGTTGAATGACCAATCCCTTTTTCTTAGCTAGTTGTGTCACTTCATTCCGTATTTTATCCTGTAGCCCGGTCTGTAACCAGACTTTGTTAATTTCCTGGGTACCCTTTAGTGTTTCAACACTAGCATAGTGACCAAAGACAAATTCTGTTTGGTTGGGTTTATTCTGTTCCTGTTTCATTCACTTGTTCTCCCTGATTCCACCTGATTAAATATCCAAGTCATTAATTCGCTGACACGTTCTTGTTGCTGTGATAGATACAAAAAACCAAACAACGCTTCTACGCCTGTAGATATGCGATATGTAATCACATCCGTATTTTTTGCTTTCGTATGTGATTTTGCATTGCGTCCACGTTTAAAATAAATTAATTCCGTTTCAGTTAATACATCATCTATTCCCATTAATTCAAACAACGCAGCATGAGCTTTAGCCGAAACATAATGCTTGCTTCGCTTTTGTAATTCGTTCACCTTGGTTAATCCTAGTGAAATCAAGTGTTGACGTACTTCGAGTTCGTAGATTGCATCGCCGATATAAGCTAACGATAATCCATTCATTTGTTCGTATTGTAATTTATGCATAGTTCCATTATACGCGAGAATTTGAACGCGTGTATAATTTTCCATACTTGTTCTGCAGAACTATTTTAGTATAAATTAAAAGACCAATTATGCCTATAAATTTGGCATAATTGGTCTTTTTTTGGCATAATTGGTTTCTAAAGTAATAATTTCATATAAAAATGTCAGTTGTGTTTGGTATCAAACACAACTGACATCTCATCATATATTAAACGATAGTTTAATAAAATCTATTTTACTAACATTATTATTCTTCAAATGTTTTAACAACATCATCCAATTTTGGAATATCTGGTGTAGGTTCTGTTTCATTTTCAAGTTGTGAAATAACATCCCCAACTACCTTAGTCTTAATCTTACGATATTCGGCCATACCAGTTCCAGCAGGAATAATCTTACCAATAATAACGTTCTCTTTCAATCCAACTAATGGATCGTTCTTGCCACGAATAGCAGCATCAGTCAAGACACGTGTTGTTTCTTGGAATGACGCAGCTGACAAGAATGAATTTGTTTCCAGAGCCGCCTTTGTAATACCAAGTAATACAGGACGTGCTGTAGCTGGTACAAGACCATCAAACAAAGCTGTTTCATTTGCTCGTTTGAAGTCAGCAATATCCATCAACATACCTGGCAAAAGACTCGTGTCACCTGGATCCATTACGCGAATCTTACGCAACATTTGACGAATCATAACTTCGATATGCTTATCAGACACTTCAATACCTTGCAATCGATAAACCTTTTGTATTTCGGTCAACATATATGATTCAGTTGTCAACGTATCTGTGACAGACAATAGCTCCTTAGGATCAACAGGTCCTTCGTTAATTGCCTCACCACGTTGAATGTCATCACCTTCGGCAAATCTCATACGCGCTACTAATGGTAGAGTATATGTTCGTGTATCTGTTTCACCTTCAATTGTGATAGCCTTCGTACGTTCAGCTGGATTTTCCTCAATTGAAGTAACAGTTCCCGTCACTTCAGAAATTTCAGCACGTCCTTTAGGAATACGTGCTTCAACAATTTCTTGCACACGTGGCAAACCTTGTGTAATATCATTACCACCGGCAACACCACCTGTGTGGAAGTTACGCATGGTCAACTGAGTACCTGGTTCACCAATCGATTGTGCAGCAACTGTTCCAACTGCTTCACCGACTTCAACTTCTTCTCCAGTAGCCAAGTTACGACCATAGTCAAGCACTGAAACACCATGCTCAGTCGTTGAAGTAAAGACAGAACGAATAGTTACCTTCTCGATACCTGCAGCAACAATCTGCTTGGCAATATCTTCATCTATCATTTCGTTACGTGACACAATTTTCTCACCTGTTTCTGGATCAAAAACAGATTTCATTGCATAACGTCCCAAAATACGATCATAAAGTGGTTCAACAACTGATGTACCATCCATAATTGCTTGAACCGGCACACCACGGTCAGCATCATTGTCCCATTCACGAACAATAACATCTTGCGCAACATCAACCAATCGACGAGTCAAGTAACCAGAATTGGCAGTCTTCAAAGCCGTATCGGACATCCCTTTACGAGCACCGTGAGTAGAAATAAACATTTCCATCACTGTCAATCCTTCACGGAAGTTAGCTGTAACTGGCAATTCGATAATCTTACCACCAGGTCCAGCCATCAATCCACGCATACCAGCTAGCTGAACGAAGTTAGAGATGTTTCCTCGAGCACCTGAATCCTGCATCATAAAGATAGGGTTCGTTGGTTCAAAGGATTCAATCAACTTATCTTGAATAATATCCTTAGCTTTAGTCCAAATCTCAGTTACACGTTGATAACGTTCAGTATCTGTAATCAGTCCACGACGGAATTGTTTTGTCACTGTAGCAACTTGCTTATGTGCATCTTCCAAAATAGCAGGCTTTTCAGTTAACTCAGTCACATCGTTCATTGAAACTGTTAGACCTGATTCGGTTGACTTGTCGTAACCCAAATCTTTCATACGGTCAAGTAACAAAGATGTCTCTGTTACCTTATAACGCTTATAAACTTCAGCAATAACGTCTGACAAGAATCCTTTTTTGAATGCGCCAATAATTGGTGCATCTGACAAAAATTCATTAATGTCTTCACCTGGTGCCATGAAGAATTGATCATCAATACCCTTGAAATTTTCTTCTGAAGGTTCATTAATATATGGAAAATCAACCGGTAAAATCTCATTAAAGATCAACTTACCAACTGATGTTACCAATATTTTTTCACGCTGTTCAGAAGTGAATGGCTTTGCTGAAGGGAATGCTGACGTTTGAATGCCGACACGTGTATGATAATGTACGACTTTACTTGCAAAGGCAATTTTAGCTTCTTCAACTGAAGAAAAAATCATTCCTTCACCTTCACGACCAACTTCTTCTGTCGTTAAGTAATAGTTTCCAATAACCATATCCTGTGATGGGGCAACAATTGGTTTACCATCTTTTGGTGCCAAAATATGTCCCGCCGCAAGCATTAACAAACGTGCTTCTGCTTGTGCTTCATCTGACAAAGGTACGTGGATGGCCATCTGATCACCATCGAAATCAGCGTTATAGGCTTCAGTAACCAATGGATGTAGACGCATTGCTTTTCCTGATACAAGAACAGGTTCGAAAGCTTGAATTCCCAAACGGTGAAGCGTAGGTGCACGGTTCAAAAGAACTGGATGTTCTTTGATAACATCTTCCAATACATCCATAACATCTTCATCAGCCTTGTCAATCTTACGCTTAGCAGATTTGACATTTCCAGCTAACTTTCGTGTTGTTAATTCTTTCATGATAAATGGACGGAATAATTCAATTGCCATTGGACGTGGCAATCCCATTTGGTTCATCTTCAAGAAAGGACCAACATCGATAACTGAACGTCCTGAATAATCAACACGCTTACCCAACAAGTTTTGACGGAAGCGACCTTGCTTACCCTTCAACATGTGAGAAAGTGACTTTAGTGGGCGGTTACCAGGACCAGCCACTGGACGACCACGACGACCGTTATCAATCAATGCATCAACAGCTTCTTGCAACATACGCTTTTCATTTTGCACGATAATGCCAGGAGCATTTAAGTCAAGCAAACGCTTTAAACGATTATTACGGTTGATCACACGACGATACAAATCATTTAAATCAGAAGTGGCAAAACGACCACCTTCCAATTGCACCATAGGGCGTAAATCTGGTGGAATAACTGGAACAACGTCCATAACCATCCACTGTGGTTTATTATCTGATTGTAAGAAAGCTTCAATGATATCCAAACGACGTACTGCACGTACACGTTTTTGACCCGTTGCTTCTTGTAATTCACGCTTTAGTTGATCTGCTTCACCAGCCAAATCAACATTGGCTAACAAATCTTTAATCGCTTCAGCACCCATGCCAGCTTTAAAACTAGCACCAAATTCGCGCTTCAATTCACGATATTCACGTTCTGTGAGTAATTGTTTCTTTTCTACAGGCGCGTCACCTGGTTCAATGACAACGTATGAAGCAAAGTAAATAATTTCTTCAAGTGAACGGGGTGACATGTCTAAGACAAGACCCATACGTGATGGAATACCCTTGAAGTACCAAATGTGTGTAACAGGTGCAGCTAATTCGATGTGCCCCATACGTTCACGACGAACTTTTGATGATGTCACTTCAACACCACAACGGTCACAAACAATCCCCTTATAACGGATTCGCTTATACTTACCGCAGGCACATTCATAATCTTTTGTAGGTCCGAAGATGCGTTCATCGAACAAGCCATCTTTTTCTGGCTTAAGTGTTCGATAGTTAATCGTTTCTGGCTTCTTTACTTCACCATAAGACCATGAACGAATCTTATCAGGAGAAGCCAAACCGATTTGCATACTTTCGAACTTATTAACATCGATTGCCATCTATTTGCTGTTACCTTTCATTATTTATTAATATAACGGTTGTATATTTTATCCACTGCACGTCTGCTATAAGCCATTCTCAATCAATCGATTGACAACATCTTATAACAAACGTGCAGTGATTTACACGACACGTTTTATTGTTTCATTACAATTCGTTATTTACTTCAGATTTGTCTTGGGTTTCAACCTTCGAAAATGCTGCAGCAACTTCTTCATCTTCTTTATTTAACAAGTCAGGATTTGTACGTGCTAACTTTTCAAGTGCATCAACAGGTAATATAGAGTCATCTTCGTCCATTTGACGAAGTTCAACTTCACTACCAGCACCATCTAATACTTGCATATCCAATCCAAGTGCTTGTAATTCTTTAACCAACACACGGAAAGATTCTGGTACACCAGGACGTGGAATTGGTTCACCCTTAATAATTGATTCATAAACCTTCACACGACCAGCAACATCATCTGACTTATAAGTCAGAATTTCTTGCAATGTATATGCTGCACCATAAGCTTCAAGTGCCCAAACTTCCATTTCACCGAAACGCTGTCCACCGAATTGTGCTTTACCACCCAAAGGCTGTTGTGTAACAAGTGAGTAAGGTCCGATTGAACGTGCATGAATTTTATCGTCAACCATGTGAGCTAACTTCATATAATGCATGACACCCACACCAACGCGCTTATCAAATGCTTCACCGGTGCGACCATCATAGACAACAGACTTACCATCTTGTGGCAAACCAGCTTCACGCAAAGCTGCTTCAATCTCATCATCAGATGCACCATCAAAGACAGGTGATGCAACATGAATGCCAAGTTTTTTAGCGGCAAAACCTAGGTGTAATTCAAGTACTTGACCAATATTCATACGTGAAGGCACACCCATGGGTGACAACAAGATATCAATTGGTGTACCATCAGGCATATATGGCATATCTTCTTCAGGAACAACAACGGAAACAGTTCCCTTGTTACCATGACGACCAGCCATTTTATCACCAACTTGAATCTTACGCTTTTGTGCAATATAAACACGGACCATCATATTCACGCCTGGTGCAAGTTCATCACCATTTTCAGGTGTATAAATACGAACATTCTGAACTACACCGCCGCCGCCATGAGGTACACGTAGTGACGTATCACGTACTTCACGTGCTTTTTCACCAAAGATAGCATGTAACAAACGTTCTTCAGCTGATAATTCTGTCACACCCTTTGGTGTTACCTTACCAACCAAAATGTCGCCATCATGAACTTCGGCTCCGATGCGGATAATCCCATCAGCATCCAAATCCTTCAACTGATCTTCACCAGTATTAGGAATTTCACGTGTCATTTCTTCCGGTCCAAGTTTTGTATCTCGAGCTTCTGAATCGTATTCTTCTATGTGAATTGACGTATAAACATCTTCACGAACCAAACGTTCATTCAAAACAATGGCATCTTCGAAGTTATAACCCTGCCATGTCATAAAGGCAATTAATGGGTTTTGTCCCAAGGCTAATTCACCTTGTTCCATTGAAGGACCATCTGCCAAAACTTCATCAGCTTCAATATGTTCACCTTCATGAACAATTGGCTTTTGGTTATAGTTTTTACCACCGTTCGAACGACGGAATTTCATCAATTCATATGTATCTAATTGACCATCTTCACGACGAACACGAATTTGATGACCATCAACATATTCAACCATACCGGCTGCACGTGATATCATAGCAACACCCGAATCATGGGCTGCTTTATATTCAATACCAGTACCAACAAGTGGTGCATGTGGATCAAGCAGTGGAACAGCTTGACGTTGCATGTTGGCACCCATTAACGCACGGTTCGAATCATCGTTTTCCAAGAAAGGAATTGCAGCAGTACCAACTGAAACAACCTGCTTTGGCGAAACGTCCATGTAGTCAATACGGTCAATTGGTGTCTCGATGTTTTCTTCACCGAAACGAGCCATAACTGTCTCGTGAACAAAGCTACCATCATCATTTAAGGGTGAGTTAGCTTGTGCAACAATGAAGTTATCTTCCTCATCAGCAGTCAAATAATCAATTTTTTCGGTAACTTTATGCGTTGTCCAATCAACACGTCGGTATGGCGTTTCGATAAAGCCATACTTGTTGATACGACCATATGTTGCCAAGGAGTTAATTAACCCGATGTTTGGACCTTCTGGCGTCTCAATTGGGTCAATACGACCATAATGTGTATAGTGAACATCTCGAACTTCAACGCCGGCACGATCACGCGTAAGACCACCCGGTCCAAGAGCTGACAAACGGCGCTTGTGGTTCATTTCACCCAATGGGTTAGTTTGATCCATGAACTGTGACAATTGTGATGAACCAAAGAATTCCTTAACAGCAGCAACAACTGGACGAATGTTAATTAATTGTTGTGGTGTCACCGTGTTGGCATCTTGAATTGACATACGTTCACGAACAACACGTTCCATACGTGTTAATCCGATACGGAATTGATTTTGTAATAATTCCCCAACAGAACGGATACGACGATTACCTAAATGATCGATATCATCAACGTTACCGATACCTTCTTGTAAGTTCAAGAAGTAGTTCATACCTGCCAAAATATCTGCAGGACGTACTGTACGGTCATCAGCATCAATATGACCATTGCCAATCAATACTAATGTCTTTTCTGGGTTTGCAGGTGATTCAATCTTGATTTTCTGAAGTGTTACAGGTTCTTCAAGAACTGCATCACCAGATGGTGTATATGTTGTTGTCTTGAAATCTTCACGATCCAAGAATGGTGATAGTTTTGACATCACTGTCTTATCTACCAACGTTCCCTTTTCAACAATAACTTCACCTGAATCTGGATCAGCTAATGTTTCAGCTAATGTTTGATTCAATAAGCGTGTCTTTAACGACAACTTTTTGTTAACTTTATAACGACCAACAGATGCCAAATCATAACGTTTTGGATCAAAGAACCTTGCGACTAACAACGCACGTGATGAATCGGCTGTCTTAGGTTCGCCCGGACGCAAACGTTCGTAAACATCCTTTAAAGCCTCTTCGACACGAGAATCAGACATGTCTTTATGCACATCTTTTTCCAAAGTCATGTTCAAAGCATCATATTGATCTGAAAAAATATCAATAATATCTGAATCTGAACCAAAACCAAGTGCACGCACTAATTCAGTCATCAACAACTTACGTGTGCGGTCAATACGTACATTGGCGATACCTTTGGCATCGGTTTCGTATTCTAACCATGCACCACGGTTAGGAATAACCGTAGTACCGTAACGTGGTCGTCCGTTTTTATCATTTTCTTGATTATAATAAATACCAGGGGAACGCACTAACTGTGAAACAATAACACGTTCTGCACCATTAATGATGAAAGTTCCCTGTTCAGTCATCAATGGAAAATCGCCAAAGAATACGTCTTGCGACTTGATTTCACCGGTTTCATGGTTTGTCAAACGCAAAGTTACGTGTAATGGCGCTGAATAGTTGGCATCGTGTTCACGTGCCTCATCAATATTATATTTTGGTTCCATCAATTGATAATCGACATATTCCAAAGACAAAGTCCCTTGAAAGTCATCGATTGGCATGATATCACCAAACATTTCCTTAATACCATCGTCTAAGAACCATTGATATGACGCCGTTTGAATTTCAATCAAATTTGGCACATCAAGAACTTCTTTGATGCTAGCATATGAACGACGGGTACGATGTTTACCATACTTTACTAAATGTCCTGCCACACTTATCACCTCGTTTGTTTTTCGCTGTGTTTTGTTTGTTACAGTTTGATTACAAATTCAAATATTCTAGTGAATTTATCCTCGTATAGGCACAAAAAAAGCAATCGCCGCTGTTTCCGCAGACAACGTTTGCTCCAATATAAAGGTATTGCGGACAATATTTCGCAAAATTCCGTATTTATTCACAGTATTACTATATTTAATTATACGCTTTTGATATATATTTGCAAGTAACCATCTAAATAATCACAATGCTCTCTCAACAAGCTATTTCTTAATTTAATCACTTAATTTTAAACATTTTCAGTGTCAAAAGTTGGTACATTTGGGTCTCGTGCTATTTCAACTAACTGTAGGAACTTTTTAGGGTCTAAAGCAGCCGTACCAACTAATACACCATCAATATCTGCTTGCGACATAATTTCGCGCGCATTTTCTGGTGTCACTGATCCACCATACAATACACGAACTTGCTCAGCAATAACTGGTGAATACAGTTTGGCTAAAGTTTGACGGATAAGATGTGCTGCTTTTTGCGCTTGATCAGCTGTAGCTGCCTCCCCTGATCCAATCGCCCATGTTGGTTCATAAGCAATTGTAACGTTTCGAATCTGATCAACGGATACGCCAGCTAAAGCAGCCGCTACTTGAGCAACAGAAGGATCAGCATCCATGAATTGCGCATAAGTTCTCATATCTTCATCAACATCAATAATAGGACGTAAACCGTTACGTAAAGCTGCCGTCACCTTAAGATTAACAGTCGAATCCGTTTCATTAAAGAATTTACGGCGTTCAAAGTGTCCAATTAAAACGTACTCTGCACCAATATCTTTAAGTGCCTTAGGCGAAGTTTCGCCTGTATAGGCACCACTATCTTCCCAATGTACATTTTCAGCGACAACATGAATCGGTGAGTCAACAGTGTCACGCACCATATTAGCTAAAAACAAGTCCTGTGCTGCAATGCCTGTTTCAACGATTTTCTGATCCGGCACTTCACTATTAACTTGCTTTAAGAAATCGGCAACATCTGCCTGCAATTTATTAATTTTCCAATTTGCTACAACAAACGGCACACGATGTTCTTTATGAATTCTTACCATAATTATTTATCATCTCCTCGTAACATCATAAACATAAATGCTGCTTCAATCAAAAGAAAAATTGCAGTATAACGCGAGTCTTCATTAATAAGATTTAATATGCCATAACTAATAACCAATACACCCAAGCCCATGCTTGTTTTAATCAATGAACGTTGATATTTACTGCGTGTCAATTGCTCAGTTAAGCGTTGATTTTCTGCCGTTAGCTCAGAAACATCAAGTTTCAAAGCCTCAATCTTATCCAGTAAGTCGTCATTTTCTTGCTGTATCGTTTCAATTGCTGTTTGCGATACTGTCTCTTCTACCTCTTTCGAAGCATGCTGTTTTCGTTTGAAAAGTAACATATTTGTTCTCCAATGCTTCTATTTTACCACAAAACCCTAACACACTAAAATAACAAAGGATATTATGGTAGAAAAACAATTAATTTGTTGATTATTTCTTCCCGAGTCTATCATTAACAATAAAAAAACTGAGTTACTAACAATCCATGTTAGTAACCCAGCTGAAATGCAGCTAGCGGGAGTCGAACCCGCACGCCCTAAACGGGCACAGGATCCTTAATCCTGCGCGTCTGCCAATTCCGCCACAGCTGCATATGTCATATTGACAACCCAATAATTATAGCGTAAATCCAATAAGTCGTCAAGGTACCAGTAGTCATTCCATGAGTTACCACCTAAATATTGAGAACCATCATCATTTTCTATAAAATAGTCATAGAGGGCTATTCTCTGTAATAGTTAATAAACAGCATTTTTTCGGTATTTTGTTTTTTCCCTTGCTTCTTCTCTCAGATGTGTTATACTAAATGAGTAATAAAAGTTTTTGATTTTGATTTGTTTTTCTAGGAAGGCGCTCAAGTACCAATTATTTAAGTTACAAACAAAAAATTATTGGTGAGCACACCAAAAGGAGAAACATATCATGGAAAAAGGCACAGTAAAGTGGTTTAACGGCGAAAAGGGTTACGGTTTCGTAACTCGCGAAAATGGTGAAGATGTCTTCGCACATTTCTCAGCTATTCAAGGTGACGGCTTCAAGACTCTTGAAGAAGGTCAAGCTGTTGAATTCGAAGTTGAATCATCAGATCGTGGTTTGCAAGCTGCAAACATCACAAAGTTGTAAGATTAAGTTCTAAAACTTTCAAAACTCGCTTCGGCGAGTTTTTTTGTGTCCACTATTCGTGGTATAATAGAATCGTTAAATTAAACACAAACTAAGGAGTTTATCACACATGTCTAAGTTAGTATTAATCCGTCACGGTCAAAGTGAATGGAATGCATTGAACTTGTTCAACGGTTGGATTGACACAAAATTATCTGATAAGGGTGTCGCCCAAGCTAAAGAAGCTGGTCAATTGTTGGCAGCTGAAGATATTCAATTCGATCAAGCATATACATCTGTTTTGACACGTGCAATCACAACATTGCATTATGCACTTGAAGAAGCTGGTCAGTTGTTCATTCCTGAAGCTAAATCATGGCGTTTAAATGAACGTCACTATGGTGCATTGCAAGGTCAAAATAAAGCAGAAGCTGCTGAAAAATGGGGCGATGAACAAGTACACATCTGGCGTCGTTCGTATGACGTTTTGCCTCCACTACTAGATAGCTATGATAAAGAAGTTGAAGTACAAGGTAACACTTACCCTGCTTTCGATCGTCGTTACGCTGATGTTCCTGAAGGTGAATTACCATTAGGCGAAAACTTGAAGATTACTTTGGAACGTGTGTTACCTTTCTGGGAATCAGATATCTCAAAGGATTTGAAAGCTGGTAAAAATGTTGTTATCGCGGCACATGGTAACTCATTGCGCGCTTTGGCAAAACATCTCGAGCATATCTCGGATGATGACATCTTAAACCTTGAAATCGCTAATGGACAACCACTAGTTTATGATTTGGATGATAATTTAGAAGTTATCTCTAAGAAGACATTGAGTAAGTAATCTCAATCCAAATAAAAATACCGTTACTAACTAATTGTAGTAACGGTATTTTTATTTGGTTACGTGTATAAATAAAAAAGGATGCACATTAGCATCCTCTTAATTATTGCCCCTGCTGGATTCGAACCAGCGCATAGCGGTACCAAAAACCACTGCCTTACCACTTGGCGAAGGGGCAATAGTTAATTTATTTAGCCGTTAACTATTATATCGGCTATGGGAGCGGTAGGATTCGAACCTACGAACCCGAAGGAACGGAGTTACAGTCCGTCGCGTTTAGCCAGACTTCGCTACACTCCCATATCTCAAACAACTATACTATCATATCAAATTTACGATACTCTGGCAACCCCTTCTTTTATTAAAATATCACCATTACCACTATGAAATTGTGATATACTAATATTTTTATACCAATAACCTTGTTTATATGACCAGCATTCATTATACTAGAATAAGGTTAAAATCCGAATTTGGAGTAGAATATCATGATTATAGCCACTAAAAATAAACAGCGTCGCTACGCAATAATTAGCTTTATCATCGCTATATTACTGGCCGCTCTTGTTAAATTAAATTTTGTGCTGCCTGTTGCACTTGATAATGCCATTCACAATTTGTTTAATCAGTTCCAAACACCCTTTGGAGATGTCATGATGAGTATTGCCGCTTTTCTGGGAAATCCTATCGTTGATATTGTTTACGCACTCATTCTGGCCGGTGTGCTTATTATCGCAGAATTACGTATCCCAGCGATTTGGACTGTGTTGACACTGTTATTTGGTAATCTATTCACTACGATCATAAAAATAATAGTTAACAGAGACAGGCCAATCGGGCACCTACTTGCTGATAACGGACCATCTTTCCCTAGCAACCATGTATTTAGTTTATTCGTTGTCATTTTTATTGTCGTGATATTAGTCATTCCTAATATTAATTCACCGTTGACACAATTAATTAGTCGTTGGCTGATAGTTGTGATTGGCCTAATGACAATTATGAGCCGCATATATTTCAACGCCAATTTTTTGAGTGATACTTTTGCAGCTGTTTTGTTAGCTTACGCTTGGGTTATATTATCTGCCTCACTATACCCAAAGCTAGCAACTTTTTTAAAATCCAACATCACACTCTTCAAACACGATGAAATCTAATAACGCAACTCATAGTTATACTATAAAATAAAGGCTTGATTCCAAATTTAATGGAATCAAGCCTTTATTTTTAGCATAATAATTAACATGTTACTGTTAAATTCTAATACAATTACTCGTCTTTTTTGTCTAATCCAATTGTATAATCGTCTGCTTCCATGGCTTCAACGGCCCCAAGCAAATAACCATTTCCTACACCAGAAAAGAAATCATGATTAGCCGTGGATGTTGAGATTCCATTCATAACAATTGGGTTGACATCTTCTGCCCCATCCGGAAACATTGGTTCTTGGCCTAAGTTCATCAATGCCTTGTTAGCATTGTAACGCAGGAAAGTTAGGACTTGTTCAGTCCATCCCAAATCATCATAAAGTTCGTGTGTATACTTTTCTTCATTATCATACAATTCATAAAGCAGATCATACATCCATGTTTGTAACGAATCGCGTTCGGCTTCAGGTAGTCGATTAAAACCAATTTGAAATTTATAACCAATATATGTGCCGTGCACTGACTCATCGCGAATGATCAATTTAATAATCTCTGCCACGTTCAACATTTTGTTGTGACCTAAGAAATACAATGGCGTGTAAAAGCCAGAATAAAACAAAAAAGTTTCCAAAAATACTGAAGCAATTTTCTTTTGTAAAGGTGAACCTGTCTGATAAATATCGTTAATACGATTAGCTTTGTATTGTAGAAATTCATTAGTATCAGCCCAATCAAAGATAGCTTCAATTTCAGATTTTTGGTTTAATGTTTCAAAAATTGATGAATATGATTTTGCATGAACGGATTCCATAAATTGAATATTGTTCAAAACAGCTTCTTCTTTTTGATTGACAGCATCTAATTTCAACTGTGACATACCATCTTGTGACTGCAACGTATCTAATGTTGTCAATCCACCAAACACCAAGTTCATCGTTTGACGTTCTTGTGGCGACATGTTTCCACGCCAAATGCGTAAATCATTTGAAATAGGAATACGTGTATCTAGCCAAAATTGTTGTGTCAACTTTTCCCAAGTTGCCTTGTCTAGTTCATCTTCAATATTATTCCAGTTAATTGCTGTATATGAGTTGTTTTTTGAATGTTCCACAGTTATTCTCCAAATAAGGGTTTTATGATATTATATACTTTTTCCGCATCAAATTGGCTACCACGTAACTCATAAGCAAATAACATAGGTACCCCAAATTTTTGGGCATATCGTAATCCGGTTAAATTAAATTGTACGTTGAAATTGCGATTCCCAGAACCAACTATCCCTTTTAGATAAGCGCTATTACGGCCAAAAGAAATATAGTCACCTAAAGCGTTGGTAAATATTTCGGTTACTTCAGGTCCTGTGCCCGTTCCACCATTGAGATAAGTTGGTACAATCGCTATATATGGCTCTGTCTCGTTAGCATAATCCGTTTCATCGCCAATAAGACGTGAACTAAACTCATCCCCATTAGCTTCTGTAATACTTTTGAGCTTTTCTACAAAGGATATTGTGTTCCCCTCTGTAGAAGCATACAAGACATTAATTTTTGTCATTAATACGATGTCCTTTGTTTAATTATCCAATCATATCACACAATTGTCACAAATAAGTATGAAAATCTCCAATAAACTGTATGTTTTCATATTTACTTTTCAAAACTAAATTGAGCAACTCTCACACTCGTTAACACCTGACTCTTGGTTATCATCAGTAAATGTGCGGACATAATACAATGACTTAATATCCTTGTGAAACGCATAGTTACGTAAGATAGTTAGATCACGGGTTGTCATTTTATCAGTTCGACCATTTTTCCATTCATACAAACCGCTTGGTAATGTCGAACGCATAAATAGCGTCAGCGACATCCCCTGATCTACATGCGCCTGAGCAGTGGCATAAACATCAATGACCTTTCGCATATCAGTATCATAAGCTGATACATAATATGGCATCGTTTCATTACTCAATCCTGGTGCTGGATAATAAACCTTTCCAATCATACCTTCTTGACGTTCTTCAATTTTATTAACAATAGGCAATAGTGTCGCAGTTGTATCGTTAACATAAGATATCGAACCTGTCGGTGCTACGGCATGACGATAAGCGTGATACATACCATATGTCATCACATCATTTTTTAATTCAAGCCAGTCACTTTTTGTTGGCACATGATGTTGACCAAATTCTCGAATCACCTTAGTAGTCTTTGGTATCCAATCTTTAGCTAAATATTTATCAAAATATGATCCGTCCGCGTAGGCTGATTTATCAAATTCAAAGAAAGTTTCATGACGCTCTTTGGCAATCCTTACTGATGCTTTGATGGAATAATAATTCAGTGTCATGAAAAATGTTGATGTGAAATCTAATGCTTCTTCATCACCATAATACATCTGATGTTGTGCAAAATATGCTGCCAGTCCCATAGCACCCAAACCAATGGCATGCTTTTCATGATTACCTTTAGCAATTGATGGTACAACATCCAACTTTGATGTATCTGAAACGTAGGTCAGCGCACGTACCATAGCATCAACTGATTGATCAAAATTATCAGTATGCATCATATTCACGATATTTACTGAACCTAAGTTACAACTAACATCTGAGCCTAAGCGTGTATAATGCTGATCATCATCAATGTCTGATGGTGCCTGTACCTGCAAAATTTCCGAACATAAATTCGACGACACAATCTTACCAGAAATAGGGTTGGCACGATTGGTCGTATCGATATTAATAATATAAGGATAACCCGACTCTTGTTGTAATTTCGAAATTTCTTCTTCTAGTGAACGGGCGTCCAACTCATACTTGCGAATTTTATCATTGGCCACCATTTTGTCATATTCAGCAGTGATATCAACATAATTAAATGGCTGTCCATAGACATCTTCAACATCTGCTGGACTGAAAAGATACATCTTTTCATTATTTTTAACAAGTTCATAGAACTTATCTGGCACTGTTAAACCAAGAGAAAGTGTCTTGACACGTATTTTTTCATCAGCATTCTCTTTCTTTGTTGACAAAAAAGGCATAATATCAGGATGGAATATTGATAAATAAGCCACACCAGCGCCTTGACGTGCCCCAACTTGTGATGAAAATGTAAATGAATCTTCTAATAATTTCATAATTGGCACAACGCCACCAGCGGCGTTGTCAATTCCCATCACAGGTGCGCCACCTTCACGAACGTTGCTCAGCGTGATACCAACTCCCCCACCCATCTTTGACAATTGTAAAGCAGAGTTAATTGTACGTCCGATTGAATTCATATCGTCTGAAGTTTGAATAATGAAACAAGACACCAGTTCACCACGACGTGCCCGGCCAGCATTCAAAAAACTAGGTGTGGCTGGTTGATAACGTTGGTGAATCATTTCATCAGCTATACGTAAAGCAACTACTTCATCACCGTCAGCATAGTACAATGCATTCATAGCGACACGATCCACGTACGTTTCAATGTAGTATTGACCGTCATTAGTTTTCAATGCGTACTGATTATAAAACTTGAATGCCGCCATAAAAGACTTAAACTTAAAGTTTTCGCCGTTTAAATAAGCATAGAGTTTCTCAATAAACTCTAAATTATACTTTTTTATAAATTCACGTTCCAAAAAATCATTCTCGAATAACCATTCGAAACGTTCTGACAATGAGTCAAACTTCATGACATTTGGTCGAACATTCTCTCTCAAAAAAGCATCAAGTGCTTCTTGATCTTTTTCAAGTTGGATTTGGCCATTTTTAGGAATATTGATTTGATTATTCAAATCAAAATAAGTCACTTCATTTAGGTTCAGGTCTTTTAATGACATAATTTTCGTCCTCTATCTCTTTATAGATACTGTATCGTGTGAAAATAAAAAAATATCGCCTGCATACCGCACGATATTTTTTGGCTTCAGTTTATGCTGAAATCTTTTTTAATACATCCGGACGGAAACCAGAAAACTTTGGCATGCCTTCAATTGAGACTACAGGTGTCTGACGGAACCCATCAGCTTTTAACTCATCAACATATTTTATTTCTTCTTCAATATTGATTTCTTTAAATGCAATGCCTTGTGATTCTAAAAACTTTTTAGTCATTTTGCACTGTACACAGTCGTATTTCGTATATACTATCACTTTTTCCATGCTACTACCTCTATATTTATGTTGCTTATTTATTTTTTGATTTACTATCTATTAGTTTACCTATTTTTCAGAATTAAACAAGGACAATATCAGTCTTTACAAACAATTGTTCCCACGATACGCGGAAAGTCGGCGTTTAATAAAAAAATTAATATAAAATATTTTGAATCTACGATACGAACTTTAAAAACACTGTTATACCAATGTTTTATATCTTGTATCATTTATTTCTATTTGTGGCCACTTTATTATAAAACTCGTTAAAATGTTGTCAGTGTTCGTTTTATTATTATAGACATATTTATTCAATTCTTTTTATAGCGAAATTGCGTTCGCTTTTTTTCTTCTTTAATATTTCAAAATTTAAAAATGTTCGCTTTTTAAAAGTTATAATTTTATTATGGTTTATCTTTTATCTCATTTTCTGGTATAATACCCAATAGTATACATATTAGAAAAGAGGTTTACGATTTTGGATTCTGGTCCGTCTATGCTCTTCAACTTTTTCATTATTGTTGTCGTGCTGTTACTTGCTATTTTGTTTACTTTAACAGAATATGCCTTGGTTAAAGTTCGTCTTAGTGCTTTACGTGCATTAAAAGATACACGTGACAAACCCTCACGTAATATTGATAATGCCATTCACATGGTCACACATTTAACCGAATACCTGTCAACCGCACAAGTCGGAATTACATTGACAAGTTTGATTTTAGGTTGGGTTGGTGAAGAAACAGTCGCTCAAATCATTCTTGGTTCTAACATTCTCCCCGCAGAATATGCACGCGCAGTTTCATCGGTTGCGGCAATGATTATCTTCACTGTGGTTCACGCTGTATTCACCGATTTAGTACCAAAAAACATTGCTATTGAATCACCTGTTAAGGTACTACTTATTATTGTTCGTCCCGTTCGTTTTTTCCATATTACCCTATTTCCATTGATTTGGACGTTAGATCATTTGTCTAACTTTATTACACACTTACTTGGATTTCGAACAGACGGTGAAGAAGATATTTACTCACAGACTGAAATATTATCCTTATCTAAGAATGCAGCAGCCGCTGGTGAATTAGATGAAGAAGATTTAACCTTTATGCAACGTGCTTTTGCCATGAATGATAAGGTAGCTGTTGATATTATGATTGATCGGACATCAATGACTGCTGTTGATGTTAAAACACCAATATCTGACGCCTTAAATTTATATCTGCAAGAACGCTATTCAAGATTCCCAGTCATTGCTGATAATGATAAAGATAAGGTATTAGGCTACGTTTTCAACTATGATTTGGTTCGCCAAGCACGAATCAATGATCATGATCCTGTTTCTAAGATCATGCGTGATATTCCAGCCGTACCTGAAAATATGGATTTACACGATGTCATGGATGAAATGATTATTAAACGCTCTCCGATTGCTATTGTGGTCGACGAATATGGTGGTACCAGTGGTTTAATTACAGATAAAGATATCTATGAAGAATTATTCGGTACTGTTCGTGATGAAATTGATGATGTGTCCGATGACTATATCGAAAAGCTCGGTGATCACCGTTATAAAGTATCTGGTAAAATGACGCTTTATGATTTTGAACGATACTTTAATCAAAATGTTAAAGAATTAGAAGACGATGATGCTGTAACATTGACAGGTTATATCTTAAATCAAGATCCTGAATTTAGAGCCGGAAACATGATGAAAGTTGCTAATTTTGAAATAACAGCTTTAGATTACGATAATGCCTACATTTCTGAATTCATTGTGCAAGTGTTACCGACACCACGAGAAGATCTTAACAGTAATGGTGTCTTTGACGATGACGAAATTACAAATGTCACTGATCATAATACAAAGGATTTGTCTCAAAACACGTCAAGATAATCAATCGCTTCGGCGGTTTTTTTATTTAGTTGTCTTTTCAAGAAATTAACACCATTAAATGTTAAAATGGAATTAATAAATTTTAGGAGGAAATGTGTTGCAATAACCTTGAGCTACTAATCACTTATAATTTGCGACATAGTGATTTTAACCAAGTATAATTTGGAGCACGCCAGTAATATGTCTATTAACCTCTATATCGTTCGCCATGGCGAAACATATTTTAATTTTCTACACCGCTTTCAAGGCTGGTCTGACGCCCCTTTAACAGAGCGTGGTATTCAACACGGCTTGGATGCAGGTTTGCGGTTGGCAAACCTCCACTTTGACGGTGCTTATTCATCCGATTTAACTCGCGCTGTCCATACTGCACGATACATTTTACAAAATAACACAGTAGATTCACCTCTAGAGCCAACTCAATTACCTGATTTCCGTGAACAATTTTTCGGATCATTTGAAGGTATTGATAGCGAGGTAGTATCAACAACCCTCAATGCTTTTAAAAGTGAGCCGTTTGAATCTTATTCTGAATTAATTAAGAACTATGGCATGCCTGATGCTATGGATACACTCCATCTAGCTGATCCATTTAGCTTTGCTGAAACCGATGACAAATGGACACAACGTGTGCAACATGGGTTTGCTGACATTAGAGACCGTCATAACGATGGTGATAATGTCTTAATTGTATCGCACGGTACAACAATTCGCGGAATCGCTGAAAAACTAGGACACCACGATTTTGCCAGTACACCGGTCACTAATGGTGCGGTTATGCAGATAGAACTAACACCTGATAGTACAACACTAACGAACTTCAACGACAATACAACAATTTTTTAATAGACAATGTTTCAAAAAACTGTTACACTAACAATAATCTAATAAAGGAAGTACAGTAACTTGTTGAATGAATTTTAAGATCCCGTATGATAAAAATAACTGAGTTATTTTTGTGTACATTTTCTTGAGATTGGTTCGGAATTAGCTGTCTTTGACGCGTAAAATGCCCCCAGTCTCGTAATTTACTGGAGGTATTTTTTATATGACAGAGCAACATTCAACGACAGAAGCCCCACGCCAAGTATTCTTGGTGGGTCTAACAACAAATAACGGTAGTTTTAACTACGAAATAGAAGAATTAGGCAATCTAGCGAAAGCAAATAATCTAGAACCAGTTGAAACTTTTACACAAAAGCTTGAACGCCCTAATCCGGCATTGTATTTTGGTAAAGGTAAAGTTGAAGAATTGGCTGAAGCAGTTAAAACATACGATGTAGATATGATTATCGCCAACGATGAATTATCCCCCTCACAAATTCGTAACTTAGAAAAAGAGACCAATGTGACAGTCGTTGACCGTACTGGGTTAATTTTAGATATTTTTGCACAACGTGCACAAACTAAAGAAGCTAAATTACAGGTACAATTAGCACGCTTACAATACCAATTACCACGTTTACGCACAAGCATGTCGGTTAGTCTCGATCAACAAACAGGTGCTGGTGGTGGTGGCTTTACATCACGTGGTGCTGGTGAAACAAAGTTGGAAGAATCTCGTCGCCGTATTACCGCACAAATGGTTCATATTCGCCAAGACCTGGCTTCACTCACAAAAAGTGACACAACACGCACTGTACGTCGTAATAGCAATGACCTAGCTAACGTCGCCTTAGTAGGCTACACAAATGCCGGCAAGTCGACATTAATGAACCGTTTGCTCAAACGTTTTGGCGTTGGCGCCGATACTGACACCAGCAAACAAGTGTTTGAAAAAAATATGCTCTTTGCTACGCTGAACACAACCGTACGTCAACTTACATTACCAGATAAAAAGCAGTTCTTATTAAGTGATACGGTTGGCTTCGTTTCTAAATTACCCCATAACTTAGTCGCTGCCTTTAAATCAACACTGCAAGAAGCAGCCAGCGCTGATCTACTACTACAAGTTGTCGACGTGTCAGATGACCATTATAAAGAGATGATGGCTACTACTGAAGCAACCTTGGCTGAAGTTGGTATTCATGACATCCCAATGATCACTATCTATAATAAAGCAGACCGAACCGAACTCACTTATCCTGAATTATCGGGTGAAAATGCAATTACTATTTCAGCATTAGATACTGCCTCACAAGATGCACTGATCACATTGATTAAGCAACAAATATTTAAAGATGTTACAACAGTCAAACTCCATGTACCTTTTGATAAGGGTGGTATTTCAGCAAAGTTAGCAGCAAATCACACTTTTATAACAGAAGATTATGATGAACATGGTAGCTTAATCACGGTTGAATTATCGCAGTTAGAACGCGAGCTATTTAAAGAATATATTATTTAACCAAGAATGGATTATCTATAGAAAAAGAACGCCTAGGCGTTCTTTTTGCTTGCATTAAAATATAACATAATTAACCCTAAAATCAGAATAGCTATGATAATTGATAAGTAACCAAAAATTTGAAAGCCATGCAGTCCACCCAGTTTTGCTTGTAACAAAGCACCAACTGTTGTTCCTAAAGCCCCCATGAACATCTGTAACGTTTGTATGATTGCTGTTGCGTCAGACTTTTCTGAGGCTGGTACATCAACTAGAGCTGCAGTTTGTGCCCCAGTAAAAGCCATATTTCGACCAATGATAAACACGATATACAACATAATAATCGAAATAAGTGCCAAATGTTGCGTCCAAATAGCCATAATTAATACAACAATTGTGAAAATCCAATTGCCTACGTACAAGGGTAGTTTAGCACCCTTTAAATCATATACTCGACCAAATATAGGGTTTAAAAAAGCACCAATCAGTGAACCAGGTAATAAAGAAAAACCTGCCAAAAAACTAGATGTATGCAAAACTTCCTGTAAGAAAGTTGGAATAATTAAATTCAGTCCCAACATAACAAACATATATAATGAAATTGGCAATAATAAAGCAACAAATTTCACTTCAGTAAATAACTTTAAATCTAAAAAACTTTGTTTTGAGTGTCGCCCACGCCAGATAAAAGCGACTAGTGTGACAATAATAATGCTAACTAATAGCCAGTTGACACGCCCCTGTTCTAATTGGTTCACAACTAGTAAAGTAACTATCAAAAATATAGATAACAAGGAAAATGCTAACGCGTCAAATTTTTGTTTCACAGGATAACGTTCGATAGCTACAACAGTTCGCCAGCCTAAAATAAGTGACAATATGGGTGCAATTAGTAAAATAAAGAAGATGGATCGCCAGCCTAATGTGTCTACTAATACCCCCCCATAAGTAGGCCCAAATGATGGTGCCAAACTAACAACTAATGCGGCTAACCCCATCCAAACACCAATTTTGGCATGTGGCACAGTCGCCACAACAACGTTAAACACTAGTGGCATAGCAATACCAGCAGAAATACCTTCTAAAATACGTCCCAATAATAACACCGGAATATTGTTGGCCAACCCAGCAATTAATGTGCCGATGATAAAAATAAACACACTAACCAACCATAACATTCGTCTGCTAAACCGCTTGGTCAAGTAGGCACTTGTAGTCACCATAACCGTTACTGCAAGTAGATAAGCTGTTGTTACCCATTGAATGAGATTTAAATTTGTATTAAAAACTTTTGTTAACACTGGAAACGTCACATTCATTGCTGTTTCCGCCATGATACCTGAAAAAGCGACCAATGCGACTGATACAATGCCAAGTGCTGTTTTTAAAGATACTTTTTCCATAATGCTTGCTTTACCTCTCCACATAAAGAAAAGCTGAACAGCCATAAATGGCAGATCAGCTTTTATACTCGCTAGATTGAGTTAATCGTATAGTTAAGTCTATCCGAATTTACCAAGGGTGTCAACTCAATACAGAAATTTAAAATATAACATGAAATCGAAGTTAATCGTATAATAAGCGAAGTTGACTACACTTATTATACTATGATAAACTAGTTATGAAGTTTATTTCACATTAGGGATGATAACTATGTTCATTATAAATATTGTACAGCAGCAGCGTAAAGCGTGCGCTTTCACACAAGAAGAGTTAGCTAAAAAAATTGGTGTCTCACGTCGTACGATTATATCTCTAGAAAAAGGTAACTACACACCTTCTTTACTGCTAGCCTTTCAACTTTCAGAAGCATTAGACACACCAATTGATAAATTATTTCAATTGGACAAGGAGAAGGAAATTCAATCATGAAAAAAATAATTTTTGAGCAAGTTGGTAATATTATTACTACAATTTTGTTAACCCTCGCTCTTATCGAAATAATTAATTTATCGCCAAAACCCCTAGCTGGGTCATCACAAATTAACGCAGGGAGCTTATTTTTTATCTTCTTAATATGGTCTAGTGTTTTTGGTCTGCTACGTTTTGCTTATCAAAAATATGGACACGATGGCTATAATACAAAAAAAAGGGAAATGAGTAGTTTCGACGAACGAGAAAAACATCTGAGCCATTTTGCTGCAGCTAAAACCTACCGCTTATTCATAGCCCTAATACCATCTGTTTCCAGTATCGTTATTTTTGTTCAACTAGTTATCCCAATGACTAAGAATCAAAGTCAGATTATAATGCTAATTAGTTTTAGTGTTGTCACTTGCATTGGATTTATAAATTATTTATTTTGCTGGGTGCTTGCAGACCGGAAAAATTTAGAAATATAGTAACTACAATATAGATCACTTCTCAACCTAATCAATAAACATTAACCCTTTGCTATTCGAATTATTTAAAAAAAGCCCAATCCGAAGATTGGGCTTTTTGAATAACGTTGTGATTGCCACAAAACGTGAATAATTATTATTAACGCTTTGAGAATTGAGAAGCTTTACGAGCCTTCTTCAAACCTGGCTTCTTACGTTCCTTCATACGTGAGTCACGAGTCAACAAACCTGCTGCCTTCAAGACTGCACGGAAATCAGGATCTACTGTCAACAATGCACGAGCGATACCGTGACGTGTTGCACCAGCTTGACCAGAATAACCACCACCAATAACATTTACTAATACATCATAGTTACCTAATGTATCAGTAGCATTGAATGGTTGCAAAACAACTTCACGCAAGTTAGCGAAAGGAATGTATTCTTCGATTGACTTGCCGTTCATTGTGATTTGGCCATTACCTGGAACCAAACGCACACGAGCAACTGAGTTCTTACGACGACCTGTGCCGGCATATTGTACTGCTGTAGTCATAATTTAGATTCTCCTTTCTTAAACCAACTTGTTGATGTCAAGTGCTTCGGGCTTTTGTGCAGCATTTGCATGTTCTGCACCTGCGTATACATGCAAGTTCAATCCTTGCTTACGACCCAAAGTGTTCTTTGGTAACATACCATGAATTGATAATTCAACCAACTTTTCAGGGTTGAATTCACGATAGTTTCCAGCTGTGCGAGCCTTCAATCCACCTGGGTGGTTTGAGTGATGGTAATAAATCTTATCAGTAGCTTTCTTACCTGTCAATTTAACTTCGCTTGCATTAATGATGATCACATGATCACCCATGTCAACGTTTGGTGTAAACGTTGGCTTGTTCTTACCACGCAAAATTGAAGCAACTACTGTTGACAAACGTCCCAAAACGACGTCCTTGGCATCAATAATATACCACTTCTTTTCGATTTCACCTGGTTTTGCTAAAAATGTTGTACGCATGTTTGCGCTCCTTTGATTAGTTGTTTACAAGTATAGCCGTTCCTTGCCATACATTTACAATAAGTTTCCGGGGCTTATCGTGAGGTAAACAATACCGTCTACTATCTTAACTAAAAAAACGTATATTGTCAATGGGTTTAAGCAAATTTAATTGATTATCTCACTAGTATTAACACCCTTTATTATTAGAGTGAATCCTGTTTTTAATCATAATATATTTCATCTAAATATAAGCCACTAGCCGGTGCGGTAAATCTCGCTTGTTCACGATCTTTCACAGCAATTAAACGGACAATATCATGAATATCACGACGACCATTACCAATTTCTAATAAGACCCCAACCATAATGCGAATCTGATTATATAAAAATGCATTACCTTCAAAAGTAAACACTAATTCTTGATCACTTTCTTTAATTTCAACATCAGCACGTGTAATTGTGCGAATTGTTGTTGCTGTTTGATTCCCAGACGCAGCAAAACTGGCAAAATCGTGTTCACCGATCAAATCAGGTAATGCTAATTGTATACGTTTTGTATCTAATTGCCACTGAAAGTGACCCGTATATTTGCGTTTGAAAGGATCAGTATAATCTTGTGTGGATACCCGATAAATATAACGCTTTGCATGTGTATTAAAACGCGCATGAAAATTATCAGATACTTTTTCAACATGTTGAATCAATATATCTCGTGGTAATAAAGTATTTAGACCTTTACGAACACCAATTTCATGAATATTAAAAGGCAAATCAAAATGCACGACTTGTCCGAAAGCATGCACACCAGTATCAGTTCGTGATGCACCAACCACTTTAATCGGTTCAATTGGATTCTTGGCCATTTGATTAACTGCTTTATTCAATTCACCCTGAACAGTACGCTGACACTCAACACCATGTTTTGTTTGTACTTGAAAACCAAAAAAATCTGATCCATCATAGGATACGGTCGCTTTATATCTTGGCATAGTCTTTAAATATCAAATAGCCAAAGGCCATCCGTTCCCCTTATTAATTAATATCAATCATTTTAAATATGAAATATGAACTTAATCACAAAAAAAATAGCTACGAAACTTCCTAAACCCAAAAAAGCTATTCTATCAACTTGCTGATAATGCAAAATACGGTATTTTGTTCGCTGTGTCGCGTCTTTAAAACCACGTACCTCCATCGCATTAGCTAAATCTAATGCACGTTGCAATGCCCCCACAAACAAAGGAATTAATAATGGGATAATAGCTTTAGCTCGTTTGATCGGTCCACCATTTGAAAAACTCATACCACGAGATTTCTGTGCATTCATAATTTTTTGAGTCTCATCCATTAATAAAGGAACAAAACGTAGCGCAATCGACAACATCAATGCTAACTCAGCCACTGGCACCCGTAATTTTTTTAATGGTCCCAACAGTGATTCTAGCGCATTAGCAATGCTTGTTGGTGGTGTTGTTAAGGTTAAAATTGTGGACATTAGGATAATTAACACAAAACGAACAATCACATAACCAGCGTTAATAATACCAGGCAAAGTGACAATGATAGGCCCAGCTTTAAATAATACTGGTTCACCTGGTGTAAATAAAATCTGTAAAAATACTGTAAACAAGATTAACCAAAATATTGGTTTTAATCCACTCCAGTAAAGGCTGAAAGGTTGCTGTGTTAGTTTGATGAGCAAAATTAAAAATGCTGCTGACCAAGCATATGTCTGCCAGCTATTTGACCACAACATCACCAAAATATAAATAAATGTTGCTATCATTTTAGTTCTGGGATCCAATCGATGCACCCAAGAATCTCCAGGAATAAAACGGCCAATCATAATATTATTCATGACTGTACCTCCTTATTAATAAGCTGAGATAACTCGACTAATGTTAAAGGCCGGTATGGTAATAGCATACCTTGCATGCGTAACTTTTCAGCAAACTGACCTGCTTTTGGCAAACTAAGCTTCATCGTATTAAACCAAGATAATTCACGATTAAAAAGCAACTTTGGTGACTCCTGCGCAGCAATTTCGCCTTCATGCATGACAACCACATGATCTGCAACTGCCACAACATGATCCATTTGATGCGAAATAAAAACAACGGTTTTGCCCATTTCTTTTAATTCTCGTACTAAATCTAACAAATCATTTTGCCCTTTAGGATCCAACCCAGCAGCTGGCTCGTCCATTACTACAATACTTGGATTACTTGCTAGCGTACCAGCTAATGCGACGCGACGCATTTGACCACCTGATAATTCAAAAGGAGATTTCGCCCACAAAGCTTCGTTAACATTTACTCGTGTTAAAGCCTGTTGTGCCGCTAATTGGGCGTCTTGTTTACTCACACCAAAATTCATTGGTGCATACATCACATCTTCTAAGACAGTATTAGCAAATAATTGATTTTCTGGAAATTGAAACACCATGCCTACTTTTTGTCGCAGGCTTATCAATTGCTTTTCTTTCGTATTATGAGATAATTCAAATCCATCGACAATCACACGACCACTGGTCGGCTTAAGCAAGCCGTTAATATGTTGAATTAAAGTTGACTTTCCCGATCCAGTTTGTCCAACAATGGCAGTAATTTGTCCAGTCGGCATTTCAATTGTAATATCATGTAAAATACTAGTCGCTAAGCTAGTGCCAGCGCCATAACTAAAATTTACTTTTTCAAATGTGATAGCCATTGTACTAATTCTCTTTCATCTAAATAGCTATTAGGTCGTTTATCTAACTTTGCCAACAACTCACCGGCAAAAGGTAACTCTAACCCATTACTGTGCATAATGTCTCGTTCGCTAAAAACGGTAGCTGGCTCACCGTCAAGGATTAATTTACCATCGTTAATCACAACGACACGATCTGCTAAACTCGCTTCATCCATGTCATGCGTAATCGTAATTAGCGTGAGCTCCGAACCAAATCGCGCTTTCAATTTTTGTAACGTCTGCATGACCATGTCTCTTCCTTCTGGATCTAACATGGCAGTTGCTTCATCTAATATGATTATTTTAGGATTCAAAGCCAGCACGCTAGCTAGAGCTACACGTTGTTTTTGGCCACCAGACAACATATGTGGTTCACGATTCTTAAACGCCTGCATACCAACAATTTCTAAGGCTTCATCAATTAGTTTTGGCATCTCGCTACTTGGTTTTTGCATATTTTCCAAACCAAAAGCCACATCATCAGCTACTGTAGCACCAACAAATTGATTATCTGGGTTCTGGAAAACCATGCCAATTTGTGCTCTCACATGATTAACTGTTGCCACACTCAATCTTTCACCAAAAACATCAATATCCCCTGAATTGGCAACAATGAGCCCTAAAATTAGTTTCGCCAATGTCGATTTCCCTGAACCATTGTGACCAACTAACGCAACCCATTGTCCAACTTGAATGGTTAAATTGAAATCATCAAATAATTGTTGGCTACCTTGATAGCTATATTTTAAATTGTTTATCTTAATTGCTTCAATCATTATTCCTTATTTTATCATAGGTTCGGTAATTTAGCTCATATTTAGTTAACGCCCTATTCTGATTATTTCACAAACAACTTTTATCATAAACCCTTTTAAATTACAGATAATTGGGCTATAATTGAATAGATATTTCACAATAATATTAAATGATTCACAAAAGGAAGAAGATAGTCATGGCAGAAAAAAATATTGTCATTGTTGGCGCCGGCTTCGGTGGCGTCTTTGCAGCAAAGAGTTTGTCAAAAAAATTAAAATCACACAAAGAATACAATATTATCTTAATTGATAAACATTCTTATTTTACATATATGACAGAGCTACATGAGGTTGCATCTCAACGTGTGAAACCAAAACACGTACAAGAAGACTTGGAACATCTCTTCTACCACGACCGGAATGTTAAACTACTAACAGCCGAAGTGAACGGTATTGACCGTGATGCAAAAATTGTTAAAACAACCCACGGCGACATTGACTATGAAAAGTTACTCTTATCTGTTGGTGGACAATCTAATGATTTTGGTACCCCAGGCGTAAAAGAACATGGTTTTGAATTATGGTCAATGGAAGAATCTTTGGAGATCCGTAACCATATTGAAAATATCATTGGTCAAGGTGCTGCTGAATTAAACCCCGAAAAACGTGAGCAGTTGTTAACAATTGCTGTCGTTGGATCAGGGTTTACTGGTGCAGAATTGATGGGCGAATTTATTGAACAACGTAAAGTTATGGCACAAACTTATAAGCTTGACGAAAGTGAAATTAAACTTATTTTACTTGAAGCCGGTCCACAAATTCTGAACATGTTAAAAGACCGTAAGTTAGCCGATAAAGCTTTCAAATATATGGAAAATAATGGCGTCGACATTCGCTTGAATTCTAGGGTTACTGGGGTAACTGAAGATGGTGTTATTTTTAAAGATGGTTCAACATTACCCACTAAATCATTGATCTGGACTGCTGGTGTAAAGGCTAAATCATTCATTTCTGACTGGGGCTTCAAATACGGCCGTGGTGGTCGTATTGAAGCTGATGATTATATGCGTGCAACTTTAGAAGATGATACACCATCTGAAGATATTTACGTTGCTGGTGATACACTGTCATATGTTGATGAAAAAACAGGCCCCGTACCACAGACTGTAGAAGGTGCTGAAAGTTCTGCCCGCGCTGCATCATACAACATCTTAGCTGACCTAGGTTTCGGTAAACATAAAACTTTTGCTGAAGCTGTAAAATACCATGGTTTTGCCGTATCAATTGGCTCACACTACACTGTAGCTAGTTTGATGGGTATGAACTTCTCTGGATTTTTTGCAAGTTTAGCTAAACATGGTATCAATCTTTTCTTCTACTCACAAATCCGTTCAATGTATTCCATTTTCAATTATATGATGGATGAATTCTTCCGAACAGATAATGGTCGTAATCCATTCTGGGGTGCAGTCTCTCGACTAGGCAATGTACTATGGACAACACCACTACGTATATTCTTAGGCCTATTTTGGATTTTGGCTGCCCTAGGTAACCTCGGCGGTCTTAATGACTTGTTCTGGCAACATGGGCTAGCAAGTTTTATTGAAATTATTACTGGCGCCGGTCTGTTGCTTGGTTTGCTAACCTGGCCATTGGCAGCAGTTTCAATTATGCTAACCATTGTTGCTTGGGCAACACATGGCTTTGATATGACACATTGGTTCTTGATTCTATCAAGTGTAGCTCTTATGAACGGCTCTGGTCGTGGTTTTGGCTTAGATTTCTATCTTGTCCCACTACTACAAAGAACATTTGGTGGTTTCTGGTACGGTAAAGCAAAGTCGGTCTACGATGAACTAGATAAATAAGTTATAATATAATAATAAAGTGCGAAAACGTTAATTCTCGCACTTTGTACATAAATACGTATACATGAATAATTATACGCAAAGGAAACAGAGAAAATTAACATGTCAACCCCTACCTTACCTAATATTTGGAAAACATTTCCTGAATTAAAAGAACCCTTACAAGCTGTTTTAGTTGAAATGTCTTCTAGCTGGCATCTCGGATTTACTGAGATTGACGATGCTATTCGCTTACAATTAAATGCTGGTAAACTTGTCCGTCCCGCCCTGACATTGTTGTTTTCAGAACTAACAAACCAACCATACAATGCTCGCGCAGTATCACTTGGAGCCAGCGTTGAACTTCTCCACTTGGCAACCTTAATACATGATGACATTATTGATGATTCTAAACTCCGTCGTGGTCATGAAAGCATCCAAAGCCAGTTTGGTAAGGACACCGCTGTATATGCTGGAGATTACTTGCTCACCGGTATGTTTTCATTGCTAAATAATGCTGATAATACAAAAGCTAACCAGTTATCATTAGCTGCCTTAAAAGAGATTCTCTTTGGTGAACTGGTTCAGAAGCAAAATCGTTATGACGTCAATACCAATTTCACTTCCTACTTATCACAAATCCAGGGTAAGACGGCCGCACTTTTTAGACTGAGTGTCAGCTTTGGTGCAATTAGTGAGAATACTTACACTGACGACATGCTAAGCATTGTCAGCCAACTTGGTGAAAATATGGGAGTAACTTTTCAACTATTAGATGACTATCTTGATTTTGAATCTATCACAGAACATTTATCATTAGGAAAACCCATTGGACAAGATATTCGTAATGGCATTTATACCGCTCCCGTATTATTTGCTTTAGAAGATGAAGAAATTAACACTGAAGTTAAAGCACTTCTAACTAAACGTGATGACATCACCAATGAAGAGATGATTATATTACACGATCTCATTAATAATAGTCAAGCTATGTCAAAATTATCATTATTATTATCTGACTACAGTCAATCATTAGATACTTTGATTAAGCAACTACCTAATCCAAAATTACAAGACCAGCTTCAACACGTTAGTCAGTTATTGTTAAATCGCGACAAATAAAAACCCTTTGGTATATTTCCAAAGGGTTTTTGAATTATCATATTTAGATGTAATAATTAATCAACAAGTTCCAAGATGACCAATTGAGCGGCGTCGCCACGACGTTGGACAGTCTTGAGAATTCGTGTATAACCACCATTACGTTCGGCAAAACGAGGTGCAACGTCATCAAACAACTTTTGCAAAGCTGATTGAACTTTCACGTTGTCGCCGTCTTCAATAACGTCAGCAACTTCATTGCGGACAAAACCGGCAGCTTGACGGCGAGCAGCCAAGTCACCACGCTTACCTAATGTAATCATCTTATCTGTAGTCTTACGAACTTCTTTAGCGCGCGCTTCAGTTGTTGTAACACGACCATTGATCAAAAGATCAGTAGTCAAATCACGCAATAAAGCTTTACGTTGTGAAGATGTACGACCCAACTTACGATATGGCATTGGTGAATCCTCCTTTTTAGTAGTTTAAAGACATGTGTTAATCTTCCTTGCGGAATCCTAAGTTCATTTCTGTGAGCTTTTCTTGGATTTCATCAAGTGATTTCCGACCGAGATTACGCACCTTCATCATGTCAGCTTCGGTGCGATCCGTCAACTCTACAATAGTGTTGATACCGGCCCGTTTGAGACAATTATATGAACGAACAGATAAGTCTAAATCTTCAATTGGTGCAGAATCTGATGCACTTACTGCAACAGGTTCTGCTTCAACCATAACATTGGCTTCAGCTGCAACTGGAGAAATATCCATAAATAAGTTCAAATGTTCTGCCAAGATTTTAGAACCAAGGCTCAAAGCATCGCTAGGTTTAATTGAACCATTAGTCCAAATATCAAAAGTCAGCTTATCATAATCATCACGTGAACCAACACGTGTATTTTCTACATGGTAGTTTACACGTTCGATGGGTGTGTAAATTGAATCAACTGCCAAAACGCCAATAGGCATTTCCTCACGCAATTGCTTGTTTTCGTCTGCTGATGAATAGCCACGACCTTTAACTGCCGTAACTGTCATATGCAAAGACTTTCCTGCTGCCACAGTAGCGATATGCAAATCAGGATTCAAAACTTCTACATCCGCACCTGCTTGTAAATCAGCTGCAGTAACTTCTGATGGTCCTTGAACATCAATTTCAAGAACACGTTCCTCATCTGAATCAATCGCCAACACAACTTTTTTCAAATTCAAAATTATTTGTGTGACATCTTCGACAACGCCATCCACTGTTGAAAATTCGTGGACAACGCCATCAATTTGCACCGTATTAACGGCTGCGCCTGGAAGCGATGATAACAAAATACGACGCAATGAGTTACCTAGCGTTGTACCGTAACCACGCTCAAGAGGCTCTACAACAAATTTGCCATAGCGGGCATCCTCTTCGATGTTATGAATATTTGGCTTTTCAAATTCAATCATCTGTAATTCTTACCCCTTCTTTCACAGCAAGAGCAATGAAAATCAATTAAACACGACGACGCTTTGGTGGGCGTGATCCGTTGTGGGGAACTGGTGTAACATCTTTAATTGATGTTACTTCCAAGCCAGCTGCGGCCAAAGCACGGATAGCTGATTCACGACCAGAACCTGGTCCTTTAACAGTAACCGCAACAGTGCGCATGTTCATTTCCATGGCACCTTTTGCTGCTGCTTCTGCTGCCATTTGAGCAGCGAATGGTGTTGACTTACGGCTTCCCTTGAAGCCAAGTGCACCAGCCGATGACCAAGCAACAGCGTTACCTTGTACATCAGTAATCATGACGATAGTGTTGTTAAATGTTGCGTGAATATGAGCTACACCAGCTTCGATATTCTTCTTCACACGACGCTTACGCGTTGTACGACCTGCCATAAAATTGGCCTCCTATTCAATACTTTTCGTATAATTTCTCGGGTTAATTAAATTAACCAACATTACGCAACTATGGTTGCGATAATCATGTGCCGTACCGATTAGGATACAACAAGAGAAAGATTACTTTCTCTTACCAGTAATTGCCTTAGCTGGGCCTTTACGTGTACGGGCGTTGTTCTTCGTGTTTTGTCCACGAACGGGCAAGCCCTTACGATGACGAATGCCACGGTATGAAGCAATTTCTTGCAACGATTTAATATCCAAGGATATCTTACGACGCAAGTCACCTTCAAGTTGCAAGTTTAACTTGTCAACTGTTGCACGGATAGCATCTTCTTGATCTGCTGAGAGATCACGAACACGAACCTCTTCAGACACACCAGCTTCAGCTAAAATATTTTGTGCAGTAGTATTACCGATTCCGTAGATGTATGTTAAGCCGATGACAATACGCTTGTCACGTGGCAAATCAATACCTGCAATACGAGCCATAACAATGTACCTCCTATTTATATTTTGAAAACGACAATTATGTCTATTTACAATCTTAATTTAAATCCATACTTGCTTTAGAAATTATTACTTTCCAGCGCGTTGCTTATGCTTAGGGTTAGCTGAGCATATAATCATCGTGCGACCATTACGCTTGATAACGCGGCAAGCATCACACATCTTTTTAACTGATGGGCGTACTTTCATAATCCATTCCTCCTATTCGGTTAACTGATTATTCCAAATCACTTCTTAACGGAAACGATAAGTAATACGACCCTTTGTTAAGTCGTATGGTGACATTTCTACTGTGACACGATCCCCTGGCAATATTCGGATAAAGTTCTTACGAATCTTACCTGAAACATGTGCCAAAATAACCGCACCATTCTCGAGTTCTACTTGGAACATCGCATTTGGTAAAGTTTCTTTCACTTTACCTTCAATTTCGATGACATCATTGGCCATGCACTTAACCTCCTGTGCTAATAATGTTCAACATTGTCGATAAGCGCCTAGCCTATCAAATTATATCAAATATATTGATACTTCTCAATGTGATTTTAGAAACTTTTATAAGTTATCCAAAACGCCTTTCACATCACGATACACTTCAGCCAGTTCACGTCCGCCATCTATCGTGTGCAACACGCCTGCTTTTTTGTAATAGTCTACTAATGGCAAGTTAGCTGCTTTATTGACTTCCAAACGGTTATCAATAACTTCGGGTGTATCATCTGCACGACCTCGCCCCAAAAGACGTTCGCGCAATAACGAATCAGTAACTTCAAAGTAAAGCGTAGCTGAAACTGAATTGCTTTTTTTATCTAAATAGTTATCCAAAAACTCGGCTTGTGCCTCATTACGTGGGTAACCATCTAACATGAAACCATTCTCTTCAACGTCTGCTTGACTTAGACGATCAGCAACCATCGCGTTTGTAATTTCATCAGGAACTAAGTTTCCAGCATCCATATATTCACGTGCCTTCTTACCTAGTTCTGTATCATTAGATAAGTTTGCACGGAAAATATCTCCGGTAGAGATATGTACGTTTGGATAATCTTTCACGATGAAGTCTGCTTGTGTGCCTTTACCAGCACCAGGCAAACCTAATAAAATCAAATTTTTAGCCATTAGTTGCCTCCCGATTTACTAACTGATCCTTGGTTATAAACCCAATATAATTTCTCTTTTGCATCAAACCATCAATCTGACGAATTAAGTCCAACGCAACACCAATTGCAATTAACAAACTAGTGCCACCTAAACCAATTTTTTCATTTAAGCCCCAAATATCTGATGCGATTAGTGGTACTAATGCTACAAAACCTAAGAATATTGAACCAACAAAGCTTAAATTCAATAGTAATTTTGAAACAAAAGATTTCGTCTCATCACCAGGTCTAACACCAACGATATAGGCGCCTTGCTTTTGCAGATTTTCCGCTAATTTCTCAGGGTTAACTTGCACAAAAGCGTAGAAATACGTAAAGACGATGATTAATATAGTATAGAGAATTGCACCAGGTAGTGTTGTCATACTAAATATTTGTTGCATGACTTGATACCATTGAGCCGATGCATATTTATCTTGAAATGCTAACATAATTGTTTGTGGCGTACTAATAAATGATGAAGCAAAAATTACTGGGATAACACCTGACACATTAACCTTTAGTGGTAAATATGCTTCACTACCATATGAAGTTGCAGAACGCGTATATTGCATTTGCAACCGACGTGTAGCTTCATAAAACCAAGTAGTAATTGCTACAACTAATATCATTGCGGCAATCAAAACAACCATGAAAACAATACCATTTGTTAAATCACTTGCACCTGCTTGTAAAATATTTTCTTTGAAAATTTCATACAAACCTTCAGGTGCTTGAGCGATGATTCCAGCAAAAATAATCATAGAAACACCGTTTCCTAGACCTTTTTCAGTAATCATTTCTCCCAGCCACATTGCAAAAAATGTTCCAATTGTCATGACCGAACCGATCACGGCAAATGACATGACATTATTTGTTTCACTGACTAATCCGTAGGCAGACAAGGAATTAAATCCAGCTGTAATACCCACAGACTGTACAAAAGCAAGCACAAGTGTTAGCCAACGCGTGGCGTTGTTCAACTTTCGCCGACCAACTTCACCCTGCTTACTCCATTCAACAAAGCGAGGCACGATATCTAATTGCAAAAGTTGCACAACAATTTGTGCCGTCACGTACGGTGAAACACCCATTGCAAACAATGAGTAATTCATCAGACCGCCACCCGAAAAGATATTCAGAATGTTCATCAATCCGGAGTTAGCCATATTCGTCATAGCTGCTGGATCAACACCTGGCACAGTAATATGTGTTCCAATTCTGTAAATAAACAAAATTAAAAAAGTCCATCCAAGCTTTTTACGAATATCTTTTTCACGTACTGCATTAAATAACGTGCTTAGCATTAAATTACCTCAGTTGATCCACCAGCTTGTTCAATAGCAGATTTTGCAGCGCCTGAGAACTTATGTGCCTTGATATTTAACTTCTTATCAAGTTGACCAACGGCCAAGATTTTAATTCCTGACTTTTGATTCTTAACAATACCATTTTCAATCAAAAGTGCTGGTGTTACTTCTGTGCCATCTGCAAATGTATTCAACTTGTCCAAGTTGACAACAGCGAATTCCTTACGTGAAATATTTGTAAATCCACGTTTTGGAATACGACGGTACAAAGGCATTTGACCACCTTCAAAGCCCAAACGTACTTTGCCACGAGCCTTTTGACCCTTTTGACCACGTCCAGACGTTTTACCGTTTCCTGATGACGTACCGCGACCTACACGGTTACGCAACTTGCGTGAACCTTCAGCAGTTTGTAATTCGTTTAAATTCATCTTTCGGTACCTCCTTATTTATATAGTTATTACTTTACTTCTTCAACGTTTACAAGATGGGCAATATGAAAAATTGCACCACGAGTAGCTTCGTTATTAGGCTTCACCACTGAGCTAGACACGCGTCCAAGTCCAAGAGACTTAACAATTGCGCGCTGCTTTGGTAAGCGATGAGCCGCACTCTTAATCAAAGTGATTTTTAAATCAGCCATTTTATCGCTCCTTATTCAGCTAAGTGTTCCAATGAAACACCACGCAAAGCTGCTACTTTTTCAGCATCTTTCAAACTAGTCAAAGCATCAAAAGTTGCGCGGATAACGTTAACAGGTGTAGCTGAGCCAAGTGACTTCGCAGTCACGTCAGCAATACCTGCTAGTTCCATAACAGAACGAGCGGCACCACCAGCAGCAACACCAGAACCTTCTTCGGCTGGCTTAATCAAAATTTTACCGCCGCCCCATACGCCAAGAACGTCATGAGGAATAGTTGTAACAACTGTAGGAACAGTAATCAATTTACGCTTAGCATCTTCAACAGCTTTACGAATAGCTTCAGGCACTTCTTGTGCCTTACCAGTACCAAAACCAACATGTCCTTGCTTATCACCAACGACAACCAACGCTGCGAAACGCAAACGACGACCACCTTTGACAACCTTTGTGACACGGTTAATAGAAACAACGTTTTCTTCTAATTCACCAAGTGACTTAGGGTTAACGAATTCAACCATTTTATATTCCTCCTTTCCTTAGAACTTCAAACCGTTTTCACGGGCTGATTCTGCTAATGCTTGAACACGACCGTGGTACAAGTAGCCACCACGATCAAAGATAACATCTTCGAGTCCTGCAGCTTTTCCACGTGTAGCGATCAATTCACCAACTTTAGTAGCTTGTTGCGTTTTTGTACCTGATACTTCTGTATCATGGCTTGAGGCACTTGCTAGCGTTACACCCTCTACGTCATCAATTAATTGCGCGTAGATGTTTGCATTAGAACGAAATACGTTCAAACGTGGGCGAGCAGCAGTACCAGAAATCTTTCCACGAACACGCTTGTGGCGCTTTACGCGGAGCTTATTTTTATCTGGTTTTGAAATCATAGCTGTGCTTTCCTTTTCTGATGGCTTTCACCATTTTAATATATTTATTAGTTTTACAAGTTAATAACACTGTCTAAATAAGAACCTAAATAGGTTTTTACTTTCCAGTCTTACCTTCCTTACGACGAACAACTTCACCTTCGTAACGAATACCTTTACCTTTATAAGGTTCTGGTGAACGAACAGCACGAATTTCAGCTGCTAAATCTCCAACTTTTTGCTTTGAAATACCTGAAATTTTGATAGTCAATGCATCTGGCACTTCAACTGTCAACTCTTCGCGATCTTCAAAGACAACTGGGTGTGAGTACCCAACTGACAAAGTCAACTTTGATCCTGACTTTGCAGCACGGTATCCAACACCAACAAGCTTCAATGTCTTAGTGAATCCTTCAGATACACCTTCAACCATGTTAGCAACGTTTGCACGCGTTGTACCATGCAAAGCTCTTGTCTTACTGTCGTCACTAGCACGTGAAAATGCAACCTCAGTGCCTTCGATAGACATCGAAATTTGTGATGCTATTTCACGTGATAATGTTCCCTTAGGGCCTTTAACAGTGACAGTGTTATCTTCATGTGATACTTCAACACCTGCTGGTAATGTAATTACTTTATTTCCAATACGGCTCATGGTAAGTCTCCTTTCTTAGATATATTACCAAACGTAAGCGAGAACTTCGCCACCAACTTGCTTTGAACGTGCTTCTTTATCAGTGATAACACCTGCAGAAGTTGAGATAATAGCAATTCCCAAACCATTCAAAACCTTTGGTAGTGCGTCAGCCTTAGTATACTTACGTAAACCTGGCTTTGAAACACGCTTAATTCCTGTAATCACGCGGTTACGGTCTTCACCGTACTTAAGAAATACACGGATAACACCTTGCTTGTTATCTTCAATGTATTCCACATCGCGGATGAAACCTTCTGATTTCAGAATTTCAGCAATGCTCTTTTTAATTTTTGATGCTGGAATTTCAACGATTTCGTGATGTGCCAAATTGGCATTACGAATACGTGTCAATAAATCAGCAATTGGATCAGTCATAGACATCTATCGATATCCTCCTTTTATTTTTGAACGAGACATAGTTAAATGACACGCTCTTAACTATTATAGACTATTTTCGTCAATAACAGTTAAAAACGCGTCACTCTTTTTTAATTAAGAGTAACAAGCGTTTTTTAACGACTAATTACTTGGCAAATGGTAGACCCAAAAGTGCCAATAATTCGCGACCTTCTTCATCGCTTTGGGCAGTTGTTACAACAACAATGTCCAAGCCACGTACGCGGTTTACTTTGTCGAAATCGATTTCTGGGAAAATCAATTGTTCACGAATACCTAAAGTGTAATTACCACGACCATCAAAGGCCTTTGATGATACACCACGGAAATCACGAACACGAGGCAATGAAACATTGATCAACTTGTCTAAGAATTCATACATACGTTCGCCACGTAATGTAACCTTAGTTCCAATTGCCATACCTTCACGCAATCGGAAACCAGCGATTGACTTCTTTGCCTTTGTAATTACTGGCTGTTGACCAGCAATCAACTTCAATTCTTCAACCGCTTCATCCAAGTTCTTTGAGTTTGAAACTGCATCACCAACACCCATATTAAGAACAATCTTCTCAATTTTTGGTGCTTGCATTGATGATTTAAAGTTAAACTTTTCGATCAAAGCAGGTTGAACTTCATTAACATATTTTTCTTTTAATGCGTTAGCCATGAAAATGATTTCACCTTTCAATATTAGCCTAGTACGTTACCAGACTTTTTAGATACGCGAACTTTCTTGCCATCTTCAATTTTGAACGCAACTTTAGTTGGTTCATTTGTTGAAGGGTCAAGCAGTTGCACGTTTGATACGTGGATTGGTGCTTCGATATCGATAACACCACCCTGTGGGTATTCGTTAGAAGGCTTTTGATGCTTTTTAACGATGTTCACGTTTTCGACAATGACACGTTCTGTTCCAGCAACAGTCTTAGTGATTGTGCCTTCTTTTCCCTTATCTTTGCCGGCAATGACGCGAACCTTATCACCTGTTTTTACAAACATGATTTGGCTCCTCCTTGTCAGTATTAGAGCACTTCTGGTGCCAATGAAACGATACGCATATAGTTGCTGTCACGCAATTCACGTGCAACAGGGCCAAAAATACGTGTACCAACTGGTGACTTGTCGTCCTTAACGATAACAGCGGCATTTTCATCAAAGTTGATGTATGAACCATCTGTACGACGAACGTCAGAAACAGTACGAACGATAACAGCCTTAACGACGTCACCCTTCTTTACGTTACCACCAGGGATAGCTTGCTTAACTGTAGCAACAATAACGTCCCCTACACCAGCAAACTTACGGCCTGAACCACCGAGCACTTTAATCGTCAAGATTTCACGTGCGCCAGAGTTGTCAGCCACTTTTAAACGACTCTCTTGTTGAATCATGGTTCTTCCTCCTTAGTTAGCAATTAATTACGACGATTTAGTATCGAACGAATTAGAGAATAACTGCCTCTTCAACGATCTTAACCAAACGGAAGTGCTTAGTTGCAGACAAAGGACGTGTTTCCATGATTTGAACAATATCGTTATCCTTAGCGCTATTGTTTTCATCATGGGCTTTAAACTTCTTTGTGTACTTAACACGCTTACCATAAACAGGATGAGTCACATAAGTATCAACAGCAACAGTAATTGTTTTGTCCATCTTATCTGATACAACACGGCCTTGGTAAACCTTACGAGCATTACGTTCTTCACTCATTTTTCAGCTTCTTCCTTTCGTCTTATTTATTGGCATTTGCCAATTCTTGTGCACGGATAATTGTCTTAACTCGTGCAATGTCCTTACGAACTTGTGCAATACGTGCCGTGTTTTCAAGTTGACCAGTAGCCAATTGAAAACGTAGGTTGAATAATTCTTCCTTGAATTCGGCTTCGTGCTTTTGCAAATCCGCAAGTGACAATTCTTTTAACTCACTTGCTTTAGCCATTATTCAGCCTCCCGAGCAATAATCTTTGTACGTACAGGCAACTTGTGTTGTGCTAAACGTAATGCTTCACGCGCAGTTGCTTCAGGAACACCTGCGACTTCAAACATTACCTTACCACGTTTAACTGGTTCAACCCAACCTTCAGGTGCACCTTTTCCGTTACCCATTCGAACACCGACACCTTTAGATGTATATGATTTGTGAGGGAAGATTTTAATCCAAACCTTACCACCACGTTTCATATAACGTGTCATTGCAGTACGGGCAGCTTCAATTTGACGGTTAGTAATCCAACTTGAAGTTGTTGCTTGCAAGCCATATTCACCGAATGATACCGTCTTGCCACCTTTTGCTTCGCCACGCATGTGACCACGGTGTACACGACGGAATTTAACACGCTTTGGTACTAACATGTTTGCTTCCCTCCTTACTTACTGTTCTTTTTTTGTGGTAAAATGTCACCACGATAAATCCAAGTTTTGATACCCAAGTTACCGTAAGCAGTCATTGCTTCGTCCCATGAATAATCAATATCTGCGCGTAAAGTATGCAAAGGCACGGTTCCTTCAGTATATTGTTCAATACGAGCAATATCTGCGCCGTTCAAACGACCAGAAACCATTACTTTGATACCCTTAGCACCTGAACGTGTTGTGCGTTGAATAGCACCACGCATTGCGCGACGGAAAGCAACACGGCGTTCCAAATCACCAGCAATTTGTTGTCCAACTAAATGAGCAGACAAATCAGGTTTCTTGATTTCAACAATATTGATAAAGACACGTTTTGAACGTCCCTTTTCATCAACATCAGTCAATTTGGCAAGTTGTGTACGAAGCTTTTCAACCTCGGAACCACCTTTACCAATAACCATGCCCGGCTTAGCTGTGTGAACAGAAACGTCAACACGAGATTTTGTGCTACGTTCAATTTCGATGCGATCAACTGCGGCGTCCGCTAAATTCTTTTCGATATACTTACGAATACGCAAGTCTTCGTGAAGTTGGTTAGCATAATCAGCCTTGTCAGCAAACCACTTTGCATCCCAGTCGCGAATAACGCCAACACGGAATCCAGTAGGGTTAATCTTTTGACCCATTACTTTGCCTCCTTCTCAGCAACCACAATTGTAATGTGGCTTGTACGCTTATTGATAGGTGAAGCAGAACCCTTGGCACGAGGACGGAAACGCTTAAGCGTAGGTCCTTCGTTAGCAAAGGCTTCCTTCACAATAAGATCTTCTCGGTCTAATGAGAAGTTATTTTCAGCATTAGCAACTGCTGAGTTCAAAACCTTGTAAATATCTTCAGTAGAAGTGTTAGGTAGGAACTTCAAAATTGCGTATGCTTCGTTAACGCTCTTACGACGAATTGTGTCAAGAACCAAGCGTGCCTTACGAGGGGCAACGCGAACGATCTTGGCTGTCGCACGAGCTGAAGTAACTTGTTCAGCCATTTTTCAATTTCCTCCTTTATTTTTTACCAGTCTTTTTATCATCAGCCTTGTGACCTTTGAATGTACGAGTTGGAACAAATTCGCCCAACTTGTGCCCAACCATGTCTTCTTGGACATAAACTGGGACATGCTTGCGACCATCATAAACGGCAATTGTGAAACCGATAAAGCTTGGGAAGATTGTTGAACGACGTGACCAAGTCTTGATTACAGATTTCTTTTCAGAATCAACTTGCGCCTCAATCTTCTTAAGCAAGTGTGGGTCCGCAAATGGTCCCTTTTTTAAACTACGAGCCATTAGTTATCTCCTTTCCCTTACTTACTCTTACGACCGCGAACGATAAGCTTTGTTGACGCCTTCTTATTATCGCGAGTCTTCTTACCAGCGGTCTTCTTACCCCATGGTGACATAGGACTTGGACGACCAACTGGTGCTTTACCTTCACCACCACCATGCGGATGATCGTTAGGGTTCATTACTGATCCACGAACATGTGGACGCTTTCCACGCCAACGGTTACGTCCAGCTTTACCCCAGTTAATCAATGAATGTTCAGCATTACCGACTTCACCAATTGTTGCACGGTTAGTCGCTAGGACCAAACGAACTTCACCTGATGTAAGACGTACAATGACATATTTTCCATCTTTACCTAAGATTTGTGCTGACGTTCCAGCTGAGCGAGCCAATTGACCACCTTTACCAGGCTTTAATTCAATATTATGAATCAAAGTACCTTCAGGAATGATACCTAATGGCAAGGCATTGCCGATCTTAATGTCGGCATCAGGACCAGATTGTACTTTATCGTTAACCTTAAGTCCTTTTGGCGCCAAGATATATGACTTAATACCATCTTCATACACAACCAAAGCAATATTGGCAGTACGATTTGGATCATATTCGATAGCTTTAACAGTAGCTGTCTTGTTATCTTTAATACGCTTGAAATCTACCACACGGTAGGCTTGCTTGTGCCCACCAGCATGGTGACGCACTGTCATACGACCAGAATTATTACGAGCTCCAGTCTTTGACTTTTTTGCCAACAAACTCTTTTCGGGCGTTGATTTTGTAACTTCAGAAAAATCTGAAGTCGTCATATTACGACGTCCGTTAGAGGTTGGCTTATACTTCTTGATAGCCAATGTCTTATCCTCCTATTTAGAATTAACCTTCGTTAAAAATTTGAATATCTTTTGAATTTTTTGACAACGTTACCGTTGCCTTTTTCAACTTACGTGTGTAACCAACATAACGGCCCTGACGCTTTTTCTTACCACGGACATTTGCTGTGTTCAAGCCAGAAACTTGAACGTCAAAAATTTCTTCAATAGCCTTCTTGATTTGAGGCTTTGTAGCGCGGACATCAACTTCGAAGACATAGCGCTTACGTTCAGTTTGCGCCATTGATGCTTCAGTGATGATAGGGCGACGGATAATATCGCGTGCATCCATTAGGCAAGACCTCCTTGGATTTCTTCGATTGATGATTGAACAATCACCAGCTTATCTGCATTAACAACATCAAGTACGTTAATACCCTTTGTTGTCATAACTTGAACATTAGCCAAATTACGTGCTGACAAGATTGCATTTTCGTTATCTTCATCAACAACTACTAATGTTTTTGTGCTAGCTGACAAGTTTGTCAAAACTTTTTTAAAGTCTTGTGTCTTAGGTGCCTCAAATGACAAAGCATCGACAACAACTAACTTTCCATCAGAAACCTTTTGTGACAAAACTGACTTCAAAGCCAATTGGTATGCTTTACGGTTAATGCGGTATGCATATGAGCGAGGTGTAGGTCCGAAGACAATACCACCGCCACGGAATTGCGGTTCGCGAATTGAACCGGCACGTGCACGACCAGTACCCTTTTGTTTCCAAGGCTTACGTCCACCACCAGAAACCGCTGAACGATTTTTAACAGAATGTGTACCTTGACGCATTGATGCACGTTGCATCAAAACGGCGTCTGTAATAACGGCGTTATTAGGTTCGATAGCAAAAACTGTATCGTTTAATTCGATTTCAGTGGCTTGACTACCATCTTGCTTTAATACAGCAACTTTAGTCATGATTGATTGTTCTCCTTTCTATATAAATTATATTAAGCTTCTTCAGTTGCAACAGCAGATGCAGAGGCACCAGCCATCTTAACTTCAGGATGCTTTGCATTAACTTTAACAGTTGACTTAACTGTCAAAAGTGACTTGTTTGCACCAGGGACGTTACCCTTCAACAACAACAAGTTATTTTCAACGTCAACATGAACGATAGCAACATTTTGCATTGTGCGCTTGTTGTTACCCATGCGTCCAGGTAATAGCTTACCCTTAAATACACGGTTGATAACAGCACCCATTGAACCTGGGCGACGGTGGTAACGAGAACCGTGAGCCATAGGTCCACGAGACTGACCATCTTTCTTGATGTTACCTTGGAAGCCATGTCCCTTCGTGATTCCGGTTACGTCGACGTAATCACCAGCTGCGAATGTATCAACCTTGATCTCATCCCCTGCGTTAAATTCGCCTTCCGCATTGCGGATTTCACGAACGTAGCGCTTAGGGGTCGTGTTTGCTTTAGAAGCGTGACCTTGTTCAGGTTTGTTTGACAAAACTGCGCGCTTATCTTGGTAACCAAGTTGTAATGCATTATACCCATCTGTTTCTGCATTTTTAACTTGCAAAACAGTGTTAGGTGTAGCTTCAACAACAGTTACGGCGATCAATTCACCAGTTTCAGTGAAAACCTGAGTCATACCGACTTTACGGCCTAAGATACCTTTAGTCATGACTAATCTCCTTAATTATTTTCTTAATTTTGCCTCAGTGAGGTCTGAAATGTATCCGTTAAGATTATAACTTGATTTCAATTGCAACACCTGATGGCAATTCAAGTTTACGCAATGCGTCAACTGTCTTGTCAGTAGGGTTCACAATATCGATCAAACGCTTGTGCGTGCGCATTTCAAATTGTTCACGGCTATCCTTGTGCTTATGTGGTGAACGTAGAACTGTATACAATGTACGTTCAGTTGGCAATGGGATAGGGCCAGCAATTCCTGCGCCCGTACGCTTAGCTGTTTCAACAATTTTTTCTGCTGATTGATCTAAGATACGGTGTTCGTATGCCTTCAAACGGATACGGATCTTCTTTTGTGCCATTATTTCGTGCCTCCTCGTTGATTTTGTAAATCAGCTAACTCCGATTAAAAACCGACAACACTGCTTGTGTTTTGCGCGCCCTCGGCAACGCGGCCGCGCGTGTCGCAACCTTAACCATCATCGCTAAATATTGATACACCAGTATTTTGAGCGGTTTATGTAATGACCTTCTCAAAAGCGTACTTAAATATAATACCAAAAAAGCAATCACAATGCAAGGCTTTTAGCACGATTTAATTCGACTTTTTATGATCACCGCTTATGCCCATATTTCTAATCAATTTTAAAAGTTGTATCAAATAAAAAACAACGTTAGCGTTGTCTATTTTATTTATTAGCGTTGTGTCATCTTAAATTCTAAGAAAGCATCATTATACTTCTCAGTCCATTTTCGTCCCAAATCATCATACACTTGCAGGCGCTCAACAACCTTAGCGTTTGGATAAAATTGTTGATCTGTACGAATTGCTTTTGGTAACATTTGGAAAGCTTTTTTATTAGGTGTCGCATAACCAATGTATTCAGCATTTTGCGCTGCATTTTTTGGATCGTTCATAAAATTCAAAAAGGCATAGGCCGCATCCTTGTGTTTAGCTGTTCTTGGCATGACAATATTATCAAACCATAAGTTAGAGCCCTCGCTAGGCACAAGATAATGCAAATGACTATTATTCGACATGGCTTCAGCAGCTTCACCCGAATATGTGATGGCAATTGCCGCCTCTTCTTGAGCCATGTACATTTTAATTTCATCGGCCACAATAGCTTTAACATTAGGCATTAATGTCGTTAGTTTTCCCTGTGCCGCAGCCAAGTCAGCAGCTGAACGTGTATTGACAGATTTATTTTGTGTCATCAAAGTAAATCCCAAAACATCTCTGGCAGAATCAATCAGCATAATTTTATTTCTAAATTTTGTCGACCACAAATCATCCCAATGTTTAATATCTTTAGCATTTACAAATTTATCATTATACAGAATACCCAATGTTCCCCAGAAATATGGTAAAGAATATTTGTTACCTCGATCAAAAATTTGATTGAGAAAGCGATCATCATAATTTTTTAAACCAGTTAATCGACTGTGGTCTAGAGGTAGTAACAAATTTTCTTTCTTCATTTTTTCTAGCATATATTCGGAAGGAATGGTTAGGTCATAAGAAGTGCCACCCTGTTTGATTTTGGTATACATCGCTTCATTAGAATCAAATGTTTCGTAACTTACCTTATAACCTGTTTCGCGCGTAAACTTTTTAAGTAACGCTGGATCAATGTAATCTCCCCAATTATAAAGATTCAACACCTTCCCTGATGATACACCAGAACCTGTTTGTGTAGAAAAATAATTTTTTAAGCCAAACAACATCATAAGCAACACAAACAATGATAAAACACTAACAAGTATTTTCTTCATGATTATAAGCCCTCCGATGCAGGTAAGACGAGGCGTGTTCCACGTTTCTTACTTTTTGCAAAACGTGTCGAGATGACATAATATATGAACACCAATGCTAACGATACCAAAAACATCATCGCAGACAAGGCGTTAATTTCCAGGCTCACACCTTGTCGTGCACGAGAGTAAATTTCTACTGATAACGTTGAGAAACCATTACCTGTCACGAAAAATGTCACAGCGAAGTCATCTAATGAGTAAGTCAAAGCCATAAAAAATCCTGCTAATATGCCTGGTGAGATGACCGGTAAAATAACGCGCGAAAGCATTTGCCAATTACCAGCACCTAAATCTTTTGCAGCGATTACTAATGACTGGTTCATTTCTTGCAGTCGTGGCAAGACCATCAATACTACAATAGGAATACTAAAGGCAATATGTGCCAATAATACTGAAACAAAACCAAGCGAAAATCCTACTACCGTAAATAAAATTAAGAAAGAAGCACCAATAATAACATCCGGCGATACCAATAAGATATTATTTAATGACAGAAAAATATTTTTCGTCAGCGCGTTTGTTTGATTATATATATACAATGCACCAGCTGTGCCAATAACCGTTGCCAAAAGTGATGACAACAAAGCAATCAAAAAGGTGTTAACAATAATTTCTAATATGCGGGTATCAGCAAATAATTCATTATAATGCTTAAGTGAAAAGCCATCCCATCCTTGCATGACATCCCCTGCGTTGAAAGAATAGACAACCAGAAAGAAAATAGGTAAATATAACAATATAAAGACGAATAACAAATATAAGTAAGACCATTTAATTTTTTTATACATTATCTCAGCCTCGCTTTCGTGAATGCTTACGGACGCGATCACGAGTAATACTCATCGTAATGACCATCGCAATAATCAAAATAACACCAATCGTTGAACCTAAGTGCCAATTTTGCGTGACCAAAAAGTGTTCTTCAATGGCTGTACCCAAGGTAATGACACGGTTACCACCGATTAAACGTGTGATCATAAATAATGACAAACTCGGGATAAAGACTGCTTGAATCCCAGCTTTGACACCTGTCATAGATAGCGGCACAGTTACATACCGTAACGTCTGCCATTTATTTGCACCTAAATCACGACTAGCTTGCTCTAATCGTGGGTTGATTTCAGCTAATGAATTAAAAATAGGTAAAATCATAAAGGGGATTTCAATATAGGCCGCAACTAAGAGAAAACTCCAATCAGAAAACAATAACTGTTTAGGCGCGATTCCCCACAAATTCAAGAAAGTATTTACTGATCCTGTTTTCGATAATAAACCAATAAATGCATACGTCTTTAATAACAAATTAATCCAAGTAGGTAAAATAATTAAAAGTAACCAGAATTGTTTTTGCTTTAATTGATTCAAAAAATAAGCCGTAGGATAACTGATAATTAAGGTGATAATTGTAATTAAAAAAGCAAACCAAACTGAGTTAAATGTCATCCGTAAATACGTACCACTGGAAAAATATATAGCATAGTTATTCAGCGTAAAATGCCCGTTTTGAGTCATTAAAGATTGAACAACAAGTAGGCACAGCGGTACAATTACGAATAACAGCAGCCACGCACCATATGGCACTAGATAGAATAATTGACGTTGTTTCTTACTCCGCGGCATCATCATCATAACTCTCCAAGCGTGCATCAAAGTCATCCTCAGATTCATTAAATCGCATAATATGAATATCTTCGGGATCAAACGTTAAGCCTAGCCGCGAGCCCACGGTTGCTTTATTAGTAGCTTGTACTTGCCATTCATTACCATCATCATCAATAGCGGTGATTTCATAATAATCCCCTCGAAATGACTGGTCTTCAATTGTTACAATTAACTTAGCCTGATCTACTGTCGTCAAATCCAAATCTTCTGGACGTAAAACAACCTCAACACGTTCGTTTGGTCGCATACCAGCATCAACATTTTCAAAATCTTTACCTACGAAATGCACCAAATAATCGGCTTTCATAATACCATCTAAGATATTTGATTCGCCAATAAAATCAGCAACAAAATGGTTAATCGGCTCGTCATAAATATCTTCCGGTGAACCATTTTGTTGTATGACACCATCGTTCATGACGAAAATCCAATCCGACATAGCCAAGGCTTCTTCTTGATCATGTGTTACGAAAACAAAAGTAATCCCCAAACGCTGTTGAATTTCGCGTAATTCAGACTGCATATCCTTACGTAACTTATAATCTAATGCCGATAATGGCTCATCTAACAATAATATCTCTGGATCATTTGCTAAAGCACGTGCGATTGCTACACGTTGACGCTGACCACCGGACAATTCATTAATTTCTCGATCAGCAAACTGACTTAATTTCACTAAATCAAGCATTTCTGTGACTTTTGTCTTAATCGTGGCTTTATTCATACCTTTAATACTTGGTCCGAAAGCCACATTGTCATAAACATTCATATTTGGAAACAATCCGTAATCTTGAAAAACCGTATTCATATTACGTTTTTCAACAGGCACATCATTAATAACATTGCCTTCAAACAATATATTGCCGTGTGTTGCAGTTAACTGACCGGAAATCAAATTTAAGATAGTCGTTTTTCCTGAACCTGAAGGTCCTAATAACGTATAAAATTTACCTGCTTCAAGTTCCAAATCAATATTCTTCAAAACTTCATTATCATCATATGATAAACTAATGTTTTTAAACTCAATAATTGGTGTTGATGTATTAGTCAATGCCCAATCCTCACTTTTAGTCAATAAGTACATTGTAACAAGAAAAGCATGCAACTTCATCCGTTACATGCTTTTTCACTTTAATATTTTATCTTGTTTTTCCACCAAAATAATTACGATAGTCATTATAATAAACAGCACGGTTATTACTATAATCTGCGGTTTCCAGCTGTTAAACCAAATAAAACCATAACCAAATAAAGCAGGTCCACATGCTGCAATTAAATAACCGCCACTTTGTGCCATACCAGAGAGTTGTGCTGTTTGACTTGGTGTACTAGTTTTTAAACCAAATGTTGCCATCACATAAGGAAAAAGCGATGCAGTGCTAACACCGATAAATAAATTAATGGTCAGCCAGTAACCAAAAGTATCTTGTGGTACCAATAATAAGACATAGCCAATGATACCAATCGTCGAGAAACTTGCCACAAATATCTGCCGCTGTCTACTATTGAAATGCGCTATAATTGTTGGTACTATCAAAGCAAATGGTAAGCCAATTAAGGCATTAATTCCGACAAACAGACCAGCAACTGTAGCTGATAAGCCGCTTTGTATGGCCATGGTTGGTCCCCAAGCCATTATCACATAGAACATAGCTGATTGCATACCACTAAAAAACAACAACATCCAAGCATACTTATTCTGCCAAACGCGCGTACTTGTTAATGGTAACGTACTACTTTTTAATGTCGCACGTTTAGCCTTATTTTTATTTGAAAAAACAACATTTGGCAACCAAACGAGTAATGCTAAGCCTAACAGTAATGTCAAAATAATCACGAAAACATGCCAATTCGTGGCATGCGTAATAGGTGCCGCCAAACTTGATCCGACTGCAGTTGCCAAACCCATACTAAAAACAAATATTGATGTTACTGGTCCAATTCTACTCGGAAAATAAGTTCGTACAACACTTGGTAATAAAACATTCATATGCGCAATGCCAATACCAATCAACAACGTACCAAAATACAAGAAAGGTGTATTAACAATACGCATTAATGATCCAATAGTCATCAACAGCAACATCAATGCAAAAGCACGTTCTAATCCCAATTTTTCTGCTATTTTCGGTACAATTGACGAAAATACTGCAAAGGCAATCAATGGCACTGTTGTCAAAATACCCAATTGTTCCACCGACACATGTTGTGATTTAGCAATATCACTAATAATCGGCGGTATCGAAGTAAATGGTAAACGCAAGACCATGCCAACCACTATAATGCCGGGTATCAGGAATTTACTGTATTGTCTATTCATAATTTCTCCAAAAATATTTAAATTAAAACGGTGTCACTCATAAGAGTGACACCGTTTATACTGAACCATCAGTCAGTTTAAAATTAATTTTATTGTCTGTTAGTATCCTTGATTATATGTCATCAAACAGATAGCCAACAAATCAAACTTTAATTATTTCTCTTCACCACTGTTCTTGATGATTTCTTCTTGAATGTTCTTAGGAACGGCTTCATAGTGATCGAATACCATTTGGAAAGTACCACGACCTTGTGTAGCTGAACGCAAAGTAGTTGCATAGCCAAACATTTCTGACAAAGGCACCTTAGCTTTAACAGCCAAAACAGGTCCACGTGATTCTTGTCCTTCAATCATACCACGGCGTGCTGAAACGTGTCCCATAACATCACCAAGGTTGTCTTCAGGCGCAACAATATCAACAGCCATGATTGGTTCAAGGATAACAGCACCAGCAGTCTTAGCAGCTTCCTTCAATGCCAAAGATGCAGCAATCTTAAAGGCAGCTTCAGAAGAATCGACATCGTGATATGAACCATCGTACAACTTAGCCTTCAAATCAACCAATGGGAATCCAGCCAAAGGACCTGCATTCAATGCATCCTTCAAACCAGCTTCAACAGATGGAATATATTCACGAGGAACTACACCACCAACGATAGCGTCATCGAATTCGAATCCTGCACCTTCTTCATTTGGGGAGAATTCAATATAAACATCACCATATTGACCTTTACCACCAGATTGACGCTTGAAGAATCCACGTGCTTGAACTGTCTTTGTGAAAGCTTCACGGTAAGCAACTTGTGGTGCACCAACAGTTGCTTCAACGTTAAACTCACGACGCATACGGTCAACCATAATATCCAACTGCAACTCACCCATACCAGCGATCAAAGTATCACCAGTTTCTTGGTTTGTAGTTGCACGGAATGATGGATCTTCTTCCGCTAACTTTTGGATAGCATTTGACAACTTATCTTGATCAGCCTTAGTCTTTGGTTCGATAGCTAATTCAATCACAGGTTCTGGGAATTCCATTGATTCAAGTACCAATTGATGATCAACAGATGTCAAAGAATCACCAGTTGTTGTGTTTTTCAAACCAATAGCTGCGGCAATATCACCTGAAAATACTTCTTCAATTTCAGTACGTGATGTCGCATGCATTTGTAGCAAACGACCAACACGTTCACGTGAATCAGATGATGTATTTTGTACATATGATCCTGATTTCAAAGTACCTGTATAAACACGCATAAATGTTAGACGGCCAACGAATGGATCTGTCATGATCTTGAAAGCCAAGGCAGCAAACGACTTGTCATCATCAGCAATCAAATCAACTTCTTCACCAGTTTTTGGATCATTAGCAATATATGGTTTAACATCCAAAGGTCCTGGTAGGTAATCAACAACAGCATCCAACATCATTTGAACACCCTTATCCTTGTAGGCAGAACCTGCAAGAACTGGGTAGAACTGTAATGCCAAAGTCGCGCGACGGATTGCAGCTTTCAATTCATCAACTGAAATCTCTTCACCTTCAAGATACTTTTCCATCAATTCATCATCAACATCAGCAACTGCTTCAATCAATGTATTATGCTTCTCGTCTGCTAAATCTTTCAATTCTGCAGGAATTTCACGTGGTTCCCACTTTTCACCCAAGTCATCGACTGGATAATAAGCTTCTTCTGTGATTAAATCAATAACAGCTTCGAAGTCATCTTCTGCACCAATAGGCCATTGAATAGCTTCCGCATTGACTTGCAAACGTTCGTGGATTGAGTCAACTGACATTTGGAAATCAGCGCCCATCTTATCCATCTTGTTAACAAACACGATACGTGGTACGTCATATGTTGTTGCTTGACGCCAAACAGTTTCGGTCTGAGGTTCAACACCAGCAGCACCATCAAGTACGGCTACGGCACCATCAAGCACACGCAGAGCACGTTCAACTTCGATAGTGAAGTCCACGTGACCTGGTGTATCGATAATATTAACACGGTAAGGTGTCTTAGCGAATTGATCAAAGAAACCATGCCAAACAGCTGTTGTTGCGGCTGATTGAATCGTGATTCCACGTTCTTTTTCTTGTTCCATGAAATCCATTTGTGAAGCACCATCATGTGTTTCACCAATTTTGTGAATTTTACCGGTATAGTACAAGATACGTTCCGTAGTGGTCGTCTTACCCGCATCAATGTGGGCCATGATACCAATATTACGTGTACGATCTAGTGGGTATTCACGTTTTGCCATTGTGAGTTATCTCCTGGTTTTGTTCTATATGCAACAAAAAGCGACACAGAATTGTGTTCGCTTTTTGACGGTAAACGCTGGCAGCGTCGTACCATCTACTGTCATTTTACACTATTATTGCATGGTAGGAATAAACAACTATCACAGCCAGTAAGCTGTGTTGTTTATATTACCAACGATAGTGAGCAAATGCACGGTTAGCTTCAGCCATCTTGTGTGTATCTTCGCGCTTCTTAACAGATGCGCCAGTGTCATTAGCGGCGTCCATGATTTCCTTAGCTAAACGTTCGTCCATTGTGTGTTCGTTACGCAAACGTGAATAGTTTACCAACCAACGCAATCCCAATGTTGTACGACGGTCAGGGCGCACTTCGATTGGCACTTGGTAGTTAGATCCACCAACACGGCGAGCTTTAACTTCCAATACTGGCATGATATTTTCCATGGCTTGTTCGAAAACTTCCAATGGTTCATTACCAGTAGCTTCCTTGATATGATCAAAAGCATCATATAGGATTGTTGAAGCAGTTCCGCGCTTACCATCAAGCATCAACTTGTTGATCAAACGTGAAACGAGTTTTGAATTGTAAATAGGGTCAGGCAAAACTTCCTGACGCTTAGTATAACCTTTACGTGGCATTAGTCAGTCTCCTTCTTACTTCTTTGGCGCCTTTGTGCCGTACTTTGAGCGTGATGTCATACGACCATCAACACCCGCAGTATCCAATGCACCGCGGATAACGTGGTAACGTACACCAGGCAAATCCTTAACACGTCCACCACGAATCAAAACAACAGAGTGTTCTTGCAAGTTGTGGCCGATACCTGGGATATAAGCTGTCACTTCATATAAGTTTGAAAGACGCACACGGGCGTACTTACGCAAAGCTGAGTTAGGCTTCTTTGGTGTCATTGTTCCGACACGAGTTGCTACCCCACGCTTTTGTGGTGCAACGTTATTTGTTGCTTTCTTCTTCATTGAGTTATAGCCGAAGTTCAAAGCTGGTGACTTTGACTTAGTCAACTGTGACTTGCGGGGCTTACGAACCAATTGATTAATTGTAGGCATGCTACATTCTCCTTAAATTTTTACTAGTTTCACAGTTCCAGGTGTGTCATAAATGTCTTTAAACAAAAATGCTCACTCGAAATCTGTTGGTAGTTACCTTTATAACGCCGTTCAGCACGTTGTGATGTGATCACAGAACAGATTACTTAAAAGCACGTTAAATATAATACCAGAATCAGAATAAAAGTCAATAGAGAGTTAATTGTCTAATTTAAATAGGAATTTAGTGATGCACTTTGTGTATTTTTCTTACAGTCATCGTATCATGCTTTATGACTATTTCATTGATTTTTATTTTAAATGCAACACTTATTTCGACAATTATGTGCTTAGCCGATCGCATCAACCACCATATCAGTCTCTTGCACAAGAGATCATTTTGTTTACATTGTGGTCATATGCTATTATGGTACGACACTATACCCATTATTTCGGTAATCATGCTCAAAGGCAAATGTCGATACTGTCAGCAATATTTTGGCTGCCATATTGCGATATTTGAATGCTTAGGTACGATTATAGGCACTCTACTTTTTAGCAATCCGCCACTTTGGATCACCGGCTTATTTTTACTATTTTTTTCACTAGAAGATTGGCATGACAAAAGTATTCATGCCTACCTTCTTATCCCTTGGCTAGTGTATCTCATCATACACGTACACGATAAACAACATCTTCTGATGACTTTTAGTATCCTATCAATCAGCCTATGGCTCGTCTTTATTCGACGTGCGATGGGATCAGGTGATATTCCAGTACTGCTTAACTTAGCTTTGATTAATGATCTCAATGGATTTGCGCTAACTTTGTTTGTAACGTCTATACTTGCTTTAATTTATCTGACAATCAAACGCACACACGAGCTGCCATTTGTCCCCTTTCTGTTCATTGGTTGGCTTATCGTTATTTTATCACAAAAGGCAATCATCCTCATATCAGGGTGATTGCCTTTTAATTATGATTTTGCAGATGCCTTTTTAACGGGCTTAATAGTAACTTTAATTTCACCATTTCTAGCGCCAATAGTGACTGCACTTTCCGTAGTAATATTACCTTGCAATAATTCTTCACTCAATACATCTTCGATTTTTGTCTGTAACGCACGACGAATTGGACGCGCACCATACTCCGGATCGAATCCTGCACTCGCAACAACATCAATTGCTGCCGGTGTAATTTTCACTGAAATCCCTTGTTCTGCCACACGTTGTAATACCGAACGACTCATCAACTTCACAATTTCATGTAATTCTTCTTTGGTTAATGATTTAAACACAATTGTTTCGTCTAACCGGTTAATAAATTCTGGTCTGAATGTTTCTTTTAATGTTTCACGAATCTTTTCAGCAACTGCTTCACTATCATTTTTTAAATCAACAGCCCCAAATCCAACAGATTTTTCATCACGCAAGCGTGTTGCACCTAAGTTAGAAGTCATAATAATGATTGTATTTCTAAAATCAACTTTTCTCCCCTTAGAATCTGTCAAATAGCCATCATCAAATACTTGTAACATGAGATTAAAGATATCTTGATGCGCTTTTTCCGCTTCATCTAACAAAATAACAGAATATGGGTGATTACGTACCTGTTCAGTCAATTGTCCACCCTCATCATAACCAACATAACCAGGTGCCGAACCAATTAAACGTGAAGATGACCAACGCTCTTGATATTCTGACATATCAATGCGGACCATATTATCCTCACTACCAAACATTGCCTCAGCTAGCGCCTTAGCTAATTCTGTTTTACCAACCCCAGTTGGTCCTAAAAACATAAATGTTCCAATAGGTCGATTGGGATCTTTTAAGCCAGAACGCGCACGACGAATGGCACGTGCCACGGCTGAAACTGCCTCTTTTTGACCAACAACTCGACGTCCTAAAACATCCTCTAGATTAACTAGTCGTTGTTGCTCATTTTTTTCAAGCTGCGTCAACGGAACGCCTGTTTGTTGTGAGATTACCTCAGCAATATCTTCCTCGGTAACATGTAAGCTGTATTGTGGTTGATCTGAATTAGCATCGTTTGCAGCCTTTTTTGCCTCTGCTCGAGCAATTTGAGTTTGCAACTTGCCTTCTTGCTTTCTCAAACGTGCCGCCTCTTCAAAATCAAGCGCTGCAATAGCAGCATCTTTAGCAGCCGAAATTCCTTCTAAATGCGCTACCTTTTTATTGATAGGTTTGGGCTGATCAGAGGCATCAATACGAACTTTAGCCCCAGCTTCATCAATCAAATCAATCGCTTTATCCGGCAAAAAACGATCTGTGATGTAACGAGATGACAATTTAACAGCAGCTTTAACCGCTTCATCATCAATTTGAACTTGATGATGTGCTTCAAATTTTGGCCGAATCCCAGTTAAAATAGCAATAGCATCTTCTTGTGAAGGTTCTTCAACTGTCACTGAAGCAAATCGCCTTTCTAATGCAGCATCTGACTCAATATACTTTTGATACTCATCAAAAGTTGTCGCACCTAATGTTTGTAATTCTCCACGTGCCAAAGCAGGCTTTAGTATATTTGACGCATCAATAGCGCCTTCAGCACCACCAGCACCAATTAAAGTGTGTAATTCATCAATAAATAAAATAACTTTTCCATCATTATATATTTCTTCAATGATTTTTTTCAAACGATCTTCAAACTCACCACGATACTTCGTACCAGCTACTAATGATCCCATGTCTAATGCCATTACTCGCTTACCTTGTAGAGCACTAGGTACCTCACCAGCTATAATTTTTTGTGCCAATCCTTCGGCAATCGCTGTTTTACCGACACCAGGTTCTCCAATTAACACTGGATTATTTTTGGTGCGGCGTGATAAAATTTGAATCACTCGACGTACTTCTTTTGCACGTCCAATAATCGGATCCATATTGCCTTCGCTAGCTATTTGTGTCAGGTCACGCGCTAACCCATCTAAAGTCGGTGTTCCTTGAGTCTGTTGCTGTTTCGTACGTTGTTTCATCTGCTTGCGGACGTCCGTAATACCTAATTTACGTAAAACAGCACGTCGCATATCTTGTAAATTAGCATCCAACGCTAATAAAATTCGTGATGACAAAATACTTTCGTCTTGTAGTAAAGCGAGCAAAATATGTTCTGTCCCGACTGTTGGTTGTGCCAAAGCCTGTGACTCTTCACCTGCTTGTCGTAAAATATCTGCTGCCTTAGGTGAGTAAGGTAAGTAACTATTTTTATCATAGCGTGAAGTCATGCCATAGCCCGTAAAGTGCTCAATTTCTTCACGTATGTCATCATCTGCAATATTGAACTGTCCTAATATTTTGCTAGCAATCCCTTCTTTTTCGATTGCTAAGGCAAGTAATAGGTGTTCTGTCCCAACTGCTTGATGCTTAAAGTACTTTGCTTGTTCCTGAGCCAAAACTAATACATTTTGTGCACTTGCTGTATAATTGTTATCCATGTTGTGCCCTCCAGTTTGGCAATTGATGTCTAATGTTGACTTATATTATAACCCATTAGACCATGATTAGGAAATAATTTGTTTTATGATACAAAAAGTCGAAACGCATTGTTTCGACTTTACAAGTTAATTTGGATTTTTCAAACTGAGTTGCCACTGTAAGTAGGCATTAATAAATGGATCTAAATCACCATCAAGTACTTGTTGAGGTTGGTTGGTTTCATAATTTGTTCGATGATCTTTAACCATCTGATAAGGATGCAACACATATGAACGAATTTGCGATCCCCAACCGTTTTCCATCTTTTCACCAGTTAAGGCAGCACGCTCGGCTTCCTGTTTCTCTAGTTCCAATTGATATAATTTCCCTTTCAACAAACGCATTGCATAATCACGGTTACCATATTGTGTTCTTTCAACAGTTGATGAAACAACAATACCTGTCGGTTCGTGAGTCAACCGTACGCCGGTTGATACTTTGTTGACGTTTTGACCACCTGCTCCACCAGAACGGAAGACATCCATTTTGATATCATCGTCACGAACTTCGACTTCAATCGTGTCATCTAATTCTGGCATGACATCAACACTCACGAAGCTGGTATGACGGCGTCCTGCTGAATCAAATGGTGAAATGCGAACAAAGCGATGTACACCTTTCTCACTCCGCAAAAACCCAAAAGCATTATGCCCAGTAATTTTAATGGTCGCACTATCAATGCCAGCCTCATCACCGGCATGATAATCTAACACTTCCACTTGAAAATCATGTTGTTGTGCCCAACGTGTATACATACGATACAAGTTAGCACCCCAATCCGTCGACTCAGTCCCACCAGATCCTGGATGAACTTCTAAGATAGCATTATTGGCGTCATAAGGTTCGGTCAATAATTGTTCTAAATTATAAGCTTCAACATCTTTTTGAGCCTTAACAACACTATCTTCCAATTCGGCTGCCATATCGCTATCTTCTGGGTCTTCAGAAATCATTTCAATCAAAACTTCAATTTCTTCTGCTTGAGTAGTCAAATTCAAAAAAGAATCACGTCGATTTTTTAACACATTATTTTCTTCAATTATTTTTTGAGCTTTAACATTGTCATCCCAGAATCCAGACTCTGTCATTTGATTTTCAAAATCAGCAATTTCTTCCGTCAACGCCTCTAAATCTAATGTCTCACGGAATCTTGTGATGTTTTCTTGGATATCGGCTAAAGTATGTTTGGCATCGATAATTTCCATTATATTGTGTCCCTTCAAAATAAAAACGAACACAAGGTTCGTTATATTTAATATGTTATCAGCTTATGAGCGTAAATTTTGACGAATTTCAGCCTTCATAAACGTACGTGTGGCATCATATTCAACATCAGCTATCATACGATTAAAATTGGTAAAGGCTTCATTTTGATACTCAATTAATGGATTTAATTGCCCATACCCACGTAAACCAACACCTTGGCGCAAGCGGTCCAAAGCATCAATATGATCTGTCCAATGCTGGTCAATCGCACGTAGAATAACTACTTTCTCAAATTCTAATAATTGATCTGGATCGTACAATTGTGCTTTCTTTTCACGATAATTTTCTTTTGCCAAACCAAGTAATTTAGCCTTAATATCATCTCTTGACAAGCTTTTCAATGTTTCAACAGATAAACTATCTGCATGAACTAAGACATTGCCAGCAAAAGTTACAATTGGTTCTAACTGCCACTCATCTGTTTTCTTACTTGCTGTATGTGCATCCACAACACGGTCAATCGTTCGCTTTACCATTGGCAGTAATACCCACTCCAATGACTTCTCTTCATCAATAACGATATTACGTTGTTTATATATTAATTCACGTTGCTCACGAACAACATCATCATATTGCAGAACATTCTTTCGTGTATCATAATTGTTTCCTTCAACACGTTTTTGTGCTGACTCAACAGATCGTGTAATCAGACGATTAGTAATCACTGTCTCGTCTTCATCCAAATTCATACGTTGCCAAATGATACGTACTCGATCAGCACCGAAACGAATCATTAAGTCATCTTCTAATGATAAGAAGAATTGTGAGAATCCATCATCACCTTGACGACCCGCACGCCCACGTAGCTGGTTATCTATACGGCGAGATTCATGTCGTTCGGTAGCAACGACAGATAATCCACCAAGATCAGCAACACCTGGTCCTAATTTAATATCAGTCCCACGACCAGCCATATTCGTGGCCACTGTTACAGCACCACGTTGTCCTGCATTGGCAATGATTTCTGCCTCTTTAGCGTTATTTTTGGCATTCAAAACATTATGTGGCACATTTTGAGCCATCAAAATTTTCGACAATAGTTCCGATGATTCGACAGAACCCGTACCAATTAACACTGGCTGCCCTTTAGTATGTAATTCTTGAATTAGTTTCACAACAGCATTGTATTTCGCACGCGCAGATGGATAAAGCAGGTCCGGATAATCAACACGTTTAATCGGTTTGTTGGTTGGAATTGTGATAACTTCCATGTTATAAATTTCACGTAATTCTTCTTCTTCTGTTTTTGCTGTACCTGTCATACCTGACAGCTTTTTGTACATTCGGAACAAATTCTGATACGTGATCTGTGCCATAGACTTATTTTCTTCTTGCACTTCAACGTTTTCTTTTGCCTCAATGGCTTGGTGTAACCCATCAGATAAACGCGTACCTTCAGAAATACGACCTGTCGCTTGATCAATTAACTTAACTTCACCGTCTTGAACAACATAGTCTTTATCTTGAAGATAATTATAATTAGCACGTAATGCTTGGTCAATATGATGTGTCAATGCCGTATCATCTGCATCATATAGATTATTCAAATTAAAGAAAACTTCAGCTTTATGAATACCTTCATTGGTCAACATTGTTGTCTTAGCTTCTTCGTCCAATTTATAATCTTCATCGCGTTGCAATGTTTTAACAAACCGATCAGCACGTGAGTACAACTGTGATACACCAGAACCAGGACCAGAAATAATCAGCGGTGTTCTTGCAGTATCAATTAAAATCGAATCAGCTTCATCAATCAAGGCAAAGTTTAAACCACGCTGCATGACACGTTCATCAGCACGACGAACCATGTTATCACGCAAATAATCAAATCCAATATTAAAGTTGGTTGAATATGTAATATCGGCATCATAAGCAGCACGTTTTTCATCTGCTGGTGCATCACCCACGTTAACGCCCACTGATAGACCAAGCCAATTATACAGCTGCCCCATTTGTTCAGCATCACGTGATGACAAATAATCATTAACCGTAACAACGTGAACACCACGACCCGGAAGCGCATTTAGGTAAACAGCCATAGTAGCTGTCAATGTTTTTCCTTCACCAGTTCGCATTTCAGCAAGGTTTCCACCATGCAAAACGGCCGAACCCATAACTTGAACCCGGAATGGATAAAGACCAAGAACACGTTTTGCCCCTTCACGAGCTACCGCAAATACTTCCGGTAAAATGTCATCCAAAATATTGGCCAACACTTTATTTTTTTTATTTTTATCTTGAATGTCTTCAATTTCGTCAGCAATGTGTTGCTTGAATTCTGCTGTCTTGGCTTGCAATTGTTCATCAGTCATTGCAGCCATACTATCAGCATAGCTGTCTACTTGGTCAGCAATCTGATTTAATTTTTTTAGTTGTTTTTTTGAGTTATCAACTAATTTTCTTATTGGATTTGCCATGATTTTTAGCACACAAAATTAAATAGCTTGTATGCTTCTCCTATAAAATCTAAATTTGTGCGTTCTGTCGCACAATAATCTACGTTCTATTATAACAAAACTTGAATTTTCATGCTTAACTATTTTATATCTCTTAATAACACCGTTAAACTTCTACACAAAAAAATCCCTAATCAATAAATATATTGATTAGAGACATCACTAGATTAATGATGTGGTGTTGCTCTAAGTTGTTCTTGCCCCCCCATATATGGGCGCAGAACTTCAGGAATTGTTACAGTTCCATCTTCATTTTGGTAATTCTCTAAAATAGCTGCGACAGTACGTCCAACAGCAAGTCCTGAACCATTTAACGTGTGAACAAGCTGCAATTTGTCATTATCATCACGATAAGTAATGTGCATGCGACGTGCTTGGAAATCTTCAGTATTTGATACTGAAGAAATTTCACGATAAACATTTTGCTGTGGCATCCAAACTTCTACATCATATGTTTTAGCTGCTGAAAATCCCATATCTCCAGTTGATAGCATAATAACATGATATGGCAAGCCAAGTTTTTGCAAAATATTTTCCGCATTCGCTGTCATAGCCTCTAATTCTGTATATGACTGTTCAGGCTTTGTAAATTTAACCATTTCAACTTTATTAAACTGGTGTAAACGAATCAAGCCGCGTGTGTCCTTGCCTGCTGCACCAGCTTCCTTACGGAACGATGGCGATAACGCAGTAAATTTAATTGGAAGCTCTTCAGCAGGTAAAGTTTCACCTGAATAGTAGTTTGTTAATGGTACTTCGGCTGTTGGAATATAAGTTTGAGTTAGACCTTCAACACGATATGCATCATCTTGAAATTTGGGGTATTGCCCTGTTCCAAACATTGCTGAATCATTCACCACAATTGGTGTAATCATTTCAGTATAGCCTTCTTTACGATGCTCATCCAACATAAAGTTATAAACTGCACGTTCTAACCTGGCACCATCACCAACATAATATAAGAAACGAGCACCAGATACCTTGGCGCCACGTTCAAAATCTAGAATTCCTAGTGTCTCACCTATATCATAGTGCGCTTGTAACCAATCTGGTGTTTTCTCAACTGCATGTGGTCGACTTTGATAGTCAGCTGGTGCCCAAACACGTTGTTCCACATTAGCTGTTTCATCTTCGCCAATAGGTACTTCTTTGGCTGCTAAATTAGGTAAATGAGCAGATAAATTTTGCACCTGTTCGTCAAGGTAAGCCTGTTGTGCATCTAATTCTTTAATTTCAGCGCTAACGCGTTGCATAGCTGCAATCGCTACACTAGCATCTTCTTTATTACGCTTAGCATATGCAATTTTATCTGATGCAGTGTTACGTTCAGCTTTTAATCCTTCTACTTTTTGGATCGCATCACGTCTTGATTGATCCAAGGCAAGTAGCTCATCTAGTTGATCAGCAGACACACCACGATCACCTAATCGTCTCTTAGCCTCATCAACATTTTTTCGTAAATACTTCATATCCAACATTATAATTATCTCCTTTTTAAACCAATAGAGGTCAGTTAACTATACTCATATAAAAACGCGTTCACATCCTAATCAAAAAAGATAAGGGACGAAAACGCGATTCCGTGGTACCACCCAGTTTTTATATATCAACATAATATATAACACTCATCATCTGATAACGGAGACGACCGAGTGGCATTGCCCACTAACTATCGTGACTTACTGGAGTTTCAGCTTGTTGTTTTTCATCAACCAACAACTTTCTTAGATCGCCTAATTATGGTAAGTTAATAAATTTATTGTATCTAAAAAGATATCAAAAGGCAAGTATCAATTTTCCAAGACAAAAAAAGCAAGGCACTCACGTGACTTGCTTCATCTGATGGGCCTGACAGGACTCGAACCTGTGACCCCTGCGTTATCAACACAGTGCTCTAACCAACTGAGCTACAGGCCCTCTTTCTATGCATACCGCATAAAAGCGAATGACGGGAATCGAACCCGCATAGCCAGCTTGGAAGGCTGGAATTCTACCATTGAACTACATTCGCAGATCCTTTGTCGGATACACTCTGTGTATCTATGGCGCTGGACGGAATCGAACCGCCGACACTACGAGCTTCAATCGTATGCTCTACCAACTGAGCTACAGCGCCATCTTAGTACTGCTCATACTAAACGGTCACAGCGGGGCTCGAACCCGCGATCTCCTGCGTGACAGGCAGGCGTCCTAACCAGCTAGACCATGCGACCAATTGCGGGAGCAGGATTTGAACCTACGACCTTCGGGTTATGGGCCCGACGAGCTACCAGACTGCTCCATCCCGCGATAATTTTAATCGGTATCTCTACCTAAGGAGAATGTGGGATTCGAACCCACGCGCCGATTTCTCGACCTGACGGTTTTCAAGACCGTTCCCTTCAGCCAGACTTGGGTAATTCTCCATTGTTTCAATACAGTAGTCCTGCATGGACCTTGTTGGACTCGAACCAACGACCGGACGGTTATGAGCCGTCTGCTCTAACCAACTGAGCTAAAGGTCCTATATCGAGCCTATCGCGGCAGGGGGGATCGAACCCTCGACCTCCCGGGTATGAACCGGACGCTCTAGCCAGCTGAGCTACACCGCGATCTTCTTTGACAACTTTTATTGCCAATCGGGACGACAGGATTCGAACCTGCGACCCCCTGGTCCCAAACCAGGTGCTCTACCAAGCTGAGCTACGTCCCGAAAAGTTCTACGAGAGCTTTTGCCCCTTTAAACTTAAAAAAGAGTTTGAATTCCTTCAACCTCTATGCACCTAGCAGGAGTCGAACCTGCAACCTCCTGATTCGTAGTCAGACGCTCTATCCAATTGCGCTATAGGTGCATATATGCCGGCGACCGGGATCGAACCGGTACGATATCTCTATCGCAGGATTTTAAGTCCTGTGCGTCTGCCTATTCCGCCACGCCGGCATAGAAGCGGAAGACGGGATTCGAACCCGCGACCCCCACCATGGCAAGGTGATGTTCTACCACTGAACTACTTCCGCAGAAATCATGCCGACTAAAGGACTCGAACCTTCGACCCCCGCTTTACAAGAGCGGTGCTCTACCAACTGAGCTAAGTCGGCATCCTTTTATCCCGGCGTGCCGGTCTTGACTTTCGCCAATGGACGCTACAGGGATCGAACCTGTGACCCCCTGCTTGTAAGGCAGGTGCTCTCCCAGCTGAGCTAAGCGTCCATAATGGAGAGGAAGGGATTCGAACCCTCGAAACAATTCCTTGTTTACATGGTTTCCAACCATGCTCCTTCGGCCAGACTCGGACACCTCTCCAAATCTTCCTAACTCTCTACTTCTCTGTTGTAACTTTCGCTACCTATGTACGGCACCGCATCTTCCTATCCTCGCAGCCAGCGATCCGGCAACTACTTTCGGCGTGATAGAGCTTAACTTCTGTGTTCGGGATGGG